>JBBRAU010000001.1:0-208161 GCA_038206475.1 Patescibacteria group bacterium
CGCATAAACTTTCGGATTCAGACCAAGCGTAACCAGCACCTGTTTAATGACCTGCTCTTGGTCGCCGCTGTCGTAAATAACAAAGTTGGCTGGCCGACCAAGCTGGGTCATCTCGCGACGCAGCAGCTTGACGCAGAGCGCGTGAAAAGTGCCCAACCAAGGCAATTTAAGGCTGCCGCCGAGCAAGGCCTCGGCCCGTCCGCGCATCTCGCCGGCTGCTTTATTGGTGAAGGTGACGATAAAGAGCTCCTCGGGAGAAGCTTTGCCCTGCTCTACCAAGTAAGCGATGCGATGGGTCAGGGTCTTAGTTTTGCCGCTGCCGGCGCCGGCCAATACCAAAACCGGCCCTTCGGTGGTTGTCACCGCTTCGCGTTGGGCGGGGTTAAGATTAGTCAGTAGATCTGACACGCTCAAATCATAACACGAAGCGCACTGCTGAGGCTATTGACAAGCGCACCGAATAATTTAATAATTTTTAATAACTCGTTCTTTGTCGTGCAAGGAGGTCGTTGTGCAACGTCATCCGATGTGGCACGTATTGGCCTGGATGGCCATCCCTGCCCTCATCTGTTTCGGTATCTGCCTCATGCTCTTATACGTCGCCCCGGACGCGTGGGACAACTGGCTGCACCCGCACAACATATAGGGGGAAGTAACCCCATCCCACTTCAGCGGGATTTTTTATTCGAGTACATAGCCTCCGCCAGAATTGCCAAGCTCTTGAGATAGTATAAAGGCCGCCTAGGTTCAGGCGGCCAAAGTTGAGCAAGCTGTCAGGTGGCGACAAGTACACGGTTGAGCTCGCCATCAAGAGTGGGCGATCCGACGGTGACAGGCAGACACGGGGCCTTTGCGCGAAGCGCTTCGTGGAGGTTAGCAGCCTGCTGGTCACTGTCATCGGCACAGCTAGAAAGCTCACACCGCGCCAAGCAGGAGATTGTAAGCGGCATGCGCAGCCGTTCGTCTGTCTGAATATTCTCCAGGTCAGACCAAAAGCTATCGGTCCAACGGATGTCGGGAAACTCTTCCGTGAAACTTCGGCGCAGCTCGTTCAGAGTCGTACGGGCCATGAGATAAAGCAACAACCGGATAAGTTGAAGCTCGTTGGGTTGGATGTACGCTCGGAACAAACGGTTGAACTCAGGCGCTGTCTTGTCCAGGCGAAACTGCGCTTGTTGCCTGTGCTTGCGCAGCAGGCGAATCAGGTAAACCATGCCTCAACCTCCCCAGCGAGACGTTAGAAGGACAACTCCTTTTTCACCTTAACAAGCGAGCAGCTGGCCGCCAATATTGGCAGCACCCTGATGTTGCCGTATCATTAATAGTTAAGAATTCCTCTCTTTTTGAGAAGCCGCTGACAGGCGGTTTTTTTGTTGAGGCGGCATGTTTTGTTTCGGCCAATGGGACCCCAAAGAGCGAAAGCTCTTTGGGGCATTAAGAACCTCTCACTGCGTTCGTGATAAATAACTTTTTCACTCACTGCGTTCGTGATAAAAAAATCACCGCCTGCAGCGGTTGCCACAAGCGGTGAGGTTACCCCTCCCTCGCAATAATCTGAAGGAACAAAGCGGAACCATGACAGCCTTCTGGCTAGTCTCAGTTCGCGGAGGGGGAAACAATTGGTCCACGGGAAGGTGTGACACGCATTAAACGGCACTTGAATAAATTAAAGGCCGTGGCGGACACCTACGTGGAGGAATGAACGCACCGGGTAGCTGCGCTCGTTTCTCCACACCCGTGTTGTTAATTTGATTAGGTGCGAACCTCACTTCATTTCTTAAGTGATTATATTAGTATATACCTTAGGCTAGCCCATGTCAAGGGGGTCAACTAAGAGCGGCGTGGGCAAACCCTGCTCAGTCAGGAGTTGGCGTAGGCCAACCAGGCTTTCCTCGTCTGGCAGCACCACAACATCCGGCCGCAGCTGACGAATAAGCTCCAGCGTCTCGGTTTCAGTCGACATTCGAGCGTGCGGGGCATGCTGGCTGACGAGCTTCAGAGTTTCGCTCGCCTGTTTGCCGCTGTCCTGCACTATTGCCAACACCACATCGGCCAATTCGGCCGCGTTGGCGAGCAACAGCTCTTCCGCCCGCCCGAACGGCTGAAAGGTGCGCGCCACAAGTACCGTCGTCATCTTAATCCACCTGTTCTGGCACCGGTGTTGTACCGTGCCGCTGATCCAAATTTTGGAAACTGGTCCATTCTTTCTTGAAGAACAGTTCGATTTTACCGGTCGGACCATTACGATGTTTGGCCACAAACAAATCGGCAATACCGGGGCGAGTCGTTTCCTTCTTCTCTAACTGATCGTAGTACTCTTCGCGGTAGATGAACATGACAACATCAGCATCCTGCTCAATCGAGCCGGATTCACGTAAATCGGACAGCTGGGGAATTTGCGGGCGACGTGATTCAACCGTGCGTGACAGCTGCGACAGTGCCAGTACGGGTACATTCAGGTCGCGGGCCAGTGCCTTCAGCGAGCGGCTAATTTCAGACACCTCCTGCACGCGGTTATCGGCGTAATTTTTACCGCCGCCGACCATCAGCTGCAGGTAGTCAATAACAACCAGGCCCAGTTTGCCACCTTGCTCCATTTGCAGCCGACGGGCTTTGGCCCGCACCTCCATGGCCGTGGCCATCGCGGAGTCGTCAATAAAAATCGGCGCTTCAGACAGCATGCCCATAGCAATGCCTAATTTCTGAAAGTCATCGTCTTGCAAATTACCCGTTCTGAGCTTCCAGAGGTCAATCCCGGCCTGCGAGCAGAGCAGACGGTCTACCAGCTGCTCACGGCTCATCTCCAGCGAAAAAACGGCAACCGGAATGTGCTTGTCACAGGCGACATGCTCAGCAATATTTAAGGCCAAACTGGTTTTTCCCATACCAGGTCGGGCGGCTAAAATAATTAAATCAGACGCTTGCAGGCCAGCCAGCAAATTATCCATGTCGTGGAAGCCAGTTGGCGTACCGCGCAGCTCCCCTTTATTCTGGTGCAGCTTATCAATGCGGTCAAAACTTTCGGACAAAATATCGGCAATCGGCGTGAAGTTGTTTTTTAAGAAACGCTGAGAAACCTGAAACAACTGCTGCTCCGACTGGTCCAGCACCGCCGCAATCTCCATATCTTCGTGATAGCCCAGTTCGGCAATGCCCGTGCCGGCGCTGATGATGCGGCGCAACACCGCCTTCTCGCGAACAATCTGAGCGTAGTGACGCACATTTGTGGCCGTCGGCACGGCCGCCACGGCGGCGGCCAAGGTCGAAGCACCGCCGGCTTGGTCCAGTTTACCTTGCTTCTCCAGCTCCTCGGTCACGGTCAACACGTCAATTGGCTGACGCTTCTCAAACAGGCGGGTGATGGCTTCAAAGATCAGCTGGTGATCGGGGCGGTAGAAATCCTCCGGATTGACCACTTCGGCGATTTTAATAATCGCTTCGCCGTCCAGCATCAGCGCACCAATAACCGAGGTCTCAGCCTCGACGTTTTGCGGCGGAATCCTCACCGCAGCCTGTGGCAGCATCGTCACCACCGTGCTCGAACCACCGTCTCGCCGCCCATCACGATTCGACCGCACGGGGGACCCTTCTTTAGCCACAGCTCTCCTCACCCTTTTTTATTGTCTGCACCTAGTCTAACAAACCGGTCAAGTGCCGATTTATCAACACGCTAGCGTCTGCGCTTTCCCCACCCTATCCCCAGCTTGTCCCCAATGCATCAACCAAGCGGTTGGCCGCCAAGGACGTCGTTGACTAGTTGATCAATATCTTCTTCAGCCGTGTTCGTATCAGCAGGTGCAACGACCGTGGCTTGATCAGCCAAGACCACCGTAACCAGGGTTGGACGGCCAAGCAGTGATGCCAGTGCCTCCTCAATAATCTGCCGGTTCTCGGCCTGGGCCAGTTTTTTCTGATGAAAGCTGAATCTGACGATCAATTGCAGTTTACCATCCCGATCAGTGCCCGGATTAGCCTCACGCATGAGGGCCGCGACAGAGGTGTTTTTGGCCCGCAGTAGTTCGAGTAAGGCAGGCCACTTGCTGGCCAGATCACCCGCTGGCGCGGCGACTGGCGGTGTGGTTGGAACATCATTGGCCAGGTTGGAAGCTCTGACTGGTTCTTCAACAGACGCGACTTGAGGTACTACCGCTGTTTGCGCTATATCTGGCGGCCGCGGCACGGCGGCCACAGTTGGTCGCGGCGTGAGTTGCGGTCGTGCAGGCGTTTCATTCGGTTGATGCAGTTTTAAGAGCAGCAACTCCAGCGGCAAAAATGGCAGCGGCGACTGTTTAATTTGGTTGCCAAGGTCGAGAATCTCGCGCAAGCCTTGTAGCAACACTGGCGCCGACCATGGCTTGGCCAGTGCCTGCAGCTGCTCAGCCTCTGCCGCAGTTACATTGAGAATGGTAGCGTTGAGCGTCGATTGGTAGTGCAGATGAAGCATGGCCTGCCAAAACAGCAGCAGTAACCGACCCACCTCCGGCGCCTGGGCTCCAGACGTCTCGAGTGCTCGCAGCCGCTGCAGCATCAGGCTGACGTCGCCGTCTGACAGTGCTTGAAGCACGCTAATGACCGCTTGGCGGTCGGGCAAACCGAGTGCCGCCGTAATGCCAGCCGCTGTCAGCGCGCCCGTTTGTTGATAAATCAAGGCCTGCTCCAACAGCGAGGCCGCGTCGCGGTGGCCGCCTGAGGCCTGCAACGCCAACAACTCAACCGCCGCCGGCTCAGCCACGCGTTGTTCACCGGCCAAAATGCGTTCCAAGCCAGCGACCGTTTCGGTCACATCAGCCGGGCGCAGATCGAAACGCTGGCAGCGCGATATAATCGTCGCCGGTACTTTGCTTACCTCGGTGGTCGCCAAAATAAACACGACGTGCGCTGGCGGCTCCTCAAGCGTCTTGAGGAGCGCATTCCAAGCCTCTTTGGTCAGCATGTGCACTTCGTCAATAATAAAGACCCGCCGCTTGCCCTGGCTGGGCTGCAGCGCCACCGTCTCTTTGAGAGCACGAATTTCGTCAATGCCACGGTTAGACGCAGCGTCAATTTCCAGCACATCTAAGTGATTGCCGGCCACCACGGCCAGGCAACTGTCGCAGGTCAAACAGGGCTCGCCGGTTTGAGCGTCAAAATTGCTGCAGTTGAGCGAAATAGCAATCAGTCGAGCGAGCGTCGTTTTGCCGATGCCGCGCGGACCAACAAACAGGTAGCTGCCGGCTGGTTTGCCTTCTTTTAGTCCCTGCTGGATGGTTTGCTTGGCGGCCGTGTGGCCAACCACATCAGCAAAGCGCTGCGGCCGGTACTGCCGGTAGAGCGCCATAAAACCTCCCTTACCTCTCGTGTGGCGTATCGAGCTGGCGTGAGGGCGCCAAGTTGATATGTCTTGACCCTACCCGTCGCTCTGGCGGCTGACAAGGCCAACAACTAACTCTGATATACTTAGGTCATGAATGAGGAGCGGGCAGAGCATCAGGCGCTAGACCGGGCAATTGTTGATGCCGTCTTTTTGACCCTCCAAAACAGCGGGCAGGCCGAACTGCCGTTTCTCGGCCGCTTCACATTAACCGAGAGGAGTTTGCGGTTTACACCTAACTCTCGGCTCGTAACTCGTCTGCCAGAGCCGCATCGTCACAGCCAGCCCGCGGTGGTCCTGCCGCTACTGGCCCAGTTGCTAGCTGAATTGAGCTCGATTGAGGCCGTGGAGGTGCTCGTAGAACCGACACGAGTTCGTCTGATTGGCGAGTCGGGATCCCAGACTTTGGCGATCTATCCTGAACGCTTAGGAGAGCTTCTTATAGCCACGCTGCTATCACCGGCCGGCCAGCAGCTTAGTCGTCAAGCCGGTCTCAAGCTATCCTGGCAAGCTTGGCCCGCCCATCGGCCGCAGCTGCTGACCGCCAGCCTGCCGGCTGGGCAGCCAACAAGCTACGACCTGCTGCCAACCGGACAGCAGCTCTGGCGCCAGCTTGAACCGACGCTCAGCCAAAGTTTGGTAATCATCAGCGGCCCGGCGCCAGCCCGCCAGGCCGCTAAACGACTGGTGACCGACATCTACCGCAAGCGCGGTTTCGCCCCTCGCCAGCTCAGTTACCAAGAGCCCGAGCTACACCTCTTAGATCACGCTGGCAGCGACGGACAGCTGCTGCTTTGGCCTGGCAGTCTCAGCCCGGCAGAGCTGCCGATTATCGCTCGCCTGCAGCAGGCCAATCGACCACTTTTGGCCGAGAGCCGACCAGTCCGAGACGGCCACTGGCAGCGCCTCTGGCAACGTTTGCCGGAGCTGGCGCGGCTGCGCCAGCAAGTTCCGCTCACCACCCTTCAGGTCGAACTGCTGCCAAAACAGTGCACCGAATGTAGTCACCCAGATCACCTGGTCAGCCGCAAATTGCTCGACGCCATTCAGGCAATGCCGCCCGGTCTCAGCGAGCGCTTCCGGCTTGACCGGCCGCAACTCAAGCGCAATCGCGGCTGCCAGACCTGCGCCGCTCGGCCCAATAACTGGTTGGCTGTTTCGGTCACTTCGACATTGCCAGCTGCAGAACCGTGGCTCAGCCTGCCGCACCAGCGTTTAATCGCTATCTGCCACGGCCAGGTGCCCAGCTCAGCGTATAGTTCATGATAATTTAACATACCGCGTTAAATACGGTCACACCGTCGGATCATTTTATGGCTTAGGCGCCAATTTTAAAGTAAGAACCTGTCACTTCGTGCCAGAACCTTTTTACGCGCTCACGCGGTAATAGACGACGTCGTCCGGCCGCATGACGTAGTCGCGGCCTTCAAGGCGCACCTTACCCGCCGTCCGAGCCCCGGACCAGCCGCCGAGCGCAATAAAATCAGCGTAAGCCGTCACTTCAGCCTTAACAAATTTCTTTTTAAAATCGGTGTGAATTTCGGCCGCGGCATCTTCAGCCGTTGTGCCGGCGGCAATCGTCCAAGCCCGCGCCTCAAGCTCTCCGGCCGTATAAAAGGATTGCAAACCAAGCAAGCGGTAGGCCGCCTGGATCAGACGATCCAGCCCTGACCGTTTCAGACCGAGCATACTCAGATACTCCGGCTGCTCGGCTGCTGGTAAACTGGCCAGCTCAGCCTCCACCTTGGCCGACAGCGGCAGTAGCGTTTCCGCCGTCAGCCCACCTTCGGCTAGATGACTGGCGACCAGCACCTGCTCGGCCGACTCCCCCGCCTGCTCTTCACCAACATTGGCCACATAGAGCATTTGTTTGGCGGTCAGTAGCTGCAGCTCGCGTCGATACGGTTCTTCCTCTGGCTCCAAATCAACCGACCGGACTGGCCGTTCAGCTAAAACGGCCTCTGCCAGTTTGTGGTAGACCGTTGCCCGCGCGACTGCCTCCTTGCTCGCCCCCGCCCCCTTCAAGGCGCTATCGGCCCGCTGGACGGCTTTCTCGAGGCTCTGCATATCGGCCAACAGCAGCTCCAGGCCAATCGTCGCTACATCATCAACCGGGTTTGGTGCCCCGGATACGTGGATGACGTTTGGGTCGGCAAACACCCTCACCACTTGGGCAATGGCGGCACACTCGCGGATATGGCTCAAAAAGGCATTGCCCAGTCCCTCGCCTTTGTGCGCACCAGCCACCAGGCCGGCAATATCAATAAAAGTGACAGTGGCTGGCACGATCCGACCAGACTTGGCCACGCGCGCCAGCTCGGTCAGTTTGTCGTCCGGCACCGCCACCACGCCGGTGTTTGGCTCAATCGTGCAGAACGGAAAATTGGCCGCTTCGGCCTGGGCGGTTTTGACGAGCGCATTAAATAACGTCGATTTCCCGACGTTCGGCAGCCCGACCAGACCAATAGAGACAGTTGACATGACCTATTTTTAACAGATTTCAAGCCACGGGTCGACTGGCTACGCCTTCTGTGGACGGTCGAGGCCGACGTGGACTTGGCTGGCGGCCGGTACTTTAGCTTTGACCGCGGTTTGAATACGGCGGATGACGCCTTCGATTGTGCGGGTAGACAGGCATGTGGCAAGTGTAATTTCGACATCGATCAAAATTTGCTCAGGGCCAAGGTACATGGTTTGCAGGTCAACGATATCTTTTACTTCTGGCACACTCAGCACGGCCCGGCGAATCTCGGTCAGCGCCGTACTACCCGCGGCGCGGCCGATCAGTAGCTCTTTCACCTCAACCGCCAGCAGCCAAGCCAAGGTGGCGATGGTCAAGCCAATCACAATGGCGCCGAAGCCATCGTAGCGGACATTGCCGGTCATGAGCGTCGCCAACAGCGCGATCAGGCCAAAAGTAGCCGAGACAGTGCCCATCAAATCAAGCACCAGGGTGACTTTGGTTTCAATGTACGGCGAGCGGGTGATGGCCTCAGTCAGCTTCAGCTCTGGCGACGGCGCGTGCAGCCGCCGCAAACTGAGTGACAAGGCATAACTGTTACTGACAAGGCCAACCAATACAACCGCTAGTGCCAGCGGGATACTCTGCAGCGGTACGGGATGCAGCAAATGCTGTAGGCCGCTCCAGACGGACATGGTGGCGCTGCCGGCCAACATGACCAATGTCGAAATGAGCGTCCAAAAGTACAGTTCGCGGCCGCGGCCGTAAGGGTATTTGCGTCCGCCTGGACGCTTGGCTTGGCGCAGACCAATAAGGAGTAAACCAGTGGCCAAAAGGTCGCTTGCTCCCTGCAAGCTCTCGGCCAACATAACAGCACTGCTGGACAGGATAGCCACGGCCAAATTGAGCACTACATCCAAAAAATCCACCGCAAAGGAGGCGAGAACAACGCGGTGAGCACTGAGCGGTTTAGCCATTTCCTTTAGTCTAGCAGCCTTCCGCACCTTGCGTTACTCTCCATTTTTTGATAAAGTTTACCCTTGTATTTGCACCAAGCCGTCACTTATCGTCTTTTATTTTGGCCGGAGGGCTGAAATGTTCGCGAGCGTCTTTCCCGTTCTGTTCTGCGCCTCGCTCATCACCTGTCTCGTCGCCATACTGAGCCGTCATGGCAACGCCCAGAGCATTCAGCCAGAAGAGCCAACACCCAGCACAATGCGAAAAATCAACACGAATTGACATCGACCGGGCAGCTCCATCGCCCGGTTTTTCTATAGCAGCCTTTGTAGAACCCCGAGCAGTGGCTCGATGGCAACATCGAGGCTAATAAAAACTAGCCTCCTGTGCAAATAGAGCAGGCTCCCAGTGCAAGGTAGGGGGAAGTTCAGGGCATATTATCATGATTAGTATGAGAACTTGACAAACTTACTTGTCAAGAGTATACTAATATAATCGTCTGTAAGGAGGGCGAGAAGAGATGGCACATGCCACCGTACATATCAAAACCAAATACATTCCGGACCCCATGGTTCCGATTGTCCACGCCGCACATGTTGTCGGTGAAGGCAAAATCGAGTCTATTAAAAAATTTTTGAAAGCTGACGGCCAAGCCGAAGATCCCACCGGCAGCCGACTTGAGCGTATGCGTATGGAACGTGCCCTGCGCGCCTTGTATCCAAAAGGGAGGGCACCAGTGTAATACGCACTTAAGAAAAGCGGACGAGCAATCGTCCGCTTTTTGGATTACGGCAGAGCGCGAAGAGAAAAACGCTCAGCCAGCTGGGAGTAGTCGTGGCGGATGAGCAGGATTATCACCGCAATCAGCACGGCCATGAGCACGCAGAACAGTAACGCAAATCTTACTATAGTCTTCTCGTTTAGTTCCATCGCCACCTCCAAAAAGAACAATGTGGCCCGATCGGACCGGTGACTTAGTGCGAAGATAATTGTAGCAAATCGTCAGGCGCAATCAATCTTCAGTTGTCTCACCCGGTTTATTATCCGGTTCGTCCGCTGCGCTTTTTCGCCTGCGATGAAAGGCCTGGTGCACCTCTTTCAAGTGTTGGTTGGTTAAGTGAGTGTAGACCTGTGTGGTCGTGACCGAGGAATGGCCGAGCATCTCTTGCACGCTGCGCAGGTCTGCGCCGTTTACGAGCAAGTCAGTGGCCATCGAATGGCGCAGGGCATGGGGAAAAACGCGCTTCGTAATGCCGGCCTGCTGCGCCGCTTGGTCAACGATGCGCTCAATGGCGCGCACTGACAAGCCGCCCGACTGGTCTATTTCCAATGCCGGGCCGGTTTTGGTGTGACGAATAAACAACGCGGGGTCGTCGTCCTGACGAGCAGACAAGTACCGGCCGAGGTGAAACGCGGCGTCCTGGGATAAGAAGACAATGCGCTCTTTTTTGCCTTTGCCAATGACGCTGAACTCGCCGCGTTCCAGGTTTATATTTTTGCTCCCCAACCTGGCCAACTCTGATACGCGCAGGCCGGTTGAATAGAGCATCTCCAAAATAGCGCGGTTCCTAAGGCTCGCTATACCGTCGCCGCCGTAGGCGTGCATCAACTGTTCAACTTCATCATTTTCCAAAAACTGGATTTGTCGCGGTTCGGCTTTACCCAGGTCCAGCTGGTCAGGGGCCAACACCGTTCGGCCGCGCTTGACCAGGTAGCGCAAGAAGGTTCGAATGGCGATGACGTGGTAGTTTTGCGTTACTTTTTTTAGCGGTTCACCTTGCTCGTCACGGTAGCGGTTTAGCCACACGCGAAAACCGGTCACGAGCTCCTCGGTGATAGCCTCGACGCTACCGACCCCTTTAGCCTCAACAAAATCAAGAAAGCGGTGTAGGTAGTGGCGGTAATTGCGGATGGTTAAATCAGATTTTTGCTCGGCCACCTCTAAGTAGATGTAAAAGTCGTCGAGGTCTTTTTTGATGCCGCTGCTCATACCAACATTGTACGGCGTTTTTTAACTGGCCACCAGCACCCAATTGTTGTATAGTGCAACGGCTTTGCGCCACCGACCTGAACAGGAGGATAGACGTGATCCAAATCGAGCCAGACAAGATTCACGCCTTCGCCAAAGAGCTCGAGGCTGTCGTCACAGAAATGATGTGGTACTTCTCGGTCGCCAGATTTCATGCTCGCCCTGAGCATTGGTCTCGTCCTGCCGATGAGCCCGATGTGACGGAAATGTTCCGGCGATTATTCCCAGCCAGCAACATCGACGGTCTCTATCGCGGACTGAACGGCAAATGGTACATTCATCACTATCACCCGACGAACAAGTGGGAAGAAGTCACCATGCCGGCTCTCGTCTCACAGTTTGGAGCTGAGAAACTGGCGTTGAGCATCTTCAGCGAGCTCAGCCGTATCGAAGGGCCGGTGCGGATTGATGAGTTAGGCGCACTGCACGCACTTGAGAACAGGTTGCGCGCTGTCCTAATCGAAGCACAACGAGCCGACGCTCTGGCCAAGAAAGCCGCTGAAGCCGAACTGGCAAATCTTCCAACCGCCTAACCCACACCGCCGGAGGCCTCACCTCCGGTTTTTTTGTATCGACGAGCAAGCGCTTCTGCTGTACTATTGAGTCATGATCCCTTGGCAGCAGACGTTTGACCGCAGCGCCTCGCTTTACTTAAACACGCTGGCGCGTGACCAGTTTTGGTTCAGAGTTGCCACCATCTTCTTTGCCCGATACGCCATTTTGTTTTTCTTGGTGGCCATTATGTACCTGTTCTGGAAGAAGAAAGTGCAAGCCGTCTTTGTGACGCTGATGGCCGTTGGCCTTGGCTTCTTTACCGAGTACCTCATCAGCATGTTTCGCAGCCGTCCGCGGCCGTTTCTGGTCCACACCGACATCTTGAAACTGGACCCGGTCTCCGGCACCATCAGCTCCTTCCCCAGCTCGCACGCCGTAATTGTTTTTGCCGTCGCCACGGCTATTTTGCTTTATGGCCACAAAAAGCTCGGCAGCGTCATGCTGGTGCTTGCCGTGTTGGTGTCTATTGCCCGCATTGCCGCCGGCGTCCACTATCCAAGCGACGTTGTGGTTGGCGCGATCCTCGGCGCCTTAATGGGCTACTTGAGCAAGTTATTTGTCGAAATGGCGCTGGGCCACTCTGAAAGTCCGCGCGGGAGCCTGTAAATGTTTCAAGCCCTTGTTTTAGGCGTTGTCCAAGGCCTAGCCGAGTTTTTGCCCATATCAAGTTCTGGCCATCTCGTTTTGGTCCGCTGGCTGCTTGATTGGCCGGATCAAGGCCTATTTTTTGACGTCGCCCTGCACATGGGCACGTTGGTCGCCTTACTGTTGGTATTTTGGCCCGACTGGCTGCGCCTAATCAAAGCTGGCTTCAGTCGCGCCAATAGCGTTGAGCGACGCCTATTTTGGACGCTGGCTCTGGCCTCTATCCCCGGCGGCATCGCCGGCGCCTTGCTTGAAAAAAAGGCCGAGACGGCCTTTCGCCATCCGGTCCCGATCGCCATAGCTTTGATTGTCTTTGGCCTGCTGCTGCTCGGCGCTGAGCGCTGGCAGGGCAGGGTGAAACAGCCTGGCGTCAGTCAAGGCTTATGGATTGGTCTGGCCCAAGCGATCGCCGTTGTACCGGGCGTCTCCCGCTCCGGTATCACCTTGACCGCCGGCATGGCGTTGGGGTTGGAGCGTGAGGTGGCCGCCCGCTTCTCTTTTTTGCTGGCGACACCCATTATCGCCGGCGCTGGCCTAAAGACGCTGCTTGACCTGCACTCAGCCGGCACCAGTTTGCCGGCTGGCCCAACCGTAACCGGCTTCTTGGCGGCGGCTGTGTCTGGCTACCTCGTCATCCGCTGGTTCCTGACCTACATTAACCAACACTCCGTGCGTATCTTCACCTGGTACCGCGTACTGTTTGGCCTGCTAGTGATCGCTGTCGCCCTACAGCGCGGCTAAAACGCCATGAGCCAACTGCTCGAATTTTTGGCCAACCTCGTCATATCTGTCATCAGCCACAGCGGGCTGCTGGGAGTGGCCGGCTTGATGACCCTAGAGTCGACCGGCATTCCCATTCCGTCTGAGGTGATTATGCCTTTTGCCGGTTTCCTGGCCGCAAATGGCCAATTGAGCTTTTGGTTGGCGGTTCTGGCCGGAACAATCGGCAATATAGCCGGCAGTCTGGTTGCTTATTATATTGCCGCCGTTGGCGGCCGGTCGCTAGTGGAGCGCTACGGTCGAGTTGTACTGCTATCCAAACGTGATTTAGACCAGAGTGAGCAGTGGTTCAAACGCTATGGCGGTCCGATGGTGCTCGTTGGCCGGCTGCTGCCCATTATCCGTACCTACATCTCCTTTCCGGCCGGCCTGGCTGAGATGCCGCTTGGGCCATTTGTGGCTTACACTGCCGTGGGTTCGCTGTTTTGGTCCTGGTTGCTCGCTTGGTTTGGGTTCACCGCTGGCAACAACTGGGAGGCGCTGCGTGGCCGTTTCCATGGCTTTGACACCGCTATTGCGGCGCTGATTATGCTGGGCATTATCTGGTGGATTTGGCGCCATGTGCGATCCTCCCATTGACAGCACAACATCTATGAGCCGCTGGCACGAACGCGTGCTTGACAGACAAGAGGCTAATGTCTAGCCTATACTTGATGAACGTCTACACCACATCGCTTCTGCTGGCTCTTACCCATCCGCGACGCGGTTAGTTTTCACCTACCGGAAAACAAGAACCGCGTCAGCGGTTTTTTGTTTCCCCATTTGTTCCTGAAGGGAAACGGAAATGATTGCCGTCCGCACCTCGCCGTCCGACGATCCTCGGGCAAGTGATCTGGTCTTGATGGTGGTCAAACTGCTTCGCCGCAGCATTATCGAGCAGATGGTCCATGTTACTTTCACCGGTAACGCGCTTGAGATTGCAGTTGATGCCAACCAAATCGTTATCACGGCGCCGGAAGCGGCCCGCTGTGATGAAGCGATCTTCTCTCACACGGTCCTCACAGTGGCCGAGCGGCTGCGCGGGAAGCTGATCTAGCGGCTTGAGGAGGTGGTCGCAACAGGCAGCGACGGAGGGCTGAGGACCCTCAGGCGTCGGTTCGAACCCGGTCCTCCTCACCACTTTCCCTTCGCCAACCGCGAGGGGATTTTTTTATGCCAATCCATTGGAGCCCGGCTTTTCTGGTTATCCCACGTCAAGCAGGCAACCTCTTGACAATCCGCTTGACTGGGTTAAGCTATTTTCATGGTCACGTCATGCCGTCTCGACCACGTCTTTACCCAGGCCTCCGTCTGGCAGATTCGTTTTGCCAATAACAAGACGGGGTGTGCGGCGCTGTAATCACACGATTTCCTCTGTGTTACACCGCGCCGCTCCCACGAGCGGCGTTTTTTAGCTCATTGATTGCAATCAATGAGCACACCCGAGCGTTTTGCCCCTCGATAACCTGCGCCACCCGTCTCAGAAGGGAGACATCTGTGGACCAGCTGATCACGAAATCGGCCAAACAACCCGCGCAGCCGCTGGATGTGAAGCCGGAAGACATCCAGCACAACGGCGACAAAGAGCGGTGGCGTGGTCTGCCGCTGCGGATCGACCCACACACCAAGTGCCTGACTCTGGCTCCACTATCGCGCTGCGTCGCTAGCGCCTGGTAAAGGAGATTCCTCGTGGACAACAACCGGGACAACTGGCGCATTCTCCGCACCGAACAGGTACGAGAAAAACCGCGTAACGCCATCAATCCAGACGCCACGCGTGAACAAAAGCCCCCTCCGTCCAAGGTGTCCAACAAAGCGCGCGACCGCGTCAAAGACTGCTGCTATTTTACGCACTAGCACTACTCTCAGGCCAAGGTAAAACCTTGGCCTTTTCTTTATGCCTGACAAAAGAAGCTGTTTTCTGCTACGCTCGCAGCATGCCTATTCATCAATCCACTCTCAAAAACGGCGTCCGTTTGGTGGTCGCCCCCATGACCGGAACCGAGACCGCCACCGTGTTGGCCATGTTTGGCACCGGTTCGCGAGCTGAAGTACCGACCGAAATGGGCATCGCCCACTTCACCGAGCACCTCTTTTTTAAAGGCACACCCAAGCGCCCGACCACGTTAGACGTGGCGGCAGCCATTGAAGATGTCGGTGGCGAGTTTAACGCCTTTACCGACAAAGAGCATACTGCCTACTACACCAAACTGCCGGCCAAACACCTGGAGCGCGGTTTTGACTTTATCTCTGACCTGGTCAGCCATCCCCTGCTGCCAGAAGATGAAGTTGAGCGCGAAAAAAGCGTCATCATCGAAGAGATCAACATGTACGAAGATACGCCGATGCGCAACGTGGCCGAGATTATCGATACCACGGTTTGGGGCGACACCCCGATGGGCTGGCCGATTGCCGGTACCCGCGAGACCGTGACTGCCATTTCACGCCAGCAGGTAGCCGATTTCATCAAAACACACTACACGGCTGAGAATTTAGTGTTGGTTATCACCGGCAACGTCACCGAGCAAAACGTACAAGAGCTGGCCGCGCAGTATTTTGGCCAACTGCCCTCGCCGGCGCCGGCCAAACCGGTCGCGGCCACACTCACGGTCGGTCCGCGCCAAATGATCAAAACCAAAGCCACCGAGCAAACACACTTTGTGCTGGCTTTCCCCACCTTTGCTATTTCTGACCCGCGGCGACCGATTCTGCGCGTCCTGGCCACTTTGCTCGGCGGCGGCATGAGCTCGCGGCTGTTCATTTCGGTCCGCGAGCGTCAAGGCCTCTGCTACTACATTCATGCCCAAGCCCAGCAGTTCAGCGACACCGGTTTGCTGCAAATTCAAGCCGGCGTTGACACCACCCGCCTGAACCAGGCGCTGCAAGCCACTGCCAAAGAAGTAGCCCGCCTGAAGTCGGAGTTAGCTGAGCCGGCCGAGCTGCAGCGGGCGAAAGAAATTATTAAAGGCCGCCTACTTATTCGCATGGAAGACTCTGAGGAGCTGGCTAACCTGTTTGCCAACCAACTCAGTACCGGCCAGTCGTTGCAAACACCGGATGATCTAATTGCGCAAATTGATAATGTGACCTCTGAGCAGGTTAAAACCTTGGCTGAAGAATTGTTCGTCTCTCCAGAGTTGAGCTTGGCCACCGTCGGCCCTGTCAAGGCCGAAGAGATTACGACATTGTCAGTCTAGAAAGGACGTCATGGACAACCCCCAAAAAGAACGCACCGTGGTCATTATCAAGCCCGATGGTGTGCAACTTGGTGCCACGGGTGAAATTTTAGCCCGTCTCGAAAAGCGTGGCCTCAAGCTGGTTGGCATTAAAATGGTCAAACCGACGCGTGATCATTTAGACAAGCACTACAACGCTACCGACGCTTGGCTGACCGGCCTCGGTGACAAAACCTACAATGCCTTCGCTGAGTTTGGTTGGGACGTCAAAGAAAAGATGGGCACTGACGACAAACTGGAGATTGGCAAAAAGGTTAAGAATTGGCTGGTCAATTACATGCAAGAGGCGCCGCTTGTTGCCATGGTGCTTGAGGGCATGCACGCCGTGTCGACCGTCCGCAAAACCATCGGCCACACCATTCCCATTCAGGCGGAGCCGGGCAGCATTCGGGCCGACTTCTCGACTGATTCCAACACCGCCGCCAATATTGAACAGCGAGCTGTGCGTAACGTTATTCACGCCTCAGGCAATGTCGAGGAAGCCAATTTTGAAATTACTCACTGGTTTGCGCCCCAGGAACTATTTGACTATCAGCGCGCCTCTGAGCCAGCCATGTTCGGCCCAAGCAAGTAGCCGAAAACGAACCGAGCCTATAACTTCATATAAAAATCCCCGGGTAACCGGGGTTTTTGGGTCACTGACGGCAGACGTCCACTACCAGACGCATCACTGGGCGGCTGCTCCTGCCCTACCAGATGCTGATGTTGGTAGGCCTGTTGCGGACAACAAGTTGCCGGTCTCGGCCTTCCGAGGCGCAAACGAGACACTGCATTGTAACGCGCCCCTTTGGCTGAGATCAGCTGCCTGCGTGGCACTGAACGTCATGATGTGACCGTTTGGACATATCGCCGCCATATCATCCTCCACAGCATGGTGCAAAGTAATATGTATTAATATAACGCCCTTACGTCATATGTCAATATGGCAACTGGCGTAGCACTCCGGTAGGCTAAAAGCGTTATGGCTACCCCTGCCCTTCTCGCTCTCTTGCTCAGTTTTGGTTTGGCCGCGGCAATTGACCAGTTGGCCCGCCGCCATAAAATCGGCCTGGCCATCCCTCGCCCGCGCGATCTGCACACTGAGCCGACGCCACGCTGGGGCGGCCTGGCCATCTTTGTGAGTTTCTGTCTGATTACGATCTTCTGGCAGCAGCTGCATCCTGATCAATTTGCCGGTCTCAACTTCCCGTTTGCCCTGCTCGGCTGGTCTATTGATAAGCGCTTGCTGGGCATTCTGCTCGGCGGCCTGGTGTTAACGGTTGTCATGCTGATAGACGACTGGCGCGGTCTGCCGGTCAGCTGGAAGCTGCTTGGCCAGATTGTATCGGCGGCGATTGTCGTCGCCTCAAGCGTGGAGCTGTCCAGTTTTCGGCTGCCACTGGGCCACCTCGCTACTATTAACCTGTGGCAAATCCCTGTTCAGCTGGGCAATGTCACGTACCACCTTGTGCCGGTCGCTGACCTACTGCTCATCTTTTGGCTGGTGCTGCTAATGAACGCCATGAACTTTTTGGACGGGCTGGACGGCTTGGCCACCAGTGTTGGCGCGATCGCCACCGTCACAATCATCCTCTTGTCACTAACTACCATCGTCAACCAGCCGGCAATCGCCCTACTCGGCTTCATTTTACTTGGCTCACTGTTTGGATTTCTGCCCTGGAATTGGCACCCGGCCCGCCTCTTTCTGGGCGACTCCGGCGCAACCTTGATTGGTTTTTTGCTTGGTGTGCTATCAGTTATCTCCGGCAGCAAAGTGGCCACCTTGGGGTTGGTGCTAGGTTTGCCCATCCTCGATTTAGCATTTGTGTTCATCAGCCGCTTGCTGCAGCATAAAAACCCTTTCAAGTCGCCCGGCCAAGACCACCTGCACCATCGACTACTCAAGGCCGGCCTATCAGTGCCGCAAACGACCTTGCTCTACACCAGCCTGGCCGGTCTCCTGGGCCTGTCGACACTCATGACCGGCACTAACGGCAAGTTTGTCGTGCTGCTGATTGTGCTTGTCGCCTTGGCTGGCCTGATTAGTTATCTCAATTTGCGGCTGGCCAAAGCCCGCTGATGCTGGACATTCAATTTGAAGGCCAAAAAGAGGGCGAGGAGGTGTTTGCCCTCTTTCACAAGAGCCTCTGGTCACACCTTAAGACACTCATCTGGACCCCCATTTTTATTGGCGGCGTCATCTGGAGTGTAGTTAGTTTTGGCTTTTCGGCACCGACCTCGGTTGCCTTAGCTATTGCCGTCATCGGACTCTTGTACAGTATTGGCCGGCCGGTGTACTTGTGGGCCAACAACCTCTATTTGGTCACCAATTTACGCATCATTGCGCTTGAGCAAAATGGCTTTCTCGACCGTAGCCTGTCGGAGAGCTACCTCGACGACGTCTGTCAGGTGACCGCCAACGTGCGCGGACCAGTGGCGGCCATGTTTGGCTTTGGTAATGTGCTTGTGCAAACCGAGGCTGAGCTGTGGCTCAAGCAAGTCGAGAGCCCGTACGACGTCAAACACGCCATCTTCCAGGCTGTCGAAGAGCGCAAACGCTCAGAAAAAGATGCTGTCCCGGACCGGCGTGACACGCACGCTGAGCGTATCCGCGACAAGCTCAAAGAGCGCCCGATTATCCGCTAACACATTGACTAAAGCGTCACTATGGGCTACTATATTGACGTAGTCAATTGATCTTCCCCCTGATCAGTTGGCTACATTTTTATGCCCGAACAGATGCGTTCAGCACCGCTCCAAGGCGGTTTTTTATTAGCCTTCGCCGAGCTTGGCCGGCTCTGATTGCGCCCAAAACACTTCAAACAGCATCTTCATGGTCTGGTACAGCTCAAGGCTTTCGATTAAAATGCCAAACCCCTCTTTGCGCGAGGTCAAAAAGCCGACTTTGCCAGTATCAAAGATACCAATCGCCATCGGAATATCCATGCTTGCAGGCGCAAACCGCAAATCACGATTAGCCATTTCGCCATGTTTGGCCCCACCCCATTCGGCGGCTTGCCCACGAAAGCGAATAGCTCTGAGATGAATGCCTAGCTCAATGTCGCGTTGAACAATCTTTCCCATGAGCTCTGAGCCACCGACCATCTCAACCACCTGCTCAGTCGGCCAGATCCACAACACTTCGTGTGACTTCCACTCTTCAAGCATAATCTGCTGCATCTGAACCGGGCCTTCAAAGTAGCTGATCTTGGGCTTCTTGGTTGACACGTTGTACAGGCTCAAAAACTCCGGCAACGCCTGCTCAAGCTCAGCTAAACGACGCTTTTGTAACTCGATAATGTTCTCTGGTGGCCGCGCCTTGTAGTGTGTACGACCTCTGATTTCAGCTTGGTCGATCAGCCCCAGCTCCACCAAGCGGTCAATAAAGTAATAAATGGACGTGCGCTTGACACCTGAGCGGGCAGCAAAACCAGCAAGCTGTACGTCACCGGCACCATCAAAAAAAACCGTCGGCACTTTCGTGTTTGGCCAGTCCGTCAAGGACTGGTACCAAGTGTACGGCGGCCTGACCGTGGCTCTCGCGCCGTATATCGAGTTGGCGCTCGGCGCCGGACATGAGTAAAGACCAAACCAAGACACGCATCGGTGGCTCCATCTGGCTCGGCCAGAAGAAAGTTTCCGCCATCTGGTTGTTCGAGCGCGGAGGCTCGGGCAATTGGAACCAGCTCCGCCTGAAGTACCAACTCGGTAAACGAGTTGGCGTTGGATACATATCAGACACGTTCCAGGGTCAAGACCCACGCCTTGACCTGTCGCTCGGTAAAACGAGCAACGTCTGGGTGGCTCGCACCCAGAGGGTCACAATCCTGGGGGTGAAACAGGTTTTTTAATAAACCCTCCAAACCTGGCTCCTTACTGTTTTGTAAGGGGCTTTTTGTATGCCCTTGACCAAAATGTCAAGTTTGCTTTACAATTGGGACACAAAAGAGAGGGCGGGCAGATCTTTGGGCCGCCCGATGAGAAAAGAAGCAAGAGGAGGTTTTGCATGGCAAAACTGAAACCGCTGGGCGACCGCGTATTGGTACGTCCACTGCAGCAACAGGAGATGACCAAGTCAGGCATCGTACTGCCCGAGAGCTCAAAAGAGAAGCCGCAAGAAGGCGAAGTGTTAGCGGTTGGCGCCGGCAAATACATTGACGGCAAACTGCAGCCACTGGATGTACAGGTTGGCCAAAAGGTACTGTTCTCGAAGTACGCGCCAAACGACGTCAAAATTGACGGCGAAGAGCTGTACATCATGTCCGAAGGCGACATTTTAGGAATCCTGGAATAAACAACTTGCGGCAGAGGACACTCCCGCTTGACGGGTGGCCGCGCAGCAAGCGCATCGGATGTCCACGCGGTGGCCTAGGGGGATGTGTGAAGGGGGAAGGGTTACCCCAAGGAAGCGAAGCTTCTTTGGGAACCCGGATATGGCCAGTCGCAACTTCGAGTATCCTCCTTCGCAACAACCACTACTCGCCACATTAATTATCAAGATTGCTTCGTCACTCCGCACCTCGCAATGACAAGTAATAACTAGGAGTTATCTCATATGGCCAAACAAATTCAATTTTCTGAAGAAGCCCGCGCTGGGCTCAAAGCCGGTGTCAACAAACTGGCTAATGCCGTTAAGGTCACACTCGGCCCCAAAGGCCGCAACGTAGTGCTGGACAAAGGTTACGGCTCCCCGACGATCACCAACGACGGCGTGACCATCGCCAAAGAGGTGGAGTTAGAGGACAAATTTGAGAACATGGGCGCCCAGCTGGTTAAAGAGGTAGCCACCAAAACCAACGATGTCGCCGGCGACGGTACAACCACCGCCACCTTGCTGGCCCAAATCATGATTAACGAAGGCCTGAAAAACGTTGCCGCAGGTGCCAACCCGATGATTGTCCGCAAGGGCATTGAAAAGGGTGTGGCGGCTGTCGTGGCTGAACTCGGAAAAGCCGCTAAGCCCGTCAGCGGCAAGCAAGAAATCGCCCAGGTGGCGACTATCTCGGCCGACTCTGAAGAGGTTGGTAAGCTGATCGCCGAGACAATGGAAATGGTCGGCAACGAGGGCGTCATTACCGTCGAAGATTCGCAGACCCTGGGGCTGGAGAAGACCGTGGTTGAGGGTATGCAGTTTGATCAAGGCTACATCTCGGCCTATATGGTTACCGACACCGCCAATATGGAAGCGGTGCTGTCTGACCCGTACATTTTAATCACCGACAAAAAGATTTCGTCTATCCAAGAGATTTTGCCACTCCTGGAAAGCCTGGCTCAGGCCGGCAAAAAAGAGCTGGTCGTTATTGCGGAGGATGTTGACGGCGAGGCGCTGCCAACCTTGGTACTCAATAAGCTGCGCGGCACGTTTAGCGTCCTGGCGGTCAAGGCCCCGGGCTTCGGCGACCGCCGCAAAGAGATGCTCAAAGATATTGCTGCCGTCACCGGTGGTACCGTCATTGCTGAAGAGGTTGGCTTGAAGCTGGAGAGTGCCACGCTTGAGCACCTTGGCCGGGCCGGCAAAGTGCGCGCCGACAAAGAAAAGACAACCATTATCGAGGGCAAAGGCGACAAGACGGCCATCGCCGCCCGTGTCAATGAAATTAAAGTAGCGATTGAAAAGAGCAGCTCAGATTACGATAAAGAGAAGTTGCAAGAGCGCCTGGCCAAGCTGGCCGGTGGAGTTGGAGTGATCAAAGTTGGCGCCGCCACCGAGGTGGAGCTGAAAGAGAAAAAACACCGTATCGAAGATGCACTGTCTGCCACTAGGGCGGCCGTAGAGGAGGGTATTGTCTCTGGGGGAGGTGTTGCCCTAGTCGATGCCATTAAGGTCTTGGACGGAGTTACTGTGGCCGGAGAAGAGGCAATTGGTATCACCATCCTCCGCCGCGCCCTGGAAGAACCACTGCGCCAAATTGCTGAGAACGCCGGCAAAGACGGTGCCGTCATTGTCGAGAAAGTCCGCCACCTTGAGAAAGGCCAAGGCTACGACGCGGCTAAAGATGAGTTTGGCAACATGGTTGAGCGCGGCATTATTGATCCGGCCAAGGTGACCCGATCAGCTTTGCAAAACGCCGCCTCAATTGCCCAAATGGTGCTGACCACCGAAGCCGTCATTACCGACCTGCCAGACAAGAAAGAAGCCGCACCACCAATGCCAGGCGGCATGGGTGACATGGGCGGCATGTACTAACAAGCACTCGCGAAAGAGAAATCTTCAAAAAGAGCCCACGATGGGCTCTTTTTGTTGACAAACGCTAAATAGAACTATAATGAGATTGTATATCACTTCCCGCTCAGTAAAGGAGGAACCATGGGAAGACATCTCACCTTTCAATCCGTGCTGGGCGCCTTCTGTGGAGGCTGGATCGGCACCCTACTCGCGCTCAACTCAGCAATCGGCTTCTACTGGGGACTTCTATTCGGCATGTTCATCGGCGGCTTAGTGAGCGCTGAACCAGAGCTGGCACAGGCGGTCAAAGACGCTTTTCAGTCTGAGCTGTGGACACGGAAAGGGTTGGAACGCACCTCGATTCGCATTCTCGGTCGCGTCTCCTGCGCTCTGACTATCTCCTAGGGAATCGCGCTGGCTCTCTGGCTTTTATCCATCGCAGAAGGCATCCACATAGGCTTGCGCTTCGGACACTGGGCGTTGGGCTGCACCTGCCTCTTCTTCCCATTCTGCTTCGCCGGTGTCAGCATCTGGTGCTGGTGGTACGAAAAACACGCCATGGACTACAATCATGCTGGCCAGCGCGAGCAGTACCAAGACATGCATGGCACCTGGATCCTCCTCGGCAATCCGATCTCGGCATCGATCATCATTGTCGGTTATGCCTTGTTCCTGGGGTATGAGTGCCTACAATCGATATGGAATGCCCTTCTCGGCGGCCTTCACTGTCTTACGGCACTCCACCAGGTACCGTTCGCCATGATTGGTGCAGCAGCTGGCACGACAATCGGTTACTTCACCAATAGCTCGCTCAGCGGTGGCGCCATCGGTGCACTCATTGCCTTGGCTTTTGTCGAGTTACGAACCTGGGCACCGCAACTTCGTCGGTAATAGCCAACCGCCCAAGCTTTGGGCGGTTTTTTATTGACATGATTGGGCTAATGGGTTAGTTTAAATATCGTGTTTTGCACCACTGCATTCATTTTTTCGACCTGAGGAGGCCGAACCGTGTCAGAGTCTATAAAAAAGTGGGTTATGGACCCAGCGGCATGCGAGGAACTGAAGCAGAAAATCATGAAACGGATTCTCGTCGCCCAGATCGACGTAGTGGAGAATCCGTTACCTCTGGTGAGCTGGGAGTACGATCTGATGCGTCAGGCGCTGATTATTCTCAATGGTTGGCTCGTTCGACCCATGCCGAGTCGGCTCCACACCTGAATCCTACCCAGCACGATTTCCGTGCTGGGTCTTTTTTTATGGACGAGCCGAGCGCTGAATGATGGGCAATATCTGCTGCACTTCATTGCCGATACCAGGCAATAGCTGAAGGCTGCGTAGGCCGGCGTAAACAAGCCAAAGGACAACTGCCAAGCCAATCGTGCCGCCCAGTCCGGCTATTAGCCCATGCAAGAAGCTACGCCAAAAAGCCTGCGTGGCAATCCACCGACGCAGCAAGTTGTTAGTGGTTTTTAACTCTGCGTGCAGAGCTTTGAGCTCAATAGCGTTCGGCTCAGTCAGCGCTTTGGCAGTGTCAACAACCATCTCTCGAAGCGGGGGGTTAAGCATGTACCGAGTATAGCGTTAATCAACTGGCAGCGCACTGGTTTGCGGCTCCAGCAACGGCTGGCGCGGGTCAACGTCGGCAACTAAACGCCGGTCGGTGATTTTGATAATCCGTTCCCAGGAGATAATGCGCTTGGGCAAAAACTGCGACAGGTAGGGGACCGGCGTGCGCTGACAAACAAAATCGGTTACCTGCAAGCCATTGTTATCAAAGGTCAGATCAACCACGCGGCCAAGCGGCTCACCCATGGCCGATTCAGCCGCGAGCCCCAGGGCCTTCCATTGGCGGGGGAGAAAGTGACGGCCGGAAAGCTCGTGCCGCTGCTTCAGTTGCGCCTGTCGCTCAAGATGGTAATAAGGCGCGGTGATGTCTGCAATATCGTCGGCCAGCAAAAACCAGAGTTGCCGCTGCCACAGATGCGGCGGCTTCACGACCAAGGCAATCAGCTGACCAGTTTGCTTATTGATGGCCGCATCAGCCACAGCTGCAATCGGCTCAACCTGGCCGGCCACCCGCACCTCACGCCCTACGATTTGGCTAAAGTTGATACTCATCGCCTTTAGATTGGCAAATTGCGCCCAAATGGACAAGAAAAGAGCCCGCAGGCTCCTGTCTTCTTACGTTAGTATGCGGGATCTTTACGCGCGTTCGGCGTAGGTGCCCTCTTCGGTGTTGACGCGGATGCGATCACCGGTTTTGACAAACAGCGGCACCTGAACAGTAGTGCCAGAAGAGATGGTCGCCGGCTTAAGCACGTTGGAGACGGTATTGCCACGCACGCCTGGCTCAGTCTCGGTTACTTCAAATTCAAGTTTGATCGGCAACTGAACGCCAATCGGTTGGCCGTCAAACAGCAGTACGTCCAACTCTTGGCCGTCGGTTAACCATTTTGCCGTGTCACCAACCACCTCGGCTGGCAACTCATACTGCTCAAATGTCGCTTGATCCATAAAAGCAAACTGGTTGCCCTGCCGGTAGAGAAAATTGACTTTGGCTCTGGCCATATCGGCTGCCTCGGCCTTTTCGTTACCACGAAAGGTTTTTTCGTAAATGGCGCCGCTTTTCAAGTTGCGCACTTTGACGCGTACAGTAGCGCCACCGCGGCCCATTTTAACGTGCTCATACTTCAAAACCGCGGTTGGTTCGCCATTCAGGACGATGGCCGTTCCGGCCCGAAGTTCCGTTGGGTTCAGCGTTGGCACAAGAAAGCCTTGCTTAAATAATTACGAAGTATGAAGTTATCATACTTTTGGACTTTTGTCGTGTTTTGTTCTGTTGGTGTTCTCTTGACCGGTTTAGTGGGTTGTGAACGGCATCAGGGCCAAGTGGCGGGCGCGCTTAATGGCCACGTCCAAACGACGTTGGTGCCTGGCGCAAACACCAGTTTTTTGGCGGGGCAAAATACGGGCCCAAGTACCAAGATAACGGCGCAGGTGCTCTGGCCGTTTGTAATCAATATCCATCGCTTTCACCTGGCAGAAGCGGCACTCTTTGCGACCACTACTGGTCTGGCGGGGGGCAGGTCGGGGCACGAGTTTCCTTTCTTACGACTAGAACGGGATGTCGTCTAAGTCTTCAATCGTGATTTCGGCGCTCTCTGGCTTAGTAGCCGGCTTGCTTGATGCCGGTGCCTGCGGGGACGCAACCATGTCATCGGTAGACGATGCTGTGGGCGGACGATAGCCACCGGGCTCGCCGGTGCCAGCACCGCTTCTGGCGTTTAAAGCGATTAAGTTCTCGGCGATAATCTCAGTTTTTTGGCGTTTTTGGCCATCTTGGCCTTCCCAGCTGCGGGTTTGCAAGCGGCCCTCAACGTAGGCTGGCTGACCTTTATGCAAGATGGTGCTGGCAATCTCGGCCAGCTTACCCCAGGCCACGACGTCATGGTATTCGGTTTGATCTTGCTTGTTGCCGCTTTGGTCTGTCCAGCTGCGGTTGGTGGCGATAGCAAACGAGGTGACGGCTTGGCCGTTTGGCGTATAACGCATTTCGGGATCTCGAGTTAAGTTCCCAAGTACCATAGCGCGGTTTAAATTAAACATCTTCGTCCCTTCTCACCCTGCTTTGAGGGCTGTCTAGCTTGTTACTCTGTGTCTGTTAGTCTTTCAGTATCTCTTCCAGTTTTTCATCCAGTCTCTTTTGGCGCTCTTCCTCGTTTAGCGGTTCAGTCTCTTCTCCGGGCTCGACAGCGGGTTTTGGTGTGGCTTTGCTGGAGGTGGCGACGCTTGGCGGCAGTGCAGCCATTTTTGGCTTGCCGGACGTCTCACTGTCCTCTTTTTCGTTAGCCATCTGCAGCTGGCGCTCCGAGAAGCGCAGTTCTTGCAGCAGCAGGTGACGCAACACGCCACTGGCCCGACGAACATCACGGTCAATGTCGGCAACCACATTCGGCTCAAGCTCAAGCAGGTAGAACACAAAACGACCACTTTTTTGCTTCGCAATGGGGTAAGCCAGGTTTTTCATGCCCATTACTTGCTCATCACGAATTGTACCACCGGCCGTGGTGATAATAGATTTGACGGCCTCTTCAGCCTCAGTGCCGGCGGTTTCATGGTAAACCACCACAATTTCATACGGTTTGGCCACGGGACCTTTCCTTGGACTTCGACCAGCGCCCGAGAGGGTGCTGGTGAAAAGGTAGCTATTGAACTCTCTTAAAGTAGCACAATGTTATCGGAAGTTCAAGCCTCCAGAGCCGCCACCGTCTGCCAGCGCTGGTCAATTGCTGCCCAATTCAGGTGAGACAGAAAGTCAGCTATATAAGCGGCACGGTTAGCGCCAAAATCTGCAAAGTAACTGTGCTCATAAACGTCGATTGGGATTATCGGGAAGGCACCCCAAACGCCTCCTTGGTTCTGGGCGTCAGCCTGGTAAACGTGCAGTTTTTTGTCCGAGAGATCGTAGGCGGTAATACTCCAACCGCGAGCGGACATGGCAACCGCACTGGCCAGCTTCTGCCACCTGTCAACTGAGCCAAAATCTTTAACAATTTGCTCGACAATAACCCCTATCGGTTGACCGTCGCCGCCCATAATAGCGAAGTAAGCTTCATGCAAAACCTGGCCGTTGGCGGCAAACGTTTCGCCTTCTTTCAGTCCGCGCAGTTGTGAGTAAATTTGGTTGGCCGAGCTAAGGTCAACGTCGGCCAGCGCCTGCTCAATCTCGTTGCGCTTATTAACGTAGCCGGCGTACAGTTTGTCGTGGTGAATGGTGACGCTGTTAGCGCTGATCGTGGCGCCAGACTGACTAGCCTCAAACGGCAATGGAACAATTTCGTGCATGATTCTCCTTCCATTTTCTTTCAGTTGTAGCAGGTGACCAAGACTGACGCGAGGCTATCCTGGTATACTCTGACTAATGTCATTTTTTGAGCGGCTGCTGCAGCCTTTTGTCGGCAAACATGGTGACCGGCCGGTAGTCAACGGCATGTTTTTAACCGAGCTAGTCGATTTTGTGCGGGGGCAGCAGGGCGAAGCCGGTCTGCAAGCTTTGACGGCTCGGTTTGGGAGACCACTTACTTTTTCGATGCTCAAAACGTATCCGATTGAGCAAGAGCTGCAGCTGCGTCGAGCCGTGCTGGACCAAGTTTTTGGCGGCCCGAGCGACCAGGCCTTGCTGTACCTGGGCCAGCTGTCGTTTAACTCGGTGCTCAAGAACCCCGTTGGTCGCCAAGCACTGGCGAGCGTTGATCGAGATCCGGTTAAAATGGTTTCAGGCGCCCGTTACTTTTACAGTTTGTTCACTAACTACGGCCAGCGCAGCTTTAATTTCTTGTCGCCCAAGCACGCCCACATCAGCGTTATCGACGACCCGGAGGAGCCGGCCTACATTTTAGGCCTAATTATGGCTGGACTGCGCTACTGTAGCGTCCAAAATCCACGTGCCTATTACAGTGTCCTGGGGCCAAACCAGTACGTTTTTGATATCACGTGGCAATGAAGCCCGTGAGACGGTCCCGGCACTACCCGCTGGCTATCGCTACCGGCGTCCTGATAGTCGCGGTATTGATGTGGCTCCATGTTCACGCCACCAGTCCGCAGCCCGTCGGAGCGATCAGCCCAACAGTATCACCTAGCTTCATCAAACCTGCCGCACCAGCAAGCAGAGTAGAGCCCCCGACCTCGACGGCACCAAACCTGCTGCTGCCAATCATAACCTACCACTACATTGCGCCGCCGCCACCCCACGAGCCGCTGCCCGGGCTGTACACCGTGCCGGCTCAGTTCAAGCAACAGCTCGATGCCCTCACCCAGGCTGGCTACCATTTTGGCCGCTTGCGCGACCTAGAGTCTGGTTGGCAGAAGAGCAAGCTGGACCGCAAGCTGATCATTTTGACCTTTGACGACGGCTACCAGGATTTTTACACCACCGCTTGGCCGGTACTCCGTGAGCGCCAGATCCCAGCCACCATCTATTTAGTCAGCGGCTTTCTGGATACTCCAGGCCACCTCACCACGTCAGAGGTCAAAGAATTAGCCGACTCGCCGCTGATTACGGTTGGCGCCCATACCGTTGACCACAAGGATCTGTCGACGCTGGCTGAAGCCGCCGAGCAAGCGGAAATCGTCAACAGCAAGCAGACGCTTGAAGCGATTATCGGCCGGCCAGTGATCGATTTTTGCTATCCGTCAGGCAAGTACACCACACAGACCTTGCAGCTGGTCGCCCGAGACGGCTTTGTGACCGCTACCACGACACACCGGGGTGTTTGGCACAGTCGTCGGCAACCGCTGGAGCTAACCCGACTTGAGGCACAAAATCTGAGCGGGGCGGCGCTTGTGGCTCGGCTGACTACAGAGGCTCGGGCAAGCCAACCTGCAGCAGCTTCACCGGCACCGTCACCTGCTTCACAAAATCCTCAGCGTCAGTTGCAGAGCCGACAATAGTGCCGTAGTGCATCGGAATGGCGAGCTTTGGCCGCACGGCGTCCACGGCTGCAGCTGCTTCATGAGCGGTCATTACGGTAGGGGCCAGAAACCGGTGTCAGCATGACGTCAATATTCTGCAGAGAGCGCATCTCGTCGGTCGGGTCGGAGTCGCCGGTATGGTAAATACGCTGGCCGCCAAACGTAAGAACGTAGCCAACTTGACCGACCTCTTTGGGGTGAAACGGCTGGTCGGATTCTCGAAATTTATTGACGTTGTAGGCTGGCAACGTCTCAATCAGCGCACCGGCCACCGTAAGCTGCTGGCCGGGTTCAGTAAACTGAGTAGCTGGCCAATCGGCTAAAGCCTTCCTGGCCGAATGCGGTGCGAGTGGGCAGTATCTGGGCCGGTCATCTGCTGGACATCCGCCAGCGAGAGATGATCGTGATGTTCATGCGTAATTAATATCAGGTCCACCGGCGGCACACCGGCCGGCAATTCCCATGGATCAATCATAGCGCGATGCTTCTCGTCTACTAGTAAGAAACTATCGTGCCCAAACCAGGTGATTGTTACTCCTGCCCCTTCTTCGATTCGAGAACACGCTACTAGCGGGTTTTTCCAAGCCTAAAATTCGACTCTGCTGTAGCCTGAGCTGCCGTATTTCGGCAGCAATTTGACCGAAACCTTGAACTTGCGGGTGCTGCCATCAGCACCGGTCACCTCATCGGTTTTGTTGGCCTCGTAATGGCGATACAGCTCAGCCGACAAAATCTCCTGCAGCGTCTTCAGCTCCTCAGTGTTCTCTTTGATGGTGGCGACCATCTTCTGGTTAGCCGGCGTGTTGTAGATGGTGTCTTTGAACTGCTTCTTTTTGGCCACCGCCGCTTTGGCGTCCTCAGCCGCTTGGTGGTACTCTGGGTCGTTATCAAGTTCAGCTTTCAGCATCTCCTTAGTAATCTTCAGCTCTGACTGCAGCTCCTCTATTTGGCTGATGCGCTGCTGGATGGAGGCAATTTCACTCATAGATGATCCTTTCACTTCTCTTCGCCACAGGGCACAAAAATCGGCCCGCCGGAGCGGGCCGTACGTAGGCTCATTTTAGGTGCGTCAGAGTCCGACCGCAAGTCGCAGGATAGATACCGCATCCGCCACAGTGACGCCAGCCGGGGCCACCGTATCGGCGGTAAAGCCAGACCAACCGGAGCCGTCGTCGAGACCAACCGTCAAGCGCAGAGCGCCAACAGCGTCGGCGATGTTGACCTGGCCGTCCAGGTTGGCGTCTCCGGAGCCAGGCATGTAGGGCTCGACCGTCGACAGGAACAGCGGCCGCAGCTTCTCCACGGTGGACAGGCTGAGCCAGGCGGTCGGCGGACCGCCGTCAACCGCTTTTTGCCGCGCCCAGGCCATGGCGTGCTCGCCAGCTGTGATATACGGCGATTCGTCATCCTCCCGCCTGATCGTCCGGCTGCTTGAAGCCAGCGAGACTGAGACGACGCCGCTTGTGGCGTTGACCGCAACGACAGGGTGGTATAGATTGACTGACGTCGCAGTGCCAACAAACGCCGGCGGCAGTGGAACGTGGATACCTTCGGTTTTCTGGCTAACGTCCACCGTCAGGTCGGCGCCACTGGGTTTCAGCCAGGTCGAGTAATCGACGGAGCCGGCATGAACAACTAGTAGCAGCGGTCCAGGATCGTCGACCGAGAGCGTCAAATTGCCCTGGCTGGCCAAACTGATTCCAGCCAGAGTAGTGAACGATTTGTTGACGCTTTTCAGGTCACGCGCGGTAGGCGGCGGATCAAGCCGGACGATCGCCGCCCTGATACCAGTCACGGATTGGCTCACCACCGTCACGTTGATGGCTGCGGCTAGGGGTGGCCGAGCCAACACGAACACGAACAGGAGCAGGAGCAGGAGCAGCACAGCGATGCGCATCAGGACCTCCTTGGGCGCGAAAGGCTCTCTGGTTCCGCCATTTGTAAGCACCCAAGCTGCAGCATGGGCCCTGGGCGGACAGTAAAACGAGCGGGGCAAAACAGCTTCAGTTTATTCGCCTGCAGTCAAACAAACAAGCTCTTGCTTGTTGATCGCCGCAATTAGTTGTTTAGCCAATCAAAAAAACGGACGGCGAGCGTCCGTTTTTCCTTTGCTTGAAGCGTTAGCTGGCGGCGCCAACTTCAGCTGAAAACTGAATGGCTGACTCGAACTTATCGCTCTCTAAGCCTTCGACAATGCCTTTGTCCATCTCTTTGCAACGCGGATCACCGTGCTGCTCGATGTAGTCGATGATTTCCTGCTTGGTGGCCGGAAATTCGACGCCGGGCTTACCGTCTTTCGACTCGATATCTTCGGCAATGTGTGCCGGCTCGTGGGTCATGCTGTCGTCCATCAAGGCCTCCTCAAATTGTTTACCGCTTGTACTCCTCAAGCCTAGGTTGTCTAACCGCGCCTGGCAAGTCTAGCTGGCCCGCACGCCTTCAGCCAAAAGCTCGATGGCATGCTTTAGTGAGCCGGCCTCAGTGATTTGGCCGCCGTTAACAAAGAAGATCTCGTCGGCATTTTCAATCGTGTTCAAGCGATGCGCGATAATTACTCGCGTAGTTGTTTTAGGTAATTTGGCCAAAATCGTCTCCAGCTGCTGTTCCGTGACGGTGTCGATATTGGCGGTGGCTTCGTCGAGAATAAGCAGTTTTGGATGGCGCAGTACAGCGCGCATAAAGGCGATCAGCTGTTTTTGGCCGAGGCTGATGCTTTCAGCCGCGCTTGTTATCTCGGTTTTCAGGCCATCCTCAAAGCGGCCGAGCAGTTCAGCTAGGCTTTCCTGTTGAAGCACGGTCAGTAAGTCCTTCTCCGACAGACGCTCGTAGCGCGGGTTGCCGTAGGTGATATTCTCGGCCACGCTACCGCTGAACAAAAATGGTTCTTGCAGGATAAAACCGATCTCCTCTGCCCGCGCCTCAGGTGTGAAGCTGCGAATATCTTGGCCGTGGATCAGTACTTCGCCCTCGGTTGGGTCAAACAGGCGGGCCATCAGTGAGGCTGTTGTCGTTTTGCCGCCGCCGGTTGGGCCGACCAGAGCGTACGTCTTGCCGGCGTCAAGCTTGAAACTAATTTTTTTAAGCACCGGATTGCCACTGACGTACCCAAAGCTAACGCGCTTAAACTCCAGCAAATGGTCGCCACTCTTCTTGCCGGCCGGTAGCACAGCGAGGTCAGACTTCATGGCCAAAATTTCGGCGATGCGGTCCCAACCGGCCAGCGCAGACTGCAAATCGGCCCACAGCGAGGCCATTTGGCGCAGCGGGTCATAGAAGCGGCTGATATAGGCTAGGTAACTGATTAACAGGCCAAGGCTAAATTGACCGATCGAAATGAGGTACAAGCCGTAGGTGATGACAATCAGCTGACCGATGTTGGAAGCCAAGCCAAAGATAGGCACGTAGGTGTTGTTGGCGATGCCAGCTGAGATGGCGGCCTGGTAGTTAGCCTCGTTGACCTCTTGAAAGCGCTGGCGAAAATAATCGCGTCGGTTGAAGGCAATAATAACTTTGAAGTTGTGCAGGCTCTCCTGAATTTCAGCGCTTAAGTTACCTAAACTCTGCAGACTTTTGAAATTCTGTCGCTTGACCCAAGCGGCTGAGAATTGGGCGAAGATAAGGAGAAATAGTGCGGGCAAGAGGGCCAGACCGCCCAGTTTTTGGTTAACCACGAGCATGGCGATGCCAGCACCGACGATAACAAAGGCGTTACCGACAAACTGCATCACCGAGCGCGAGAAGAACTGATTGAGCTTATCGGTGTCGTTGTTGATGCGCGAAATTAAATCACCCGTTTTGTTTTGGCTAAAGAAGGCGAGTGGCAGCTCGGACAGTTTGGCAAAAACCAAGCCGCGCAGGCGGAAAAGCACATTTTGGCCAACCGCACCCATCACCCGTGTCTGGAAGTAGGCTGAAATCATCATGCCAACATACAACGCTGCCAGACCGTAGGCGTACGGCCAAATGCGGCTAAATTGGTGCGACAGAATAGCTCGGTCAACGGCGTGGCCAATAATAATCGGCGTCCAAATGGTTAAGCCCGAATTGAGCAAAATGGCGGCCAAAGCAAACAGGAGCTTGGGTAGCTCCGGTCGCATGACCGGCCACAATTTTTTGAGCGTGCCTAAGATGCCGCTCTTTGGACTAGTGGCAGCGTCTTGTTCGCTCGTCTTAAGCTGAAAGTTCGTAGGCATTGGTGCTCCGTTGTGTCGAGTAAATTTGCATGTATTCGGGCGAGCTCTTAAGGAGCTCTTTGTGTGTGCCTTCAGCTACAATTTCGCCTTCCATCAGCAGAATAATGTGGTCGTAGTGCTCAACTGAGGCAATTTTTTGCGTCACTGAGACAATTGCTACAGCTGGATAGTTTTTGGTGACATTGGCCAAGATTTTTTGCTCGGTCTGACTGTCGACACGAGCGGTGAAGTCATCTAAGTACAGAACGCTTGGGTTCCCAGCCAGCGCCCGTGCCAACATAATGCGCTGCTTTTGGCCGCCGGAGAGGGTCGTCCCGCGCTCTGAGACGGGGGTAGCCAGCCCCTTTGGTAGGGCAGACACAAAGTCAGCCAGTTCAGCAGTGGCAATAGCTTTTTCGAGGTCTACCTCGGTCGGCTGGCCACTGAGGGCAATGTTCTCTCTGAGTGTCATCTGAAACAGCACGCTATCCTGAAAAACCAGTCCAACCTGCTGGTGAAAACTGATCGGATCGTACTCGGCCAGCGCGTGACCGTCGTAGAGAATCTCACCCTCGGTTGGCTTCACGAGGCCGCACAGCACGGATAGGAGCTGCGTTTTACCAGCTGCGGTTGGCCCCAAAATGGCTGTGCTACTGCCCGGCTGGATGGTAAACGAGACGTCTTTCAGCGCCTGGCGCTGACCGTACTTAAGGCTCAAGTGCTTGACCTGCACTTTGCCCGTTAGTTTAGCCTCAAGGCTACCGCTCGCTTTCGGCAACTTGGCCGAAAGCACTTCAAAGATGCGACCGTACGAGGCAGTTGCCTGGGCCATCACATTACTCATGAAGCCAATCATGATGATTGGGAAGATCAGAATGGCCAAGTAGGTGGTAAAAGCACTGAAATCGCCGAGGGACATACTACCCGTAACCACAAAATGGCCGCCGAGGAGCACAATCGCCAGCGAGGCGGCGTTAGCCGCTAAAGTAATGATAGGAATGAGACCGGCAAACAAATTAACGATACCTAGGCCAATTTGCCGCGATTGTTCATTAGCACTCTCAAATTTATGTTTTTCCGGACGCTCAGCATGCACTACCCGCACCACAGCCGCACCTAAAATGCTCTCGGTGATAACGCGGTTTAAGCGGTCAATCACCTCGCGGCTTTGAATAAACAGTGTCCGCACCTTGCGCAGCATCAAGAAGAAGGTGATGCCGATAATTGGTATCACCATCAGCACCATCAGGGCCAGTCGCCAGTCGATGATGAGTAGCAGCACACTAGCGCCGACAATGAGGAAAATCGATGAAATGAGCGTGGCGATGGCCTGGGCAACAAACATTTTGACTGAATCAATATCAGAGGTGAGGTTGGTCAGCAGGCGGGCCGGGTTGATTTGTTGAATGTAGGCGTAGCTTTGGTTGGAAATTTTGGCCGACAGATCGCGCCGCAGATCGCGCGCCACCCGCTCAGCCGCAAAGGTTTGAACGATGTTTTGGGCGTAGGTGAGAATAAAAATAGCCCCTGCGACCAAGCCGAACTCCCAGGCAAGGGCTGGCAGCTTAGCTTGACCTCGGGCGAAGTGGTCGATGGCATGGGAAATAATTTTTGGTAGCCACAGGGTTAAGGCATTAGCGGCAATCGTCAAACCTGCCAACCATAAAATAAGCCGTCGGTACGGCCTAAGCAGGGCAAAAATGTTCGGACCGGCCTGCGGCTTTTTTGGCCGCGCCGGCATATCTGATTCAGGCATAACTAGCTGACTATAGCATAACGCGACATATTTTCACCAGAGCGCAAGTTGGGCTTAGTCTTGTATGGCCTGCTCCAACTCGGCAATTTCAATTTTGCTCATCTTAAGCATCGAGTCCATCGCTCGTTTGGCTTTAGCTGGGTCGGAGTTGGCCAAAAAGTCACTCATGTTACGTGGGATTATCTGCCAAGACAGGCCAAATTTATCTTTTAACCACCTGCATTGGCTGGGATTGCCGCCGGCGGCGGCCAATTTCTGCCAATAGGTGTCAATTTCAGTCTGGTTACGGCAGCTGACAAACAGCGAGAAAGCCTCGCTAAGCTGAGCCGTTGAATAAAATGAGCGACTGGCCTGCCAGATTGACCGTCACGCCCAGCGGCTTGCCGCCCGAGCCGGGCCATCGTGGCCGACCTGGAAGAAGACTTCGTCCTCACCGCAGAGAAGGCGTACGGCAATTCCTGCGACGAGAACATGAAAACCCCGTTGGATGGCCCGTCCCTGCTGGAGATCGCTCAAATGCGCGACCAACGCCTGGCCGCAGGGGTTACATCTACAAGGGTGCTTGGTGGTGCGGCGCCGGCGAGACAACGGCTGCCGACGGGCCATACCGCTGCGTCGGCAGTAAGCAGGCTAGTGAGTACCTCACAAAAAAGTGGGGGAAACCGCTAGCCTCAGTCCCATAAAACGAGACGGCCACTTCGTCCTCCGTGTCTGGAGGGCTTTTTTATTACACAAAGAAATGGCTGGGGAACATGGATTCGAACCATGATAGCCACCTCCAGAGGGTGGAGTCCTGCCATTAGACGATTCCCCAATAACCCTCATACTATAGCACAATTGTGTGAAAATTACACTAAATCGAGCGCGATGTCGATCAAATCAGCGTAGACCGACAACGGCGAGACAAAGTAGCCTTCAGCGTAGTCGCCAAGTGCTTGGGCGGCGGCGCGGTAGCGGCCAAGACCTTCAGCCAGCGCCACGTAATCGCGTTGCTTCAGCTGAGAAGCGTAGCAGGCAATCGCTTTCTTCTTTGTTGGCCACTGCGGGCTGATTTTCAGTAGGAAATTAACCAAAAATGGTGTCCAGACTTCATACGCCCAAACATCTGGTTTACGCTCTGATAGGCTGCAAGCGGCGACCGTCACGCGGCTGGCGGCGCGGTGGTCGGGATGGTTCTCCCAAAAGCCTGGCGCGACCACCACTTCAGGCTTGAGCTCGTGTATTAGGGCCGCCAATTTGTGCTTAGCCCGCATGACTTGGCCCTCTTTGTAACCGAAGAAATGGCGCTCCGCTACGGATAGGCCTAGCGTATCGGCAGCGGCTTCTGCCTCGGCCCGACGGACAGCCACTTTGCCGCCAACGTCGCCGCCAGTCAACCAGACCACATGGCAAGGTAGGCCAGCCTGTTTGAGATTAAGAATGAGGCCGCCCGGGCCAATTGCCTCATCATCCGGATGCGGCGCAATCACCAAGGCGCTCTTGAACGGCAGGTTGTCAGCAGCCTGAAACGCCAGCCGATCCGAGGCGTGGCGCAGCAACAAGGCCAGCTCGGACACTTTCCGCAGCCGCGAAATACCAGCCATCCGGTGCAGGAACTGATTCATGAGGTGGCCGCCTGGTAGACTGCCCGCGTTTCCGCCACCATTCTGGCGACTGTAAACTCTCTGGCCCAATCTTTGGCAGCTGAGCGCATGGCATCGCGACGTCCCGGATCAGCTAGCAGCTCAGCGATCGCCCGCTTTAAGGCGGGCGGATCAGCCGGCGGCACCAACAGGCCGGTTTTATCATGTTTCACCACCTCGGGCAGACCGCCGACGCGACTGGCCACCACCGGAACACCCATAGCCGCTGCTTCAAGCGCTACCAGCGAAAAGGATTCGGAGTCAGACGGCACGGCGAGTAGGGTAAAGTCGAGCATAGCGAGCTCTGGGTCCGCCATGGCCCCCAAAAAGGCCACTTCAGCCTCAATACCCAGGTCGCGTACCAAACGCTCAGAGGCCTGGCGCTCGGGACCGTCACCGACCACTTCTAAGCGAAAATCAACTTCGTCACTCCAGAGCAAGCCAGCCGCCCGAATAAGCACGTCTAGCCGTTTGACCGGGTTGAGCGCGCCCACAAAACCAATAATCGGCGGCTGGCTGCCCTTCGGTTGAGCCAACGGCAGGTTACCGGGCAGACCGTGGTAGACCACGCTCAACTGCTCCGGTTGGCAAATATGGTGCTTCAAAAAGAAGCGTTTAACCGCCTGAGAGACGACAATCGTCCTCCGCGTGACCCGGTTAAGCAGGCGCAACCAAAACAGCTGTTCAAGCTGCCGCCACTTGGCCGGTGGCAAATACTCCTCAGTCCAGAGGTGCTCGGTGTAGACAATGGGCAACGCCAGACCAAAGGCGGCCAGGCGACCTAACAAACCGGCCCGCAGGCCATGTAGATGAATAACCAAGTCGGGCGTACTGCTAATTGCTTTGTAAATTCGGCGCAAACCGAATAATGTACTGAGGTCAAAACGCGATCGGAAAGGCAGGGGAACTAGCTCAACCCGCTTGCTAGCCCTCAGTCGCTCCAGTAAGGGGCCTTCTGGGGCAATCACAGACACAACATCATTCTCGGCAACCAAACCGTCAGCCAGAAGCTCTATGTGGCGGGGGAGGCCACCAAGACCGGAGTCGGCGCTAACTAAAACAATGTGCATACTTTACTCGGCGAGAATATCAATGGCGTTCTTCAGACGGGCGAGCGAGGGCTCTTTGCCGAGTGCTGAAAGTACGGTAAAGACGCCTGGGCTGGCCGCTTGAGCGGTTAGAGCCGCCCGAACCGGCCACAAAACGGCACCCGCACCAACTGCTTGTGCAGCAGCAACATTCCGGAGCAACGCCTCTAAGTTTGGCTCACTCCAGTCAGCCTCCTCGGCCAGCGCAGCGTGGGCTGCTTGTAGCATCAGGCCTGCTTCAGACGCCGTTTGTTTTTTGCCCAGCAACAAATTGGCCGGCGGTTGGACCTCAGCTTCAATAAGCCAGGCGCCAAGCCCGACGGCTTCATCTAAGCGAATCAGACGGTCTTGCAGTACCTCGGCCAACTGCTGAGCCAGCGCTCTTTGCTCAACCGGGGGCAGTGCGGCAAAGGTTTGACTATCCCGCCGTAGAAATGGCTGCAGACGCTCAGACAGCGCCTCTACACTCAGCGTGCGAATGTAGTGACCATTCATGTGCTCCAGCTTGGCCGGATTAAAGACAGCGTTAGCTTTGTTGACCCTCTCCAGCGTAAAGGCCTCGACAAGTTCAGTGTGGCTAAAGTACTCCCGCTCGCCTTCGGGCGCCCAACCAAGCAGAGCCATAAAGTTAATCATGGCCTCAGGCAGGTAACCGCGGTCGCGAAAATCACGCGTAATTGAAACTGGGTCGCGCCGCTTGGACATTTTGCCTTTGCCGCTGGGACTCAAAATAACCGGCAGGTGAGCGTAGGCAGGCGGCGTACCGCCGAGAGCCTCAATCAACATGATTTGCTTGATCGTCGAAGGCAGTAGGTCGGCACCGCGAATAACGTGGGTGATCGCCATCGCTTGGTCGTCAACGACGTTGGCCAGGTTATATAAGGGCAGGGGGGGCTCGCCGGCTTCAACACTGCGCAAAATAACAAAGTCGCCGTACAAATCGGTGTCCTCAGCGACTGTGCCCATAACCAGATCGGTGAAGCTACGGCTGCCACCTGTCACCTTAAAACGCACGACGGCTGGCTCGCCGGCGGATTTGCGCTCAGCAGCCTCGGTGGGTGGGATACTACGGCAGCGGCCTGAGTACTTGGGCGAGATGTGAGCCGCTTCTTGCGCCTGACGCTCCGCCGCCAGCTCTTCAGCGGTGCAGAAGCAGTAGTAGGCGTGACCACTGGCAATCAGCCGCTCCGCTGCCTGCCGGTAGTCGTCAAGGCGTTCCATTTGGCGGTATGGCGCATACGAACCACCCGCGGTCGGACTCTCGTCGGCGATAAGGCCTAACCAGGCTAGACCGTCGACAATATCTTGCTCGGATTCAAGCGTTGAGCGTTCTTGGTCGGTATCCTCAAAACGCAGCACAAACTGGCCGCCAAGATGGCGGGCAAATAGTTCATTAAAGAGCGCCGTCCGGGCGGTGCCAAGGTGAAAGGTGCCAGTTGGACTGGGCGCAATACGAACACGAGGGGAAGGGGTAATCATCTACCTTTGGTATAGCCGAAATTCCTTGGCCTAGCCACAGAAAAGTACATTTTCAAGGTGAATGACGGTTGTTGGCTCGGCGTGTTGATCAACGCCAACCGCATCGATGCGAATATTGTGATTTGGGTAGCGTGCCGATAGCTCAGCTGCCAGTAAACAGAGCTTGCGTTGCTTGGCTGGCCGAATGAGCTCAAACGGGCTATCTAACAACGCTGTTTTGACAGTTTTCACTTCAATCAGCACCAGTGTTGTGCCTAACCGGCACAGCAGGTCAATTTCACCGCTCGCTAAGCGCAGATTACGCTCAATTAACCGGTAGCCCTTGGCTTTCAGTGCTTGCCAAGCCTGCTCCTCACCGTCCGCCCCGAGTGTTTGCCGCGCTTTGGTCATATTTTCAGCCTAAACTACCAACAGACATTCGGATACCTGTACCAGCAAGACAGTGATGCCCACCCTGTACGCGGCAATCTGCGCGTCAGCCGACATGTCAGGTAGCCGGATAAATAAAATGGGCCGAAGCCCATTTTCTCGTGAAAACGTATTACTTGCTGTCTGGCGGTTCCAGGGGCAGACCGTCGTCTTTGGACTGCTCGTCGCCGTCATCTTCGGCGGCAGTAGCTTCAGCCACATCTCCCGGGGTATCGCCCTCGGCAATAGTTGGCATATCTTCCGCCTGAACCGTTTCGGTCTGATCAGCATCGGCTTCAGCAGCCTCTTGGTTTGGGCTTGCCTCGTCCGGTGCCGGATCTTCATCCGGATTCTCCTCGGCCCGAGCGTCGTCAACAGGATTGGAAGCGGCTGAGTCATCGGCATTCAGCTGGGCTGCTTCAGTCTCTTCCGCCAACACGGCATCTTCAGCCGCATCTTGGTCGTCCGAGCTATCTATTTCAGAGGTTGGCGCGGCAGTCGGCTCTTCCCAAACTGCCACGTCAGCCCGTTCGTTATCCAGGCGCGCGCTACGGCCGGTGCGATCACGCAGATAGTACAGTTTAGCTCGACGAACATCGGCCGTTTTTGTACGCTCAACCTTGACAATGCGCGGTGAGTGCAGCGGGAACACCCGCTCAACGCCAATACCGTAGGAGACCTTGCGCACACTAAAGGTAGCGTCCAGCCCTAAGCCGGCGTGCAAGGCAATAACGACGCCTTCAAACACCTGAATGCGCTCTTTGCTGCCTTCTTTAATGCGCTGGTGCACCCGAACCGTGTCCCCAGGCTTCAGTATAGGGACATTGGATTTTACGTAACGAGCAGCGATTTTCTGCATCAGTTGATTCTGCACGGTCAGTCCTTTGTTGTCTTTCGGCGGCCAAACGCCCGATGTGCGCTGGGCTCCCCAAAGAAATATATTTCCTTGGGTCATAAAAAATAGGCCACCGTTGTAAGTGGCCTGAGATTAGCAGAGAACTTCTATTTCAGCAAGTTCTCCTCGAGTGTTACTGGTGCGGGTTACGCCTTTCGCCTGATCGCGCAGGCGAAAGGCGGAACTCGCGATTGTGGCGCAGTTGCCAGCGGCCTTGGGCCAAGACATTTTTTGGATGCTTGGCCGGCTTAGCCAGCGACTTGCTGGTGCGGTCATGGAAGAGCGGTTTCCTCATTTCCGTCTCCGGCGCGGCAGCGGATTGTAGTCCAGGTACTTTACCCTGTCCTGCTCCGTCTCAGGCACGTTCTCAAACGTGCCGAGTGAGCAAACCACGCTGTCGTTGCTGATGACGCTAAACTCGACGGCCGGCGGATTGTCAGCATTTCTGCGCAGCCAATCCTGGATGTAGCCCATGATCGCCGGATCGGCATACCTCAGGCCGAGAATCGGATTTCTGGCCAGCTGCGCAGCCGCCTCTTCCGGCGTTTGCCCCAGGAGCTCCACGGTCGAAATCGACAGCGGACGGTTGTTCGCTCCGAAGCTTTCCGGAGCGGCACTTTTACGAACAACTGCCATGGTGCTTTCCCTCCGTCTAACGTAGCCCTCCAGCAACATTAGACTGGCCGTAAGGCCTCCGGCGTCACTAAACCGCCGTGAGGACAAAGAAACCCCGCACGAGACGGGGCTGTGTGTTGTTCAGGTGCGACACGCTGGCGGGGTGATGCAAGCATCCCTCCTTTACCGACAGCGCAGATTGTCGCCGGGTCGTACTACAGTTTTAGCGACCCGCCCGAGGCAATCGGCTGCACTGAAACAGTGCGGATTTCCTCACGTCGGCCGTTAAATTTCATGACTGTTTTGGTCGCAAAACGCACTATGCCAGCAACCACAGCAAACAACGTGTCATCTGTACCATGCATGACATTATCACCGGCTCGGAAGCGGCTGCCGCGCTGACGCACCAAAATATTGCCGGACAGAACATGCTGTCCGCCAAAGCGCTTGACACCAAGACGTTTCGATTGGCTATCGCGGCCGAGCCGCGTAGAGCCACCGGCTTTTTTGTGTGCCATCGGGTACTTCCTTGCTGTGTTTAATTTACTGCAACAACTAAGTTAGGACGCGAATTGGAGTATTTAGCGCCAGCGCAGAGTCAGAATATCACGGTGGACAAATTGGTCATCCCGTCCGTACATAAACTGATTTACTATAAAGTAGCCCAATGGCTTTAAATCGTCAAGCAGTAATTCAGCAATGCCGCCGTACCGCCAACATGGCAAAGCAATCACGACGCAGCCGCCAGGCCTAATCATTTTGGCGAGGCTGGCAAAAAACTGTTGGTAAAGCGGCAGCAGCTGTTGCTGCAGCGCCTGTGTTTGCGGCCGGCTCAGTGGCGCATGCAGCGCCGGGCCAAGATAGCCTTCGGTCACGACCACTGCCGGTCGAGATGCCTGCAAGCTCGGCTGATTGTCTAGGACAGTAGCATTGCCCAGCTCAATCTGAACGTCGGGTAAATTCGATTGCTGCCGCTTTAGCCAAGCCATATTTTTTTCGGAGAGCGCCACCTGGGCCGGGTCACTGTCCAAACCGATTGCCGGAAGCCCAAGCAGCAGCGCTTCCATGAGTACCGTGCCCGTACCGCAAAATGGGTCCAGTACCCGCGGCTTGGGCGAGCTTAGTGGCTCGGGCAATGCAATATTCAGCATCATGCGGGCCAATTTAGGTGGCAACATGCCCTTTTTAGCGTCACGGCCAACTTTGCCAACGTCACGTTCGGCCCAGTCGTCCACTTCTTGTATCTGCGTGGTTTGGCCAAGAAACAGCTGGTTGCCGGCCAAGAAGAGCAAAAACTCCACATTACCCTCAATGAGCTGATGCTTAGCCACTGCTTTGGCTGACAGCTCCTCCCGACCTTCCGGCAGCACAAAACGCAAGCTCTGTGCCTCAGGCTGATCGTGCTTGTAGAGGCGCTTGACCGCCTTGGCCAAATTAAGCAGACGCGCTGGCGACCAGCCGGCACCGACCACAGAGAAACCAACCGACAGCTTACTGCCCGTTGTCTGTTTACCGAGCTCACTTGCGAGCAGGCGGGCAAGTGCCCCTTCGTCAAGACGGCCACCGCGGGCTTCAAGAACCGTGAGCAATTTGGCCTGGCGAACACTGCCGCCAAGCTCGGAGAACAGCCCAGGCGTCAACGGCTCCTCAAGCAGCAGCATCCTGGGGGCAACACGGCGAACGGGAGTTCTTCGGCGATGCCGGCCCAACACGGCAGCAACCTCTGCCGCTGCTAGCTCCGGAGTTCGACCAAGCTCGATGAGCGTTTGCATGGCCTGAGCGTAGCAGGGAAGCTGGAGGGGGCCAAATCGGCGGCCCGCTAGCCTTCAATCAGAAGAATGTCTAACTCGCTCACGCGGCGAAAGTCGCGGTCAGCGGTGACAAAGCCGGTGGCGCCTTGCTCTACAAGGGAGGCCAGGATAAGGCCGTCAACGACTTTCAGTCGGTTGCTTGCGGTGATCCGCGCCGCCAGTCGGGCCGTGGAGAGGCTGATTGGCGCAAACAAAAAGCGGCCATTGGCCAGCGCTATTTCGTATTGGCCAACCACGTCGGGCCGGTTATCTTGCGCTGGTTTCAAGGTCAACTCCGCCACTGAAACAACGGACAAATAGAGCAGCGTTTGATGATGGTCGAGCGCCTGTAAGAGTTGTGCCACCTGTCTCTTGTAGCTTGCCAGCTGCTCGACCAGCGCAATCAGAATATTGGTGTCGAGGCCAACCTTCTTGTGCTGGCCCAGAAATTGCTCAACTGCGGTCACGGCGCAATCCCCGAACGTAGCGAACCGGATCGACTTTCTTCCACAACTCGGGGTGCGGATCGTCTAAATCGGCCAGCCACTCCTGCCAACTAGGCTTTTTAGTTGAAACTTTGCGCACCAATAGTGCTTCAGCTCCCCACGGTAGCCACTCGATTTGACTCCCCTCATGCAATTGGTACTGCTCCCGCAGCTCTTGCGGAATAACCGTCTGGCCCTTGCTGCTTATTTTTGTCTTACTCATGTCTTACTCCAATCTTACTATGATTATCTGACGCTTTGGCACTTCTGTCAATACTGACAGTTTGGCCGCTTTGACGTATACTTTGGACATGCCAGAGTTTGTTCATCTGCACGTCCATTCGCAGTATTCGCTGCTTGATGGCATGGGTAAAATCCCTGATTTAATTGGCCGGGCCAAAGAGTTAAACATGCCGGCAATCGCTCTGACTGACCACGGGGTGATGCACGGCTCAATTGAGTTCTACAAAGCGGCCAAAAAGGCGGGCATTAAGCCGATTGTCGGCTGTGAAATTTACATCTCTCCGCGCAAGATGACGGACAAAGAGGGCAAAGTGGACCAAAAAGCCTTCCACTTAACGCTCCTCGCCAAAAACGCCGTCGGCTACAAAAACTTAATTGCTCTCACCTCGGCCGGTCACACGCTTGGCTACTACTACAAACCGCGCGTGGACAAAGCGTTCTTGCGCCAGCATGCGGAGGGCTTAATTTGCTTAACCGGCTGCTTGGCGGCCGAGATTCCGCGGGCAATCATCGCCGGCGATGAGGCCAAAGTAGATGCCCTGGTTAAAGAGTACTTTGCCATTTTTGGCAAAGACAACGTCTACTTTGAAATTCAGGACCACCCTAACATTGAAGAGTGCCAAAAAATTGTCGAGGTGGTGCCACAGCTCGCCAAAAAGTACGGCCGGCCGGTTGTTGCCACCAACGATGTTCACTACGTGCGGGCTGAGGATGCAGAGGCACAAGATGTGCTGGTCTGTATTTCGACCGGCAAGCAATTGGCCGATACGAATCGCATGAGCTACATCGGCACTGATTACTCGCTGCGCACGGCAGAGGACATCGCCGCGGCCTTCAAGCAGGTACCAGAGTCCCTGGAGACAACGCTACACATTGCCGAGCAATGCAACTTGGAGCTGGAGCTTGGCAACACCATTTTGCCGCACTTCCCCGTGCCGGAGGGCGAAACGCAGGACTCGTGGTTTGAAACGCAGTGCTGGCAGGGTTTGATGGCCAGGTACGGCGAGCAAGTGCCAGAAGGGCACAAAGAACGCCTCAAGTACGAGTTGGGCGTTATTCGCCAGATGGGCTACGCCGCCTACTTTCTGATTGTCCAAGACTTTGTGCTCTGGGCCAAGAGCCGCAACATTGCCGTCGGTCCCGGTCGCGGTTCAGCCGCTGGCTCAATTGCCGCCTACTGCCTGCAAATAACCGATTTAGACCCGATGGAACACCGCCTGCTGTTTGAGCGCTTCCTGAACCCTGAGCGCGTCAGCATGCCGGATATTGATATGGATTTTGAGGACACCCGGCGAGGAGAAGTGATTGGCTATGTAACGCAAAAATACGGGCCCGACCATGTCTCGCAAATCTGCACCTTTGGTACAATGGCAGCTAAAAACGCCGTACGCGACGTGGGACGCGTACTTGGTATTCCCTACGGCGACGTCGACACCATCGCTAAGCTCATTCCAGAAAAAATGAACTTGAAACAGGCCCGTTCGGCCACGCCAGAGCTGGAGATGTTGATTAAAACCGATCCTAGAATTAGCCAACTCTACGGCTTTGCCGAGAAGCTCGAAGGCAACGCCCGCCACACCGGCATGCATGCGGCCGGTATTGTGATCTCACGCGAACCGCTGACGGAATACTTGCCGGTCATGGCCGCAACCAAAGGTGAGGCTGAGCTGGTGACGCAGTACGCCATGGGCGAAATTGAGGACATTGGCCTCCTCAAGATGGACTTTTTGGGTCTGGCCAACCTATCGATCATCCAAAATGCAGTGCGCTTAATTGAAGAGACGCACGGCAAAAAGATTGATATCGCCAACGTGCCACTTGACGATAAAGAAACCTACAAACTGCTGTCGCGGGCTGAGACGATGGGCGTGTTTCAAATTGAGTGTTTAGCCGGTGATACCATCGTCTCCAACACAACCATCAAGAAACTGCACGAGAAGCAGCATAAAAAAACGTTGGAATCGGTGTATGTAGACGAGGGTGCGGTGCACCACAATCGGATTCTGGGCGTCGTGAAAAGCGGCAAAAAACCGGTATATACCGTGATTGCCGAAAATGGCTGGTGTATTAAAGCAAGCGCCAAGCATAAGTTTCTGACCGACCAGGGCTGGCAAGAGCTGCAAGCCATTCGGCCGGGCGACAAGGTTCTTATGAAAAACAAGGCGAAACATGTGGTGTTTAATGAGTGTCGGAGTTGCGGCCAGCAAATCAGCGGTCAAAAGGAAGGTCAGAGCCGCTACTGCTACACTTGCTCGGCCCGTCACTACAGCAACCCCAGCAAACCGATCTCCCGGGCAAAAATTACTGCTGCCCGCTTGGCCTACTACGCGGATGGTCATGAGCCTTGGAATAAAGGCAAGGATGTCCACTCTGATGAGCGCGTTCGAGCAACCGGCCAGAAAATTAGCCGAGCCTTGACTGGCCTGACTTTAGAAATGAAATTTGGACCGGAAGAAGCGGCGAGAAAAAGGCACGAGCAGAGCATGCGGATGTCTGGCCGAGGTAACCACATGTTTGGCGTGAAGCCACCGCATCGCAAAGGCGGCTATCGGGCCGATTTGGGGCACTACGTACGCTCAAATTGGGAAGCAGACTTTGCCCGTATCCTTAATCTTCACCACATTCCCTACCTGTATGAACCCCACACCTTTCCGGTTGAACTGCCAGACGGCCAAGTTGCCAACTACACCCCCGACTTTTATGTGCCCTCCGAAGAGACCTACTACGAAATTAAAGGTTTTATGCGCGACATTGACCAGGCGAAAATGGATGCCTTTGAAACCCAGTACCCGCATAAAAAATTGGTTTTAATTAATACCACTACCTTTGCTGAGTTTGCGATGACCTACCGCTCGCTGGTGGCTTGGGAGTGCCCAAAGATTCCTGAGCAACAGTTTGCTTTTCAGACCGTGCAAGCAATTCGCCCGGCCGGCATTGAGGAAACCTACGACATCAGTATGGAGGCACCAGGCAATAATTTTGTGGCCAACGGTTTTGTCGTCCATAATTCTGCCGGCATGCGGCGTTACTTAGCAGAGCTCAAGCCCACCAAGTTTACCGATATTGTGGCCATGGTGGCGCTCTACCGTCCGGGGCCGATGGAACGTATTCCAACGTACATCAACAGAAAGCACGGCCGCGAGACGGTCACGTATTTGCACCCGGATTTGAAAGATATTTTGGAGGATACCTACGGCGTCTTAGTTTACCAAGAACAGGTGCAGGAGATGGCCCAAAAGTTTGCCGGCTTTTCACTGGGCGAGGGCTACCTACTGGTCAAAGCGGTCGCCAAAAAAAAGAAAGAGCTGCTGGACGAGCAGCGCATTAAATTCATAGAGGGGGCCAAAAAAATTGGCAACTCCGAGCAGATGGCGGGACAGCTGTTTGACTTCATCGAGCCGTTTGCCCGCTACGGTTTTAACCGGGCCCACTCGGCCTGCTACGCCTACATTGCTTACCAAACAGCCTACCTGAAGGCGCACTATCCGGCGGAGTTTATGGCTGCCTGGCTGATTGCCGAGCAACAAAACATCGAAAAGATGACCGTAGCACTTGAGGAGTGCGAGCGGATGAAATTGCCGATGCTGCCACCGGACATTAACCGCTCCCGCGTTGATTTTGCCGTTGTCCGGGACAAAGCAGCTGAAGGCCGCGAAGAGATCTTGTTTGGCCTCTCGGCAATCAAGAATGTCGGTATCTCGCCGGCGACAGCCATTGTCGCCGAGCGTGAACAACATGGGCCGTTTGATTCACTAACCGACTTATTGCGCCGGCTAGGCACGAAACACCTCAACAAAAAGGTACTAGAAGCTCTGGCACAAGTCGGGGCGCTTGACCGCTTCGGTGAACGCAACGTCCTAGTCCTGGGGGTTGAGGAGATGACGATCTACATGCATAACGCCGAGAAACAACTTAGCGCCAACATGGACAGCCTGTTCGGTGAGGCGATTGCCGTCGAGGAGCCAGAGCTCTATCTGCCGCCGCAGCCGCCAGCGGATATTACGGTCCAGTTAGGTTGGGAGAAGGGCTTACTCGGCATTTATCTGTCAGAACACCCGGCGACCAGCGTTGCTAAACGGCTGGGCTCGACTATTCAGACTATCGGCCAATTCAGTCTGCGTGACCGTGACAAAATGGTTCGCTTGGCCGGCGTAGTCGGCAGCGTCAAAAAAATCATCACTAAATCTAATCAAGCCATGGCTTTTGCCAGGTTAGAGGACGCCAGCGGCAACATTGAGGCCGTCGTTTTTCCAAGCGTGCTCGAGACGACTCATGACTTTTGGCAAACCGAGCGGCTGCTGATTGTGACTGGCCGCTTAAACGACAAAGACGGCTCGCTGAAGCTATTGGTTGAGTCCGTCATTCCTTATACCGATGAGCTTGACCCGACCAATTTGCCGGAAGTGTCGCAAACGTCGGTCCGACGTCCCCGGCCGAGCGGCCAACCAGACGCAGTTATGAACCAGGCAGCCGTATCAGCGAGCTCACCCGTCGATGTGAGTCTGCCACCAAGTATCAGTGCGGTGCGACTACAAATGAACGGCAATTTGAGTCGTCCGCTTTTAGAAGAACTGCGGGGCATTTTAAGCAGCCACAGCGGCAGTGTGCCGATTGTGCTGGCTATCTTGAAGAACAATCAAGAGAAACAGTACCGATTGCCAGCCGGCGTTAGCCCAAGTCCACTTTTGAAACGGCAGCTCAGCCGATTGCTTGGCGAGGAAGCGATTGTCCTGCAGTAGCACAGCCCGGCCTCTTGTCAAGGCCATGGATAAGCGTACGATTAACGTATTCATAAGCCATTATTGGGGGAAGAGGAGGCGTCGTGGGAAAAATGAGTACGCTCGGCTGGATCGCCTTGATCCTGGTCGTGGTTGGTGGGTTGAACTGGGGCCTGGTAGCCATCAACTCAAGCTACAATGTAGTTGACTCCATTTTTGGGGTTGGCTCTAGCCTGGCCCGGATTGTTTATGGCCTGGTCGGCCTGTCCGCACTGTACATGCTTTGGATGGCCGTCTCCGGCAAGTCCAACTCGTAACTGAGGGCAACAAAAAAAGCGAGCTCCGGCCCGCTTTTTTTGTGTTTAGCACGCCAACAGAGCCAGCTGCCTAACCTCAGCCGAAACGTCTTGGCCTTGCAGGGCCAGATCGATCAAATGAGCGGTTTGGCGGAACTCGGCCTCTGTAAAGCCGCGAGTTGTCATGGCCGGTGTACCGAGACGAATACCAGACGGATTAAACGGTGTGCCGGTGTCGTACGGGATCATATTTTTATTGCAGATGATGCCGGCGGCCTCAAGGCGTAGCGCAGCCTCTTTGCCGGAAATCTGATGATCGGTTAGGTCGACCAGTAGCAAGTGGTTGTCGGTGCCGCCGGAGACGAGACGGTAGCCGAGCGTTATTAGCTCGTCGGCCAAGGCTTGGGCGTTGCGCACGATCTGAGTAGTGTAGGCATTGAAGGCTGGCTGCGCGGCCTCGTGCAATGCCACGGCCATGGCGGCGATGGTGTTCTCATGGGGGCCGCCCTGAAGGCCCGGGAAGACGGCTTTATCAATGACTGCGCTCAGAGAGATCTTGCAAAGAATGATCGCGCCACGGGGCCCACGGAGGCTTTTATGGGTGGTTGTAGTGACCACATCAGCCATTGGCAATGGACTTGGGTGTACGCCGCCAACGATCAGGCCAGCGATATGCGAAATATCAGCCATATGGTAAGCGCCGACCGCTTCGGCAACCTGCTGAATGCGGCTAAAATCAATCGTTCGCGGGTAGGCGGTGGCACCGGACACAATCAGTTTTGGCTTATGCTCCTGTGCCAGCTTTTCCAGCTCGTCGTAATCAATCTGCTCGGTCTCTTTACTCACCCCGTAGTGAACAAAGTTGTACGCTTTGCCGGGAAAACTGACCGATGCGCCGTGGGTTAAATGCCCGCCGTGCGCCAAGTTCATGGCTAAAACAGTGTCACCAAACTCCAGCAGAGCACTGTAGACGGCCAAATTGGCCGGCGAACCGGAATACGGCTGGACATTAGCATGCTCGGCGTGGAACAGCGCTTTGGCCCGCTCAATTGCCAGTTGCTCAACTTGGTCTATGGTCGTGTTGCCGGCATAGTAGCGCTTGCCCGGATAACCCTCAGCGTATTTGTTCGTCAGCGCCGAGGACAAGGCCGCCCGCACAGCCGGAGAAGCGACGTTCTCCGATGGAATTAAATTAATGGTGTCGGCCTGGTACTGCGTTTCAACGACCAGCAATTTGCCAAGCTCTGGATCAATTTGAGATATTAAATTTTTAGGCACTGTTTCCATTTAGGCTCCTGTTGTGCCAAAACCACCACGGCTTGGCTGCTCAATGTTGGCCACTTCTCGCCAAGCCACCCGCGGCAGCGCTACCAAAAAGCCTTGCGCAAGGCGCTGACCGCGCTTTACCTGCACCGGCTTGTTAGTGGTATTGCGAAATCGCAAATGAATTTCATCGCCGACGCCGGCAAAATCTGGGTCAATCAAACCGAAACTATGCGGCATTGCCAGGCCGAGTTTTGGCGTACTGCTGCGTGGTGCAATAACCAGGCCGTAGCCCGTTGGCGTTTGGATAATCAGGTTTGACGGCAGATCGACCAACTCATCCGGCGCGATGCAAGTGGTTTTGCGGGTATACAAATCAAAACCGACTGCCCCCGCTGTGTGGTAGGCCGGCAGCGGCAAATCAGGCTCAATGCGTTTAATAGTGACGCTCAGAGGATCCACCCCTCGACGGTAGCAGAAAACTGGCCGCTCGGCGCCTACTGGGCCGGTGGTTGATCGGCTGGCTGGTCGGCCGGGACATCGGTTTTGGTGCCAACCAGGAACTTGGCTGGCCAAGGCTTGTAGTGACTACTGAAAACCTGGCGGTTAATTTCCTTGCCGTCGCGGCGAACAATGTAAGTGGCCGTCGTAGTCGCACCCGGATGAGCGTGATCGGTCTGCTTGGTTACGCCAACCGGCAGAGTGTCGGTATCGGTGTAGATTGAGTCAGGCGGCGGTGCTGTCGACAGAGTGGATGGGCCGACAATTTGGCTCTGGCGGCCATCTTTAGTGCCGTAAATTTCAAAGCTGACGTTGTTGCCGCTAACGTAGCCTTGAACCAAAATAGCGCCCGGTGAATCATTCTTGAACTTAAAGTCTGGCTTCGGGCTGTAGACCGTGGCGTCCAGACCAGGGCCGACCCCGACCTCGTAGTAGGGCACGCGGTAGGAGTGGTTGGTGCGAGCCGTAATCGGCAAACCGGCGTTCATGGCCGCCCGGAAAAGCGTGGTCGACACCTGGCAGAGACCGCCACCAAACTCGGGGATGGTGGCATTTTCTTTAATCACCAACTCAGGCAGGTAGCCGGTAGAGCCGTCGATATTGCCGAGCAGTTTGATGGTCGAAAATTCCTCACCCGGCTTGATGACAATGCCCGTCAAAAAGGAGACCCCGGTTTTAATGTTGTGGATGCGGTTTTGCGGGCTACCGACAAAACTGGTTGTGGCTGTGCCAATCAGCTCTTTGATGCCTAAGTTGGCGACACCGGCAGCCGAAATATCTGAGTCTACCTTTTTGCTGGCTAAGGTCAGGCTCGTGACCGACGCCTGGCCGGAGGCGCGAGCCAACAGCTCTTTACTGACCTGGTCAGCAGCTGCGGAGCGGTCAGTGACAACGCCAGCCTTGCTGTCAGACAGCACCGAAACTTGGCCGTTATCAATTTTGAGGCGGGCGCCTATGGCCTCGACGTCGTAACTGGTGGCCAAGTCGTCAATTAAACCGTGCAACTTATCTTGGTCAACGGCCGGATTGAGCTGGCCACGCTCAATCTGAGCGGAGATGAGCGGCTCTAGTTGGCTTGGCTTTAAGGTAGTCGCACCGCCGGGGAAAACCAGTTTCAAGGGGGCTTTGAGCATCAGGGTGGCGGACGTCACGGCTGCCTGCCCCTGGTCGGCAATTTCGGTCGGCTTGACTGTCATTGGCTCAACTTTGACTTGGGCCATCGAAAAAGCCAGGAAGCGCTGTTTAATAACCGCGGCTAGGGCGGCTTGGTCTATCCGTTGGCCTTCTTTGCCCGGCACAAAACTAACTGTGCCGCCGTTGGCGGTCAAGGTTGGTTGTTGCTCCGGCTGGTCAACTTCTTTGGCCGCATCAGACACCCAGGTAGTTAAGCGGTCTTCGTTCAAGGTGGCAACGGGCGATACACTTTGGCTGACAAACAGGCTGCTGATTAGCGGCCAAACGCCTGTTAGACCAGAGCCTTTGTGGCCGTAGGCCAAAAGTTTGTCGGCCGTGGCGAGCGCATCAAGACTAAAGCCGAGTTCATCAGACGACAGCGTCTTGTCTTTGATGGCGACGGCAACCGCCAGCTTCTTCGTCTTGGCCTGTTCGGTCAGCTGCTGCATTTTGGCCACAACCTCTGGTTTGGCCAGGTTGGCAAAGGAGGTGCTGCCAATACGTACCCCAGGCAGTACACGGTTAGCCATGGCAATGGCGTAGACATCAAGCAACATAACAATAGCCAACGCTGCTAGCACGCCAATCAAAACGAGGCGGGCGCGCCGTTTGCGGCGGCCACGCTCTGGCTTTGTCTGGATTGACTCGCCGGTGGTTTGGTCGACCGGATCAGCGCCAATTTGAATGTTTTTTGCCTCGTCTTTGGCGCCTACCGCGTTGATCGCGTTTTTCTTCACATTTTTAGGGTATCAGAACTCAATCCGGCTGCAGAGAGGCTACGAATTGGCAAACTTGGCTTTGAAGGCGGCCATCGCTTCAGTAATCTGCGCCTTGGCTTCGGCCGCATCGCCAAAGCCGGTGACCGTAACATGTTTGCCCGGCTCAAGCAGCTTATATGTTTCCATGAAGGTTTTAATTTCGGCTTTGGTGTGGGCGTTAACATCGGCAATGTCTTGCACGTGCGCCCAGCGCGGATCTTTGATTGGCACGCAAATCACTTTGTTGTCTTTTTCGCCACTGTCTTCCATATGCAACAGTCCAACCGGCCGGCAGGCGATAACGCAGCCCGGGAAAGTTGGATAGGTCACGAGCACGATGGCGTCCAGCAGATCTTCATCTTGCGTGTTCCAGGTTTGCGGGATGAGGCCGTAGTCGGTCGGATAAAAGTTAGGGCCGGTTAAGACACGGTCTAATGCAAAGTAGTCGCCGTGCTCGCGGAACTCAATTTTATTGCTGGAGCCTTTGGTAATTTCGATAAAAACGTTGACTTCGTTGGGCACATCCTCACCCGCTGGCAGACGGAAGACAATCGATGACTCTGTCATGGCGATCCTTTCTTGTGTTTCTTGAAATATTCAACATAAAGATTTGCGGTCTGTTTGGCCGCCTTCTCCCAACAGTAGCCGGCTTGCTGCTGTTTGCCAAGCTGGCTGAGTTTAGCCGCTAGCGCCTCGTCCTCAACCAGCCTCGTTAAGTGCACGGCTAACTCTTCGGGATGCGTCGGGTCAAAGTAAAGCGCGGCTTCGCCAAGCACTTCCGGCAAACAGGAAGCATTTGAGCTAATGACCGGCAGACCGTAGCGCATCGCCTCAAGCGGCGGCAGGCCAAATCCCTCCTTAAAGGAGGGGAAAATAAAGGCCGTGGCGTTCAAATAAAGTGCTTGCAGCGCCGCCTCTGAGACAAATCCGGGGCGAATAACTTCTGATTCCGTTAAGCCGGTGCGTTCAAGCGCTTGGTCTATCCACGTGGCTTTCGAATCAATTTTTCCAGCCAAAACGAGGCGGTAGATGCTGCCTGAGGGATACTGCTCGCGGAAACTGGCAAACCCTTCAATTAAGCCGTCAACATTTTTATGGATACGCTGCTGGCCAACGTAGAGAAAATACGGCTCAGCCACCCCGGCCTCGGTCAGCTCTTTGGGCAGTTTTGGCTTGGCCGTGGGCATAGGCGGCTCGCGCAACGACTGCGATGACTCATAAATGACCGTAATTTTGGCCGGATCAGCCCGATAGTAGGCCAACAAGTCGGCTTCGGTCGCCTCAGAAACGGCAATTATTTTTTGGCTGCGGCGAACAGCGTCAGCCATGACGCGATGGTAGAGGAAACGCTTGAGGAAGCTGCTTGCGGGTGTTGGATACTCATCAAGCACCAGGTCAGGAATGGTGACGATAAACGGCACTTTCAGGCCGAGCGGGTGGTTGAAGTGTAAAAAGTGCACCAGATCTGGCTGCAGCTTCAGTATGCGGCGGCGAAAATCAGTTTGCTCGGCGCGCGAGTACCACGGCTCTGGGGCAACTTCAGCCGTCTGGTTTGGCTGCAGGTACGGCGTGAGTGCTTTCTCCTGGCCAGGCGGAATCAACACAGTCACTTGGTAGTCGCCGAGCAGCGGCAGTAAACATGCGAGCAAATCAAAGGTCAGGCGGCCGTTGCCGGAGGACTCAGGTTTCAAAAAGCGAGCATCAATAACTAGGTGCGGCAATGCTTTAATCATGTTTTTCCGGTTTTAACCACGGCCAAAAGGCATCGGCCATAATGAGTAAGCTAAGTGGTGCCAAACTGGCCTGCCAGAAGGTGGTGTCAACGGCGCCATGAATAAGAATGGCTAGCAGGGCGGCCAATGTCCAGACCGATCGCGGTCGCTTGAGTGCGGCTAAGAGCGCCAACCAAAATAGCACTGTGAGGCCAATTACACCAAATAGACCGGCGTTGAACCAGCTGGCCAAAAAGAGGTTGTGCGGGTGGAGAGCGTAGGGGACGACGTAGCGCCCGAGTTGCGGGTCGCCTTGGACCAGGTTGGCGTAGGCGGCCTGAAAGCCACCGTCGGACAGACCAAATAGTGCCACTCTGGGCTGCTTCAGCAGCTGCAGGGCGCCTTGCCAGATGGGGAAGCGGCTGTCGGCTTGGGTCATGGCTAACCCAACCAGCAGCAGCAAGCCGAGCGCGGTGAATAGGCGCTTCTTTGGATAGCGCATAAGTAACCAGGCAGACAGTGGCGCCAAAGCCATGGCCAGCAGACCACCGTCAGAACGGCTGGCCAGTACTGTGAGCAGCGTAGCAGTGCCAATAAACCAGCGCACGGGTTGCTTGAAGTGCCCGCCGAGCAGCAACAGCCCCAGCGGCAGCATAAACATGGCCAACGTGTTAGGCGAGGTAAAGGGTCCAATCGCCCTCAACGGATGAAGGTATTGGCTGAGGTCCGCGGCGACTTGGCCCGGCCACAGCAGATACCAGCCGAGTAGCGAGCCGGCGGCGGCCACTGCAGTCAGGCAAAAACCAATCAGTAAGCCACCTGCCGCCAATGTTTTTTGCCGTGATGTGCCGGCCGCAAGCAGGCAGGCGAAGACGGCTGGCAGGATAATCCAGCCGATCAGAATGCCGCCGGCATGGCTTTGTGAGCTGGCTCCGGGCACGGCCAGCAGTAGGCCGGCCAAAAGTAGGCCAAACCCAGACAACAGGCGTTGGCGCAGGTGCAGCGGTTTATCGGCTGATTGCAGGTATGGCAAGCTAAGCAGTAGGGCAATTGAGATCAGGGGCAGCGCCACCCCGGGCAGTTTCCAGAGCGCTAGGGGCATGAGCGCTGTGGCCAAGGCAATAAGAAAATTCACGCCGGCTCCGACTGGCGAATATGGGCCCAAATGAAGCCGATCATCACCCAAATCGGCAGAATGTAGAGCGTCGAGAAGAACATATATTGCACAATGGTCGCCATCAGGCTGAATAACAGCCAGAGCGCCGTGCGGTCCAGTTTTGGCCGTGCCAGCGAACGAGCCAAACCGGCCGCTAAGCTCACAAACAGACCAAGACCAAGTACGAGACCAACAATACCCAGCTCGGCAAAAAGCTCTAGGTAGAGGTTGTTGACGATCGGCTGGCCAGCCTGGCTTGCCTGCTGCGGTAAAGTGCTGGCGTTACCAAAGTTGCCCATACCAACACCAGATAGTGGCACTGTTTGACCAAGCCGAAGCGCTTCGCTCCAGTTGTCCAGCCGGCCGACGGTTGAATTAGAACTAGGGTCGTGTAAATCGCCGATCAACAGTTGCTCCTCGGCCCGTGGCAAGTTGAGTGCCGTTTTGGCTGACAAGTGGCTGAGGCCAACGTACAAGCCGGCGGCCAAAAGCACCGCCGCAACCGTGGCTAACCAAAGCCTAGTAGTCAATTGGCGCTCCTGGCGAAACCAGAGTAGCGTAGAGACTATAACCAGTCCGACAACCAAGCCGAGGTTAGCACTGCGGCTGATGGGCAAGAAAAAGCTGACCAGGGCTAAGCCAAAGGTCGTCAGCCACAACAGGCGTCTCTTTGGCTGCTGCTCAACTAAAATGAGCGGCACCGGCAGTAGGAAGCAGAGGAAATTGCCAAAGTAGAGCGGCTCGAGCGAAAGGGCGTGCGGGCGTGGGAAACCAAGCATGGATTTAGCATACACCGGCGAGAGTAGCGTCCACTGATTGCTCAGGCCGGCGGCGCCGGCAATGAACTGGTAGAAGGCAATAAGTGCTACACCAAGTGCGACGTAGCCAAGCACGAGCTTGGCTTTTGGCCAGACGAGTTTATCATGCAAAGCAATGCGAACTGCCATGGCGACCGCAACGGTAAACGCCAGCGCTAAGGCGGTGTGCAGCGCCCTGGCAGCACTGCCTGCCCAATAGACCGACAGCAGCGCCCAAAGCACCAGAATAACTGCGATGCGCTCGCTTGACAGCAGCTTTTGCCAATGCAACTGCTTCGGCGCATTTATGATCGCGGCAATTACCAGTATCAGTGCCACGGCGGTCGACAGACGGAGATCAAAGCCGCTCTGCTGTAGCACCGGCCAGCGTTCAAACGGCAGGACGGCAAGCAACAGGATCAACACACTAGTCATGACGGCCAAACCCTAAATTCTGGCGGTCCATCACGCCGATGGCAAAAAAGAGAAACAGCAAAAGCATCAGCCAGAGGCCCGCACCTCCGAGGCCAATCAGGAGCTGCCATTTGAAACTGCTGCCGGCAAACCAACTTACGGAGCGATCAAACGGCCGAATAACCAGCAGGAGCGGCAGTATGGCAGCGGCGAGAATAGCCAGCACCTGGGCCAGCGGCAGTCGCGGCTTGGCTTTTTCTGGCAACAGTCGCCACTTCCAAACCAGGAGGACACCTTCCGTCAGGCCGGTTAGGAGTGCCGGCACGATCAGTGGTGCCAGCGGAATGAGTAACACATTCAGCGCCGCATTCAAGACGGTGACAATAATCAGCGGCCGGATCGCCCGCCGCGTCATGTCGGTAGCAATAATAATATTCGTCATGTGCTGCGACAGGAACAACACCAAGAGCACCAAGGCCAAAATTCGCAGCGTCAAGGTGGCGGCTAAAAACTGCGGCCCGGCCAAGATGAGCAAAATGTACGGTGCAAACAGGTAGACCAGACTAGCCGTGGCGACGCCGCCGATAAGCGAGAGCATGCTGGTAGCGGTTAGAGCCCGGCCGAGGGTGGCATCTGGCTTGCGCCAGCGGGCCGCGAGCACCGGAATGATGTTGCCGGCCAGAATGCCGGGTATGACTAAGACCAGGTCAAACATGCGGTAGGCGCCGCCGTAGAGACCCATCTCTACACTGCGGCTGCCGCGCATGAGCGACAGGATGACGCTGTCAATGCGCGAATGGGCCAGCGCAAAACCGGCCAGAAGCGCCATCGGCCAGAGACCGGCCCAGTGTTTGCGCCAGAGGTCGCTGTTGAAGCGGAAACGAATGGGCAAAAATTGCCGGATAATCAGCCATGAAATTAGGAATGAGGCGATACCGCCGACAAAGGCGGCCCAAAAAATCGTTTGCAGGCTTTGGCCGGAGGCGACCGCCCACCAGGTAGCGGCCAACGTGACCGCTTTGCCGAGCGTTTCCGGAATGACGATCAGCTCCGCTCGGAAACGTTGTTGGAAGTAGGCAGAGATAGTTTGGAAGAGTAGAGCAACGCCGGCAATGGCGGCGCCGAGCACGATGCCAAACTTGGTTGCCAGGCTATAGGTGGTCGTCGGCACGACCGTCACGATTGCCACAGCGACCAGAGCAATGACGGCGGTCAGGAGTAGCCGAAAGCCGAGAGCGTTGCTGAGTAGTTCCTCAGTCTGGCGGCGGTCTGTGGTCATTTCGCGCACCAAGTAGAGGTAGAGGCCCAAATCACCGACCGCACCAAACATCTGAATATAAACGAAAGCTGTGTTGTACTCGCCGACACCGGAGACACCAAGGTAACGCGAAATAATGCGAAACAGCACTGCCGAAAGCAGCACGCTCAAAAAACGCCCCATAATCTGGATACCGCTATTTTTGGTAATTTGCTGTCCGAGGCTCATGTTCTCTTCTCACCATATCTGGCCGAATTCGGCAAAGCCAGCAGCAGCGCCGACAGCCCAACAAGCCACAAAGCGGCGGTTTTATTGTCAGAGAATGGCTGCAGAAAGAGATTTGCAACCAAGAAGGCGCTCCAGGGAACCAGCAGGAAGCGAGTTTGATTTGTTTTTGCTAGATGGACCAACAGCACCACGAGTAGTCCGAGCAGACTAATCAAGCCGAACAGACCTATTTCGATCAGTATCGCCAGGTAGAAATTTTCCGGCAACAAACGAACATAGGGCGTGTAGGTTGCCGTACCAAGCCCCAGGCCGAGCAGCTTATCTGGCCATGGCAGGCTGCTCCACAGGCGGAGAACATCCTGAATGGTCGCGGCATGCAGGCTCGTTGAGGCACCATGCAGCAGCACCTCGCGCCACGAGCTCAGGTAGAACAGAACAAGCAGCCAGGAAGCAGTGAGCCAGCCAGCAACAATACCGACGAGCGCAGCCAGCCTAGGGCGCCAGGCAGCTTTGTCGAGCACAATTGCGGTCAGTGCACCGACCAGGGTCGCTAGTATGGCACTGCGGCTGCCGGTCAAAGCAATTGCGGCACCGACCAGGGCGGCAATATACAAATCGCGCTTCGGCTGGCGTTGCAGGCATACCAACCCGAGCAAACCGACCAGCAGGCCAAGCTGATTACTGCCGATTGCCAGTGTCAGTTGCGGAACGCGGCCAGCGAAAAACCAGCCGTACCCAAATTGCAGCGACGGTGAAATGAGATGCCAGCGCTCCAGATAGCCGGGACCAAAGGTGAATTCCGCCGCCACCAGTGTGAGGACGATGCCCAGCAGCCAGCTGGTCGTTTTGTGGTAGTCAAATTGATTCGCTTGTTTCTCCGGAGGGAGAACAAGAAAACTGAAAGCGAGCAGCCACACGTAGCCGCCGCGAAAACCAATCACCAACTGGCGTAAACTGAGCTGGTGGCTGATACTGCTGACGGTAATCATGGTCAAGATCGGTATCAGCCACCACATCAGCTGCCGCGTCTCTAGACTGAGCTTGTTTTGGCCATCTGGCCAAAGAATTAACGCTACGGCAATGAGCGCGAGAAGCCACAGCGTAATTTCGGGCAATGAGACGATCAAAAATGCCACCCTCGGCGACAACAGTGCGTGGCTGGCCAGCATAGCCTCAACAAGACGATTGACGAAGTAACCGCCAATAATCAACAACCAAATCAGGTTGAGACGGGTACGCAAAATAGCGATCACTTAACGGAGACCTGCTAGAAACACGTCGGCGCTGTGCTGGATAGTGTATAATTTACTGTCTTGCCAGGCAGCTTGACGCCTGGCGGCGTACTCATTGCTGTCGCCGAGTGCTTGCATCACCGCTTCAGCCAAACCGAGCGGTGTATTCACTTTAGCCAGCCAGCCCGTTCGGCCATCTTTGACGGAGTCGCGGTAGCCGGCCACATTGTAGGTGACCGCCGGTGTGCCGAGAGCATTGGCCTCGGTGACAATTAAGCCCCAACCTTCTTTGTGGGAGGCCGAGACCAAGAGAGAGGCGGCTTGCATTAGCTGATTGCGCTTGGATAGCGGCACCGCGCCGTGGAAAGTGACGCGCTGCGCCAAACCAAGCGCTTCGGCCTGCGCTTTCAGCTGTGAGACATATACGTCTCCACCGCGACCAACCACGTCAAAGTGCGCCTCAGGAAGGTATTGCATCATCTTCAACAGGTGCGGAATGCGTTTCATCGGATGATGGCGACCAACAAAGATCAGTCGCCACTCTGGTTTTTTGGCGGGCAGGCTAGGCAGCGGCGTCACGTCAACCGCCTCAGGCACGATTGTGATCGCTTTACGCGCAATGCCACGCGCCACTAAATCTTCTTTCGTCGAAGCTGAAACGGTCAGAAACCGCGTACGGCGATAGCACCAAAAAAGCAACGGCTCAACGGTGTAGAGCAGCAGATTGACCGGAAAGCAGGCGATTAAAAACCAGAGGCTGCGCGGCACTTCGTGAATGAAAGCCCGGCGCAACGACGCCGGCATATACAGTGGTGTAAAAAAAGGGATGCCGTGAATTTGGTCAACGACGCGATCAAAATTGCGGGCCTGGCCATCGGCGCGCCACCAGCGCCAGGCCTGGTAGTGTACCGTCAACGCTGAGCCACACCGAATAATGGTGTAGCCGTCTCGTTGCTCCTCAGGCTGGGCGCCTGGGAAACTGGCCGTAAACAACACAACGCTATGGCCGCGCCGAACAAGCTCGACCATAATCGCCTCGGTAATGACTTCCGCCCCGCCGGCCGCCGGATTTAGCCGGTCTCGCCAGTTGAGAAACAGGAGGTTCATGGGCTGATTTGGTTCAATAACCGGCGGTGTGGCCGGTCATAATAACGCACTAGGTAGCGACGGTAGAAAATGGCGGCGGTATCTTGACCGGCCTGGATAATCGACTTCAGCTTAACGCCTGAGGTGACGGCATTGAAGTCTAAGTTGACCGGCGCCTCAAAGATGCGACTATAACCAAGCCGCTTGGCAATCACCAAGAGCTCTAGATCAAACATATACTGCTTAACAAGCGCCCGCGGCATCACATCATCAAGCACCTTTTTGCGGAATACTTTGAGGCCAACTTGGGTATCTTTGACATTCAAATGGAACAAAAGCCAGATGAGCGCTTGGGCGAAGAAGGAGATGACTCGTCTCTGCCTCGGATAGTGCACATGTGAGGCTGGATGACGCTTTGAACCAATAACAATATCGGCCTCAAAGATTTGATAGAGCTGGACAAAACGGCCAACGTGGTCCGGGCTGTAATCGCCGCCAGCGTCAAACAGCACCACAACCTCGCCTTTCGCGCGCGCGGCGCCATAGTAGAAGGCGTAACCTTTGCCATGATTCGGTTGGTAGCTGAGTATCGTGAGGCGTGGATCGGTGATCTTCTTGGCCTCGGCCTCGGTTTCGTCCGGACTGCCGTCAACGACCACAATAACCTCAAACGAGTAGGCGTACGTATCGAGTTCCGGCAACAGTAAATTGAGCGTATGGCGAATATTCTTCGCCTCACCATAGGCCGGTATGACGACACTCAGATACGGTTTTTTGTCAGGCATATTCTCTCCGCCAAACAGCTGAAAGTGTGCGCAGAATCAGGCTTGGCTTCTCTTGGTGATTCCCCCGTATGCTAGCAGGAATAAGGTGGCAAGCGCGAGCGCGCCGGTTATACCACTAATCAAACCGACCAGGCTGCCGTGGCTAAACATCACGGTCAAAATATAGACCAGAAAACCGAGTAACAGCCAAGGTATGACCATCGTCCGGCGCATGGCCAAGAAATACTGGGCCAAGAGAAATAGCATTTCATAGCAGAGCACCATCAGGCCGGTGAGCGGCAGCAGCGACGCCTGACTAACGTAGGCTTGGCCAAACAAGAGCTTGAGCAGAGGCTCTGGGTAGCGCCAGAAGATAGTGAGCACAATCAAGCCGCCGACAAGTAGTAGGCAGGCGGTACCAAACAGCAGCGGCAGCGAACGGCCGCCGCGAATCCGCTCAGCTGTAATTAGTGGAAACATGACCGATATGACAGGACTCGAAAAATAGAACAGGTACTTAGCCACGGTTGAGACAGCGGCGTACTGGCCGGCCAATGCAGGCAGGTAGTGCTTAACAAACAGCACGTCTGCGCTTAGATAGAAACTGGTCACAAATAATATAACCGCCACCGTAGCGTATTCCGTCCAAGGGATGTGTAGTTTCAGTGCCTTCGGCGTATCAGAGGGCTGAAAATGGAGCGGCAAGAAGGAGAAGATCAGCGCCAGCGCCATACCAACAATAACGGCGGCAATTGCGCCGAAGAGGGCGTAGCCGAGCGCAATCGAAACGATACCGGCCAACAGGCGGACAATGCCCTCTGAAGTGGTTGACCAAGCAAACAGCCAGAAACGTTGGCTGCCTTGCAAAGCGCCGCGGAAGACCGGCAACGCCAAGCCGAGGAGTACCGTTGGTGCCAGGGCCATAACTGGTAGGGCGGATGGCAAGTTTAAGTAACCGGCAAACCACGGAGCGGCCACAACGATCAGAGCGGTTAGGCCGAGGCCAATCGGCCACAGCTTCTGCAGCAGCCATAAGCTCAGTTCGCGGATACCGGCTAGACCATGTTCTTGCATGATTTCGCCGGCTCGCCGGTTAGCCACCAGTTGAATGACCGAAGCGGGGATAGTAAAGAGGATGAGCAGATTGAGTAGCGCCACCAGCTCGCCGTATGGCTCGCTGCCCAGATGGTTGGCCATCAGGCGCTGAAAGAGATAGTTGGCGACTGCACCAATGAGAGTACCAAAAACGACGACCGCTCCAGAGGTAAGCAGCGTCCGCGGCAGGCCAAATAGTCGGCTATCATCTGACATCAGCCATAGCCTAGCATATGCATTATGCCGACGCGAAGCGGAGCAGCAGAAAGGGCTGGCCAGGCGTAAGTATCGCCCGTGCAACCACGCCTGATTTGTGGTATTGTCAAGCCGCCGCATATACATGCGCGTGCGCGCGAATTCATTATCGCGCCACAAGCCACATCTAGAAAAGAGTGGCTTCAGCGAGAAAGCCCGAGCAACGCGTCTGGGTTTGTCTCGTCAACTTCTTTGGAGAGGTACCCAAGTGGCTGAAGGGGCGGGTTTGCTAAACCTGTAGGGTTCCGAAAGGAGCCGCGAGAGTTCGAATCTCTCCCTCTCCGCCAAAAAGTGAAACCAGCCTCAGGCTGGATTTGCTTTTTGATTGGCAAATATAAACGATCGATCGCACAACGCCATCTGTCACTTTGATGCCGTGATGAGTTAGACTAAAGACGTGGTCGAACCAACCGAGCTAACCTGGGAAGCGCCGCCGTTCGTCATATACGAGCGCGGCAAGTACTGGCGCGCCGCCATGATCGGCGGTTTCGTACTGATGGGCGCCATTATTGGCTTAATGCGGCTCTATATTCCAGCCATCGTCATCGCTTTGGGCGGCTTAGCCTTAGTAGTCCAAGTGGCCGAAAAGGCGCACCCGATGCTCGTGACGTTAACGGAAACTGAAGCCCATTTTGGCCGACGCCGGCTGCCCTACCGCGAACTCAAGCGATTCTTTATTTTGAGCGTCGAAGAGCCAGTGCTTTTTTTGGAGCCGAAGCGCGTCGGTGGTCTGCCGCACTCCGTGGTTATCAGCGAACATGATCCTCTTGAAATTGAGCACTTTCTCCGTCATTATTTGCCGGAGGCCAAGGAAAATATGGAAACTGGTTTTTTGCGCCTCAATCGCCTGATCGGTTTTTCTTAAAATTGGGTAGCTGGCAGAGCTTAAATTCAAAATCTAGTACAATTCCAGTATGGAGAATGGCGGGAGAAATCCTAACACGCAATGCTACGTTTGCGCCAAGCCAATCTATAAGCGCCCCTGGGAATTGCAACGCTACAAGTCCGTTTATTGTTCGCTGGCCTGCTATCATTCGACGATCAGACCGATATCAAAACGTTGCCCTATTTGCCAGCAGGATTTTAAGCCCTGGAGGCCGATTGCCAAAACCTGTTCTCGAAGTTGCGCTAACATATCTCGCCGTGGAGGCAAATATTCCAAAGAGTCCTGTGGCAATTACTCCCGCCACAATCTAGAAACACTGAAGTTGGCCTTTGACTTTCAGGAATGCATGATTGTCGGCTGCAGTTACAAGAAGACGTTCGACATTCATCGCTTGATCTCCGGCAAATCCGGCGGTAAATACGAAATTGGCAACATGTATGCCATCTGTCCCGATCATCACGCGGAAGTTTCACGTGGATCAATTGCGCTGGAGAAAATAGCTGACGATCAACTGCGAATTATGTAGCCCGGAGGGTAGTGCGAGTGGCTCGCAACTGGTCTTGAAAACCAGACCGGCCGCAAGGCTGAAGGTTCGATTCCTTTACCCTCCGCCAACATGTCATAGAGACACAGCGGCGGGCGAATAAGCCCGTTTTTCGGTACACTACAGCTATGACAGCGCCAGCCACTACCCAACTAGAGTCGCGGGCAACCAGTCTGCAAGCAGAGCAGGCTGAGGCCGCCGCCCGGGCCCGGGCCGAGCAACTCGGTTTGCCGTATGCCTTTTTGGTGGACTATCCCGCTTTGCCGGATATTCTCCACCTCGCTGATCCAGCTCTGGTCGACTCGGCCCATCTACTGCCGTACCTGCGAGCCGAAGGCGTCATACGGGTAGCCACTGACCTGCCGCTGTCGGCAGAGCAAAAGCAAGCGCTACTTGATTGGGCCACAAGCCGCAGCGTCAAACCACAACTCATTTTAGTCTCACCAGCTAGTTTTTTAAGTCTGAAGCGTCTGTACAGTCTGCCAAACAACCGAGCAGCCGCCATCAACCCTACCGGCGAGATTAATGCCTCCGCCTCACTTCGGGCCATCCATTCGCTGTCCGAGTATGCCGCCGCTTCAGCTTCAGCCTCAACAACCAGTCTGCTTGATGTACTGCTTGCGGGCGCCGAAACGTTGCGCGCCTCCGACATCCACTTTGAACCAACCGCCGGCGACGTCACTATCCGGCTCAGGATTGACGGTGTCCTTCACCCGGCCGCCCATTTAACGAAGCCGCAGTACCACTCACTGGTTTCGCGCATGAAACTGCTAGCCAAGATGAAAATTGACCTAACGCACGGGCCGCAAGACGGCCGGTTTAGTTTTTCGACGGCCGGACACGAGCTTGATCTGCGCCTAGCAACCTTGCCGACCATTTACGGCGAGGGGATTACCATTCGGTTGCTTGAGGCCGGCGGCTCAATGAAAAAACTGTCCGAGTTGGGTTTTCGGCCAGATTTGCTGACCAAAATGAAGCAGGCATTAACCGAGCCGTACGGCATGGTGCTGCTCACCGGGCCAACCGGCTCCGGCAAAACCAGCGCCCTGTATGCTATGCTCGCGGAGCTGTCATCGGATGAAAAAAAGATAATGACTCTGGAGGACCCGGTTGAGTACCGCTTGCCGGGCATTATCCAGAGCCAGGTTGAGCCGGCCAACAAGTTTACCTTTGCCTCTGGGCTACGCGGCGCCCTACGCCAAGACCCGGATATTTTAATGGTCGGCGAAATTCGCGACTTGGATACGGCCGAAATTGCCGTCAATGCCTCACTAACTGGCCACCTGCTGCTGTCCACGCTGCACACCAACAGCGCGCCAGCCACCTTGGCCAGGCTGCTCAACTTAGGCGTGCCGCCGTACCTGTTGGCCGGGGCCATTAACCTGATCGTAGCTGAGCGCTTGGTGCGCAAATTATGTGATACATGTGCTAAGCCGGCACCCATTAAGCCGGAAATTGCCGCCCTGCTCAAGCGTTACTTCCCGAAGCAGCCGACGCCAACAACGCTGCTGCAGGCAGTTGGCTGCCCAGTTTGTGCCCAAACCGGCTACCTTGGCCGCACCCCGATTGCCGAGGTACTCACGCCTAGCCCGGCCATTGAGCGTGAAGTGATGCACCAGGCGACTATTGCCGATTTTACTAAAATTGCCATCCAAGAGGGCCTGGTGCCGATGGAGCAGGACGGTTTTTGGCTGGTCTACCTAGGCGTGACCACGCCTGAGGAGATTTGGCGCGTTACGCGTGAAGATACTTGACATTTCATATGTAACCTGACATAAATAGAGCATCACTGCGCATCTTCCTGAAAGGAGATCATTATGCGCACCGCTCTTTTAATTTTTGTCCTCCTGGTTGTGCCCGGGTTCGCCCGGGCCAACGAGGTGCCGGATGTCGGCCCTTCCGGCGCCTCCGCGCCGGCCAGCCAGTCGGCCATAACAGCAACGGAGCCGGTGCAACCGGCTTCCTTGCCCGCATCACTCCGACCGGAGCTGGCCTTTATGGGCTGGCAGACGGCCACTACGGCGTCTGGAGACGTCATTGAAGCGGATCTTTATCCGCTCCGAAAGGCGGAAATCCGCCTAGTGCTGTCCGGACGGGGGCACTCAGTATATGAGCTGACCCCTATGCACAAGCCGACGCCCGAGTCGGCCTGGCGGGCGCTGGAACGGCGTTTCCCCACGCCGGCCAGCCGACCGAAGTATCTGGTCTTTGTCGAGAAAATCGACAGTCGACCAGAGACAGTCCGGGCGGGTGGCGGACTATCGCTGTCCATCCCCGTCACCCGCAAGGGCCGGACAGACACCATTGATCTGTCTGGAGGCAGGTCGTCGTTCAAACGACGAATGGTGACCTGCCTCGTACAGGTGAGCAACGCCTCAGGCCAGACGGTTTATCAAAAAACCGTCACCGCCCTCTGGAGCGAAACGTTTGTATCGTTCCAGGCCAGTGGCCTCTCCCTGCAAGCATCATGGGAGCGGCATCGCACCAGGATGAGCGAACCTGAATTCGTTCGCAAGATGACCTCGGAATTGTTTTCCGAGATGCCTCCCCTCCGCTAGCGCGGAAGGAGACAACATTTACTCCGGCTCAAGCCGGAGTTTTTATTACTCGTTAACAGCCACGTTCTGGATCTAGGGAAAAATCACAATTGGCCGGTGTGTCGGATCCCGTTGTTTGTCCACCAGTGGAGGTGGCGGGCTGAGTATTAGTTTGCGATGCATTACACCCCTCTGGATGAAGTTCAACGTCACAAGAAGTCCCGCTGCCGCTGCCTGTTGTTGTACCGGGGCAATTAGTAGTGCCTTCCGGACACGCACTGGTCCCGGTGTTGGTTGTAGTATCAGCTGTTGGCAGGGAGGGCGCACTGGTGGGGCTGGCGGATGACTTGGGGGGGGTTGCGTGAGGCGTGGGGCTGGCGCTCGGCTGGCTTGTCGCTGATCGGCTCGAGCCGTTACCGCAGACCTTTGTATCAACATCGCAAAATACCGGTGGTGCGGTTGAAGTCGAGCCGCTCTGCAAGAAGGTTGAGTTGGGGTTAAGCAAGTCGTTGATGACAAAATTCACCAGTACCCAAGCCAGGGCAATGATAATAATACCGATTATGGCGTTTAGGATTGTTTTTTTGGCGTTTTCGGCGCCATCACCGGTGCCCGCGGTTAAGTATTGGAAACCGGCATACAAGAAATAGACAAAGGCAACAATGCCGGCGACACCAAGGAAAATGTTGATAAAATGGTCAAGCAGTGAAAACAAATCACCCTGGTAAGGGTTGATTTGTTTTATATCACTGACCGACGCGGCCAAGGCTACGCCAGAGAACAATTTTACCTTCTCTACTATTGTCTGGGGAGCGCCAGCTTATGAACTGAAATTACCGTTGTCTATTGTATCGTTAGTCTTTTCTAAACTGTTATTTGACGATTTGGGCTGGAGAGAGTTACCAACCGTCCGCAAAACAAAACGCAGGAAGGCATAGGACAGCGCAATAATGATGATACCAATAATGGCGTTGGTGATACGTTTGCGTCCGGCTTCAGCCTTGGTGTCATCTGAGCCTGCTGTTAAGTACTCAAAACCGCCAAAGAGGAAGTAGATAAAGGCCACTAGGCCAGCCACCAATAAGAACAGATTAACGGCCCGCAAGGCAATGCTGTTAAAATCTGAACCCGTAGCGCCGATTAATGGAATGCTTAAGTTACCAATATTGAAACTGCTGCCGTCTGTGACCGCCGCCTGGGCATGTGGAATAATCAGAAATACCGCCGCTAGGCCTGCCACCGCACCGATGGAAGCAAGAGTGCTTCGCTTTACCATGATTCCTCCTTCAGGAAGTGTTTACTATCTACTCTTAGTCTAAGGGGTTCCAGGCTAGTGTCAAGCTGCATTGCCTGCCTTAATAAACTGCCCGTCTGGCGAGAGCTCAATAAAATGTTGATAGCCGCTGCACTGGTTAGCGGGCTCGCCGTCCCCGGCGGTCCGTGGGTTGTGGGCAATATCCAGCGCCCAGTTGCCGGCGATAGTCAGTTTGCCCAAGCATGGCCCATCTTTGTATATGACGGCTGGGTCTTGCTTGTGTGCCCGCAGGTCCTGTGCTTTCCGTTTATAGGCATCAGCCGCAGCCTGTTTGGCCAGCGTGATTTCAGCCTCTGAGACACCCGGTGGGGGCAGACTACTGGCATCCGTGCCGTCGGCGGCAGAGGTACTATTTAACTGCTCGGCTGTACAGCCGCCAATCGCCCCGCGGCCGGTAATAAAGCTCAAAAACGAGGCTTGATTGCCGCGCGGATTACCGTTTTGCAGCAGCACATTCCAAACCGTCGTCACTAGGGCGATGGCGGCGAACATAATAATTAAGCCGATAATGGCGGCGGTAATGATGCCTTTCGCTTTACCGATTTTGCCTTCGTCGCCAAAGGCCAACCCGTACTGCAGGCCGCCCCAGAGCATCATCACGACCGCCACACCGCCGGCAAGCTTAAGCGCGACCGACGTTACCGCTTGGACATAACCGAGTAGTGAGCAGAGGTCAAAGTTGGCCGCTGTATCTGGCGACGGCACAATAGCGGAAATTTCAGCGAAGGGCAGGTACATCAAGCGCCTCCAAGGTAGCGGTTGATGAGGGTCGAAACCAATACATAGGCCAAGGCAACTATGATTAAAGAGACAACGGCACCAGTGATCATCCGCTTACCTTCGTCACCGCCCGGGCCAGTCCCGGCCGTCAAGTATTTAACCGCGCCGTACAGCATGCCAAACAGGGCAATTGCACCGGCGACAATAAAAACCAGGTTGAGTACTAAATCGGCCAGTGAATACGGTGTCGTTTGGTTGCCGGGCAGAAAGTTTGGCACTCCGGTTGAACTGTCGACTTCCTGACTTGTAGCCGCCAGTTGACCCGGTGAAGCCAACAGTGTGGTCGGGATCATGGCGAGCCTTTGGTCGGTAGACTGGTGAACAGAAGCTGCAGGAAGCTGTTAGACAGAATGAGTAGCATGATGCCGGTTAGCGCACCGGCGACAATTTCTTTGGCTTGACCAGTACGGCCGGGGTCTCCTTGGCTAACCACATATTGGTAGCCGCCAACAATAATCATCACGACAGCCAAAATGGAGGCAATAATTTGAGCACCGCGAAATAGAGCCCGTAGGTACTCTTGATAGTTCGTGACGTGGTCAATCGTACCGTCAGTCGTCGGAATTGGCAGACCAAGGTCAATATTATTGTTTGGTGTTGGGCTAGCGACAGTCGTTGTCGTACTCGCTGCAGCTGAAGTGGCAGCGTCGGCGGTGGTGGGCACAGGAGATTTCTCGGTGCTCGCTGTTGCTGTCTTGGCCTTATCTGCCGTACCGACCGGTGTTGGTAGAGAGCGGCTAGCATTACCTAAACGAGGAGTGATCACCCGACCACCGCTCCGGTAGATCAAGCGGTGCTTTTGCGTGTCATAAGTAACTTGCAAAGTTAAATCTGGCGAGCTGGTTGGCAGATGCCAAGTAATCGTTGACGATTGGTCCGGAAAGCGGAAAACCAGGTCGTATGAGGTGGATCGGTCGAATAAGTAGGTGTCTAAATGGCCAGTACTGAGATCATAGAGCACTTTTTTGTTGGTTTTATTGTTAAAGATATAGGCATTACCCATATCGGGCTGGTTAATCCGCTGCGAGGTGCTCCCAGTTTGGGTGTAAAACACAATATAAACGGTGTCTTTAGTGGCGGCCGAGACCGGTGCAGCGAGCAACATTACCCACCCAGCACCGAGCAACGAAAAGAGTAGTCGCTTCATCTGGTCGGTGTCCCTTGAAGCAAGGTGGTTTCCGCCCCGGCGGCGGCATTAATAGCTTGGCTAACCGATTGGCCTTTTTTACTGATGGCGTCGGCCATATCACGAAAGGTCTGGCTGGTTTTATCTGGCTGGCCGCCGACAAACCAGGCGCGGGCAAACTGTGGCGCCAGGCGGTTTTCAAACCAATCAGAGTTCGCAATGAATGGTGAACCGTCGTCGCCTGTCGGCAACGCGCTGTGGTCGAAACCGGCTAAAAACTGCCAGGCAAATTTGGTATTGGCCGACTGTTCACTGACCACATCGATGTTATAACGCACGTATTCAACCGGCTCAGACAAACTTGGCGTGCGGTCTTTGGCAGTCGGAAAGTCGATACTCCACAGCTGGGGCACGGATTTGACCTGCGTCTCCAGGCTGGATTTGGTTTGGCTAAAATAGCTCACCAAGTCAGGGTAACCAATGAGCATCGCCACTTTGCCTTGGACAAAGGCCTTGATGGCAGGGCCAATCACCGCTGGGTCGTAGGTATAGTGACTAGACTTAGCGTTAGCAAAGTCGGTGTAGTACTGAAGAGCCTGATTGCCGGGGAATAGTTTCAGGTCGTTACTTTTTGGTAGGTGGAAGGTGGCTTGGCCATGGTCAGCCGTGGTCATTGTTGTCCGATTTTGCAGCATCATCAGGGAAATAATATCTGGGGAGTCCAATACGTCGCTGCCAGTGCCCATAGCCAGACCGCTCTGGACCATTTTGCCGTCTTTGATAATGGTTAGCTTTTTGGCCAGCCGCACAAAGCCCTTCCAGGACAGTGGCAGCTCAGTGTCGATATCTTGGGCGGCAAATAGCGCCGGATTAATAATGACGGACAGCGGCTGCATCGCTTCTGGCAGGCCGTAGACGTTATTTTTATAGACCACCTGGTTATAGACAACCGGCACGTAGCTTTTCTTAATTTGATCCGCAGTCACCACGGTAGCCGGCGCCGCAACCAGTTTTTTACCGTGTTCGTGTAAGCTATCGTTGGGAATAGTGAAAATATCGGGGCCGCGCTTATTGGCAATCGCCTCAATAACCGTTGATTCGTATGTCGCAGCCGGCAGCGTTTTGTATTCGATCTTGACCGTGTCAGTTAGCCCAGACTCGGACAGGTAATTGCTTAGTGCCTCCGGCCAGGCATCGTTGGGGCTCGCTGGTCGCCAAATTGACAGCGTAATTGGCTGATCAGCGGTTGGTTGGTCAGTTGAAACGGGTTTTTTGCCGCAGCCAGCAAAAGTTAAAGCAAAAACCAGCGGCGGGATGGCTAGTCGAGAGGCGACAGCAAACATCACGGCCTCTTTTGCGCCAAAAGCGCTGTCGCTTCTTTGGCAGCCTCATCGATTGACTGCTGCAGCGGCTGCGCTGAGGTAATAACGGCATCGATCATTTTATTGAATGTCGTATCCCAGCCGATCGGGTCTGTGCTTTTGTAAAACGAGACGGCCTGCGGCGCCTGCTTAATGAAAGCACCATAGCGCGGCGTACCAGATAACTCAGCGATCAAGTCTGAACGTGCCGGTGGCATTTTTGAGATCTGCCAATAGCGCTGCATTAAATCGTGGTTGGCCGAAAATGCCAGGAAATCCCAAGCAGCGGCCGCGTGAGCGCTGTTGCGCGGCACGGCGTTGGCCCAGTACTCGGCCACCGTCAACGGGCTATCAGAGCTTTGAATTTGCGGCAGCGGCGCCACGTCATAGGAAAGGGAGGGGGCCAAACTTTCGATAGTATGCATATGATAGCTATATCCGAGCATCATAGCCGCTTTGCCAGCGGCAAAGGCCTGGTCAGAGGCTGGGAAGCTTGCGTTCCAACCGTAACTTTCGCGGCCGGGGTTAGAGAAACTTTGATAGAAATCAAGCGCCAGCGTGCCGGCCGGATACGGCGAGGAGCTGGCCGGTTGGACAACGCCCTGGTTGAACAGAGCACTTTTGCCGTTGGGGCTGACCATAACAGCCCCATTTTGCAGCATCAACGCCGCTAAAATATCGGCTGCTTGGCTGGTGTTTTTGCTGGTACCAATAGCCAAGCCTCCAGTCGTGAGAGTGTTGCCAACCACTTGGCGAGTCTTTTTAACCGCGTCAATCACACCGTCCCAGTTGGCGGGCGCACTATTAATGCCCGCCCGAGCAAACAGGTCGCGGTTATAGAAGAGGGCGAGCGTATCGATGCTCCAGGGTAGTGCGTACAGCTTGTGGTCGCCGGTCAGTGCCGCTTGATCTACTTTGCCGCTCTTGTCGGCCAGCGGCCTGGGCCAGATCAAATCAAAACCAGCCGACGGCGAGTAAGCGCTCAGGAAGTTAGTGACGCTTAAGCTGCTCGGGGCCGGCGTTAGCTTATCCTTTTGACGGGCCAACCAATCGTTCCGGATTTGCAGAATATCCGGCGGATTGCCCTCGGCGATGGCATTGTTTAGATCGACTTCGTAGGTGGCAAAGTCTTTTTTTACATAGTGAATGGTGACGTTGGGATGAGCAGCGTGGTAGGCGTCGGTCAATGTTTGGACAGCATCGGCGTTCTCAAACAACCCCCACATCGTCAGCTCCATTGTTTGCGGCGTAGTAGTGGTTGGCTTTGAACGACCGACCAGCTTTGGCAGCAGCCAAATGAGCAAACCAATAATGGCTACGGCAGCAATGACACCCAAAATGAGCGGCAACTTTATTTTACGCTTGGCTATCGCTAAACGATTAGGAGAGACGGATTTCGGCGGCACAACCGAAGCTGGTAACGGCGGTGGAGTTACAAAAGCAGCCGGCGGCGGAGTGGCAGGTGAAGCGGGGGCTTCAAGTTGTGTAGGCGCCGGCGCACCACTCTCAGCATGTGGTTCAGGCGACGCGCCTTTGGCTGGTGGTGGCGCCAGCGGCGTTTCTGGTGGTTCGGCCACGTCCTCTCCTTTTTTAGCAACTGCCATACGGCAACAGAGCCGCAGCGGTTAAGTGGCAACTATAGTGTAGCGCAGACGAGAGGTGTGGGCTATGCCACGACAGCACATGATGCCGCAGACGCCAGCCCGCGCCGGTTTACTTAAGGACGGTTTTTAGGTAGCGGCTGAAAGCTGCTTCCACGTCAGGATCGCGCAGGGCAAACTCGACATTTGCTTTCAGATAACCCAATTTATTGCCGCAGTCGTAGTAGGTGCCATTATTAATCCTCCGAGCGTAAACCGCCTCGTGTTGAGCCAGCGCATTAATAGCCTCGGGCAGCCAAATTTCTCCGGCTTTACCAGGCTTCTGCTGGCGCAGCAGCTCAAAAATAGTCGGCGACAAGACGTAGCCGCCGATGGCCCGTAGTTTCGACGGTTCTTGGCCTAGGCCCGGCTTTTCAATGACCGCTTCTACTTTCGTCACCTGATCAGTCACCCGAATGCCTTTAACAAAACCATAGCGCTCTGCATCTTCTGGGCTCTCCTGCGGCAGGACAGAAATAATCGAGCCGTGATACTCAGCAAACGAATCAAGTAATTGCTTGATCCAGCCCGGCTCAGCGTAGACAAATTCATCCCCCCAGACGACTAGGAAGGGCTCGTCACCAACCACCTCAGCCGCCTGCAAGACGGCATGGCCGTTGCCGAGCTGCTCCTTTTGCCGAACGTAGACAAATTTGGCCATATCAGAGATGCGCCGAATTTCGTGGTACATCTCCATTTTGCCGGCTTGTTTGAGCCGCTCTTCCAGCTCAAAGTTGTAGTCAAAATGATCTTCGATTGGCCGTTTATTGGAGCCGGTAATTAAAATAACCTCTTCAATGCCAGCACCAACCGCCTCTTCAACGATGTATTGGATAATTGGCTTGTCGACAATTGGCAGCATCTCTTTGGGCTGCGCTTTGGTGGCTGGTAAAAAACGCGTACCAAAACCGGCCGCCGGAATAACCATTTTGCGAATCTTCATATATACTCCTGAGGCGGCAAGTCTGTTTGTTAAAGCGTCCGCCTAAGCGGCTTCCACTTTGACAACTTTGGTGCGCAGCCGCTCAATTTTTGGCAAGGTAACGGTTAAAATGCCGTCTTTCAAGACCGCCTGGGCCCGCTCTGCGTTAACGGCGACTGGTAGCTGGTAAACACGGGAGAAAGCGCCCCAATAGCATTCTTGGCTAAAATAGTCGCGGTGCGCCTCAGTCATCTCGTCTTTGCGCTCGCCTTTAATTGTGACTGTCTCGTCGGTAACCGCAATATCTAAATGCTCCGGCTTAACGCCGGCAATCGGTGCTTTAATCACCACATCATCAGCGGTTTGGTAAACGTCGATTGCTAATTGGCCTTCCAACGGCTCTTCAGTGGCAGCTGAAGCCAGCCAGTCGGATTCGACTGGTGTCTCCTCATCGTCAGCTAAAAGTTTGGCTGCTTGAGCAATTTTCTTCAGCGGATTTCTACTCTCGTCGGACATCAGAACCTTTCTCAACCAGTGCGCTTCTTTTGCACTTGACCTATGCTACCAGTGTGGCGAAACTATGCAATAACGTCAACGAACTGGTTAGTCGGGCACCGCGTCTGAGGCTGCGCGATTATCTCATGCCTGAGTCATGTATTCTCTGTGGTCGGCTTAGCCAGAGCCTGTGCCACAACTGCCAAGAGCTACTGCTGAGTCGCGTCCGCTTCGGCACTTGTGGCGCGTGCGGCCGTGTCCTCCGCCGTGAACGCTGCGTAAAGTGCACCATCCGCCTACCTAAAGTGCGCCGCGCCGTGGCGCTTGGACCCTACAAAGAAGAAATCTGGCAGCAGCTGATCATTCAGCTTAAATTTCACAACCAACCAAGCTTAGCCGATTGGCTTGGCCGGCTACTTGGCCTCGTCATCCAGCGCGAACTACCAGAGCGACCGAGCTGTCTCGTGCCCATACCCAGCAGCCGCTCGCGAATCAGAGAGCGCGGCTACAATCAGGCTGTCCTATTGGCTGAAGCGATCAACCGCGAACTGGCTGTGCCGGTTCATTTTCACCTGGCACGTCAAAGCAACCTGCACCAAGTTGGTCACAGCCGGAAGGAGCGTTTAGCGCAAGCCGATCATTTTTTTCGACTCAAAAGTGAGGCGTGTCCACGTCCGCTGCTTATAGATGACGTAATCACGACCGGTGCCACGTTACTGGCCGCCGCCAGCACGCTTGACAGGCGCTGCGATGCTGCTGTCGTGGCGTATGACGTGTAATATAAAACCGGAGACAAAGCTCCGGAGAAAATTAGCGAAACGGCCGACCTGTAACTGATACTGGATGAACCGAAGAATGCCGTTGGTTGTGCAGACGGAAAGCCATGTTTTGCAGTAAAATACCGAATACCACCGCTGCCATAAACCACCAAAAGAGGCACGAACTGCGTGGCTTTTGCATCATAAACCTCCCATTTCTTTCAAGAGCGGGTAATTGTAGAGGAGTTGGTTACAAATGGTACACCCGGCAGGACTTGAACCTGCGACCTTCGGCTCCGCAAGCCGACGTTCTATCCACTGAACTACGGGTGCAAGCAGCAGTCTCGGAGCGCAGCTCCGGGGCTAGTGCCTATACCTGTTTTTGTCGTTTAGTGGCCAGGATACTATAGGTAATCTTGGTATCTGGGCACCAAGGACTATAAATTAACAGAAAACAATAAAAATAACTAGCCTTTGGCGGAGAGGGTGGGATTCGAACCCACGGTCCGCTTGCGCAGACAATGCTTTTCGAGAGCATCTCATTATGACCACTCTGACACCTCTCCAGATGCGTGTTGTTAACGGCGGTCGCCTTTCTTACGAATCGTGATTTCGACTGAGCCGCGCTTCTCCCGTTTTATCTCGCTAGGCATAGACAAGCTAGCCGCCTCACCGATTTCGGCCGCCTCGGACGGGGCCGCTAGCGTCTCTACGCGCGACGGGACTAACTCGCCGCGGCGGAAAAACCAGAGCTGTTGGGCAACGGTAAACAGGTTAGTCGTGATCCAATAGAGCGGCAGTGCCGGCGGCAAGCTCAAAGCAATCACAAACGAAACTGCCGGCATCGTAAACATCAACTGGCGGTTCATCTCCGCGCCCGGTTGTTTAATAGTTGGCTGGAGCATGCGAGTTTGCCAGAACTGAATAAGGGCCGCTGCCAGTGCTAAACCAATAACCGCCAGCATTGCCGCGTTTGGTGGAAAATGAATACGTTCAACGTGGGTCAAACTCAAGCCAAATAGTGAGCTGCCAACATTGGTTGGATGGGGTGTAAAGCTGTAAATGTCTTTTGCTGGCAACGCAGAGAGGTTAGCCCGAAACACACTATACAGCACAAACAGAAACGGCAGCTGGACTAAAAGCGGCAGGCAGCCGCCAAACGGGTTGACGCCTTCCTTTTTGTAGAGCTTATTCATCTCGGCATTTTGACGGGCAGGTTCGCCTTTAAACTCTTCGCGAATGCGGTTCATGACTGGCTGTAGTCGCTGAAGTTTGATTTGGGCAACTAAGCCGCGGTAGGAGAGCCGAATAAACAGCAGGCGCACTAATAGCGTTAGCAGTACCACTGCGACGGCTAAATTATGACCAGGCGTAACTGCCAGCAGCCACAACATAATGTTTAAGAGAGGCTGATAAATAAGCAAATGAAATAGGGCGGCCATTAGCGACAAACCTTCAACTGCTGCCAACCCAGGCGCAGACCCTGGCTTGGGCCGTGAAGCAAAATAGCCTGGCGGGTATACTCGCTGCAGGTCGGCTGAAAACGGCAAACGCCCCGCGGGAACAATACCCGGCCAAGTAAACTATGGTCAGGCGACACTGTCACTTGATACAGCCAAATACAGCTCGAGAGTAAGTATTTAATCATGGAGAAGTTTTGTTTGCCGAAGTAGTTGCTCAAGCGCAGACGAGAGTGCAGCGTGGTTATCTTCCGGAAACCGCCGGCGGACCTGAATTAAGATATCCACCCCTGGCTGCAGCTTACCCTGCAGTTCTGCTAAGTCGGCCCGAATCATCCGTTTGTAGCGGTTGCGGATAACCGCCCGTTTATCAACTTTCTTCCCAACGACGACCGTTCCGCGCCACAAACCACCACGCACACGCGAACGCACAACCAGTAACAACTCAGAGCTCTTGAAGCGGCGGCCGTGGCGAAGAATCGCCTCAACCTCGTACCGACGACGAAGACGGTGACTGCTCGGAAGCATACGGTTTAGCGTGCAGCGGTACGGGTGAGCTGACTGCGTCCCTTAGCTCGCCGGGCTGACAATACATTACGACCAGCTTTGGTTTGCATACGGGAGCGAAAACCGGAGGTTTTACTCATTTTACGGGTAGGGCTTTTTTGCATTCCGTTCCTTTATCTCTTGTATTGAATAGCTATATGTGACGATACGACAAAATAGCGCTGAATTCAAGGTTGCGGCCTGTGGATAACTTTGATTATGTGAGTGGAGGAGAAGAACGAAAAAAAGGAAGGCCGTGGTGGATATCAACAAGGTTTGGGACGCAGCACTGGTTGAACTCAAAGCAAGCATCTCGCAAGCAACCTTCCAAACCTGGTTTTCTGACGCCTATATTGAGGATTACGACAACAAACAGCTGACTATCGCTGTCCGCACCATTTTCCATAAAGCGAGGTTTGACCACGACTTTCGCCGGCCACTGCAGGAAATTATCAGCCGCCTCTCAGATAGCGAAGTTGAGAGTGTAGTCGCCACAGTAGACAGTAAACCAGCACCAGAGAAGGCGGCGGCTGAAGGCGGCTTATTTGCCGCGGCAGCAAAACCAACAATAAAAGCACCTCAAGCCAACCCAACTATTAAGCCAAAATATACCTTTGAAACGTTCATCATTGGCAACCACAATCAACTAGCCAACGCCGCCTCAAAAGCCGCTGCCGATAACCCCGGCGAAACATACAACCCACTCTTTATCTACGGCGGGCCAGGACTTGGTAAGACACATTTAATGCAAGCAATCGGGAACGCCGTTTGGAAACGGCGGCCTGGGACATCCGTGCTTTACGTTTCTTGCGAGCAATTTACCAACGACTTTATTCAGTCGGTCTCAAGCGGCCGCATGAAATACTTCAAAGATAACTACCGCACTGTTGATATCCTCTTAATTGATGATATTCAATTCTTAACCAAGAAACAGGGAACGCAAGAAGAGTTTTTTCACACTTTTAACACGCTTCACCAAGCCAATAAACAAATTGTACTCACCTCTGACCGACCACCAAAAGCCTTAAATGGTTTAGAGGATCGTTTGGTTTCTCGATTTGAATGGGGAATAGTGGCCGATATTCAACCACCAGACTATGAGACCAGAATGGCAATTTTACTATCAAAATGCCGAGAGAAAAATATCTCCGTCAACCCAGATATTTTAGAGTTTTTAGCCCGCCGAATAGAGGAGAATGTACGAGAATTGGAAGGGGCGTTAAATAAGGTTATTGGCCTAACCCTACTGCAACCCAATATCACTATCACTCAAGTTGAGCAAGCAATGCGTGAGATGGCACCTATCTTTAAACGACAGGCGCCACCAATTCAACACATCTTTACCGCTGTTGCCCGATTTTACAATATTGATGTAAACGACTTGCTTGGCTCTCGGCGCCAGCGTGAATTAGTTCGACCGCGTCAAGTTGGGATGTATTTAGCGAAACAGTTAACTAGTTTATCATATCCAGCAATTGGTAAAGAAATGCGTGGTAAAGATCACACCACCGTCATCCATGGTGTTAGAAAAATTGAAGCAGATTTAAAAACTGATCCAACATTATATCAAGAGATTAATGAGGTGAAAGAGAAGTTATTCTCTTGAGTTTTCCCCAAGCTGTGTCTTATTAAGTTTTGTTATATATAACCAGTAGTAGTGGTGGTAGTGCTGGGGATAGTGAGGATAAGACGAGTGGCGGCACCGTGATGAGAATGGGGAAAAGTGCTGGATAAAGCGTGAATAGTGGGGTATAGAGAGAGGAGAAGGTGGGGATAGAATAGTCGGCGCCGAAAAAGGAATGTTTCTGTCCGGCGTAAGTTAGTAATTATTATCCGCGGTCTATCCACAAGTTGTCCACAGGGGTTGGTAAGGAGAAATAATGCAGGTTGAGATTGAACGGGAGCAGTTGTCGCAAGCCGTGTCGCGGGTGAGCCGTATTATTGCCCTCCGCCCAGCATTGCCGATGCTGGCTAATATTTTACTCACCCAGTCAGAGCAGTCACTTGAGTTGTTTGCGACTGATTTAGAGTTGGGTATTGTTACAACCATTCCCTTAACAAAAGACACTCCCCATGATACTTCACAGTTAGTTATTCCGGCTCGCCCATTGTTTGAGTTTTTAGCCACCAACACTGATCAGCGCATCACCCTCACCTCGAACGGTCCAGGTCTGCGTCTGGAGAGCGAACATATGAAGGCGGAAATTTCTGGTGTTGAGCTTGGTGAATTTCCGACACCGCCAACCGATACACCTAAATATCAAATAACGGTTAAAAAGATTGATTTTATTCAGGCGCTGCGCCAGGTTGGGATTGCGCCAGCGGCCCAGGATACGCGACCGGTGCTGACGGGGATGTTGGTTGTTGTGAGGGAGGCTATATTGACCTTAGTGGCAACGGACAGCTTCCGTTTAGCCGAGAAGCACCTGACCATTACTGCACCAGAATCGGTGCTGCCGAGCATAATTATTCCCGGTCGTACGGCCAGCGAGTTGCTGCGCCTAGCAGGGACGGACAGCCACGGTGATGTTGAATTTCGCTTTGATGAGCACCAGTGCCAATTTTTGGTTGGTGGAACTCGTCTTGTTTCACGGTTGATTGACGGCAGTTTTCCAGCCTACCAGGGGATTATCCCGCAAGCCTTCCAAACCGAGGCACACCTTAAGCGGGCAGAGCTTTTGAGCTTAGTTAAAGCCGCTAATGTTTTCTCGCGCGAAAGCGGCTCAAGTATCAAAATGAATTTTTCAACAGATGGCTTTATCCAGGTTCGCTCTGGACAGGGTCAGTTTGGCCAAGTAGAGACCAGGATGGAGGCTGAAGTAACCGGTGAGTCTATTGAGATCGCTTTCAACGCCCGCTTCGTTCTAGACGTTTTAAATGTCTTATCTGGCCAGGATATTGTCTTCCGCCTTAACGGCAAAACCACGCCAGCGCTGGTGACGACGCCGGATGACCCAAACTATCGCTACGTAATGACACCGCTGCGGATTGAAGGCTAGGGTGTTGCAGCTGCCAGCGTTGCAGCTGACGAACTTCCGTTCACACACTGACTTGCAGTTGACGCTGGGTGAACAAACGATTTTGCTCGGTCCTAACGGCGCCGGCAAAACCAACATTTTAGAAGCGATTTATTTTTTAGCCACGACCAGTGGTTTTCGCGGTAAGGGCGACGCCATATTAATCCGTGAGCATGAGACGGTAGCCCGGGTAGTTGGCGGTGAGTTTGAGGCAGCACTGGCCAAAGATGGCCGGCGTACGAAGAAAATATTCAAGCTGCGCGGGCTTGAGAAGAAGCTGAGTGAAGTACCCGGCGAGCTGCCGGTGGTGCTGTTTTCTCCCGAGCTGCTCCAGGTGATTGCTGGCAGTCCAGCCGAGCGACGGCGATTTTTGAACCTATTTCTGGCCCAACTTGACCTGCGCTATGCGACGCTGCTTCAGAAGTATCGCCTACGCCTATTGCAGCGCAACGCTCTATTGCAAGCGATTAAGAATGGCGAGCGTAAAGAGGAGGAGCTGCAGTTTTGGGACACGGAGCTTGCGGCAGTCGGAGGGCAGATCACCTCCGCCCGCCGTCAGTTTTTGGCTAATCTCAGCCGCGTGCTCGAACAGACCGCTCTACCAATGTTGAACTTACATGAAGTCAGTTTGCGTCTGATTGAGACTGTACCCCACGGGCGTAGTTTAGAGGAAGCACTGATGGCGGCGCGCGGTACGGATGTGCGCTACGGCCAAACAACGGTTGGACCGCATCGCGACGACCTCAGTTTTCGCTTTCTCGGCAAAGCCTTAGCAGACTTTGGCTCGCGGGGGGAGTGGCGGCGGGCGCTGCTAACTGTTCAGTTTGCCGTGCTGTTGCTACTGGAAGAGGCCGGCAAAACCGGTCTGCTGCTGCTTGATGATGTCTATTCAGAGCTTGATGCCGAGCACCGGCATCTCTTGTCGGCCATGATTGCCGGTCGGCCGGTTGTTGTCACAACCACCGAACGGGCTAATATCGGCGGTGAACTGCCAACGTCGGCGACGGTTATTGAGGTGGTGCGCCATGAGCCTTGAGCCACTCGGGAGTGTGCTTAGACGAGCCGGCCAGAGCCGCCGCGAGCTCTCGGCGGCTCATATTTGCGCATTCGCTGAGGCGATGGGAGATGGCCGTTTTCGCGCTAAGAGCTATAAAAATGGTGTTTTAACGCTTGCTGCGCCTAGCGCCGCCGCCGCCCATAGTTTGAGTTTAGAGACGACGCATTTACAAACCGAAATTAATACATATTTTGGGGGAAAAGCGGTACGCCAAATTCGCGTTCGGCCAGAATCAAAAGTCAATAACCAAAGTGAATATGGTCAATAACTGACTGCGACAAAATGGAGCCGACAGCTGGGTTTTCGGGGTCAAACGGGCCGTCTTGGTCAAAAGACAGACTCTGTCGCGGCTGCAGGTTAATTGGTAAACCGTACACAAAAACCAAGGCATTGTGGATGGCTGTCTGGGCGGCTGGCCGGAATAGCGAGACGTCTTGACTAGCTCTACTAGCTTCAACAATCGCGGCGGTATCAGCACTATCCGGACTTACTAAATTGCCTCGACCTAGAGCGGCAATGGACGCCAAACTACTATCCGAAAAACTTAATAAATCAATTGAATTGAGTCTGCTGAGCGTCAAACTTGGGTAACTGCCAGCCACAGGTGGATTGGCCCAGGCCGACAAGGATGGCAAACCTAGGCCGGCTTTGCCGTCGAGCTGGCTAAAGATGGACTTGTCTAATTTGAAGGTATCAGAGCCGAGTAGGCGTAGCGGGTTGAGCTGCAGCCTAGCCAAGGTGTTTGACTGGTTGGCCAATATATCGCCTAAATTACCCAAAATAGCCAGCTCGGATAGGCTGTCATATTGCTTTAGTGTGTCGGTTGTATGCGGATACAGTACGTCCAATTTCTGTAAATATTGAAGCGCGCTCAAGTTATGCAAACTTTGCAGTGCGCTAGCGACCGCGGTTCTTGCGTCGGTTGGTTCAATGTCTGCATCGGAAATGTCTAGGATCGCACCAGTGCTGTCTAACGTAGCCAGGTGAGAAATATTGAGCCGACCTAGTTGGCGCAGCTCGCCCAGGTAGCGCAAACTGTCCAGCGCCGCTAAATCATGCGTGACGGGCAGGTCGGAGCCACTCTGGATATTGCCGAGTGCCTCGAGACTGGAGAGTGCCTGGAGCGAGTCTAAGCTGTTGGTTAGCGCTTTAATAGCTGGCGTATCGGCGGTGGCGCCGACTGGATTCGGTAGGTTGTTCATGCCATCAATTGCTTGCCCCAAGCCTTTGAGTTGATCAAGCGTGGCAAGTACGCTCAGGACCTTACTGAGATCACCGCCGTTTTGCTGCTCATACTTGGTGACCGCCGCATTAAAATCTTTGACGCTACTTACATATTGATCCAGGTCTCGGCTGAAGCTATCGCCCCAGCCGAAGAAGGAGCCAACTAAATCTTTAACCACACCGGCAACAATTGGGCCGGCGATCGGACCAAAGGTAGTGTTGCAGTAGGCGTCGATGGCGGCATTAGCAAGTGACTCAGCGCTAATATCTCCTGACAACACTTGTTTGATGGCGGCCGCTTCGGCTGGCGTGAACTGTTGGTCGAGTTGTTTTTCCAAACTATCGATTGCCTGCTGCTTGGCCTTAGCCTCAGCTTCGGCGACCGCTGATTTGATCGGCTGGGTAATTTGCTCGGCATATTGCTGTCTGACATACCGCGACATTGCTTGTTTGACAGCAGCGGCATCAAAATTGGCATCTTTTATATACTGGTCAACCACTTGGTTCAGTTGGCGCAGACCATCGGTTGCTGCTTGGATATCCTGGCCGATCTGGCTCTGACTAATGGCTTGGCTAACCGCTTGTTTGGCCGCCGCTTGCAGCGCTTGCTTGTTGAGACTGGCTTTTAGGTCGTTGTACTGACTCTTGAGACCGACAATTTGTTGTGTGACTTGAGCGTCAATCGCCGCTTGGGCATTTTTGACCGCCTGATTAATTAGTACTCGTAGGCTAGTTGAAACGGCGGATCGCAGATCGCTAGCGCTGCGGTTTGTCCGCTGAAGGATAGGTTGCACGGTTCGGTTGATCTCGTCGTGGACAGCGCTCTGACTAATTATTGCCTCGGACAGGTTGAGGCTGCGCAGCGCCTGAATCACGCTTTCCTCTATTGTTGCTGAGTCAGCGCTACTCGGCGAGGTGCTGCTAAGGCTAAGCACGGTCGGGTCCACCCGGCTGAGCGCCTGATTCAGCAAGCTCTGCACGTCCCACTGCTTGAGCCGGTCATTTAGGGTTTGTTGTAGTGCCTGTTTGATAGAGGCCTCGTCGAGCTGTTTAACCGCCAGCGCAACTTGCATTGCCTGATCAATTTGAGCGCTGGTTTGCGGATCAAGGCTAATTTGCGGCGTGAGCTGGTTAAATTTATCACGTAGTTGCTGCTTGACGGTTTGAATATCGGTTTTAGCCTGCTTGGCTTGATCGATAATTTGATTAACCTGCTGAACCGTCTCGGCAGCGCTCTCTTGTTGTTCGGTCCAGCCGCCTTGGCTGTGGCGGTTCTGGGCAGCCTTACTGACCTGCTGAAGCACGGTATTTAAGTCGATGTCGCCGCCTTGCTGGGCGGTTTGTATAATGATGGTTTCAAAATCGTTCTCGGCTAATGCTGATTCAAGCGGATCTGCGTTGCTATCGTCGCCTTGGCCGGCTGTATGCACTTTCTCCGCCTTCTCAATAACCGTTTGGCCGGCGGTGACCACTGGTTGCAGTGCTTGGCGTCGTGCCACGGAAGTGCGCGATTCACGGACAAGTTTATCGAGTGTGGAAAAGGTGCTGTCCAATGTTAGGAAAAATGCGGACCAGTGCGCGGCTTGCGTTTGGGTAGGCCAGAAAGCGCTGGTGAAACCTAGTCGAGCTAAGGGATTTGGCTGTCCGGCATGAAGCTGATTGAGCGGCTTGGTGGGGTCATACTGACCGCGCAAGTCATGCTGGTGCCGCTCGGCCCTGAGGCTACCGATAAAGCTATTCCAAGCGACACCAACCGGCTGCCATTCAGTTTGGTTGAGCAGGCTGGGGAAGGTGGGTAATTTTTTGTAGTTTTGGTTGAATGTTTGGTAGAGGGCGATGGCATTGCTCTGATCAGTGGCTGTTTTGGCCTCGGGTTGCAGTGTTTGGGCTAGGCTTTTTAGTAACGGGATTGCGGCGGCGTTCAAATCGTCATTGGTGCTTCTGGCCCAACCGAGCTTGGTTGGGATGAGCCGGCCGCTGCCAACCTCGCTAACTGTACCGAGGGCAAATACGTCCACTGCCTGGCCGAGAGTGTGGCTAGAGATAACCGGCACCTTACCCGGATCTTGCTCTCGTGAGAGGAGTGGCTCTTGCACACCGACCGGGGGGTTGGTGGCGTAGCCGTCGCGAATGGAGGCTTCAACGTGGCCGAACTGACGGCCCAGTTCATCGAGTAGTTGGATGACGCGGGCATCTACCTCGCAGTCGGCCGGCTTACTCTGGCAGGTTTGTAAATCAGTAATGTCGGTAGCTGGCAGTACGTAGCGGCCAAGCGCACTCTGGCCGCTACCGGTAGCTTTTGGCGCACTAGCCACGATGTTTTTGAGGGCAGTTTGTGCGCTTTGGCTGCTGGATAGCTTTTGGAAACTGGTGCGCGGCGTAGCCTGGTCGCTGCTGTTTTGCATTGAGACTGCCACGATAAAGAGCAGCAGAAGAAGAAGCAAGATGCCAACAACCCATACCCAGGGGTTGGCGACCGCAACTGTTTCGAGCAGTTTGGCGGCCGCCTGTTTGGCGATATTTTTTACTTCCGATTTAACCACTTTTTTCGTGGCGGCCTCTCCTTTTTTCACCAAACGCTGTGCCCCCTCCCGCACCGCCTCGGTCGGTGACTGATTGCCTGCAGGCGATTCCGTCTGATCTGCCGTTTCGTCTTGATCATCAATATCGTCAACCTCGGGCGGGGTTGTGGGTGGCGGAGTAGCGATGAGAGATTCTGGGTCACTGGCCATCTGGGGCCTCCGGGTCAACGCTCCAGAGCGTTTGGCCGCTCTCGAAGTACAAGCTGGTGTTGGCTGACGGCCAGAGCAGCTTGTCGGGATGATGAGTCGTTGTGGCGGTATAGAACAGCGGAGTTTGTCGGCCGGCAGTATCAACACGCATTAGTTGGTCTGAGTTGCCAGTTTTCGGCACCGCCGCAAGCAGGTGGTTTTGGTTGTCAAAGGCAGTTTTAGTCAGTGTTGTGGTGATAGAGTCTCCGATGAGTTGGCCACGGGCTACATTAACCAACTGGACTGACCGGCCGCCAATAGACAATGCGGCCAGTAAACCGCTACGTGCCAGTAAGAAGTCGGTTACGGTCGCGCCGGAGCTTAAGCCGGCCACTTCTTTGGTTAGCAGGTCAACGGCACGAAAACTTTGGTCAGCTACCAAGTACATATGGCCGCCGTCAGGGGCAAAACGCAGCCGGCTGACCGCCTTAATATCTGGCAGGACAATACTTTTACTAATGTGCTCAAAGGTGCTGTCAAAGAGTTGCAGCTGCAGCGGTTGGCTAGGCAATATTTGGATGGCGGCAGCCTGCTTGCCGTCGAAAGACCAAATCGGCTGGCTAAGCGAGTCGTCTAGCTTGCGCTCGGTTTGGTGCAATAGATCGCGGCGGTCAAAGCTAAACAAGCTATATGCGCCGCTACGGCGGATGAGTGCCAGAAACCCATCGGGACTAAACTGAATATCGTCAGCCGGTGGGTTTAGTGTGCTTAAAATTGTCGTCAATCGGCTACCGTCCGGTGAACTAAAGAGCGGCGCTTGCACAATATAGCGGCCGCTTGCGGTCAAAAAGCGAATCGTTTGGCTGGTGACGAGCCAGTTGCCGCGGCTGCCACTGGCAGCCAACGGCTTTGGCTCAGGGATGCGCCGCAGATGCAGGGCAAAGCTGGTTGTCAGTAATGGTTTGATGGTGATGATTTGGCTGGTCGGCACATAGCCGTCATGGCTAACGGCTAGTTGATATTGACCCGGCCGCAGCCGGCTGCCGCTGGCAACGCTTTTGCCTTCCAGCTGAGCTGAACTGTCCTCTGGCCAAACTGCCAACGTCAATTTTCCTTGTCTGAGTAGCCAAACACTGCCGGCTAGCAGCGCAAGAATGATCACGACTACGCCAGAGCGTTTCATGTTTGAATCTTCCAGACAATGTGTAACTTGCTTGGGTCAAGGCCGATGCTTTTTACCCAGTTTAGAGCATCTTGCTTGGCATTATCTACGGCCTGGCTCCACTCGGCATCAGCCATCGGCCGATTGAGCGGCATGGTGATCGTAAAGGTGTAGCTGTCTTGTGCTTCGTCATAATCAACCAAGGTTAGCGGCGGCCCGGGCTCATCCGGCGGCAGGTGTTTGAGGAGCGGATGGGCGTCAAGGTAGGCATCTTGGCGCGCCGCATACTGTTCGTCAGAACGACCAAGCAGCGTTATCGCGGCCTCGTCTTTGCTCGCTGCGTCAGTGGTTGTTGTGAAGTGAAAACGATATGTGCTGCGCAGTCGGCCAACGTGGACGGTGACGGTATATTGTGTACTCGCCTCAAGCACTGCGCTAGCCCAAAAAAACAGGGTCTTACTATTTGCACCGCTTGTTTTTGGTGCCCAGTCAGCTGTGGGCTGGCTGGTGACAATAACTGAGTTGGCTGACAGAGCGCGATTAAAAGTGAGTTGAAGCCCCTGGTCTAGCGGAACGTCTACGGCGCCGTCGAGAGGCAGTACGCTGGCCAATCGGGCTTGCCGGTGAGCGAGGAATAGAAAAATCGCAACTATCGCTAGCGCAATAACTCCGCCAAGAACAAGCCGGCGTTTGTCCATTATCATTGCTTTACCCTTCCCCAGCCTAGTGGAGTATCACCACCTCTTTTTCCAAGGCTGTTGCCTTGACGCGGGAAGTTGGCGGTCGTTTTGCTATGGACGTCTGATTGTCTCACTTCAATTTGGTTGTCAGAAACAGCGGTAATAACAGCCACGTGGCCAAACTTATTGGCCCGCCCATCGTTAATGAAGAGAGTATCTCCTGGCTGAGGAGCACCAGCTCCATTATTGATATAGATTTGGTTTTTCTGAAAATACTCAGCCATATTTTGAACACCAAGCAGAGCGGTAATATTTGGCGTCAGAGGATGCCCGGCTTGCTGGTAGGCCAAAATCGGTAAGTAGGTGCACCACAGACGGCCGGTCTGTTTTGGAGCGCCTGGAGTAATGAGGTCGGGGAATCTTGGATCAAAAGCGATAATGTTGACAGTCGTGCCAGGGTTGTCGATGCTTGGGAACGCACGGCGTTGCAGCTCATTGGCGATTCTAATAGCATTAGCCACCACTTGAGCTTGCAGACCGCTACTGGGGCCGCCTTGACTCTCAAAACCGACACAGGTGCCGGACAATGCTGTGAAGTTGCCGCTGGCGTCATAGACGGCTTGGTTGAGTAATGCGTAGACGGTGTAGGCGCCATTGCGGCTGTCGGTTTTGCCGAGAAAATTCATGTGTGTGTGGCCGGCGTCAATATTATTCATGACATAAGCCGAGCGGTCGGGGACAGGCGCGGAACCGGTGCCATTATAGCGCCAGAGCGCTTCTTTAATGAGTTCTGGGTCAGAGCTCAGTTTCTTGCCTCCGACCAGCTTGCCTTTTACTTTGTCGGTTAAGAAGGTGGCGGCTTTTAAGACGGCTTTTGGGAAATTACTCAGTGCTGGGTCATTTGGGTTCTGCAGATGCAGGTCATGCAGGCCCATTGGCCCTTCGCCATTGGGCGGGTTCGCTGGGCTCATGCCACTCTCGCGGTAATGCATACCGGCCAGCACCGCCCACGGTACGCCAGTCGCACTTTCGGCTTGCTTGTAAACGGCGAGGTTGTGATTGAGGTTAGCCGTTACGTCTTTTTCGAATTCTTTATCAATATTGGCCCCAGCGCACTGCGTGTTGCTGAGCACGTTACCGGAGCTATCGCCCGTGAGCGGCGTTGTGTCCGAGCCGCCGAGCAAGATGAGCACCCCGCCAACGGTGGCGACGCTAACTAAAATGATAAGTGCAATGCGGGTCATTACGCTCCGTGACAACCGCGATTGGGCAGGCCAAAGTACAGATCATATTTCGTACAAGAGACGGCCTGGCCGCCATCTTGTAGCTCAAAGTGTAGATGCGAACCACAGGGGTGGGCGTAGATGGCCGCTAACTGAGTGCCGCGCGCAACTCTGTAGACGCCGGACGCATTGGCTGGAATTACTCCGGCCGTTGTCACGTGGGCGTAGTAAGCATGGTAGCGGCCGTCATCTGAGCGAAAATCAATACCTTGGCCTACAATTTGACCTTGGCAGCGGCCGGCACCATGTTGACGTAGCAATCCAGTGGCTTTAGCGGTACCATCGGCAATCGCATATACTGGCGTACCGGTGCTAACAGGTAAGTCGCCGCCGGACGCGTCGCCTTGGCCACGATTGATATAAAAACTATGGTCAGTGTGAGTGCGCGGCTGCGGTTCTGATTTACCGAGGGGCGCCGTTAACTTGCCAATGCCGGGTAGTGCCCGCGGCACTGCAGACACAAGCTGCGGGCAGTCGGTAGTAATCTCGCTGAGTGCATCGCGAACGTTGTTAAGCCATGGCACACAGAGCTTGTTACTGGCTGGGTCGCCACAATATTTCATCTCCAAAGAGTTAAGATCGGTGATGCCCTTCTTAAAATAAACGCGGGCTAGGTAAGGGCCGGCGTAGGCGATGCTATCCTCAAAACTGCCAAAAACTTTAAAGTAGCGATCCTGTAGGTGAATGTTTTGTTCCGTTTTGGGGTTGGCAACCGTAATATTAAACGGATTGTGGGCGTACACCCCGTTGAAGTCCATGATCGTGCGATTGGGCGGCAAGGCTAGCGAAGTCTCCATGCTGGCGATTGCCACCAAGAGGGCCGGATTATAAGCGTAGCCTTCCTGCGCTTGGGCTTGGTCGGTAGCGGCAGTGATGAAGTTGACGCCCAGTGTTTTAAGCGGCGACTTGCCGCCGGATTTTTTATCAATCCATTGATTTAAACAAATAGCCGCGGCCGCGCGGTCGGCCAGTGGTGGGGCCCCTAAATTATCGATCAGGCCGGCATTGGTTTGATTCTCGCCGCCGGCCAAGTTGGCTAAGCGCAAGAAAGCAGATCCAACACTAATGACGGCCGCGATCACTAGAGCAATGGAGGCGCCAATCAGGATAATGGAAGCACTGCTAAGCAGGCCGCCGGCTATGATTGAGGCGGCTAGGCCATTTTTGTTGGGGGAGCTCGGACTGGCCATGGGTGCAATCTCCCTAAATTACGCTTGAGCGATCGGCGGTGGAGGTTGAGGCACAGAAGCGGGATCAGGTGGCGTAGGAGCGACCGGTGTTGCGTCGGTTACAGCAGGGGGCTCGGTCGCTGCGACTACTGCGGCTGGCTCTGTCGCTGGGGTCTCGATAGGCGGGGCTGCCGGTGTAGTTGGCTGCAAGAGCAGCCGCGGATCAGAGTTAATCATTTGATCTTCGGTGTATGAGGCAACAATCTTAATGGCCACATGGTTTAAGCCGGCAAATAACAGACCCTCACCGACGTCGCTCTCCAGTAGCAGATACTTCTCGCCTTCGGTTAAATTAAACGTCTCGGCCACTTTATCAATTGAGGCCGGCGACTGCTTTAGCAGCAGCTGTAGCGAGGAGTTGGAGACAACCGCTTTGCCGTATTTTGAGTCTAAGAAATCTTCAACGTCCTGTGAGATGACCGTTAGTGCCAGGTAGTACTTGCGGGCGCGTTTGGCCAAGCCAAACAGGAAGCGGGCGGTGTCTTCGTGCTGCATCATCCACCACGCCTCATCAATGATTAAGATGCGCGGCCGCGTTTCATGGCGAATGGTGTTCCAAATGTAGGTTAAGACCAAATACATAGCGACCGGCCGCAGCTCCTCTTCAAGGTCGCGGATGGAGAAGACGGTGAAGCCCGGATTTAAACTGAAGTTGGTCGGCTTGTTGAACAAGCCGGAAAAGGTGCCGGTAGTGTACTTTTCTAAGCGCGACAAGAGCGAGCCAGAGCCTTGCATATTGGCCAGCACGGCGGTGAGGTCAGCCATTGTCGGCGGCGGATTTTGGTGCGTCGCTGGGTCAACGGTAATATCGCGCAGAGCGTATGTTTCAAACACGGCACGGTCCAATAGTGCATCTTCCTCTGGTGTTAGTTGGCCGAGCATTAACGACAGTAGGCCGTGTAGGGTGATGACGGCCGAGCGCAACACCTCCTCGCCTGACTCATCACTCTCAATAGTCAGCGGCAGGTCAAATGGGTTAATGCGCTGTTCAGAGTTTAAGGACAGCGGTAAGTAGCTGCCGCCGACGCCCTCGGCCAGAGCTTTGTACTCGTTCTCCGGATCAATAATGATGACGTCAACGCCAAACATCAGCGAGCGCAAGGCCTCTAACTTCACCGCATACGATTTGCCTGAGCCAGATTTAGCCAGCACCACCATATTGGCGTTCTCGAGGGAGAAGCGGTCAAACAGAATGAGCGAGTTATTGTGCCGGTTGATGCCGTACAGCACGCCTTCGTTTGAGGTTAGGGTAGCCGAGACGAAGGGGAACGAGGTGGACAGCGAGCCGGTGTCGAGGTTGCGCAAAACTTGCAGCTGGTCGTTGGCTAGCGGCAGGGTGCTATTGAAGCCTTGTTCAGTGCGCAGCAGCGCCGGTTTGGTGTAGATGAGTAGGCCGCCCAAGGTGGACTCGAGCCGGCGCAAATTATCATCCAGCTCTTTTTGCGATTTAGCGTAGAGCGTGAAGTAAATGCCAACGTGGAATAGGCGCAGCTCACCCTTCTGCAAAACGTCGCGCAACTCTTCAACATCGCCGAGGGCCGTGTCAAGCTCTGGGTCGCGGGCCAGGCCCTTGTCCTGCTGAATGACGCGGCTGGACTCTAGCCGCCCAACTTGTTTCTTGAGCTGCGTCATGACCTTCTCAGACTCTTGCGGGTAAATGTAGATGCTCACGTCAAGCTCAAGGTCTGAGTTAATCAGTGGTGATAGCCAGTTGGTTTGCACGTAACGCGGGTAAGTGTAGACGTAGAGCGTTTGGCAAAAGTAGCTGCCAAGCTGCAGGGCGTTTGGCGTAATCTGGACCGCTGCCGGCGCAATAATGTCTAAGAGCGACGAGGCGCCCGACTCAACTGCTGCGCTGTCGATATTCTCCTGCGAGGGTTTGGCTGGCCAGAGCTTCACGAGGTACCTTCCGGCTGGTTGCGGATAACTGAGGCCATGAGCTGGCTGGGATCAACCAATTTTTCGGTGCTGGCCGTTTCTAAGTTGTAGCTTTGATAATACAGCTCGATCAGCTCTTTGGTCTCCAGGCCGGCAGCGCGGATGCCCAGACTGGCCAGGCCATTAGCCACCACGCTGGCCCGCTCGGTTAACTCGGCTCGGCCGGCTTGAAACTGCTCACGGCTGATTGGGATGTGCTCGGTGCGGCTGCTCTTCAAGCGGGAAAAAAAGCCTTCTGGCTTCAGGCTGTCGGGCTGCCAAGCCAGCACAATAAAGAACTTTTTATCCATAATGTTGGCCGCTTCAATTAAGCGTTTCACGAACGTGACGTAGTCGGTCATCTGTAGCTGCAGCGGTGCGCTGGCGGTCTGGTTTTGGTGGGCCTCGAGGTCGGTTAAGTAGGCAGACAGGTCAAGCTGGCGCGACTGGACCAAAATCTGGACTGGGAAAGTCAGTGAGTTGATAAAATTCTGGTACTGGTAAATGAGGGCGTTTTGCTCCTGTTCACTCTTTAAGGCAAAGTTCAACGAGGACGCAAGCAACACCAGTCGCAGGCCACCGCTTTTGAGTACCACCAAACCATCCTCAATCGTCGAGAAGTTGAGGAACTGTTGCGCCGCGCTGGTCTTCTTCTGCTTGGCTGAGATGCCCACTCCTTATTACAAAACCTTCTGCCGAACGACGGCAATTGTGAGTCTGCCCCTGTCTTTAGTGTAGCGGCTTCGGCTACTCGCTACTACTTGGTGGCTCAGGAGTTGCGACGGTTGGCCGGGCCTCGGTGCTGGACAGCACTCGGCCGGCTAAGGACACACGACCGGCCTCAGTTTGGCCGTTAGCCTCATCGGCGCTCCAGCCGCGGTGGTCAAGCACGGCCGCCAGTTGATCTAAGTCAGATTGTTTGACGTTTTTACTCGGTGGTAGAGGCGCATTTTTTGGCTTGGCTTGGCCGATAAAGTGTGGATCTCGGCTGTGCTGCCAGATGAACCGTTGGCCGCGCAGCAGGTAATAAAAGAAGGCGGCAATCATGACGCCAAACGGCTGATCCTGGACTCTCAGGAAAGCGAGAGAGAGGGCTAACAGCGTCGGTACAAAAGCAATGGCCAAGAATGTGGCGATGCCAAAGCGGCCGACCACCAGCTGAAAGAGAATATAGTCAAACAGGCCGCCGGTAAACAAGTAGCCAAATTGACGCATGGTCAGTGGTCCGACCACCTTGTCTTCGAGATCAATTTTATGGGGGGTTTTATATTGCATAGTTTTAGTCTAGGCGCTTTTTGCGCCGTCTGGCGAGAACTTACCTAGGCCCAGCCAGTCGGTATTTAAGACTTGCACTAACGTGGCGTTAGCTGTGGCGCCGGGCGTGCTACTCACCGGCATGTCGTCGGTTTGGAGGCCGCCGGTTTCAAATTCGGGATAATAGGCTGTTTCTTCATCGCCGCCCCGTTGGTTCTCTTTAAGCTGAGCGGTGGTTCGGGTGCTTTGACTGAGGCGGTCAAAGAGCGCAAATTGCTGCCGGCTAATGTTCAACGCCGCGCTTAGGTCCTCGACGTGCTGTTCGCTGCCCAGCAGCGTGGCCAGCTGGCTGTTGATATCCTCACCGGGCTGGGCTTGGCTGATAGTGCTGACCAACTGCTCAATTTTAGCGGCCGTATCTGGCCCAAGCGGATTATCTTCGCGGCCCGGTGGTATGCGTAGCAGTCGGTAGCTGAGCATGTGGGCGCCGCCCAGCTGAGCCCGTTCAAGCTGGCGAGTATGCCAGGCCGTGCCGTATTCCGCCTGAGCGGCCTCCGGCAGCTTCCAGCCCTGCTCTGTTTGCTCACAGCTGCCGCTATCCCGGCAGAATTGTTCTCGGCTGAGGATAGCTGGCAGTACGTGGTTGGGCACGCGGCTAAAATCGGAGAAGTTTTCAGCATTGCGTTCACTGTTTAGCTGGCGCGTTAGCGCTTCAAATCGGCCGGCTTGACCGGCCGCTTCGGCCTGGGTCACTGCCTGGCGTAGTTTATGGAGGTAGTGTGCCTCGGTCCAGAGTGCCGGGTTTTGGCCGAGCGTCTGCCACTCTTCGCCTTCTCGGCCAATGAGGCCTTCTAACTTCAGCCGGTGCTCAAAGCCGTGCCAGCTCTCGTGGGCCAGGTGGCGGGCCAGGTCAATATTGCGGCTCTTGTCGAATAGGGTTGGCATAGCCAGCATCTTGCCGGACTCCGGCACATACAAGGCCGCTGCCTGAAAGGCCTGCTCGCGGTGTACCGTCGTGTCAAGCTTGTAGTACTTATTAAGGTCAACGTTTTGGTCAACGATATCGATGCCGCCCGGTATCAAAAAGTGCAGCTGGTCAGCGCTCGTCTGGCCGGTCACCACCAGCTCGGCCAGTCCATCGCGCATTTCGGCTTGTTGCTCTGGCGTACCGCCGGTAATCTCGATCTGGTCCAGCGTAAGCAACTCCTGCACCAGTTTGGTCGGCTCAATGGTTAAACCGCGATTCTGCCAAAACTCGGCCAAGTCGTCGCCTTCGCGCTCTAAAAAGGCAGCAATGGCTTGGCTGCGCCAGGCCTCAGTTTGCACTTGGTGCTCCTCTGCGCTAAGTGCATTGAGCGGCGCTTGCTCCAACTGCCGGCCAATTTCAGCCAGCGATGGCATTAGCTGCTCGTTTACTTTTGACCAGAGGGCGCGGATGTCCATTTTGGGCTGCTTGGCCTGCTCGGCACTTTGGTCTATGCGCGCCCGAAAGTCGGCCTCGGCCTGCTCGGCGCTATATTCGGGCGGCTGGTCTGTTTCGGCCTCGGGCGCGCTCGGCGTAGCTTCAACCGCTGGTTCGGCCAGCATGGTCGGGTTGCCGTATTCACCGGTGGTGTACGACTTCATAGCCTGTTTGGTGGTGTATTCCGGTATCTGCCATGCTCCGGATTCTGGGTTCATTGGGCTGCTCCGCTGTCGCTTGGCGGTGGTACAGCAGCAGGTGGTTCAGGTGCGGCAGGCGATTCAATAGTGGCGGGTGGTGTAGGCGGCGGCAGGGATGGCGCGACACTCGGCGCAGCCGGTGTAGACAGGCTCGGCTGGGAGGCAAACGGCGTTGCATTCGGTATAGCCGGAGAGGTTGGCGCCGCGCTTGCTGGTTGAGCCTCTGGCGGCTGGCCGCTTGACTGCACTAAGCGCGTAACTTCTTTAGAGATGGCGGCCGGGCCAACCTTGGGGCCATCGGCAAAACTTTTTACGTCGCCAAGCAACTGGCTTTTAGTCAGCGGATTGTCACTTAGCCTGCCGGCGATAGTGTCGCCGATTTCAGCGGCGCCACCAGCTTCTAGTTTGGCCACAAAGCTAGAGCGGCTAAAGTTGGTGCCAGCCTCTTTGTTTATTCTATTGACCAATAGGCCGGCCTTGTAGTTCATGTTCGCCGCGTTGTCCACGACGTCATTAAATTGACCGAGAGTGTCTTTAAAGCTGGCGTAATCGGCTAAATCTTGGCCTTGCAGCCCGCTTGGCGACTGCGCCATCATCTCGCCCAAGCTCTTGTTTTGAGTTGCCATCTGTTTGCTGGCGTATTTTTTGTAGAACGGGTGACGGGTGAGAGTCGCGAGCATCTGCTGACCGGTGCGGCCGACCATAAAGGCGCGAATCCAGCGCAGTCGCTCAGCTGGGTTGGGGATGTCAAACGCCTGCGCGCCTGGTTTGGCTGTGTTTGGACGCCCGGCTGCCGAGGCTTGGATGGTTGCTGTTGACGACGGTTGCTGCTTTTGCTGTTCAATGAGATTTGTGAAGTGCCCGGCTAATTCTTCGCGCAGCACTTTAAACTCTTCTGGCAGATTAGCTACTTGCTCGGCCTCATCTTCATCAACAACGTCTTTAATCTCAGCCTCAGGCTCGGCGGTTGTGTCTGCAGGCTCTGCTTCGGTCTCACTAGACCCTGCTTCGTCTTCGCTCGTCTCTGAGGCAGTACTTTCTTCTTGAACAGGTTCAGCAGCTTTGTCGGTCACATCAGGCACAACGGGCATTGGCGCCACGGTCGGCATCACGGCCGCAGCCTGCGTAAATGATTCTTTCAAATCCTGAATTTGGCGGTCGTACTCGCTGCCGTTGGCCGGATCGCGCTGTTTGTTTTGCTCCAGCTCAGTAATCTTTTCCAACACGGCGATTTGCTCCGGCGAGTAACCGGCTGCCGCCCCCGTCGTTTCTGACGAATCCGGCTCCGACGTTGTCTGCGCAGATGATTCTTCTGTTTGAGGAGGTTTTGTAGCTTTGCCGGTCGTGTCAGGCACAACGGTCGTGGGTGAGCTATTTGGATTGTCGCCACCTGCCTGCTGAAACGCTTCATCGGTGGAGGCGGCGTGGCTAACATGCTGCTTCAAATCTTGAATTTGTTGATCGTATTCGCTGCCTTTAGTTGGATCGTTCAGCTTCTCTTGTTCTAACTGGGCAATTTGCTCGAGTGCAGCAACATCGTCGGGCGAGAAGCCTTCGCTGGCTGGCGTACCTGTTGCCTCTGACAAATTCGGCTCCGGCGCTACCTGGACCGGCTGGCCGCTTGAGTTCAAATGAACATTTTCGGCATTGATGGTGATGGTGCCAGCGTTGTTTGTGGGCGCAGATGGGGTCTTGTGGTCAGCTCCACTGTTGCCATATTTTGGGTTTTCCGGATCGGCCTGGTTTTCGGCAGCTTCTGGATTTTGGGCCTCTTCCGCGGAATCTTTTTTGTCTTGCAGGCCTTCGGCTTCAGGTTCTGCGGCAGAAAATTGGCCTCCTAAGGCGTTAAACACCTCATCTGTGCGGGTTGAGCCTCCGCCACGGCCTCGTTGTTCTTGCCGGTAGAGATTGGTTGCTTGACGCATGCCCTCCTGGAATCTTCCAATTTGCCCCCAATCTTTAATGTTATGTTGGCGTGCGTAGGCCTTCTGTTTAATATCCCCGCTTTCTGACATAACTTCTGAGATTACCGTAGCCATTGGAACTCCGCGGCTAGCACTTTCTCTTTGCACATAGTCTAACAAGTGATCCGCAACACCAACTTTTTTCATGTGGGCGACTACGGCATTCGAATCTACCATAGTGCTTACATCATCTTTCATAATTTCTTTTAATGCCGTTGCCTTGACTCGATCTCCCCCGCCGATAGGTGAGCCATAGAGTTTATTGCGTCCTACTGCTCTATTAAAATCTTTATCGAATAGCTTGCCCGCGTCCTCATTCCCTTTTTTAATGGCATGTACGGCTGCATAAGGAGAACCGGCCAAATTAATGGCACGTCCGGTGAAGTATTTTACTCGCCCTGTGAAGCTTCTATCTTCTTTATTTACATCTGCCATACGATTTCCGCCGGCCCACTTGGGGATTGCTTGAGTATATTTATTGAAACTACCCTGGATGTTGCCGCCCATAATTGATGGAATCCGGACGGCGTACCACAGCAAGAAGGCCGCGGCAAAGGCGCCGACTAAATTTACATCAGGCGAAATAGCGTAGCACGATAAATCGGTCGTGGGAGTGCCAGAACCGATGCGGCCTGGCAGCGAAGCGAGCTCTAAGACAAACATAATGGCCGGGGCCATAAATACCCAACTGGTCAAGTATTTTTGCCACTTACCGCGCCAATCCTTAAACCAAGGGAACGCGCCACCAATCAATACGACTGGAGCGGCTACGGTTGTCACATATATCACGGCCGGACGGATAACCAGTTGGATAGCGATGAGTAAGATGAGAACAAAGGCGACAAGCATAAACAGAAAGCTCAAAATCCCTAGACCGATACTAGCCACATTAGCGTCGGCTAGGGCGAGAGTGTTGGTAAAGCTTTTGCACCCTTCGGCGTATTTAAATGTTTGAGTAATGCCGAACGAGTTGCCCAGAGCATGACCAAGATCTAAGTGACCGGGTGTAGCTTGAGCAAACATGCTATCCAGGCCGCGGGTGAGGACATCGGCGACGTCAACGATAAATCGAATAACAAATAAACTTAGGCTAGCGGTGACTGTGGCCACAATAATATTTGGCAACAGTTTGCGCACACCCCAGTTCTCCAGGTCGATGTGTAGAATATTAGAGAATACAGCAATCAACAGCAGCAAGCCGACAAATCCGGAAGCAATTGAAGTGGTTAGTTTCCAGCCATCGACTACCCATCGGTTATGCAAATATGAGGCATTGCTGTCGTTAGCCTTCAACACAAAGGCAACGTTTCGCCAGTCGCCTTGGGTAGGATTATTGTTTGAAGTCGCGGCAAAAAATGCAACCTGGTTAATGCCCCAATTAAGACCATCGCCCATAGATCCGACCAACTCGCAGAACACCCACCGCACAACACCGGCAATGTACTCGCTATTGAGTGGAGGGAGACTGCAGCCATATTTATCTGCACTCGAGGGGGGGACTGAGCCTCTTTCCGTTTGTTGTGATCCGTTATCAACAATGGGAGCTCCGTCAGCCGAGCGGAACACTCGACCCTGGAGAGCACTGCCCTTTGGCACAAGCACTATGTCGAAATTACGATCCTTAGCTGCTAGCTGGGCGTTAAATGCGTAAGTAGTGGGCTGGGTTAGTGGCTCATGGTTGGGCGCTTGGGCTGAAAAGGAATAAGCCTGAATACCAGTTGGAGTGACAAATAACTTAACCTGCCCTTTACTGTCAGCCTTAAACGCTCGTTCTTTGGTGAGGCCAACTGTGCCGGTTGGGAAAGATAAAAGGGGTTGGCCTGCATTCACGGCATCTTGTGTGTTGGCCTTCAGCTCTGGACCACCAGTATTAGCGATCTTTAAAACAACCTCAGCACCGGCGATCGGTTTAGAGTGGTCAGCGGAAACATCTTTACGCCCATCGATATCTTTACTAGCCACATTTCCTTGGGCATCTTTTGCGGCCTCGTAAATTTGGAAAACAATAGAAATCTTGCCATCTTCGGCGTGGCTAATATCGGTGCCTGAGATAGTGACAATTTGGCCACCTGGTTGAGGCCAAATTTGTTTTTGGTTGCTTGCTAAACCTGCTGAGGCCAAGTAAATATGCTTACCATTTTTGGTGATTTGATGGATATCCACACTGCCCTTGCTGCTGTAGCCGGTAATTTGAAAGGCGACTTTGTCGCTTCCCCAGGTGAAAGAAATACGATAAGTTTTATCGTTGCTAGCATTGCCAAACCCCGCGATTGCCGGACTGAATCTGGCAACTTCTTGGTAAGGGTCATAAATCCGGTAAATGCTAGATTCCACGTTTGTTTTGGTGTCTACCATCTGCACAGTGTCACCCACGCCTTTGCCAGAGCTGTCGCGAAAAGTGGTCAGTTGAGAGGCCGAGTTGGCCGAAGTGTCCTCAAAGAAGCATATGAAGTTGGTAGGGTCAATAAGCGCCAACGTCGGATGGTCTTCAAGTGAGACTATATCGGCACAAGCAGCATGGGTCTTGGGGGCGGTAAGTACACTAAACGTCGCAAAGGCAACAAAAAAGAGCAATCCGAAAATGGCTTTCATCCAAACACGCGTTCCCACCTTTTGTAGCACGGCTCTAGTGTAGCAGGACGGTACGGGGACCAAAACCTACGAGCCGAGGCTTGAGAGCAGGGTTAGGCGTGCCGTCTCGGCGCTCGTTGGGCCAAGTTGGCTGAGCGCTTGCAGGGCAACCATGTTGTCCGGGTCAAGCCGTAGGACGTCGCGGTAATAACTGGCGGCGGCCGTCGTTTGGTTGGCGTCGGCGTTTATGGCTAGGTGGGCCAGCAACAGTAAGTAGGGAATATCTGCGGCATGTTCGGATTGGTGGATAGACAGCATGGCTTGCGCTTGCACCGGGTAGCCCCGCCCGGCCAGCTCGGTCGCCACCTTGACCGGATCAGCTGCTCCGCCTACTTGAAGCAAGTCAATTGTCTCAACGGCTTGGACGTTGCCATGCTCGGCCAAAAACTGCCGCCCAGCGCTTAGGTCGCGGCTTATTTGGGCAGCCAGGTTGAGCCGGTTGGTGGCCGTTTTGTTCCATGGCTCGACGCTGTGCGCCAGCTGATACCAGGTTTCGGCCCGGGCGGTTTGGACGGCTGCCAGCTCTTGATCGCCCTGGTCAATGGCCCAAGTGAAGCCGCGGCCGGCGAGTGGTAAGTAGAGCAGCAGCAACAACAAGACCAAAACAAGCACCGCTAGCGACAGGCCGCTCCCTAGGCGCCGCCGGCGCTTGACTGCCTCGGCGGAAATGATTGGATTAGCCACAATCTAAGTAGTTGGCCAATCGGCTACCATAATCAGTTCGGACAGTTGCGGATCCAGCTGGCGCAGATGTTGCCAGAGCGCCTCAGTAACGTACGGCACATACGGGTGCAACAACTTCAGTAGTTGAGCTAGGCTGTAGCCAAGTGCCTGCTGCGCGGCGGTGTCGCTTCCTTGCAGCGCCGGCTTGAGTTCTTCGAGGAAGCGGTCGCAGAAAGTGTGCCAGAAATAGTCGTACAAAAATTCACCGGCCTGGCCGATTTTCCACTGATCAAGCAGGCGGTTGGCCTCAGTGGTTGCCTCGGTTACGCTAGTCAGCAGTTGGTCGGCTACGGCCGACTGTCCGGCTTCCGACGGTTCAGAAAACGACGGGCCAGCGTACGCTTCCAGGCTCGTCAGTACAAAGCGACCGGCGTTCCAGATTTTGTTCGAGAAGTTGCGAAAACCGCGGATTTTTTCTTCATACATGGCCATGGATTGCCCTGGGCTGTTCCCGACCACAAGCGCCATGCGCAGAGCGTCAGTGCCGTACTTGGCTGTGATAGTCAGCGGGTCAATGACGTTGAACTTGGATTTGGACATTTTTTTACCTTGGCGGTCGGTAATCATGCCATGCAGGTAGACGGCTTTGAACGGCACCTCGCCGCGCAGGTAAATACCTAAGTAGATCATGCGGGCCACCCACCAGGTCAAAATATCATGTCCGGTTTCCATAACCGCATGCGGATAGAAGGTTTCTAGGAACTCGGGTCCAAACTCCTCAAGGACGGCGTAGGGCAGCTGCGACGAGGAGAACCAGGTGTCAAATACGTCTGGGTCAGGCGTTAGCTCGTGGCTGCCGCACTGGTTGCACCGGGGCGGTGTATCGCCGGCGGTCACTGTCCAGTCATGGCACTGGGCGCACTGCCAAGCGGGGATGGGAATGCCCCACCAAACCTGGCGCGACAGATTCCAGTCGCGCAGGCCGTCCATCCAGTTGAGAAAGACGGTTTGAAAACGTTCGGGAACTACGGTGATCTTGCCGCTGGCCACGGCCTCTTTGCCAAGCTCGGCCAAATTCTTGGCCGGGTCGGCGTCACGCACTTTTAAGTACCACTGTGGTATTGGCAGCGGTTCTATGACTGTGCCGCATTTGTAGCAGGTAGCGACGCTCGAGGTATGCGTGGAGCTGCCAACCAAGAAGCCTTGAGCGGTTAAATCGGCCAATATTTGTTCACGAGCCGGTTTCACTTTTAGGCCGCGGTAAGCCTCCGGTGCGTTGTCGTTGAGCTTACCGCGCAGGTCAATAACTTGAATGCTCGGCAGATCGTGGCGGCTGGCTACCTCAAAGTCATGCAGGTCGTGCGCTGGTGTAATTTTTACCGCGCCAGTGCCAAATTTTGGGTCAACCATCTGGTCGGCAATAATCGGGATAGTGCGCTCGGTCAGCGGCAATTTGACCATTTTGTCGACTATACTGCTGTAGCGGGTATCATCGGGATGAACAGCCACGGCGGTGTCGCCGAACAGGGTTTCCGGTCGTGTTGTGGCAACGATGATTTCGCCGCTGCCATCTGTCAGCGGGTAGCGGAGTTTCCACAGGAGCCCCTCCGTTTCGGTGTGCTCGACCTCTAAGTCGGAGAAAGCGGTTTGGTGTTTAGTGCAGTAGTTAACCAGGCGCTCACCACGGTAAATCAGGCCGTCGTCATGCAACCGCTTAAAGCTCGCTTTGACCGCATCAACAATTTTCGGGTCCAGCGTGAAGTACAAATGCGACCAATCCAGCGAAAAGCCCATCGATTTAAGCTGGGCGATAATGGTTGATTGGTTGTCTTTGGTGTAGGCCATTACGGCGTCATAAAAACCTTGGCGGTCAAAATCGAAGCGGCTTTTACCTTCTTTTTCCAGCTTTTTTTCAAAAACGACTTGGGTTTCAAAACCGGCGTGATCGGTGCCCGGAATCCAGAAAGCTCGTTTGCCTTGCATGCGCGCCCGCCGAATGAGGATGTCTTGGATGGTGTACATGGCGTTGCCGATATGAATGGCCTCACTGGCGTTTGGTGGCGGCAGCAGAATGGCAAACGGTTCGCCGTCACCCTGGGGCTGGAAGCCGCCCGAATGCTCCCACTTGGCATAGAGGGGGGCTTCTTCGGATTCGTGATCCCAGTTTTTAGGGAGAAGTGATTCGAATGGCATCAAATTCTTTCTTCAATGCTTGTAGATTCAGGTAAAGGTAAACGAGCAGTGGGGACGGCGAAGCGGGATGCGCTGCCACTGGCCAGCTGAAATAGAGCAGCGACGCCAATCATGGCGGCATTGTCAGTATAAAGCCCTGAGGAGGGGAAATACACCGGCAGACCTAATTTTTGGCCCAACGCTGAGGCCTCAGCCTTGAGCAGCTGATTATTCGCGACGCCGCCGACAATAGCCAGGCCGCTGGGACTGGTTGCTTCAGCTGCTCGGCGCAGTTGAGAAATGAGGCTGCCCGTAACTGCCTGTTGAAAACTGGCGGCCAGATCGGCTCGGTCTTGCTCTGATAGGTCTGGCAACGCCGCAACTTGCCGGCGCAGCGCTGTTTTTAGGCCCGAGAATGAGAAATCCAGTGACGCTTGGTGCTGCATTGGTGTAGGTAGCGGAAAACGGCTTGGGTTGCCGTGTTCGGCCAATTTGCTCAGGCTTGGGCCGCCCGGGTAGGCCAAGCCCAAAAACTGCGCCGCCTTATCAAAAGCTTCGCCGGCGGCGTCATCACGCGTGCGGCCCAGTAGTTGATACTGGCCTGGGCGTTCGATCAGGTATAGCGAGCTGTGGCCGCCGCTGGCAGTTAAAGCCAATATTGGCCAGCTGGCTTCCGGCGCATCAGGCAAGAAAGACAGCAAATGGCCTTCATAGTGGTTAATCGGCAAAAGTGGCAGATCGTTGGCAAAGGCGATGGCGTTAGCAAATTCCGTACCGACGAGTAGTGAGCCAATTAAGCCTGGTCCTTCGGTGACGGCAATGGCATCAATCTTATCCAAATGCTCCTGGCTGGAATTTTGCTGCCAGCCATCGAGCGAGCCGTGTTGCCAGACGTAGAGGGTCTGATCAACCACTGGCAGCATGGCTTGCAGTTGCGCCCTGGCGGCAACCTCCGGCACGACGCCGCCGGTTAGCTGGTGTAGCGGGATCTGTGAAGAAATGATGTTAGATGCAATCTGAATATCTCGAACGCCTCCACTTAAAATGTCGCCGCCGACAATCGCCGCGGCAGTTTCATCGCAACTTGTCTCGATTGACAGAATATGTTTTTGCACACATCTGTTGTAGCACAGGCGTGGCAGGTGCGGCCAGGGCTTGTGCGTCCACCGACAATTTTGCCACGACGCTTCGCGTCGGCAAATATGCTACTCCGCTTCGCGTCGGCAAATATGCTAGGCTTGGGTCATGCAGTCATTTATGCAAACTGAAGCGTGGGCTGATTTTAAGGTCCGCTTTGGCTGGACCAAGCACCGTGTCGCTGATGTTTGGGTGCTTGAGAGGCCAATTCTGTTCGGCAAGAGCTTGCTCTATGCGCCCGAGGTGTGGCTGCCAGAGCAGTTTGACGCAGCCAAAACCATTATCGAGCAGCTGTCGCAGTTTACGGGGGAGCGGCCAGAGGCCATGGCGTTGCGGCTGGAGGTGCTAAACCGGCATGACCACAGCCCGCTGGGTCTAGCTGAATTCGGTTTTGTGCCGAGTTTTGAGGAGGTGCAACCGCGCTGGCGTCAAGTAATACCAATCGAGGATGACGCTGAGGGACTACTTAAGCAAATGACCGAGAAGGGCCGCTACAACGTCAAGTTGGCTGCTAGGCGCGGCGTTGAGGTGAAGGTGCGCGATGAGCAGATGTTTTTAGAAGAAGACACGCACCTGTTTTATAAACTCTACTTAGCGACTGCAACGCGGCAACACTTTTCGCCACGGCCGGAAGGCTACATTCGCGAGCTGCTGAAGCTGCTGTACCAGCAGAAGTGGGGCGCCCTTATTGTGGCTGAGCGTGACGGTCAGCCACTGTGCGCCCATATCGTTTCTTGGTACGACGGCCTGGCCTCATACTTATACGGCGCCTCAATTCCTGACGACCAAGGTTCGATGGCGCCCTATCTGGTGCACTTTCAAAGCATGCTTGAAGCCAAAGAACACGGTTGTCGTGAGTATGACCTATTGGCAATTGGCCCGCCGGATGGTTTATCGCCGCTGTCGAAGAAATACGCCGGCCTGACGCAGTTCAAACAACGCTTCGGCGGCCGAGCGGTGGCTATCGTTGGTGCCTACGACTTTATTATGCAGCCGTTTTGGTACAAGCTGTATCGTACACTTGAGAAATCGCGCCGGCGGCTGTGATGGCGCGCCTCAGGTCTCTCATTCCATCGCCGCTACTGCACGTCTATCATGCGCTGCAAGGTTGGTTTTGGGCGGCCGCTTACGGCTTTCCGGCCCGCGGCGTAACGGTGATTGGCGTCACCGGTACTAACGGTAAAACAACCACCTGCCATTTCATCACGGCCATCTTAAAAGCGGCTGGACATACCGTTGGTATGCAAACAACAATTGACGTTGAAATTGCCGGCATGGTAACAAAAAACAACTCAAAAATGACCACCCCGGGCCGCCGACGGTTTAATGCGCTACTCCGGCAGATGCGCCAGGCCGGCTGTACCCACTTAGTACTCGAAACCTCAAGCCACGCCATTGACCAGTCGCGGATTGTTGGCATCCCGTACACGGCGGCGGTGTTAACTAATATTACGCGTGACCACCTGGATTACCATAAAACGATGGATGCATATGCGGCCACCAAACTACGCCTGTGGTCTGAGCAGCAGCTTGAATTGTCGGTTATTAATCGGGCGGACCCGCGTTGGGCCACCTTCTATGAGCAGCCAGCCAAGCGTCGTTTGCTCTACGGGTTGGCCGAGGTTAGCTCCGAGCAAGGTATTGCGGCCGAGGTAATTAAGCTTGGAAAGCCAACCACGTTTTCGGCGGTGTGCGGCGACCAGAAACTGCCAATCACACTCAATCTGCCCGGCCGATTCAATATTGAAAACGCCATGGCGGCGATTGCCGTGGGTGTTGGCCTCGACGTGCCCTCGTCTGCCATTGCATCTGGTATCGCCTCGGTCACAGCGGTAGCCGGCCGCATGGAGTTGGTTGAGGCCGGCCAGCCGTTCACGATTATCTTGGACTATGCACATACGCCTGACGCGCTGGAAAAGCTGTACCAAACGGTTAAACCAGAAACAGACGGCCGACTAATCGCTGTGCTTGGCGCCACCGGCAACCGCGACCGCGGCAAGCGGCCAACGCTCGGCGCGCTGGCCGACCAGTACGCCGATATTGTCGTTTTAACTGACGAAGACCCATACGACGAAGATCCGGCGGCGATTATTACCGCTGTGCAGGCCGGAGTCAAGCATAAAACAGTGGGTCAGACCCTGTACACAGCACCCAACCGCGCTGACGGCATTCGGCAGGCGCTGGATTTGGCTCAGCCAGGCGACAGTGTGATTATCTCTGGCAAGGGCGCGGAAGAGGTGATGGCCGTCGCTGGCGGCAAGCTTGTCCCCTGGTCTGACCGCAAAGTGGTTGAGCGAGCGTTGGCCAAAATAAGCGCTTGACGCTTTGAACTGTGCGCGCTTCGCGCTACACTCAAAGCAGCAAAAACAACAAAAGCAGGATTCTCACAACCTCGGGTGGTGAGAAGGAGGAAGGGCAAAAGCATGCCGCGCCGCAAAAAAATCCGCCTACGTTGGTGGCAATCGCAACGCGAAGATGGCTCCGTCGCCACTGACTTTGGTATCGCTCCAGAGACAGCCCGCGAAATGGTCGCCGCGCTGCTGCTGCTGCTTGGCGTTTTGCTCGTCCTGTCACTCCTGGGCATCGGCGGCAAAGCCGGCACAGCGCTGTCGAGTCTGCTGCACAAAAGCTTCGGCTTAACGGCCTATTTAGTGCCGGTCGTGGCCTTGTCTCTCGGCTCAGCCTTCTGGACCGAAAAGAAAGAGCAAGCCAAGCCATCGAATGTGCTCGGCCTCCTTTTGGGGTTAGTGTTCTTGTCGGCTTTCTTTCACGTCTTTATTGCCCCGGACAACATGGCCGAGATAGCGCGGAGTGGTCAAGCCGGCGGCAGCCTTGGCGCCCTGTTGGCGCGCCCGGCTCGTGAGACATTTGGCGTCATTGGTGCATTCTTCTTATTTATTATACTCGACGTTGTAGCCTGGGCGATTGGCCTAAACACCTCAATCAAAACCTTCTTCCAGCCGTTTTTGCCGGAGGGTGACGGAGCGGTCAAGGTTAACCAAGGCAACGCCGTCTCAGTTTTTCAACTGGCCAAGCGTGGTATCGGCGGTTTGCGCATGCGGGCTGAGCGCTCGCAGGCACCGGTGGTTGAGGTTGATATGGCGCCGCCAATGCGCTCGGTCAAGGGCGCTAACTGGGAGTTTCCGCCGGTTGAGCTGCTAGAAGACGGTAATGACCAAGTCAGCTCCGGCAATATCACCAAAAATGCCGAAATCATCCAAAAGACGCTCAAGGAGTTTGGTGTTGATGTGACGATGGGCGAGGTGAACGTTGGCCCGACCGTCGCTCAGTACACCTTGAAGCCGACTGAGGGTGTTAAGTTGAACCAAATTGTCGCCCGCCAGAATGACCTGGCGCTGTCGCTGGCGGCTAAGTCGCTGCGTATTGAAGCGCCCATCCCCGGCAAAGCCGCCGTTGGCGTTGAGGTACCAAACAAGGTGGCCGCCAAGGTGACACTGAAGGAGATTCTGCAGTCCAAAGACTTCCGCGCCTTAAAGTCGCCGCTCGGCATGGCGATCGGTCGCGATGTGGCCGGCGCCCCGGTGGCGCTAGACTTGGAGAAAATGCCGCACGTCTTGATTGCCGGCGCCACGGGCTCCGGCAAGAGCGTCTGTATTAATTCGCTCATTTTAACCTTTTTGTTCGGCAATACGCCGGCTGATTTGCGCCTGCTGTTGGTTGACCCAAAGCGGGTAGAGCTGACCAACTACAACGGTATTCCGCACCTGTTGACCCCGGTCATTACGGAGGCCGACAAAACTGTTTCGGCTCTGAAATGGCTGGTGGCCGAGATGGACCGGCGTTATCGCACCTTCTCCGAGCACGGTCGGCGCAACATTGTGGCCTACAACGAAAGTCCGCCAGACAGCGCCGCACCGATGCCGCGTATTGTCTGTGTCATTGATGAGTTAGCCGACCTGATGGCTGTTTCCTCCAAAGAAGTTGAGGCCTCAATCGTGCGGTTGGCCCAAATGGCCCGTGCGACTGGCATTCACTTGATTGTTGCAACCCAGCGGCCGTCGGTTGATGTCATCACCGGCTTGATTAAGGCCAATGTGCCGATGCGCTTCGCCTTTGCCGTCGCCTCACAGGTAGACTCACGAACGATTTTGGACCAGTCGGGTGCCGACAAGCTGCTTGGAAACGGCGATATGCTCATTTTAGGCAACGACGTTACTAAGCCGCGTCGTGTCCAAGGCGCCTACACTTCTGATAAAGAGATTAATAAGGTGATCGAGTTTTTGAAAGAACGCTCGGTGGCCCAGTACGACCAGTCAATTACTGAGTTCAAGCCGTCTGGTGGCATGGCTGGCGCTCTCGGCGGCGAGCATTCCGGCGAAGATGAAATGTACGACCAGGCGATGGAGGTAGTCGTGCAGGCCGGCAAAGCCTCAGCCTCGCTGTTGCAGCGCCGCCTAAAGGTTGGTTACGCCCGAGCTGCACGGTTGCTCGACCTGCTGGAAGAGGACGGCGTGATCGGCCCCGGCGACGGTGCTAAGCCGCGCGACATCTTAGTCTCCCGCGACCACACCGACTACTAGGCATCGGCCTTTAGTCGGTTTTTATTCGTCTTGCGCGGTACATGCGACCGTCGTAGACTACATGATAAGGCAGGACGCGAGTCTTTCAGGGCGCTTTTTCTCTCGACACTACAATAGCGAGGAGTGGCAATAGCAGCAGCCGGTTTTAGACTACGCAACATTAAAACCAGTCTCACTTTAGGTGAGAAGCTGGCTGCTGCTCGTACCAAGCAGCAGCTTTCGATTGACCAGGTGGAAGAGGCGACGAAGATCCGGGCCAAATACCTGCGGGCGATTGAAGGCGGTCGCTACCACGAACTGCCAACCGGCGCCTACCCGCGCGGTTTCGTCTTCACCTATGGCAGTCACCTCGGCCTAGCGGAGAGCGATCTCTGCGTTGATTGGCAGCGCGAAGCCAAACTTGCGCCCTGCGAAATGCATATTGTGGCCGAGCCGTCTCTGCAGCTCCGCCGCTTTTTTGTGACGCCTCGGTTGCTGGCTACCTCCGGCGCCGCCCTAAGCGTACTAACGGTGCTCTGCTATGTGCTCATTCAAATTGCCCACTTAACCGGTGGCCCCGACCTGGCGATTGCGGCCCCGGCCAATCGTTCCGTCGTGACGGTTGACCATGTGGTAGTCAGTGGCCAAACAATTCGCGAGTCGCACGTTGAAATTAACGGCCAGGTGGTGCAAACCGACCAGGACGGCAGTTTTAGCCAAGGTTTGCAGCTTGACCCAGGCCTGAACACCATTGACGTCATGGCGCGCGGTCAAAATGGCCGCGAAACCAAAAATACGCTCCTGGTTGAGCGCCAAGCCTCGCTGGGTGTAAACACCGCCTCACTCATCCCGTAATCGCGGCTTGTGATCTTGTTGGCTGCCACAGCCATTTTTTGTGGCTACGGGTAGGCTGTTGCCAGCGGCAAATTTGTGTACAATGATGGGGAGAACAAAAGCCGAAACAGCAAAGAAAAGCGAGGTAGCTGTGGTTACACAAGAAGAAGGCAAGCGCGAGGCACTGGATGTGGCCCTGGCCCACATTGAAAAGCAATTCGGCAAGGGCTCTATTATGCGTCTAACCGAGAATAATGCTCTCCAAATTGCCACAACACCGACCGGCTCGCTTGGCTTGGATATTGCTCTTGGCGCCGGTGGCCTTCCCTATGGCCGCGTAATCGAGATTTACGGTCCAGAATCATCTGGTAAAACTACCCTTGCGCTGTCGGCCATTGCTGAGGCGCAAAAGCATGGCGGCACCTGTGCCTTAATTGACGCTGAGCACGCTTTTGACCCAGACTTTGGCCAAAAAATAGGCGTTAATTTGGATGAGCTTTTGGTTTCGCAGCCAGATACCGGCGAGCAGGCTTTGGAAATTACCGAAACGCTGGTACGTTCTAACGCCGTCGACATTATTGTCATCGACTCGGTGGCTGCCTTGGTGCCGCGGGCTGAAATTGAAGGCGAAATGGGTGACGCCATGGTCGGCGTGCAAGCGCGGTTAATGTCGCAAGCGCTGCGCAAGTTGACCGGCGCTATTTCTAAAGCTAAAACGGTGGTCATTTTTATCAATCAAATCCGGATGAAAATCGGCGTTATGTTTGGCAACCCAGAGACGACTTCGGGCGGCAATGCGCTGAAGTTTTATGCCTCGGTGCGTTTGGATATTCGGCGCAAAGAGGCTCTTAAGCAGGGCGACCAAACTATTGGCAACCACGTGGCAGTGAAGGTGGTTAAGAATAAGGTGGCGCCGCCGTTTCGGGTGGCTGAGTTTGATATTTTGTGGGGTGAGGGTATCTCACACGAAGGCGAGCTCTTGGATCTCGGCGCTGAATACGGCGTGGTTAAAAAAAGCGGCAGTTGGTACGAATATGACGAGCAAAAGCTTGGCCAAGGCAAAGAGGGCGCCCGTGGTTATCTGAAGGAACATCCACAAATTGCCGAAGCGATTGAAAAGGCTATCCGTATTGCTGCCGGTATTGTCATTGATAAAGAGGCACTTGAAGCCGCCCCTGTTGCCGCCAAATCCGCGGACGATAGCACTCCGGCTGCTGTCTAGGCGCGCCTACTCGGCCGCTGAGCTGACCGAACGTCTGGCTCGTCGGGAGGTGCCGCCAGAGCAGATTGCAACAACACTGGCTTGGTTACAAGATAAGCAGCTGTTGTCTGATGAGCAGGTCGCGGCGAGTGTGGTGCGGCTATCGGTGCGTCACGGCCGCTTTTGGTTGCAGGGCAAACTGCATCAACGAGGCATCGCTAAAGAGACGGCCGAGCAGGCGCTGGCGGCACGTTCAGCAGCCGACGACCAAGAACTGGCTCTGGCTGAAGCTAGGCGGCAAAGTACAGCGCTTGCTGGACTGCCGCGAGAGCTGCAGCGCCGCCGATTGACCGGCCGGTTGCTTCGGCGTGGTTTTGCCGCTACAGTAGTACGTGACGTCTGTCGGCAGGTACTTTCCTAGCACTGCATGTGACAGTGGTTGCCGGTGGCAACTTTTTTATTCGTCTCAAAATCAATATGATGAATGCTGGTGTTAAGACCAGGAGGAAACTATGCGGACAAAAATTCTTTGCGGCATCGGACCAAGTTCCTCCGACCGCAAAACGATTAAGTGGATGATCGAAGCCGGCATGTCGATTGCCCGCTTTAATTTTTCGCACGGTGATCCGGAACAGTACAGAACCTGGACCAAGCTCATCCGTGAAGAGGCCGAGAAATTGGGTAAAAAAGTACCAATCATGCAGGACCTGCAAGGCCCGCGTATTCGCTTAGGCCAGCTCACAGAAGAGAAACAGATCTTAAAAGACGGTGACAAAGTAACGATTGTACTGCACCAAGGCAAGCAGGCTAAGACGTCTGAAATTCCGTTCGGCGAAATGCCGTTTCCGTTTGATCTTCATGAAGGTAGCATCGTCATGCTTAATGAAGGCAAGGTGACGTTAGAGGTAACGAACGGCCGCCCAGGCGACGAGCGTTTCCCGGCGGCGGTCCGTGTCGGTGGTTGGATCGCCTCACGGAAGGGTATCAATGTGCCAACCTCAGCGCTGAAGATCTCCGCCCTGACAGCCAAAGATAAAGAAGACCTGATGTTTGGCCAAACGCAAAACTATGAGTTAGTTGGGCTGTCGTTTGTCCAAAATGCACAGGACGTCATTGACCTGCGGGCCATTGTCGGTAAAAAGGTACGCATTTACGCTAAAATCGAGAGCCGTCAAGCGATTGAGAACTTTGACGAGATTATGAAGGTTTCGGACGGCATTATTATTGCCCGCGGCGACTTGGGTGTGGAGCTGCCGATCGAAGATATTCCGATCATTCAAAAAGAGCTTATTTTGCGCTCGCGCTACAACCATGTGCCGACAATTACGGCCACCCAAATGCTGTCGAACATGATTCAGAACCCGCTGCCCACTCGGGCTGAGGTGTCCGATATTGCTAATGCCGTATTTGATCGCACCGACTGTCTGTGGCTGTCAGACGAAACGGCGGTGGGCCAGTATCCGGTGCTCTGTGTCCAGACGATGGCCAAAATTATTGAGCGGACCGAGCGCTTCCTCTACCAAAACCCTACCCTGTTCTAGTACACTAAAGAAAAGCAAAAGGAGGCTGCGGCACTAGCTGCGGCAGCTCAATGGGCACCTGATGGAAGTCTTGCTTCCGGCAGGCAGCGGTAGGAGTGGGCATGTCTGATGTAACTGCAGTGGCAACAATGGCGCCTGGTAATCTGCCAGCACCGCCGCCATCTTTCTCTCCGGCACCGGCAGCGCCGGTGGTTTCGCCGTTGCCTAGTGCCGCCCCGGCGGCTGTTCCGACTGCACTCGCTATGCCGCCATCGCCACCAGCCATGCCAGAAGCTGCTATACCAGCGCCGTTGTCACCTCTGCCTGCTCCCCCCGCTAGTCCACTGCCGGCTAAGCCAGCTGATCTCCCATCAACGACAACTTCTGGTGTGACGCCCAGCGATGTGCCAACCACACTCAGCAAGTATGGTGTTGAACTCACTGACCAATTAATGCAGTCAGCCTTGCGCGCCGAAGCCCCGGAGCTCTGGCAATTCAGTAGCCAAGATAAAACCGGCGCCGTTGAGCTGGGCATCGAAACCCTGGTCAAACAACGCCTACAGGCCATCCTCAATCACAAACAGCAGTACCATATCGCCGATGATGTGCTGACGGTCGTCAGTGGCGACGGTAAAGCCTATGTTGTGCCGACGGCGGCACTAAAAGCGATGGCTCAGCCCAGTCGGCCAGCCGCCGGAAGCTCGGCTGATGACCTGGCCCGCCAGCTGGTGGCAGAAGCACTGCGGGTGCAAGCGGCGAATTTTTCTGCCTCAACATTTGAACAAACACTCCAAGCGGCTGGCTACAGCGCCGCTGATTTTACGGCGCCGATCCTCTTTACCGATGACCAGGGTGTGCCGCAACCGGACCGTTTGGGCCGTCTCCTGCGCGACCGCATTATTAAGCAGGCAGTGTCAGCGGTGCTATCAGGCGACTCCGTGGCGGCAGTACCGCCGGTGGGAGCGTCGGCCGCCGCCTAATGGATGGTCCGTCTAGCCATCTCTTCGCTCGCTGATTTGCCGGTATCAAGTCGCGGCCTCTTTGCTGAGCGTCTGGCGCAGCTGAAACAGGCAACCCTGCCGGTCGTGGCCGGTTTTGTTGTGTCTGAACCGGCGGCGCTACTACTAAAGCGCGGCAAACAATATTCCCTGTGCGAAGATGTTTGGAAGCGTATGACCAAACAAACGGAAACTTGGGTGAGTCGTCAGATGCTGGTGCTTTTGGCTGACCAGACGGTACGTCAGGTGCGGGTGGCAGGCAGTCAGGCGGAGCTGCGCCAGATACTAACCGAAGTGGCCGAGCAGGTTCTGGCGGCTCACAATCACCTGGAACTCATTGTCCTAACGTTGCCGAGTCAGGTGAGTTGGTCGGGGACGGTGCGGCAGTCGGGAGACAGTATTGAAGTTACGGCCTACCGCGGTTATCCGGCCTTGGTTGGACCAGCGCCTGCACAAGCCGTTGTGACACTAGATCCAATCACCCTCGTCGTACGCGAGCAGGCGCTAAAGAAACAGCGCTATGCCTTGGGTATCCGCCACGGCCAAACGACACTGGTTCACTTTCGGCCGGACGCAGAGACCGTACCCCACGGCATTCTCATTAGGGCAGCGGCGCTGCAGCGGGCACTCGAAGCTGCCGGTCGTACCGAGCCGGTTAGCTGGATTGCCGACGCTCGGGGCGAGCTGTCGCTGGTTGGATTACCTGGCGCAGAGACGCACCTGTCGCCGGAGCCGTCTGTAGTGCCACTCTCACCCGGTTTTGCCGTTGGTCCGGTCCGCCTGATTCGCAGCACCGCTGACTTGGTTCGCATTCTACCCGGTGAAATTGTCATCCTTGATCACTTCAAACGCGGTTTACTCGAATACCTTGACGCCGTCTCTGGTGTGGTTGTGCAAAGTTTGGCCGGCGGCCAGGCGGTACGCAACGCGATTGAGCAGAAGGGCATCCCGCTCATCTATACAAAAGCGCTGCCTCGTCTAAAAACGGGACAACTCATCACGCTTGATGCCATCTCTGGTCAACTGGCACCCGGTAAACTGCGCCGACCGGATGCTGTGCCCCGTACTGTCCAGCCGAACCCGCCTGGTTTACCGGCCATCGTGGCTGAAGTTGGCTCAGCAGACGCGGCAATTATCGCCAGCCAGGCTGGCGCTGACGGCGTCATCTTTATGCCGGAGACCCTGCTGCTATCTCAAGGCGCGGCCCTCGGCCGCCACGTTGGTCACAGTCTTGGCCGAGATCGGCTGGCAGCAGCTCTCAAACCAAAAATTGAACCGACCGCAGCGCTCTGGCCACATACTTCGTTCCGCTACCGCCTGAGCGACTTACTCAGTGATGAGCGGGCCGAGTTGCTGCCAAACAGCAGTGCCGAGGCCAACCCGCTGCTCGGTCAACATGGCCTAAGCTACCACCTAGCCGAGTCTGGTTTGGCCCAGACAGAGTTGGTTGTGCTGCGGCAACTGCTGGACGAGAAAATGAGCACTATTGAGCTGGTGTTGCCATTTGCCCGCAGCGCCGGCGAAGTTCAGGCATTTTGCGCTTGGCTTGATCAACACCGTTTCTTGCCGCATACGCTGCCGCGCCACCTGACCGTGGCTACCCCGGCCCTACTGTCGACGTTATCGCAACTAGCCAGCCTGCCGCTGGCGAGTATTGTGTTTGATTTGGCGACTTTTGCCCGATTGAGTTTTGGCCAATCAGAGCTTGGCGGCACGGCGCCGCTGGAAATGGTGCTAGCAGAGGCACTTGTGCGCTTGGCCGCCGCAACCGAACGGCTTGACCTGCCCTGGACCCTGCAGGCGCCGATTGAACTGTTAACGCCAGAGTTGCTAACCGAGGCTAAACGTCACCACGTGCATAGTCTGTTGGTGGCAGCTACCGAGATAGAAGAGACGCGTCAGCTACTCACCTCGCTGCATCACCACACCTCAGCCGCGTAGACGTTTGGGCCGTTTTTCAGTATGGTGCGAGTGCGCTGTATAGCGTCGTTGTTGAAATTGGAAGGGTGCTGGAGCGGTCGAACAGGCAGACCTGGAAAGTCTGTGTGGCGCAAGTCACCGTGGGTTCGAATCCCACCCCTTCCGCCAATTGCGTGACCGCCGTTTAGGCGGTTAAGCAATTGGTTGAGAGGTGATGAATGAAAGCCCAGCGAAACTGGGTTCGGTCGCGCGCCACGTAGTGGCAAGCGGGGGTACCCCTTGAGGCGTAGCCGAAAGAGGGGTCTATTCACCCCTTCCGCCACATCTCAAAAGAAAATGACTCAGCTGGGTCATTGTATTGTGATACGCTAAGACTAAATAAAGGAGGCAGATGGCAACCCATCCGGAACCAAAAATACTGGTGGCATTCTACAGTTTTACCGGTCATACGGCCGAGCTGGCGCATGCCGTGGCCAAAGGAGCGGGCAAAGTAACTAGCCAGGTAACGATCCGCCGCATTCCGGAGCTCATCCCTGAAGATGCCATTCCGCTGCAGATTCGGAAAATTGAACACGTCTACGCTGATATTCCGCTAGCCACTTCTGACGACCTGGTCAACTGCGACGGCCTGCTGCTCGGTGGTCCAACGCACTTCTCCGGTCTGGCGGCACAGGTGAAGCAGTACCTCGACCAATTTGGGCCGATTTGGCAGGAGGGCAAATTGGTTGACAAAGTAGCCGGTGTTTTCACCTCAATGGGCTCTCTACACGGCGGTGAGGAGACGACGCTGCTGATGACTATCACAACCCTAATTGGTATGGGTTTGATTCCGGTCGGCATCCCGTATCCAATCAAAGGGGCTAGCGAAGATTTTGATGCGGGCTCGCCGTTTGGCGCCATTCACTACGCTGGCCACGACGGCAGCCGAAGCCTACAGGCCTCTGACCGTCTAACGGCTGAGCTGCTTGGTGAGCGGGTGGCTAAGGTGGCAGCTGCCATGCTCTGCTGTAAAACAAGCGGCCACTAAACATTGCTTCTGGCCGAAAAAAAGAGAGCCTCGTGGCTCCCTTTTTTATTCAGAATCACCAACCGCCTCCGCCACCGCCACCGCCGCCAGATCCGGCACCGCCAGAGCTGGTGCCGGCACTGCTGAACGAGCTCATGGCCGAGCTGAAGTTACTTGCAAATGTGCTTGAATCGAAGCCACCACTGCCGACGTACCACACCGGCGGCGTGAAAGTAGCTCCCATTTGATCCAACTTCTTCAGCCACTCTTTGGTCAGGCCAAACACCATCGCCCAAGGTAAAAAGCGGTCCAGTTCTCCCTCTTTTTCTAGCCACTGTTGGCGATAGCGCTCGGCGACATGCATAAACATGTAAAAGCCCATAACTTGCCGGTACATTGCTAATCCTTTTTCGGTCAGCTCAGAACCGCGGCGGAACAAGCGGGTAAATAACAGCAGGATTCCACTAGCGAGCAGGCCGAGTCCCCAAAAGATAGACAGGGCAAACAGGCCGTTTTGCATCAGGGCAATGAAGAGGCCGCCAATTAATGCCAAGACGACGCCAAAGACGACGTGTTTAATGTTGTTCCAGCTGTAGGTGTTTTCATTAGTCACAAAGCCTTGTTGCTTCAACCATTGCCAACCGGCCTCAGAGGGCAGTCTTTGTAGTTGGGCAGCCCGAATGGTGTCTTTGTGCAGATCGTCAAGCGATTGTTCCTTGCCGTTTTGGTCAAACAGAACACTGGTGATGACTTCGGCTAGTGGCCGACCGCTGGCAGCTGGGCGTTTTTTGAGATGCAGCAGGTAATTTTTATGCCAGAACAGGCCCTTCTTTTCCTCGATCGTCAGCTCTCCGCGATGCGCCATGTCAATCAAGGTCGCCGGAATAGGCTGGCCATACAGTTCACCTTCGCGGAAGGCATCGGCCAAACCTGGTTCCAGTGTCGGCGGTTCGTACAGCGGGATAATGGCGCGGGCGTTCTTCCGAGCACTCATGGTCATGCGCTGCCAAATCAGCCAAGCCAGTGTCAGCAGCGGTAGCAGGCAGGGCAGGACGATCTGCAGCCAGAGTGCCCGCCTGACCGGAGACACTGCCTGGATGGTGCCGCTTGGCAGGAGGCCGCCAGCCGTTAGCTCCTGGCCGGGCTGCAGGTTTTGGGCCGACGCGGTCATGACGGCGCCGTGAGCTTCGGTTTGGCAGCTTGTTTGAGTGTCGCTAGGCGCGTAGCACAGTGGCGAGGTCCAGATGCCAGACGCGGTGATGGTCGCTTTGGCGTGTTCGATTGGCACTGTCCAACGGCGGCCGGTGACATTCCACAAAAATTGTTGGCCGTTGCTTGTTTCAGCCTGAACGGCGGCGGCCTGGTAGTGAATGGTGTAGGTGACGGCGCCGGTATCCACATGCCCGGCGTCACCAATTTTGAGGGTCAATCCGCTCTCTGCAATAGCCGTGGTGTACGGCGCGGCCACACTGGCCGAGTCGCCTTCGTGCTGCCAGCTAACGTCCCGCAACTTGATGCCTGAGGCGCGGGAACCGTACAGGTACGATGAATAGGTCAGCGGCAGCGTGCGGTAAATGCCGTGATGCGGATTTTGACCAAAGTCGGCGGTAATTTTTTCCAGAATTTCCGACTGGCCGTTTTGGCCAATATCTACAGTCGCGACAAAGTTTTTGATAATAAAACCGCTCGAGAGCGAATTCGAGTTTTGATCGTTGACTACTGTGCTGACGGTGTTACCGTCGCCAGTGATTTGGACCTGAGTGCTGTCGGCCGCCTGAACCGCCGCGGCAAAGCCAAGCACTGTACAAATGACACCGATAATAAAAAGAGTGTGTTTCATGGCCCCAGCATAGAGCTTTTCTGTCTGTAGGCATACGCCCACTCGCGAAATATAGCGATTTATGGTAATTGTAGAGAAGCGAGCGCCTGTAGCTCAGTGGGATAACGACCCGTTGCGCAGCAACGGAACGTTTTCCACTTCGCGCTGCTGGAATTCAAGCTAGTCTCGGAGCTAAAGCTCCAAGCCCATCTTGAGCGCCTGTAGCTCAGTGGATAGAGCGCTGCCCTCCGAAGGCAGAGGCCACAGGTTCAAGTCCTGTCAGGCGTACCAACCTAATTCGTTTGGAAAATAAATTGCGAACTGGGGCAATAACTTTGTGAGTACTCATCACCTAAGCAAAAACATGACCAAAGAGCAGGAGCGCACAGAGTTGCACCGTGCTATTTGGCAGATTGCGAACGATCTGCGCGGAGCAGTGGATGGCTGGGATTTCAAACAGTATGTACTTGGAACGCTTTTTTATCGATTCATTAGCGAGAACTTGACGAACTACATCAATGCCGATGAACGTCGCACTGGCAAACAAAATTTTGATTATACAGCGCTTGCCGACGAAGAAGCCGAGTTTGGTCGAGCCGATACGGTGAAAGAAAAAGGCTTCTATATCTTGCCAAGCGAGCTTTTTGTAAACGTATGCATAAATGCCCGCAGCAACGCCAACCTCAACGAAACGCTTTCTGTTATTTTTCGTAACATTGAAAACTCCGCCAAAGGTGCAAGCAGTGAGGATGACCTTCGGGGCCTTTTTGATGACTTAGACGTGAACTCAAGTCGACTCGGAAACACGGTAGAAACGAGAAATCGCAAGCTCGCCAAGTTGTTAGAAGCGATCGGCGAGCTTCGCCTCGGTGATTACGCGGATAATACTATTGATGCTTTTGGTGATGCATATGAGTTCTTGATGACCATGTACGCCTCGACGGCTGGCAAATCCGGAGGCGAATTTTTTACGCCACAGGAGGTCAGCGAGCTCCTCGCTGAAATTACCACTGTCGGCAAAAAGGAAGTAAACAAAGTTTACGACCCAGCCTGTGGGTCTGGCTCACTGCTCCTCAAATTCGCGAAGGTGTTGGGGCGAGAGAATGTGCGCCAAGGTTTCTTCGGTCAGGAAATCAATCTTACCACCTATAATCTCTGCCGTATCAACATGTTTCTGCATGATGTGAACTACAACCATTTTGATATTGCTCACGGTGATACACTTACCGATCCGAAACATTGGGACGACGAGCCGTTTGATGCCATCGTCTCTAATCCGCCTTATTCCATCCACTGGGAAGGTGATGCGGATCCCTTACTTATCAATGATCCGCGTTTTTCACCGGCCGGAGTGCTGGCACCAAAGAGCAAGGCTGACCTGGCATTTACTATGCACATGCTTTCGTGGCTTTCGACCAGCGGCACAGCGGCCATCGTTGAGTTTCCTGGCGTTCTCTATCGCGGTGGTGCGGAGCAAAAAATCCGTAAGTACTTGATAGAGAATAATTACATCGAAGTCGTCATTCAACTTCCGCCCGATCTCTTTTTCGGCACCACCATTGCCACCTGCGTTATTGTGCTCAAGAAGAGCAAAAAGGACAACAAAACGCTCTTTATTGATGCCTCGGCCGAATTTGTACGCAACGGCAATAAAAACAAACTATCACAAGCAAACCGCGCTAAGATTTTAGACGCGTTTACCGCACGCAATGATGCCGATTACTTTGCCAAATTAGTCGACAATAAAACGATTGCCGAGAATGAGTACAATATTGCCGTATCAAGCTATGTTGTGGCAGAAGACACCCGCGAGGTGGTGGATATTGCGGTGCTCAATACTGAGATCGCCCGCATTGTTGTGAGGCAGAATGAGCTCCGTACGGCGATTGATAAAATCGTCGTCGATATTGAGGGAACAAAAGAACCATGAAACAGGACGCTCAGAACAATGACATCATCATTTATGAAGGCGAGAACGGCCAGCCGAAAATTGAGGTGCGTGTTGAGGGTGAAACCGTATGGCTTACTATTGACCAAATGGCCACGTTATTTAACAAAGGACGCTCAACGGTAAATGAGCATATCATCAACATCTATCACGAAAAAGAGCTAGTCGAGGCTGATTCTGTGAGAAAAATCGGTAATTCCGATTTTTCTACCAAACCCACAAACTACTATAATCTCGACGTTGTCATTTCTGTTGGTTACCGCGTAAGTTCTGTCCAGGGTACGCGCTTTCGCCAGTGGGCAACCGCACGCCTGCGAGAGTACATCGTCAAAGGCTTCACCATGGACGATGAGCGTCTCAAGAGTTCAGGTGGCGGAACGTACTGGAAAGAGCTTTTAGAACGCATTCGCGATATTCGGAGCAGCGAGAAGGCCCTTTATCGTCAGGTGTTGGATTTGTATGCGACAAGTCTAGACTACAACTCAAAAAGCAAAGAAACAGGAGAGTTCTTTAAAACGGTGCAGAACAAACTTCACTACGCCACGAACCAGCAAACTGCCACCGAGCTTATCCATGCGCGGGCTGATGCTAACAAAGACTTCATGGGACTCACCACCTTTGCCGGAACTATACCTAAGCGATCAGAGGTTTCCATAGCCAAGAATTATCTGACCGAAGACGAGCTCTTTCGCCTGAACCGCTTGGTGTCTGCTTTTTTCGACCTTGCTGAAATCAAAGCGCAAGACCATATGCCGATGCATATGAAAGACTGGATGGCGGAGCTCGACAAATTTGCTGGGATGTATGGTAAGGGCGTACTGAAAAATGCGGGTGTCGTGAGACATGACGCTGCCATGAAGAAAGCCGACCGGGAGTACCGAAAATATCAGGCCAAAACCCTTTCACCCGTTGAAGAAGCATATTTGGCCACGATCAAGGCTTTGCAGAAAAAGGTGGAGAAAAAAGTGAAAGAGAGCAAGCCAAAGAGTAAAAAGTAATTATGGCAAAAAATCAAAGCAAAATTGAGAAGCTGATTGCCGAGTACTGTCCCAACGAGGTGGAGTTTAAAAAGCTCGGAGAGGTCTGTGAAATTACTGATAATAAAAGGAGACCCGTAGCATCGAGTTTACGTGTAGCAGGCAAAATACCATACTATGGTGCAAACAACATACAAGACTATGTTGAAGGTTTCACACATGAAGGTGATTTTGTATTAATTGCTGAGGATGGATCCGCAAACTTAGAAAATTATTCAATCCAGTTTGCGACCGGAAAGTTCTGGGCAAATAACCATGTTCATGTTGTTAGAGGATACGATAAATTAAATAATAGGTTTTTATTTCATTATTTAAGAAGCATGAAGTTTATTCCATTCTTAACAGGTGGAACTCGTGCAAAGCTTACCAAAAGCAAGATGCTAGAAATAATAATCCCTATTCCGCCGCTTGCGGTGCAGGAGGAGATTGTCAACATTCTTAATAGCTTTACAGAGCTAGAAGCAGAGCTAGAAGCAGAGCTAGAAGCTAGAAAGATGCAGTACGAGCATTACCGCTCGGCACTTCTGACATTTAACGAGGGGGGGGTACGGAGGCCGAGGCTTGATGAAGTATGCCAATCGATTCTCGCAGGCGGAGATTTGCCAGAAAATTATTCGAAGGGTCAAAATATGCCAACCCAAGAACTTCCATTCCCCATATATTCAAACGGTTCCGATGATAAAGCGTTGTATGGCTATTCTGATAGCTACAGTATCGGTAGCGAGGCCGTAACTATTTCGGCGCGTGGGACCATCGGCTACCACACGGTACGCAAAGCGAAATTCACACCGATTGTTCGTCTCATTACCCTTATTCCCAACACTGAAATTATTTCACCAAGGTTTTTAAGCTACGCTCTCGATGTTACTGAAATTGGCCATAGCGGCGGTAGTATTCCACAGTTGACTGTCCCAAATGTCAAAAAAATTCAAATCCCTGTTCCTGAAATCGCCGAGCAAGAGCGTATCGTGTCTATTTTGGATAAGTTTAATGCACTCGTGAATGACATTTCCGTTGGCCTGCCGGCAGAGCTTGCTGCGCGTCGGTCGCAATACGAATATTATCGAGGTAAGCTCCTGACATTTAATGAAATGACAGTATGAACCAAATTATTTACATCCTCACTAATGAGTCAATGCCTGAATATATAAAAATCGGGTTTACTCATGGCGAGGTGAACGAAAGAATTAAGCAACTTGACAGAACGGGCGTGCCACTTCCTTTTGAAATTTACTACGCAGCTACTGTGGAGAATGCAGAGAATGAGGAGAAATGGCTACACTCTATTTTTGCTGACCGTAGAGCGCGCGATAGTCGTGAATTTTTCAGGATGAGTCCGGAACACGCAACTCTTGCACTTAAGCGGGTTGAAATTACCGAGGAAAAAATAGAGAACATCCTAACTAAAGAGCAGGAAAAAGAAGTAGACAAGGCAAAAGAAAGAAGGGCGCGATTTCAGTTTGCTCAGTATGGAATTCCTGTCGGTTCTAAACTGACATTCACTAGAGACGAAGGTATCGTCGCTGAAGTTGTGGAGAACGATAAAATAAAAATTGGTGACAGCGTAAGCAGCCTATCCACCTGCGCGATGGAGCTGTTGGGGTATCAGAGACGGCCGCAGGGAACCTTATACTTCAAGTTCAAGGACGAGATATTAGATGACAGGCGAAAGAGAATGGATGAGGTGGAACCAACGCCAAAGGGCGTAGAAGCTGCTGGTGATGAGTGGATGTCACAACAGGCAGAAATAGAACAAGGAAAATAATATGTCCACTAACAATAAATACCATCTTGTTTCTGAAAATACGCAAAGCACCGTTGTGGCCGAATTTGCACCAGACGGCGTTCGTGTGGCGCACTATCAAAGCGAAGCAGAACTAGAAAAAGCGCTTATTCAGCAGCTTGAAACACAGGCATATGAATACGTGGCCATTGCTACTGAAGCCGACTTGGTGGCGAACCTGAGAAAACAGCTAGAGAAACTGAACAATTTTACGTTTGGCGATAGCGAATGGGAACATTTCTTTACTGGCGAACTTGCCAACCCGAATCAGAGTATTGAAGAAAAGACAGCGACTATTCAAGAGGACTACATTAAAAACCTTACGCGCGATGACGGCACAATCAAAAATGTGTACTTGTTAAAAAAAGACAACATTCATAATAATAGCTTGCAGGTTACCAATCAGTACGCCACAGAAGACGGTATGCGGGCTAATCGCTACGATGTGACAGTGCTTGTGAATGGTCTGCCAATGGTGCACATCGAGCTAAAACGGCGCGGTATAGCCATTCAAGAGGCCTTCAATCAGATTAATCGCTATCAGCGCGAAAGTTTTTGGGCGGCCAGTGGGCTATTCGAATATGTGCAGTTGTTTATTATTTCCAATGGTACTCACACCAAATACTACAGCAACACCACGCGTAAAGAACACATTAAAGATGCAAGCGAAGGCGCGGCGAAACAAGGCAAGCGCTCAAGCAACAGTTTTGAATTTACAAACTGGTGGGCCGACGCCACTAACCGGCCAATTTCCGATCTAATGGATTTTGCCCAGACCTTTTTTGCCAAACACACGCTTCTTAATATCCTCACTCGTTACTGCGTATTTACGACCGATCGACAGCTTCTGGTGATGCGCCCATATCAAATTGTGGCAACCGAACGAATACTGAACCGCATTGAGGTGAGTACAAATTATAAGCAGCTCGGCACCATAGAAGCCGGTGGGTATGTATGGCACACCACTGGGTCAGGGAAAACTCTGACAAGCTTCAAAACAGCCCTACAGGTGAGCAAACTGGCGTATGTAGACAAAGTGGTGTTTGTGGTTGACCGCAAAGATTTAGACTACCAAACTATGCGCGAATACGACAAGTTCGAGAAAGGCGCAGCCAACAGCAACACCTCGACGGCGGTATTAAAACGACAGTTGGAAAATCCGCAAGCCCGAATCATTATCACAACCATTCAAAAGCTCGATCATTTCGTAAGCCGCAACGCCGGACACCGTATTTTTGACGGTCACGTCGTACTTATTTTTGACGAATGCCATCGCTCACAGTTTGGTGATATGCACGCCGCAATCACAAAGGCCTTCAAGAATTACCACATTTTCGGTTTTACGGGCACGCCAATTTTTGCGGTCAACGCGTCCTCTGGAGGCCGTCCAGATTTCAAAACGACCGAGCAGGCCTTTGGCGATAAATTGCACACGTACACCATTGTAGACGCGATTGCCGACAAAAATGTTCTACCGTTTAAGGTGGATTATGTTTCTACGGTTCGTGAAGCCGAGGATATTGAAGATAAAAAAGTAAGCGATATTGATCGCGAGGCAGTGCTCGCTTCTCCAGAGCGTCTGGCGAATATTGTCGGTTATATTCGTGAGCATTTTGATCAAAAAACGAAGCGCAATAGCTTCTACAAACTGAAAGACCGGCGGTTGGCCGGCTTTAATTCTCTCTTTGCCGTTTCGTCAATTGATGTCGCTAAGAAGTACTATGTTGAGTTCAAGCGTCAGCTCGCCGACGCGCCAAGTGATAAGCGTCTCAAAATAGCGACCATATTCAGCTTTGGTGTCAATGACGATGATGCCGACGGTATGCTAGATGAAAACTCAGATGACACGAGCGGGCTAGACGCAAGTTCACGGGACTTTTTGGAACATGCTATCGCTGACTATAATGCGATTTTTGGGACTTCGTACGACACGTCGTCCGACAAATTTTCCAATTATTACAAAGATGTGAGCTTGCGCGTTAAAGGCCGCGAGATTGATATTTTGATCGTCGTCAACATGTTTTTAACTGGCTTTGATGCAACAACGCTTAACACACTCTGGGTTGATAAAAACTTGCGACTTCACGGCCTATTGCAAGCTTTCTCGCGGACAAACCGTATTCTCAACAGCGTAAAGACTTTTGGCCATATCGTGTGCTTCCGCAATTTAGAAAAGGCAACGAATGAATCAATTGCGCTTTTTGGTGATAAAGAAGCCAGAGGCGTTGTATTGCTAAAATCATATGCTGAATACTACGGGGGTTACGTGCACGGTGATAAGGCGGTGCTTGGCTATGCAAATCTCGTCGCTGAGCTGCTTGAGAAGTATCCTATTGGGCAGGCTATTATTGGCGAACAAAGTCAAAAGCATTTTATCAGACTATATGGCGCAATTTTGCGTGTGCGGAACATTTTGACGACATTTGATGAATTTGTGGGCAACGAAATTTTGACCGCGCGTGATGTGCAAGACTACCACAGCATGTACATTGACCTCTATAACGAATTTAGCAAAGGCGTGGAAGACGACAAAGAGAACATTATCGATGACGTCGTATTTGAGATGGAACTGATCAAACAGATTGAAATAAATATTGACTACATTTTGGGGCTCATCAAACACTATCATGAAGATCATACTCAAAACCGTGAGCTTTTGGCGGATATCAACAAAGCAATCGACTCAAGTATTGAACTGCGAAACAAAAAGGATCTTATTAATCAATTTATTTTATCGCTCGACATACACTCAGTGGTTGATGATGATTGGCAGAAGTTTGTCAACCAGAAAAAGACGGAAGAACTTGAGCAAATTATTGAGACCGAAGGGCTGGATCGCGATGCCACCTATACGTTTGTGCGAAACGCCTTCCGCGACGGAGGCGTAATGGTGACCGGCACAGACATCTCTCGTGTTCTGCCTCCGGTATCTCGCTTTTTAGCAACCGGCGAGCGTTCTGAGAAACGCAATAGCGTGCTCAATAAATTAACGAGTTTCTTTGAGCGATTCTTCGATATCTCCGGCGGTTCATTCACGGACTAGCCAAAGTCACCATACGTAAATGGCAAGAGTAGGGTTTGGGCATCTTGGAAAAATAGCTACTCTAAAGCGCGTTTTTTGACACTCTGCTCGCGCCTTGCTTGAGTGAAGTTATGCCAGACGACCTCGTTCAACAAGTAAAGCAACGCCTTGACATCCTTGACTTGGTCCAAGGCTATGTTCAGTTGAAAAAAACCGGCATTAACTGGAAGGGCCTCTGCCCGTTCCACCAAGAGAAAACGCCGTCGTTTACCGTCAACCAAGAACGTCAGAGCTGGCACTGTTTTGGCTGCTTCCCGAAGGGTTCTCATGTAAAAACTCCAAGAGGTTTTTGCGATATTGACCAACTTCGAGCAGGAGACGTTGTTATCTCGGGGAAAGGGCAGGAAAAGTCCGTACTCACGACGCATCGTCATATGTATAAGGGCGAGCTCGTCCGTATTTCTTTATGCAAGCTTGGTGGCGAAGTGGCGCTAACCGGGGATCATAAAGTATTCGCTTTACGCGGAGCGCCTTACACCAAAATCTATAAAAACTTCAGCCGACGCTTGAAGCGCTACCAACAACTGCCAGCGGACCAATATCGACAAAAGCTCGACCGCTACTTCCCTGTCGAAAAAGTGGAGGCACACGAGTTAACGATTGGCGATTTGTTATTATATCCAATCTCCTACAGGACCGAACCAATCTCTTCGCTAGTCCCTTGTGACCATTTAACAAAAACATTCCGTCTTGGGCCGAAACCGAGTGATTTACCAAAAGAGCTCCCGATTACTGACAGTCTACTGAAATTACTCGGATACTATATTGCTGAGGGTAGTAACCATCGTGCCTACATTCGATTTAGCCTCGGTGGCCATGAGCTGAAACTCGCTAAAGAGATTCAAGTCTTGCTCAAAGAAGTGTTTGGCCTGGTCTCTAGCATCCACGTTCGCCAAGGAGGCAAGCCCGGGATAGAGGTTACGTGCTGTCACGCTGCGCTAGCCGATATTTTTGGCAACTTGTGTGGCAAAGGGGCGGCCAATAAACACATCCCTTTTGAGCTTCGGCACTTGCCAGTAGGCCAACAGCAGGTGCTGCTTAACGCCATCTGGACGGGTGACGGTACTGCTCGTGCTAAACATCGGTCACTTAAAATTGAACGCTCAATCGGCAGTATTTCGCAGACACTGGCCGAGCAAATAGTTGATATCTTGCTGCGCAGGCATATCTTTCCCTCGCTTCAGGTTATCCAAGCACATACGAGCGGCGATGGCGTCAAACACAGAATGGCCTACACTGTTGTTTGGGGAGAGGCTGGTGAGGATAAATACAATAGTGTCTACCAAGCGGCGGGCGGTACTCATTATTGGGTGTTGCCAGTTGTCCATATAGCAAAAGAACCCTTCTGCGACGAGGTGTTCAACCTGACGATTGAGGATGACCATTCGTATGTCGCGCGCAATTTCGCGGTTGCCAACTGCGGCGAGGGCGGGGACATTTTTACCTTTGTCGAAAAGATTGAACACGTTGAATTTAAAGAGGCGCTGGAGCTGCTGGCTGGCCGGGTTGGGCTGGAGGTCAAACCGCAAACGCCGGTTGAGCGTCAGCAGAAGGGCGAAAAGGCGAAACTTGAGGAGCTATACCAGCTGGCCAGCCGCTTCTACCACGCGTTGCTCATTAACCATCCGCTTGGCCAAGCTGCCCGCGATTACCTCGCCAAGCGGGGTGTTTCAGCTGAGTCGGTCAAAGCGTGGCAATTGGGTGTGGCGCCCGACCACTGGGACGCCCTGCTCTCGGCACTGCAAAAGCGCGGTTTCACGGCCGATGAGTTGGTCAAGGCCGGATTGGCCGTCAAAAATGAGCGCGGCAACATTTATGACCGCTTTCGGAACCGCTTGTTGTTCCCGATTATCACCGCCAGCGGCCAACCGGTCGCTTTCTCTGGCCGGGTGATAACGGCTGATCAAGAACCCAAATACTTAAACTCGCCTGAGAGCCTGCTCTATCGCAAGAGCAGTGTTGTGATGGGACTGAATTTAGCCAAAGAGGCAATTCGGAAGGCCGGCCAAGTAATGGTGGTCGAAGGCAATTTAGATGTCCTTATTTGCCAGCAGTTTGGCCTGACCAACACCGTCGCTACCGGCGGCACGGCGCTAACGTCTGACCACCTGCGCTTACTGGCTCGCTACGCCCCAGTCGTTATTTTTGCCTTTGATGCGGACGCCGCCGGCCAGAAAGCGGCTGAAAAGGCGGCGCTGTTGGCGCTAGAGGTGGGCCTGGAGCCACGCTTCATTGCCTTGCCGGCCGGAGATGACCCAGACTCGCTGCTACGCCGGGATGAAGCCGCCTTCCGCCAGGCTATGGCTGCCGCTCTGCCGGCCGTGCCGTACTTTTTAGAACGGGCGCTCAATGAGTATGGCCAGGCTACCGCACAAGCCAAAAAGCAGGTGGCGGCAGCGGTGGTGCCGTTGCTCCGCCGCATACACGATCCAGTCGAGCAGGCGGATTCATTGCAGCAGGTGGCCGACCGACTGCATGTGCCACGAGAGGCCATAGAGAGTGCTGTTTCAGCTGAGACGAAGGCAAAAACGACCGTTCCGGTGGTAGCGGCGACCGCCCGCCGCGGTCCGCTCGAGCCAAGCCAGCGCTTGTTTGGCCTGCTGCTGCTCTCGGAACGGCCACTGCCACCGCTTGACCCACTGCTACAGGATAGTCCAGACAAAACGCTGCAGTTTTTGCAGGCTCGGCAGGCAGAGGGGATTGGCGACAAGATGAGTTGGGCGACGTGGCAGGCCAAGCAACCGCAGCCAATCCAGGCGCGTTTGGCCTCACTGCTGACCGTGGCGGCCGAAGCCTACGGTGAGTTGCCACAGGAGCAGTTCGAGGCTGAAATTACGCTGCTTTTGGCGGCGCTGCGTTCCCGGGTTCTTGAGCACCAGCAATCGGACCGCCAGGCCGAAATTCGGCTGGCCGAGCAGGCGGGCGACAAGGCGCGCGTACGCTCACTGCTGCAAGAGATGATGGATGATTTGGTCATGCCCCCACCGGCCAGCGCGGATCCTCGTCAAAAAACATAATTTGTGGTAGTATGAAATTGAATAGCAATAGGCGCTCAACAACTAGGCGCCGGCACCTCTGTGTCGGCAATTGCGAGGCTACGTGACCAAAAAAGTCATTCGTATACAAAAAGAGGATCGGCCAGACTTTCCGGATGGGGTTTTAGAGTTAGTGGACAAAGGCCGTGGCAGCGGTTTTGTGACGCTGCAGGAGTTGCAGCAAGCCTGGCCTGAGCCAGAATCTGACCTAAATCTTTTGGACGATATTTTCAACTATCTGTTTGAAAAAGGGGTTGAGGTGCGCGACACGGCGGTTGATGAAGTGGGGTTATTGAGAAGCCAGGCAAAGAATGAAAATATCTCGCGCCTGTCATTGAAAGATCAGCTCAAAGAGCAAAGTGACGATTTGCGCGATATCTCGGACGACTCAGTGCGTATGTACTTGCGTGAAATCGGCCGCATTCCGCTTCTTACCGCCGAGGATGAAATTCGATTGGCCAAGCGTATTGCCAAAGGCGACAAAGTGGCCAAGCGGAAGCTGGCCGAAGCTAATTTGCGCTTGGTTGTCTCCATCGCTAAAAAATACATTGGCCGCGGGTTGGGCCTCTTGGACTTGGTGCAAGAGGGCAACACCGGCCTGCTGCGCGCGGTTGAGAAGTTTGACTACCGAAAGGGCTACAAATTCTCTACCTATGCCACCTGGTGGGTGCGCCAGGCCATCACGCGGGCTATTGCCGACCAAGCCCGCACCATTCGCATTCCGGTACACATGATTGAAACGATCAACAAGCTCATTCGCACCCAGCGTCAGCTGGTGCAAGACCTTGGCCGCGAGCCGCTGCCCGAGGAGATTGCCGCCGAGATGGGCGTGGATGTTGACAAGGTAGAGCACATCTTAAAAATCTCGCAAGAGACGGTTTCGCTGGAGGCGCCGGTGGGTGAGGAGGAGGACTCCAAGCTGGCTGACTTTATTCAAGATACCGAGAGTCTGTCGCCTGAGGAGTCGGCCATCTATCAGCTGCTCAAGGACCATGTTGCCGAGTCGCTGCAGAACCTGTCACCGCGTGAGCAAAAAATTCTGCGTATGCGCTTTGGCCTGGACGACGGCAAAAGCCACACACTTGAGGAAGTTGGCCAAGAGTTTGGCGTCACGCGTGAGCGCATTCGCCAAATTGAAGCCAAGGCGCTGCAGAAGTTGAAAAAGCACGAAACGGCCAAAAACCTCAAAGACTACCTGGACTAACCTAGCGGTAGGAAAAATCGAGCCGGAGGGCTCGATTTTTTGTGCCTGTTATGCTAATTTGGGCATATTGTTCCTGGGTAGCTCAATGGCAGAGCGGCTGGCTGTTAACCAGCGGGTTGTCGGTTCGAGTCCGACCCCAGGAGCCAAAACAATGCAGGCGTAGCCTGTTTTTGTTTTGGCTCCTGGGGGACAGGAGTTGAACTGCCGCATGGCGGTTCGGTCGTGAGCGGAGTGAACGGGGGTACCCTGCGTAGCCAGGGGTCTGTCCGACCCCAGGAGCCAATACCGAGATTTAGAAGATTAAGCATCGCGGCCCTTGACGCAATGCTGATTGTAGTATTTTATGGATTATCCGAAGGTGAAGGCAAAAGCCTCAATGCTTGGACTTTCGAAGATAAGGGTAAGGACGTGCCAGTCTCCCGCAGTCTTCAAATGAATTAGGTGGTACAGTCGATCTTCGGAAATCTGGAAGTTGCCATTTTTGACGTCGGCTCCGCCCGAAGCACCCGCTGCCTTGCCATCAAGCAGTACCCGCACGGTGGCGGAAACGCCGTTTTGCGGCTTCATAACCAAATAAACGTCTTTACCGGTAAAATGGAATGAGAGCGAATCTCCGGATGCGCTGGAAGTAATAGAGTCGGTTCCGCTTTGCCAGTTTCCAGAAAGGCCCCATTCGTTATTGCCAAGTTTCAGCGGATTAGTTTCCGATGAGTACCTATCCCGGCGCGCCAAACCCAAATAGGTTTCTGGAGACTGCTGTTCATGGGGAGTGGTATCGGACAGCTTTGGTGCCATGGAGGGCAGGGCGGAAACCTTGGCCTCTTTCAGAAGTGAGCGGATGTTGGCCTCAGTTTCGTCATAATTTCCCTCGCCGAAATGGGTAGCCCGCACCTGCCCCTTGGCGTCAATCAGGTACTCGGCCGGCCAATACTGGTTGTCGTAGGCTTTCCACGTAGCAAAGTCATTGTCCTGGGCTACCGGATAGTGAATTGCGTACTGCTTGATGGCCGCTGCAAGGTTTTTGCTCTCCTTTTCGAAGGCGAACTCTGGTGAGTGTACACCCACCACCACAAAGCCCTGATCTTTGTAGGTATCGTACCAGTTGGTTATGTGTGGAAGGGTTCTAATGCAGTTAATGCAGGAATAGGTCCAGAAATCGACCAATACTACCTTGCCTCTCAGACTTTCTACAGTGAGTGGCTTACTATTCAGCCAGCCGGTGATGCCGGAGAATTCGGGAGCTTTCCCCAGCACTGGCAGGCCTGAGGAGGCTCCGTTGATGATTTGTGAAGTGCTGGGCATGGCATTGTCGTCATTACTTTTTAATTTTTTCAACTGACCTTTCACCAAATCGCCTTGCTCCAACTGCTGGGTTAAGCCGGAGCTAATGCTGCTTGGCAGCTTGGCCAATAAACTCGTTTGTAGCGTTCGGTCAAGGCCGAAGAGCATTGCAATTGCCGTGAACACCATGATGGCTCCAAACACCATTTGTACTTTTGGTATTGACTTATTGACTGAGCGCATGCGGCGCAATAAGCCTTGGCCGCCGTAGGTAAGAATCAAAAGCGGAATGCTAACGCCCAGCGCGTAGGCCTCGGTAATTAAAACTGAAGCAAGGGTTACAGTGCTGGAAGCGGCCAAGGATATAACTGAGGCGACAATAGGCCCAACGCAAGGCGTCCACACTAAGCCAAGGCTGACGCCAATAACGAATCCGCCTAAAAAATCGCTGCGCTTGGAATCTATTTTCACCTGAGGAATACGGCTGCTCACCCAAGCTTCAAACGCCGCAAGCAATTTGGGCACGAGAAGCATGACGCCAAAAACCAGAATTACGATGATGGCGAATAAGCGAAGGCCATCAGGGCTTATCCCCAGATGCCGTGTTAGCCAGCTAAGAGAAAGGGTAAAAAAGGTAAAGCTCAAGACCAGCCCGGTTACAATACCAAGAGGCCGTTGTTTGCCGCCGCTAATCCCGGCTGAAAGCACTATCGGTAGGACCGGCAGGATGCAAGGGGCGAATATGGTGGCAATTCCGGCCAGGAACGCGAAAAGGATAAGTAAGGGCATGGATTAAAAGGTCAGAACGTCGTCATAGGTGGAAAGCACCTCTTGTTTCAGGGTCTTTCCTTGAGCATCTATTCGTACAAAAGCGGTCTGGTGGGTAATAGCGTACTTTTTCTTCAAATCCTTTTATTGGTCGTAGTCCACCTTGACAATAACCGTGTTAGCACCAAGTTTTGAGAGATCATCGGTATTTTCCAGCTTTTTCTGGATGGCCTGGCAGTCAGGGCACCAGGAAGCATCGAAGAAGTAGACAACGTCTTTACCGTGGTCTTTGACTAAGGCTTGGACGTTCGCTTCCGAAGTATAAGAAATGAAAACAGCCCCAGTATCCTTTTTTATAGCCATAGTCTCTTGCTCTTTTTCTTTCATCATTATTACTTCATCAGCAGTGGCGGTTGGTGCGATTTCCTTTTGCATCGGTTTTTCTGACTTCATCATGATATCGGTAGCATTTCTATTGAAAAGACTGGATTGGTTTGCATAGACTGTACCTGCCACAATTACTACGAGAGCTACAACTGTTGGAACGAAGTATTTGTTCATGTTCTCCTTGGTTACTTATATCGATGGTACAAAAAGGCGAACAATCGGCCTGTTGCAGCCAAGCCTAGCACCGTCCAAAAGGCCATAGCCAGCTCGGAGTGGGGATAAAATATTGTTGCTGCCAGCAGACCGGCAATGACTATGTAGAGAGCAGCACTATCAGACTCAAGCTGCAGCAGATGCTCGCGCTCGTCCTTCTCACCGGCACTCACTACTTTCGTCAGAACGACCAGCAGCAAAATGAGAGCTGCTGAGACGACTGATGTTGGTCCCATGCCGAAATGTGGGGCGAACAGACGCTCTAATAAATAGATAAGCACACCGAATATGATGAGGCCGGCTAATTTTAAAGGGGCATTCGCTTTCATTTTTGTTCCTTTAATTGAAAGATATCTTCTACCCGTACCTTAAAAAAAGCAGCAAGCCGTAAGGCCAGGACCACCGAAGATTGATACTTGTTTTGCTCGATGGCGATCACTGTCTGGCGGATCACGCCAATTTCCTCAGCCAATCCTTGCTGAGTAAGGCCAAGCTCGGCCCGCAGTACTTTGAGTCGGTTGGTTAACATAACTTGAATGTATGGTATACAATACATTTTGTCAAAAGTGACGTACATATTCATGCTGGCCGGATCGAATATTAAGATATATCCCCATGATCATAAGCCCGCTGCGGGCCTTAGTTGCCATTTTGGTAGTGAGACACAGGGATGCTTGAGGTTGGGTATAGTGCTCGGCCTCTTTTTGTTCTGCCGAGTTATAACAATTTGGTATCTCAGGAGCCACGTCTAACCCAGTTTGGGTTGGGTTATTACCAAGTGTAAAAATATCGCCTTAGGCGATATTTTGTTATGGTCAGTTTGTGTCAGAAGGATTAGGGTTTTCCCTGGGAGAATTTGAACCACAGGTACCAGTGGAGAATTTTCTCAAACCAGAACGGCGTATATCAGTAGAAATTTCTAACCAGGCATTCGAGCATTTTCCCGAAATATCGCCTGAAGAGCTTGAATCCAAGCAGGAGCGCTATTTCCTGCTGCTTGGTAATTCAGGCATCGAAGGCAGTGTCAAAATTAACGGCGTGATGCAGCTTGAAGACACAACCGGTTTTTACCAGGAAGGCAGGGAGTCTGTTGCCGGAGTAAATATCTCAGCACTAAAATCTATAGCGGATGGGGTAAGGACGCTTGGTCCAGAATATACATCTTGGCACTTTGTTGGTGAAATGCACACCCATCCGGTGATTCAGGAAGAACTTGATGTAAATCAACGCTCACACCACCCCTCAGAGGAAGATATACAGGCATGGATTGCCTGCTATGAACGTGGAGAATTGACTGGCGATACGCCCTTCATTTTTGCGATTGCCGGAGCTCAAGAAAATGGCAGTACTGGGTATGCGTATTATCGAGTAGTTAAGGAGAGCGATCGATTGGTGGTCGTATCTGTAGCGGAGCATGACTGATCAGTTATAACTTCCTGCCATCTCAGGAGCCAAGGTATTGATGTAATCAGTAAAAAATTGTATTAGCATAAACAACTCAGGCTTTCGAGCCTGTTTTATATATTGCTTTGTAACTTGACCGAACGCATTTGGGAGAACACGATGGAGAACTTGCCTAGGCGCAACATCGGAGTGACTGGCTTCATGACCCCTCAGGAGATTGATGCCGTTCAGAAGACTTTTTCAATGCTGAATCATGAACACCGAGTACTGAACAAGGGCGGAGTCTATCCGCGCTTCATGATCGGTATTCTAGTTAGCGCCAAGACGGCAGTTAAACAAAAATAGCCGTCAATGGCTATTTTTGTTAGGGCCAAATCATACCCGCAGCACATTGCGCCATATTCTTCAGGGGTAGGTATCACCGATAAATTAGCTTGAACATGGTTGTTAATGTGCGGTATTCCTCGATACGCTACCCACTTTCAATACTTTATGGTTGACAATCACGTACGAATAGTCCATATTCACACGCAAGCTGTTGTCCTCGTCCCTTCGAGCGTGTTTCACGCTCGAAGGGACGAGAGTGAACAATCTGACGCGCTCACAGGCGCCTATATCAACAAGGAGATGATTTTATCATGAAGTCTGTAACCCCAGAGCAAGCGAGACAAGTGCTCGACTTCCTCCGAGACGGCATTCTGCCGACCCTGCAATACGCAGGGTACGACACTGTACAAGCGGCTATCTCCCGTTCCGAACGGGTGCACAAACTGCAACAGGCCGTCCGGCCTCTCATTACCGAGTTTCTCAATCCCAACCCTTACAAGGACGAAAAGAAGAATCCAAACCATGAGTTCAATTACACCACCGAGCATCTTCCCCGTGTCGAAGAGCAGGCGGTCAAGCAACTGGCGGGCCTCGGCCTCACCGCTCAACCCATCCTCGTTCCCTTGACCGGCAAACAGGAACAGGGAGCCGACGGTATGATGGCGCTGCCGTATCTCGCCGACCTCGGTCGCAAGATGGGCATCGACAACCCGACCCGCTCCGGCTATGCCGAAGTGACGAACCGGGTGCTCACCGCCCTCAACAATTCTCACCGGTTCTACAAATACCGTAAGGCAAAGGTCGACAGTGACCATCTCCGTCTCAACGACGAAGTGGCGAGCTTGATCGAGAAGCTGGAGAGCGAATCGACCATACCGGCCCAACCAGGCATCATTCGCTTCCATCTCTTGCCCATCAGCACCGGCGCGGTCTACGCGGGCTACTCGCCGAGAAACGCCCGTACTGATGCCTTACTCTCCGGCAACCTCCCCCTCGGCTCAGCCCACACCGGCTGCATTCTCCTGTCCTGGACGCGGCGGCTGGAAAAGTGGGAGCAGCGCCTCATCGACTGTTCTGCCGACGAGTGTCGCTTGGAGAATGGCGAGTGGCTTGGCTGCTTGTACTTCCACTTCGGTGGAGACAAGTTACGCCTCGATGTCTGCGACGCTGGCAATGCCCTTGCCAGCACCGGATCGCCCGTGGCCTATCTCGACGCTAGGCCATCGTAGCGTGCCATTCGCTCCTTTCACCTGAGAGACAACCAAAACATCGGTTGTCTCTCTTTTGTTTTGTTTAAAAACCAATACCCTCCGCAGTAACTCAAGAGATTGGTTTTTCAGTTAATCCTTAAAAAGACCGGCGCTTTAGCCAAACTAATGCCGAGGTACAAAATAGAAATTGCCGAGTTTGAGCTACCTGTGCAGTGCGGCGAAGAGGAGGGGGCTGTCCGCCGAGGCGTAATTGGACTCTTGAGGAGCGAGAGCTAGAGCCGCGAAGATTTCGCCGTTCCTGAGAGAAAGCAGGTATTGCTCAGCTGACCTTTCACCCGTCGTCCGAGACATTATGCGCTATGGCGGCGCGAATTAGTTCTTTTAAAGCTTTTTCGTCAATTTGGTCGTCCTGGTGAAAATCGATGGCGCGTCGCGTGCTGCCTTCCAGGCTTGAGTTGAAAAGACCGGAAGGGTCCTTTAGTGCGGCGCCCTTGGCGAAGGTTAGCTTGACAACATCTTTGTATACCTCGCCGGTGCAGATCATGCCTGCATGCAACCAAACCGGTACGCCAAGTGGGCTGCTGGGCTTGACCCACTTACATGCTTCAGCCACCTCGGGGTCAGCCTGCTTGATGAGAGTACGGATATGTGCGAGCATCTCACCACGCCAATCGACGAGCTCTTTGATGCGTGTGTCAATCATGCGAGATGGAGAATCTTCGGCTGTATCTTGAGTAGTTTGTGTAGAGTTATTCACCTTAGTATCGTAACGGCATACCTCACTTTGAAGCAATGGTTTCATGGCCTTGAGGCAGGCGAGAGACGTGAGAAAAACTACTGTCCTGCGTGTGTCTGGCCGCCTAGTGCGGCCGAGATTTTCTACTGAGCACCCAGCTTACCGATGGACTTATCGGCTTATCGGTGCGATGCGGGCAACCAATCCAACAGCACGGCCGGCGTTTGCCTTCCAACAACTTTGTCCGCACGCGCTCAATATGTTCTCTACGCGTTTCTTCCTTTTTGACGAACTCAACCCAACAAATCCACTCGTTGCGCGCGAGAGGTGTAAGACCTTGCCAGATATCGCGCAACGATGCAGAAGATATGAGAGTTTTTTTTAAATCGGCTGGCACACTGTGTACCACACCACCAGCAAGTTCGTCTTTAATTGTCATAGCTGCATTTTTAATCAGTTGTGGTATTTATGCAACAGAGTGTATGGTTGTAAACGTTTAATCATGTAAAGCATGAGTATGAAGATAGGAGTCTAGTGCACAATAACCAACTGATGGGACGGGGCACCTTGCATGGACTTGGCGTGATGGCATACTGCGCGGCTGTGTCGCAGGTCATTAGCCACAGCGACCAATTGTTTGGCCACATGGACACGGTATTGACCGGTGCCGCCTTTTTGATGCTGCTGACACTGTCGGCTGCCACTGTCGGAGCGCTCATTTTTGGCAAGCCGGCGCTTTTGTACGCCGAAGGTAAAAAGCAGCAAGCGATTATGCTTGTCGGTTACACCTTGGGCACGCTTGCTATACTGACTATTCTGCTGATGGTGGTGGTTGCTGCACGGTAGCGATCTGAGACATTTAGCATAAAAAAGCCAGTTTTTGCCTAAGCGCCGACAAGGCCGAGTAGGTGGTAAAATTGTAATGGCGCGTTCCTTTTGAGCGGAAGGTCAAATGACGCCTTTGTATTTCATCCCAGATTGGCCACAGACGCACTTTAGTGCGCCGATGATTGTCTTAGCCAAACAAGAAAATATCACGGTCATTAATGGTCCAATTGTTTGCTGAGGCGGGGACGGACAGCATCTGCGAACGGTAACGCTAACCAGCGGTGAGGTGCTGATCCTCTACACCAAACTTGAGGTGAAACGCCATGATATTTTTCTGGATAGCGGTATGATTGACCCCACACGAGACAGTAAAGGATGCTTGAAAGTCAATTTTGAAACATTTGAGACTAGTGAGAAAAACCTATTTGTCGTTGACGCCTGCAACATTGATCCAGATCAGGTTATGATCGCGGCTGGCCAAGGCGCCAGTGCGGCGATGGAGATTCATCAGCGCACTCTTATTGACCACGGCATATAACTTGTCGCCGAACGGGGTGTGGCATCCGGTGATATAGACAATCTCTAGCGCAATCAGTCAAAGCCTTGTATGGTGAAGGCAATTATGGTGTTACTGGTTGGCCTGCTGACATTGTGCTCAACGCTGCTTGGCGGCCTATTTGCGCTACGCTACAAAGATAAATTACACCTTATTCTTGGCTTCTCGGCCGGCGCTGTGCTTGGGGTCGCCTTTTTTGACTTGATGCCGGAGGCCTTAGATATTGTTGGTAGTCGCTACTCTCATTTAGCGGTCACCACACTGATTGCAGTCGGTTTTTTGCTGTTTATGCTGCTCGACCGCTTTCTTGAGATTCATAATCAGTCGGCTGAGCATGAGGAGACGCCACATCACCACCATCACGCCGGAGGTCATGGTGCATTAGCGCTGTCTCTACACAGCTTTTTAGACGGTTTAGGCGTCGGCTTGGCTTTTCAGGTTTCACCGACAATCGGTCTGGTCGTGGCTGCTGCTGTGCTCGCTCATGATTTTTCCGACGGCATTAATACCGTTAATTACGTTGTTAAAAGCGAAGGCAGTAACGTCCGGGCGCTCAAATGGCTTGTCGTTGACGGTTTGGCGCCCGTGTTGGGTATTGTCGCCACCTTCTTCTTTACCTTGCCACAGGCTACGCTTGGGCTAGTTCTAGCTTTGTTTTGCGGCTTCTTTTTATATATTGGCGCCTCAGATTTGCTGCCGGAGAGTCACCACCGACACCCCACCATCGCTACCACGCTCATGACGTTGCTCGGGGTGCTCGTGCTCTACCTAGCTATTCATGCCGCGGCATTGTAGCCGAGCAGCCAAATTTTACTAAACTAGGGCCATGGGACTGCTCTATTTTTTTGTTCTCATCGCTCATGTGATTGTGGGCAGCCTGATACTCGGCATGGCATTTTTTGCTGTGCTCGCGGCGTACCGGCGGCCGTTTGCTGACCAGGAAGTGACTATTCTGAAATTTCTTAAGCGCCATGGCGCTTTGTTTGCTGGAGCGCAGTTTGTGTTGGGTGTCGCCTTAATTGTGATGGAGCCGGACAGCTTCCTCAAAAATCCGCTCATTTGGACCAAATTGGTGCTGTTTGTCTTGGCTGGCCTGGTCTCGACAGAGCTGATTGATAAACGGCTGCACAGCTTCGGGCAAGCCAAGTCAGACAAATCAGAACGAACGATTCAGCGGGCCACTTGGTTGCTGCTCATACTCGTGCTGGCGATTGTGGTGCTCGGTGTCATGGCCGCTGAGACAGCCTAGTTTTTCCGCTGCAGTAGTACAGTTCAGGAAGGGTGAGATGGCCCAGAAATCTGAGTACGATTGCAGCGACAGAGGTGGTTGGCGCAAATGGTTGGTCATCTAGGTCCTTATTGGCATGGTGCTATTTTCGTGTATCTTAAAGACCGGCACGTCTCATCTGGTAGCAGCCAGAGTAGCTTGTGCTAATCGAGTCTACTAGCAGCAATATAGATCCGGCTGGTCCGGGAAGGGTTTTCTTGACGCCAATTTCACCGCTTAAGAAATGGTCTGGCCTGCTTGTTTTGAGCTTGGCGCTAGCCATTATCATCATCGACACTACATTGTTGAATGTGTCGCTGGCGACTATCATTCGTGACCTGCATACCGATATTCAGAAAATTCAGTGGGTCATTACGGCTTATTCATTGACGCTGGCAGCGCTAACGATTACCGGCGGTCGCCTGGGAGATTTATTCGGTCGCAAGAAAATGTTTATTCTTGGCGCGGCAATTTTTGCCGTCGGCTCGTATGTCGCCTCAATCAGCCACAATGTGCCGACAATGATTGCTGGCGAGTCAATCATCGAAGGGATTGGGGCCGCCTTAATGATGCCAGCGACGGCCTCGCTCTTGGTAGCGAATTTTCGCGGGCGTGACCGGGCGATTGGCTTTGGCATCTGGGGCGGTGTGGCGGCGGCAGCGGCGGCCATCGGCCCCATCCTGGGCGGCTACTTAGCCACTAATTACAGCTGGCGCTGGGGTTTTCGGATTAACATTGTCGTCGCTGCGCTGTTGATTGCCGGCTCGGTGATTATCCCTGAGTCACGTGACCGCGAAGAGCGAGCGGCCCTCGACTGGGTGGGCGTCCTGCTGTCGGCATTTGGTCTGCTGAGCCTAGTGTACGGCGTCATTGAATCTTCGACCTACGGGTGGTGGCATGCCAAGCAACTTATTCACATTCGGGGCATCGGGGTTGACCTGCCCGGGCATCTGTCACTCGTGCCGTATGCCATTTTGATTGGAGCACTGTTTTTATTTACCTGGTGGGGCTGGGAACAGTGGATGGTTGAGCGCGGCGAGACGCCGCTTGTTTCACCAAAGCTATTCGCAAATACCCAATTTCGCTCTGGCGCGGTGACAACGATGATTTTGTCGCTTGGCCAGGCCGGCTTAATTTTCTCGGTTCCGGTCTTTCTGCAGGCCGTTCGTCACTTAGACGCCTACCACACCGGCCTGTCGCTGCTGCCGATGTCGATTACGCTGCTTTTTGTGGCGCCGGGCGCCGCTTTTTTGTCACACAAAATTAGGCCGAAGATGTTAATTATGATCGGCTTGCTTATGAATTTACTGGCCTTTCTAGTCTTGCGGCAAGCGATGGACATTGACGCCACAGCCAAAAGTTTAGCGTTGGGCATGGTATTCTTTGGCGCCGGTATGGGTCTTGTTATGTCGCAAATTAATAACTTTACTTTATCGGCGGTGTCGCCGGAGGAGGCTGGCGAGGCATCAGGAGTTAACAACACCATGCGTCAGCTTGGCTCATCACTCGGATCGGCTATTTTAGGAGCCGTGCTGCTGGGCGCCCTAACCACCAACTTGACGACCTCAGTTAGCCGGAGTGCTCTGATTCCAGACGCAGCTAAGTCGCAGCTGACCGCGGCCATTGTGGCTCAAGGCTCAAACGTGGAATTCGGCGGCAGCCAGCAAATTGAGGCTACACTGCCGGGCCCACTTCAAACAGAAGTTAGTCACTTGGTGACTGTCGCAACAGTTGATGCTAATCGTCTGACTTTGCTGTGGGGTGCGGCTTTTGCTTTACTCGGTTTGCTGTCAGCACTGCAGCTGCCAAATGTGGCCAACGTCGAGCGTGAACAGTCTGCGGCGGGCGGGCACTAAACACTCGCCGGCACTATCGGATAGTGGGCAAAGCGGTCAGGTTAGTCTGGCCGCTTTGACTGCTTGGGGCGGCAATATTAGGCCAAATCAGGCGTCCAACAATCACGTAGCGGTTCCAGGTGGTGCCGATCGGATAGCAGGTAAACAGGGTAATCGTGGCGCCATGAGACTGGGCCAAAATAGAAACGTCGGTTGGTTTAACGACGGCGTGACTAACAACGGCATAGCCGGCCACCTGGCCGGCGGTGCGCACCCAAATGAGATCGCCGCTTTGTAATGCCGGCAGGCCGGCAAACACGTTGCCGTAGTGCTGGCGCTTGTCCCAAACGTACGATGAGCTGTGGCCGGCAATGACCACATTGCCAATCTCGCCTGGCAACGCGCTGCCAGCCAGGTGAATGACGCCGTCAAGCAACAGGGCATTCAGGGTGGCTGATTGATTGTCGTTTGCCAACTGAACAGGGGCCGCCAACTCGAGGCGCGGAATGTGCAGTTGGTTCGGCGACAAATCAGGCACGACTTCGGTTCGCCGGAAAAAACTTAGCGTGGCTGACGGTTTGTTGGCGGTGGCAGTGATCGTCTGCGAGAGCGTCAGCCGGCTTACGAGACTTGGGTAATTGGCATAACTAAAGAGGGCACTAAAGGCGGTTAGGGCAATAGCAATAAAACGAATCAACCAAATAAGCCACGATGTTGCGCGGCGCGGTACTGTGAGTACAGGTGGCAGTGGTGGCGTTAGCGGCGGTAGGTTAGATGGCTCCGGCAACATGGCTTTCGTCAATCTTCCACCAGATTAAGACAAACAGAAGAGAGGCCAGAAGCGACAAGCCGGTCAGCGGTAGCACGGCAGGACCGGTCTCAACCAGAGCGGCGGTAACGGTGCGGGGGGCGGCATGAGGCTCAGTGGCGATGACCGAGCTGACGGTTGAGGCGACGGCAGCACCTAAGTTGCTGCCAGCGGTGGTTGCGACTTGCCGATTAGTCATTGTGCCGGTGGGTGAGACCTGGTTGCCGGTCGTCGTACTGGTGGTTGCAACTTGTCCGTCGGTCGTGGTGGTGCTGCCGGAGCTAGAGCTGCCAACAGCGCCAGATTGTACGGCTGAAGCAGCGCCCGAGGCGCTTGGACTAGCAGTAACTGTTGTGCTGCCAGATGAATTTGGCTGGCTGGAGGGGCTGGCATTGGGACTAACTGTCGCGGTTGATTTTGGCGAGCTTGTGTTGCTGGTGCGGGTGCTCGCGCTTGGGGCAGTAGTCGTGGCGGTGCTGCTCGAAGAAGTTGTGGCCGAGGCACTGGGGCTAACAAATGAAGTTCTGCCTGAGGTGGAGCCAGTAGATGCGCTAGCGCTCGCGCTTGGAGCGGTGTTTGTGGTGGTGCTGCCTGAGGATGTTGCGGCCGAGGCTGATGGCGAAATTGTGATAAAGTCGGCGCCAATCTGTAATTGTTGACTAATCCCTACGGAGTAAATCAGGAAAATAATACCGAAGTAGGCGACCCAGATACCGGCAAAGTGCATCGCAGTGTGCAGCGAAGTGGAACCAGCCGGTCGTTTCCAGAGCATAGTGGTTAAGGCGCTGAGCACAAACGAAATAGCAAAGATTGGCAGAATAGATTGCCCCAGTTTCTGCGAAGTAGGGACAATAGTTAGCGGCGTGTTGTAGCTACCAAAGTAACCGGATAGTACACCGAGGAAATAGAGTAGGCCAGCAACAATCGCCAGCACCAACCATGTCCATAGTAGCCGCCGAAGCCACAGCCCTTCAGCTGGATGCGCAGCGTTCATAAAATCCTTTCTATTTTGTTCTATTGTATGGCCCTTGTTATGCCTCTGTAAATAGATAAGAAAAATCCGCTCTGGCTGTGCCGAGAGCGGACGGATTCAGGTCGGTCGCGTGAGAAACGGTGAGCAGATGACGTCCGGCCAGTTGGCAAAGTCTATTCCGGTCACATGTAGTATCAAGATGTAGCTGTGCGGTCGGTGATCTGCTTTGTCTTCCTGCCACTGGATACGGCCAATATTGCGGTTGATGCTGCTACGTTCAACCCTGCCGCTGCCAACGGTGTTGTTGCGATCCCAATCGCGGAACAGACGCCAGCTGTACTTGAGCGGTGGCAACTGGAAGGACGCGTCTAACTCCAGAGGGCCCTGTTGCGGATCATTGGGCGGCGGCCAACAGCTGAGCGGCCGGATGTCGCCGTAGGTAGTGATGAAGCTATACCTCGGATACAGGCCATCACTCCTGACAACCGTCCAATTCCAACGGCGACGGCGACGAGAGTACTTGTTGGCGAGTTGCCAAGCCGTCGTTTGTTCAATATGAAGTTGATGGTCATCGCAGCCGGCCACGAAACAGATCGGGCCCAGGCCGGCTTTGATTAGCTCGGGTCCGTGACCAAAGATGATGTCCAGTGGCGATTCGATCGGATTGATCGAATTCATGACTTCCAGGCCGAGTGCACGCCCCCAGCGATTCGGTTGATAAACCGAGCTGATGAGATCGACCGGCGGCAGTCCATAGCCACAGATACCGCCACCAACCGGCACGTTCGCCAGTAGGCCTGGGTGGGCAAATACCGGTACCACGCCGTCAGCGCGGCAGGCCTCCAAGAGAATCGGCAGCATGTGGTCCTGCGCCGGTCGGCCAATCCAATTGCGACCGTGGCCCCAACAACTGTCTTGGTTAACGGCGTAGGCTTTCAAGTCGTGAATGATCAGCGGATAGTCTAGGAGTGAAGAGAGGATGTACATGTGCCCTTCGTGGGCGATGTGGTTTTTGCACCACTGGAGTGTCCACTCAACGGAGGCGTACTGCCGAGTGGAACCGGACTGGGCAGAACTGGGCAGAACCTTCTCCAGGGCATATTGGTATTCCCGATAGGGATCATTACTTGACCGCATCGCGAGCCAGCGATCATGCGGAGTGGGAGCCCACTCGTGTAACTGATTAGGTCTGTCTCGTGCCGCGAGCTCGTGCAGGGTTGCGTGGCCGTCATCAAAGTCTTTGGAATGGTCGTGCATGAGAATGGGACCGCCGATGTCGCCGGGTTGGGGCCGATCATCAGCGAACAACTGACGGTTTTGCAGCAGTAGTGGCGACAGAGCGGCGGCTTGCAGCAGGCGGCGGCGGGTAATGGTAGGCATGAGGATCCCCTAGATTGTTCAGGTCGGCCACGCAGAGCGCAGTGGTGGCAACAGATAGCTTCAGTACAGCAGAAAGCCGCCTGGCCTGAAAGAAAGCCTACCAGTCTGATATGCTCCGCACCATGAGTAGGCTTGAGGCAGTATTGTCGAAGCTACTGGCTTGGTACGCGGAAAACCGGCGCGATTTGCCGTGGCGCGAGACGAGTGATCCATACGCTATTTTGATCTCTGAGGTTATGTTGCAACAAACGCAGGTAGAGCGCGTGCTGCCAAAATATAGAGCTTGGCTTCGGTGCTGGCCGACATTGACTGATTTGGCGGCTGCGAGCACGGCTGATATATTGATTGCCTGGCAGGGCCTTGGCTACAACCGGCGGGCGCTTAATCTGAAGCGTTTAGCTGAGACGGCCGTCGCCGAATATGGCGGCAGTTTGCCAACTGAAGTGACTGCGCTCGAAGCTTTACCCGGCATTGGCGCCTATACGGCACGAGCCGTCGCAATATTTAGCCGTGCCGCGCCCGAGCTGGCCCTTGACACCAATGTTCGTCGTATGCTTTGGCGGCTATTCTTTGGCCGCGATGATGTGGTACCGCCAAGTGATCAACAGATCGCCGAGAAAGTACTGCCGGCGGTACAGATGCTCAGGAGCGATATACTGCACCAGACGATGATGGATTTCGGCTCGGCGGTTTGTCTGCAGCGACAACCGCGCTGCACGAGCTGCCCACTAGTGGCAGATGCCGAGCCGGCCAGAGTTTTATCAAGACACCGCCAAACTGGCCAAAGCGAGGGCCCCCGCCGTTTCGCCAGAGCAACCGTTTTGTGCGCGGTCGGATTATTGATGTGCTGCGTCAGCATAGGCAGACAACGGCGGCGCTGACGGCGGCGCTGCAGGCGCAGGAGGTAAGCAGAAAGCGGCTGTTCCGGGCATTGATTGAGCTTAAGCGTGAAGGATTGGTTGTGCAGCAAAAGCAGACATGGCGACTTCCAGAATAATTCCTGCGCGGCGACCAGATTCTTCTTTGTATATGAGCATAAATATGGTAGATTTACACGTGAAGCAATGATGAGGCGAAAGGATGCTATGTTGGAGGTCGGACAGAAAGCCCCCGGTTTTTGCCTTGATAGTTCAGACGGCACAGCTGTCTGTTTGTCTGACCTCGCTGGGCGAACTGCAGTGCTCTACTTCTATCCAAAAGATGATACGCCCGGTTGCACCACTGAGGCCTGCGCTTTTCGCGATGTCTCGGATGAGTTCACAAAGCGCGGCGCCGTTATCTACGGCGTTTCGCCGGACAGTGTTGCCTCACACGAGCGTTTCCGCGACAAATTCCAGCTACCATTTCCGCTACTCTCTGACCCAGGCAAAGCGATGCTCTCGGCTTACGGTGCCTGGCAGGAAAAGTCGATGTACGGTAGAAAATATATGGGCGTTGCACGGACAACCTATATCATAGGTTCAGACGGCACGATTGTTGCCCTCTTTCCGAATGTCAAACCGGCAGACCACACGAAAGAGCTGCTCGGTTGGCTCGATGAATACCAAAGCAATGCAGAAAGGACAATCTAATTATGCGCGGTGGACGAACTCTTCTACTGTTTGTGGCGTTGTTTTTCCTCTTTCTCAGCATCTCGGCCTATGTCACCTCAAACCGCAGCAAACTAAAGGACGCTTCAATCAGTGACATTGCCAGCCTAACCAAGGCCGGCAAGGTTGACTCAATTCAAAATACCGATAATGAACTGCTGGTTCAGTTGAAAGACGGTAGCGCCTTGCACTCAACAATTGAGCCTAACGCCAACTTGGCTGATTATGGCATTACACCAGACAAGGTTAATATCTCGGCTAAAATTAGTCGCGAGAACCCTTATTTGTCCATTTTCTTTAATTCGCTGTTGCCGGTACTTTTGATTGGCGGCATATTGTGGTGGTCCTTTCGCCAGGCTCAGGGTTCAAATAATCGAGCAATGAGCTTTGGCTCGACCCGGGCCAAGCCTCTGGAAAACGTCGGCTCAGTCACTTTTGACAGCGTGGCCGGTCTGGTTGAGGCTAAGCAGGAGCTGCAAGAAGTCGTTGAATTTTTAAAGAATCCCGAAAAGTTTCAGAAGCTCGGCGGTGAGATTCCGAAGGGCGTACTCTTAGTCGGCCCACCGGGGACTGGTAAAACGCTCTTGGCCAAAGCTGTCGCCGGTGAAGCTGGCGCGCCGTTTTTCTCTATCTCCGCTTCGGAATTTGTTGAGATGTTCGTTGGTGTTGGTGCCAGCCGCGTGCGCGATCTGTTCATGAAGGCAAAGCGCCACAGTCCAGCTATTATTTTCATTGATGAGCTTGATGCTATTGGTCGCCAGCGCGGTACGGGTCTTGGCGGTGGCCATGATGAGCGCGAGCAAACGCTCAACCAAATTTTGGTCGAGATGGATGGCTTTGAGACCCAGGAGAATGTCATTGTTGTGGCGGCAACCAACCGACCTGACGTGTTGGACCCGGCTTTGTTGCGCCCTGGCCGTTTTGACCGCCAAGTGCAGGTTGATCTGCCGGACCGGCGTGATCGCATCGCTATTCTCAAGGTGCACACCAAAAATAAGCCGCTGGCAGAAGGCATTGACCTGGAGTCAATTGCCCGCCAAACGGCCGGCTTCTCAGGGGCTGATTTACGTAACGTGGCTAATGAAGCGGCTATTTTTGCCGCCCGCAAAGATCAAAAAGAAATTACGCAGCACGATTTTAATCAGGCCGTTGAGAAAGAGATGATGGGGCCTGAACGCCGTAGCCGGGTACTGTCGCAGAAAGAGAAAGAGATCACTGCCTACCATGAGGTTGGTCACGCGCTGGTTGGCCGGGTGCTGCCGAATAATGATCCGCTGCACAAAGTGACGATTGTCTCGCGCGGTCGAGCACTGGGTTTCACCTGGTCGTTGCCGACAGAGGATATCCACCTGTACGACCGCAGCCGCTTCCTGGACCAACTGGCCCAGATGCTCGGCGGTCGAGCAGCGGAGGAGATCGTTTACGGCGAAATTACGACTGGTGCTGAAGATGACTTGCGGCGGGCAACCAAGCTGGCCCGGCGTATGGTAACGGAGTTCGGCATGTCAGACAAACTCGGCCCGATTGCCTACGGCGAGCGCGAGGATACGGTCTTCCTTGGCCGCGACTTTTCGTCGCAACCAAACTACTCCGATAAAATCGCTGAGGAAATTGACAGTGAAGTACGTCGCATTATGACCGGCGCCTACCACCGGGCCAAAATGGTGGTCTCCGAGTACCGCGATCTATTAAACCGTATCACGACGGACTTGCTGCGCGAAGAAACGCTGGAAGGCCCGGCCTTGGAAGCGTATTTTGAGGGTATGACCTTCAAACCCGTTAGCGCTCCGGCGAACTAGCATTAATGACTGAGGCAAAGCAGGGCTGGTTAACCAGTCAGAATACTCGCCGCCGCGCCGCTTTTGTTGTGGCTTTGGCTTTGGTAGGCTCCAATTTGTTGGGATTTGTCCGCAACATTTTGTTGGCTCGCCAGGTGCCATTTGCCGTGCTCGACTCCTACTATGCTGCGTTCCGTTGGCCAGACCTCTTGTTTAACGTCATCGTACTGGGTGCTGTCGCGACCGTTTTTCAACCGATTTTCGCTGAGCTCAAGCAAAAAGATGGCCAAGCCGCAGCCTATCGCTTTACGCGGGCACTTTTAACCTGGTTGTCGATTGGGTTGCTGGCGGCTATGGCGATTTTGTTTATGCTAATGCCCTGGTTGATGCGGGTCACTCTGCCATACTCGGGAGCATCAAGCCAAGTGCTGGCGGTCCAGTTTGGCCGCATTTTGCTGCTGTCGCCGCTCATTTTTGGCTTGGCCAACATTGTCGGTGCAGTACTCAATATGGAGCAGCGTTTTGTCGCTTACGCCTTAGCACCGATCGTCTACAATATCGCTATTATTGTCGGCGCGCTCAGTTATGGCCGGTGGGGAAACACCGGTCTGGTCGTTTCGGTTATAGTTGGTGCCCTCTGTCATCTTGGTATCCAACTGCTTGGCGCCGGTGGCTTGCCTCGTTTGCTCAAACCAAACTGGCAGTGGGCAGACGCTGAAAGTCGGCGGATTGTTGGCTTGGCCTTGCCGCGAATGCTCGGTCTGGGCTTGAACCAAATCCTCTTAATTGTCTTTACGGCGCTCGGCTCGCTAATCGGGCCAAAGTCCATCGCGATTTTTAATCTGACCAACGATTTTCAAACCACGCCAACCGTCGTGGTCGGTAACACCTTGGCCGTCATTATCTTTCCGGGCCTGACTTTGGCTTATGCTGCTCACCAGAAAGAGCAGTTTCGCTCGCTAGTCGTGCGTTCGCTAGAGCTGTTGCTGTTTCTGCTGGTGCCGGCGGCGACCGCCATGTATGTTATGCGCGCGCAACTGACGCGACTGTACTTAGCGCTTGGTAAGTCCTTAACGTGGACCGATACAGTCCATGCCATTCAGGCGCTCGGCACCTTCTCGATCGGGGTTATTTTTGCCGGCATTGTCGTGGTGCTGTCCCGCGTACTTTATGCCCAACACGAGACGCGGCGGCCAATGACCTACACTGGCATCAGCGCTTTAATTAGTATGGCTGCGGCGTGGCTGTTTGTCGTGCCGCTGCACTGGAACGTGGCGGGCCTGGCGTTGGCCTATTCCTTGGGTCAATTTATTAATGCCGTACTGCTGTGGCTGGATATTCGCCGTCACAGTTTGCCGCCGGCGGCAGAGCGCCGCCTGCTTTCCTCAGCGCTGCCGCGCACTATTGGCACCTCGGTGGTGATGGGATTAGCCATTTGGGCCAGTTTGCGCCTGGGGGCATTGGTGTTTGGCACTGACACGGTGCTGGGACTGGCGCTGCAAACGTTTGTTGCTGTCCTGATTGGGACTGGTGTCTTTCTGCTCGCGGCGGTATTGCTGGGCAGCTCTGAACTGTCTTGGCTATTTGAGGAGCGGGCGCAGGTCATGGTTTCGCGACCGAAAGAGCTGCCTTCACCAGAAGCAGGGATATGAAACGGCCACTTCTCTTACTTATTGATTGTCACGCGTTGCTGCACCGTGCTTTTCATGCCGTGCCGCCAAGCCTAAAGACCAAAAACGGCGAGCCGACCAACGCCGTTTTTGGTTTTACTTCATCGCTATTGTCGGCCATTGAAACGCTGCAGCCGACCTATATTATTGCTGCCTTTGATCCACCCGGGAAAACCTTCCGCCATGATGTTTATGCAGATTACAAAGCAACACGGGCCAAAACGCCGGACGACTTGCGCAGCCAACTGATACTGGCGCGCGAAGTGATTGACGCACTCGGCATTCCGCGCTACGAGACGGCTGGTTTTGAAGCCGATGACGTTATCGGCACTGTCATTCACCAACTGGCTGATCAGGATGTCGAGGTTATTATTGCCACGGGCGATAAAGACGCCTTGCAGCTCTTGGCTCCGCATGTGCGCGTTTGGACGCTGCGCCAGGGGATTAAAGACACCATCTTGTACGACCTCCATATGCTGAAAGACGAGCGCAGCCTAACGCCGGCCGGCTTTAGGATGGCCAAAGCACTGCGCGGCGATCCGTCGGACAACATTCCCGGCGTGGCCGGGGTGGGTGAGAAATCAGCCAATATTGTTGCTGCCCACTTTGAGACGCCGAAAGCGCTGGCGGCAGCCTTGGCAAACCAGTCTGAAGCTGAGCTCAAAGCGCTTGGGCTGTCGTCCGGACTGCAGACTAAGTTGCGGGAAGCCGGCTCGGTTATCGATGAGAGCTACTACTTGGTAACCATCCGCACAGACGCCCCGATTGTTGTTGAGCTGGCCAAATCCGCTTTCCAGCCGAAAGTGACGTCTGAGGTTGAGACGCTCTTTCAGGATCTCGAGTTCAGCACGCTAATGAAACGGCTGCGCGCACTTGCGCCTGAGACGGCTGATGCTGCTGCACATCGTCACAAACTGCCACGTCAGTATGAGCTGGTCAGCGAAAAAGCCTGGCCGGCCTTAAAGCAGGCACTTGCCAGCGTGAAATTGCTAGCGGTTGATACCGAAACTGACGCGCTTGATCCGCTGCACCAGCAGCTGGTCGGCTGCTCTCTGTCCTGGCGGGCCGGCCACGGCTACTATCTGCCATTTGGCCATGATGAGGGCGACAACCTGCCCCCAGTGATACTGACTGAGCTTGTCCTGCTGCTCAATCGGCCAGATGTGGTCAAAATTGGCCATAATATTAAGTTTGACCTTCACACCTTTGCTAACGCCAGCTGTCCGCTGAAGCCGGCCTACTTCGACACTATGATCGCTGCTCATCTGCTCTGGCCAGACAAAGCCAACCGATCGCTCGATGAGTGCTCGTTTGTTGAGTTTGGCGAGGAGCTGCAGCCGATCAGTAGTTTAATAGGCCGCAGCGCCGGCCGTAGTACGATGGCCGAAGCGCCAATTTCAGAGGTGGCGCCGTACGCCGCCGAAGATGCCGATTTTACCTTTCGTCTCTACGAGCGTTTCAGTCAGGGCTTACAAGAGCAAAAACTCTGGACGATGATGACCGAGCAAGAGATGCCGGTGCTAGCTACCTTATTTGCCATGGAGCGGCGAGGCATTTGCGTAGACAAAGCGGTGCTCAATCAGCAAGCAAAAAAGCTGATGGTTGAACAGGAGGCGGTGGCTGCAGACATTCGGGCTGAGCTGGGCGAAGATCTAAACGTTAATTCGGCTGACCAGTTGGCGGCTGCGCTTTTCCAGAAATTAGAGTTACCGGACGCGGGGTTGCGGCGCAAGGGCAAGAGAGCGTCAACTGCGGCCGCCGAGTTAGAAAAAATTCGCCATCTGCACCCGGTCGTGCCGTTCATCTTAGCCTACCGCGAAAAGGCGAAATTGGTTTCGACCTATCTTTTGAGTCTGCCGGAGCTGATTGACGAGCGTGATGGCCGCTTGCACACCACCTACAGTCAAACGACAGCCTCGACCGGCCGTCTGGCCTCACTGAAGCCAAATTTGCAGAACATCCCGATTCGGACTGAGGCCGGCCGGGCGATTCGCACCGCCTTTGTGGCCGCTCCTGGCAAGCAACTGCTCTCGGCTGACTACTCGCAAATTGAATTGCGAATTGTCGCGCATGCTTCCGCTGACTCGGCTATGATGGCGGTTTTTCAAGAGGGCCGTGATCTGCACACCGCCACTGCCGCCGAAATTTTTGCCACTGACCTAGCTAAAGTGACGCCTGAGCAGCGGCGCATCGCCAAAGCGATTAACTTTTCACTGATGTTTGGTATTTCAGCCTTCGGCTTGTCTGAGTACATCGGCCGGCCGCCGGCTGAAGCTGCCCAGTTTATTGACCGTTATTTTACGGTCTACGCTGGTGTCAAAAAATATATGGAGCAGATTATCGCTCAGGCTAAAGAGCGCGGCTACGCCGAAACGCTCGGCGGTTACCGACTACCAATTCCTGACTTGCAAAGCGCCCACGGCATTCGCCGAGCGGCCGCCGAGCGTCTAGCCTTGAATGTACCGATTCAAGGCACCGAGGCGGAGATATTAAAGCGGGCGATGATCGCTCTGGCGGATCTGTCGGCGACTGAGCTGTTGTTGACAGTGCATGATGAGCTCGTCTTCGAGGTGGACCTGGCAAAGCTCCCCGTAGTGGTGCCGCAGATTCGGCAGGCGATGGAGCAGACGACTCAGCTGTCGGTACCAATTGTGGCGGAGTTCAAAGTCGGCCATGATTGGGGCGACATGACCCCTTATCAAGAAAAAATGTAATCGTGGCGCTGAGAGTGCTACTCACCGGTGAGGACGCTTTTGCCATTCGTGAGCGGGCCGATTTTTATCTGGCTGCCTTCAAGCACAAGGTACCAGAAGGCAGCATTCGCCGTTTTGATGCCGAAGCGGTCTGGTCTACCGTTGAGGCGGCGTTGCTTTCGCAGTCGCTGTTTGCGGAAAAACAGATGATAGTGCTCGGTGAGTATCTAAAAACGCTCTCAGCCAAAGAGCAGAAGCAGTTTGCCGGGACTTTGGCCGCATTACCAGAGGAGACGTCGCTGCTGCTGCTTGAGCCTCGAGTCGGCCGGGCGAAACCAGTTGTCATGCCGGCGCGGCTGATCACTACAGAGCAGTTTGCCAAGCCAACGCCCTTGGGTCGGCAACAGTGGCTTAGGGCTGAACTCAAGGCACGCCATCTCAATTTGCCGCAGCTCGCGCCGCAGCTTTCAAAGTTAGCCGTGGAGGATCCATGGCTCGTTCGGGCAGAACTGGATAAACTGGAGATGGCTAGCCGCGCCGGCGCTAATGTGCTGGACATTGTTTCGCTGCCGCAAACCGAGAAGGTGTTTGCTATCACCCAAGCTATTGAGCGCGGTGACGCCAAGGCGGTCAGCGCCGTGCTGACCCGATTAGAGCGGAGCACGGCAGCGCCAATCGAAGCGCTTGGCTACTTAGCTAGCTGGAGCCGCCAAGCCCTGCTGGTCAAGCAGGAGAGTAACCCAGTTGGGCTGACCATGCCGCCATTTGCCGTCGCCAAACTGAGGCAGTTTGTCAGTCGTCTGCCGAGCGCGGTAATTACTCGTCAATTTCAAGCCGTCGTTGTTTTGGATGAACGTTTGAAGCGGGGAGAGTGGGAAGGCTGGCCATCACTAACTAGCTGGTGTCTGGCCTGGATAACAAAAATAACTGCGTAGAGACCAAAGGTAGGATGGGGCAAGAACATGGGCAACCTGGCCAGTCGATCTGGCGCGATCTACACCTGGACACAGCCGGTCTGGTTTTTGCGTTGGTTGTTTTTGCAGTTTCCGCCGGTCTCTTGCACCTGCACAAACCGGCTGCTTCCGCCGATGACCTAGCTGGCCAGGCCGTCGCCGACGTAAGCGTCAATCCAACCGCTGACTTTACGATTAACGCCCGTGGCCAGCTGCTCAAAAGCGCGGCCGCAACTGGCGTTCGCGTCCACCGCTACGCCAATCGCGATGAGCTGCGCTTTATTTGGATCAATAACCCCGGAGAGCCACTGGCTGCGGCAATCGCCGTTTTCCATTTGCCCAGCGGCGTCGCCAGCAACCTCGCCAAGCCCGAGTTAATTACACGCGCCGTATATAGTAAGGAGACGAGCGTTGTAGACGCCCAGTCGCTTAGCTTCTCGGCCGAAGGAGTTGACCCGGTTGGCACCGTCACGGTGGTGATTACACTGCCGCGCGGCAGCATCAAGCTGCCGATGTCTGCCAAGCTGTACGACGAACTAGCGGGGGAGCCGGCGCTGCTGTGGGCGGATGTCGGGCTGTTTATTTTAACTATTGGTGTGATGATGCTCATCTGGTTGTCACGTCGTCGAATGGTCGAGTGGCAGGCGCTGCGTCGGGCCGGAGCGGTGCAAACAACGCCGCCAGCCGCCTTGCCACCCGCCGTAGTCGGCGTCTTTATTCGACAAAAGTTTACCAGCCGAGAGATCATCGCCACGCTGATTGATTTAGCTGAACGCGGCTACCTGCGTTTTAGTGAGCAGCCGAGCGGCACGACCATTGTGCCGCGCAAGCTTGATCCTGTCGGTCTTTACCCGCATGAACGTGAGGTGATGCAACTGTTGCAGTCAAGTGACCGGCTGCTCAAAGGGCTGGACCGCGACGTCTTTGAGGCTGAATCCGGCCGCCTAGTCATTGCTATTTACCGGCTGGTTGAGCGACTCGGCATTTTTGCCCGCAGTCCTCGGTGGACGCACCTGCGCTGGCGGACTGGAGGCGCTTTAATTACCCTCGGTGGTGCCGTCGGGCTGCTGTTCACCCTCCGGTTGTTCCCGGACCCACCATACATTGCCCTCTTTTGGCTGGCCGTTACGCTGATTGGGATAATTATTTTTCGTCTTGGCAGCGGCTATACCGCCTACAGTGAAACTGGCCGCGGCGCCCTGGGCGCATGGCTGGCTTTTGGCCGCTATTTGGCTAGTCCGCAGCCGGCGACCTTAGACGAGGTGTCGTACGGCAGTTTTGTCCATTTTCTGGCCTATGCTGTGGCGCTCGGTGTCGATGAGGCGTGGCTACAGCGTTTTCGTGACCTGCCGTTTCAGTCACCAGATTGGTATACACCGCTCCAGCCAGGTGTTACGGCCGAGCAATTCTACCAAGGCTTGATCCGACCAGCCGCGACTATCGGCGCGGCCATTAGCCAATCGGTACTGCCAACCGTTGATTAGCAGAGGTCATTTCAGTCAGGGAAGAATTAGGGGCATAATAAAATGAAAAGTCATCAAGGAGGGCGCGTGGGACCACATTCTAGTATTACGGGTTGGCTTAGAGTCGGTATAGGTGCAGTTGTCGCCCTTATTTTATTTGGCATTGGTTACGGTGCCAGCTACGCTAAACGAGTCAGCCAAACAGTGACTCCCCTAGCCATGGTTGTCTCACCCTCGGTTTCCCCGACAGCGAGTACGCCGATATCGACACCCTCGGTTTCTCCGACAGCGAGTGCGCCGATATCGACTCCTTCGTCTTCAACTCAACGTGTGAGTAACCCTAAAATTGCTGCCGGTGCCAGCCAACCATCGGCTGATGTTTCAGCTTCACCGGTTGCATCAAGTAGCATCACAACATCTTCTCCAACCGCTTACCAAGACACCGATCTACATTTCTCATTTAGCTATCCCAGCACCTGGAAGGTAAATAAAGATGTCTTTCTGTTTCTAAGCTGTCTGTATCTAAATAGTCCCGAGAACTTGGCCACAGAGGATGATATGCTGCTAGGAAAATTTGACGCCATGCTTTGCGAAATAGCTAGTCCTAACCTCGTTGGTGCTGACGATCAGACTCTTCTGAACGATACTTACCGAGGCTTAATTAATGGTGGCACATCATCAGATAGGATCTCGGCAGTCACAATTAACGGCTTGTCTGGGTATGCGGTGTCTGGCGTCGTGCCAAGCAACGGAATAAAAGCACTATCGGTGGAACTTGTGCGTAACTATCAATACATGCTGATCTTCCCGGGCAATGCCACAAACCAAAATGACTTGTCTTCGGCGCAACAGGGCATTTTAAACAGCTTTCGTGCTATCTAACTTCTCACCGTCTCTGCTGCGTGTAGGCTGCTCCCCAAGACTCCAAATGGTCTGCCGTGGTGTTACATATGCTATTGTTTGGGCGGGTAGTACGGCCGAGTGTAAACTTCAAAGGTAGGCCAAACCGAGAACATGGCGGTGCCGATAATAAAGCGTTGATCGACAAAACCAAAGGCGCGCGAGTCGTTGCTTTTTTCACGGTTGTCGCCAGATAAAAAGTAACTGCTCTCTGGCACAGTGACTGGGGTGGTCGTCACAAAATCGTTATCGGTGATGGTGGTTTGAACGTCAGTTGGCAGGTACGATTCTTCCAGCGCCACATTATTGACGTAGAGATTGCCATTTTTGACCTGAATAGCCTCGCCTGGCAAGCCAGTCACGCGCTTAATAAAGTTGCGCTTCGGGTCGCCCGGAAAGTGAAAGACCACAATATCGCCGCGCTGCAACGTGTCGGTGCGGGCGAGTTTGTTGAGTACAATACCCTCATGGTCTTGCAGAGTCGGGTCCATACTGTGGCCGTCAACAATGATGATGGTCATCACAAACAGGTGCATCAGCACCAGCAGGCAGACGGCAATCACCAAGCTGCGCACTGAGCGAATAAGCACTCCACCACCAAGTAGCAGCTTCTGCAGTAGTTCCATAGCCTTAGTATAGAAGAAGTTCAGCGACTGCTCGAGCGCTTCAAAAAACCCACCGGTCAAGCTTGGCTGGTGGGGATCCTGATATATCCGACAATACGTGGTTTAGGCGGCTTTTTGCTGTTTGGCCAGGCGGGCAATTAAGCGGCTGGCTTTATTTTTGTGGATGACGTTATTCTTGGCCGCTTTCATCAGCGCACCCTGAGCGGTGGCTAAGGTTTTTGGGTTGGCCTCAGTGCGAGCGGCTTTAACGGCGTGCTTAAAGGTCCGGCGGACCAGTTCATTCTCGGCGGCGCGGCGTTCGGCCACGCGCATCATTTTCTTGGCAGATTTAATAACAGGCATAAAAGTTTCCTTACTTGATTCCGCTTGAGGCTACCACAAAACTGCGTGATTGACAACACTAGGCTAGTCAATTACGATGCTTTCTTGCATGCCCCAAATGACTTGCGCCGTTCAGAAGCCCTGTTTACGGGTGGTGAAGTGAATAAATTACCGAGGGAGACCGCCATGAGTCCAACTGAAGCTGACAGCAAATCAATGGAAATTTCGCCAAAACAACAGGCGCTCGATTTGCTACGCAGTGCCAAGAAAGTTTGGATTATGAGCCACAAGTCGCCGGACGGCGACGCCGTCGGCAGCAGTTTGGCCCTCGCACGCGTACTGGAGAAGCTGGACAAGCAAGTAGAGGTCGCGGCCTGGGGTGGCGTACCGGAACAGATGCGGTTTTTGCAGAGCTGGCAACAGCTGCACGACAACTTACATGCCCGACACGAAACACGCATTTCCTTGCCCTTGCAAAGCGGTGAGCACGCTCAGTTGCTCTATGCGCGCAACCAACTGTCGGGGGCGTTGGAGATTGTCGTTAAAACGGAGCGCGAGATGGCAGCCAATCAGGTGGCGGTCACGGTCGCCACGGAACTGCCGGACGTACTGGTTATTTTGGACTCCTCAACCTTAGAGCATCTTGGCCCGTTGGCCGAGCAAGTGCGACCGCTGCTCAGTCAAATTAAAACGATCGCCATTGACCATCACGCCAGTCATCAGCCATACGCCCAAGTGACCTGGCTTGAGACTGGGGCTACCTCAACCAGCGAAATCATGGTCGGCTTGATCGAGGCGATGGCCGGAAAAACGCCGCTGTTTGATGCCGAAATTGCGACTAGTCTGCTGCTTGGCCTCATGACCGATACCGGCTCATTCCAGAACGAAAATACCACCCCGAAGTCGCTCACTACGGCCGCTCAATTGGTGGCGCTTGGCGCTGACCGTGAGCTGATCGTGAAGTGTGTGTTCCGCACGAAGTCATTTGGCCGTTTGAAGCTATGGGGACGGGCGTTGGAGCACCTGCAGGTCCACCAGAGCGGCCGGTTCGCCTGGACCAGTCTGGCGGCCCTTGATTTTCAGCAGACCAAAACCACCGAAGAAGACGCCTCAGGTTTGATTGACGAGCTCTTGAAAAGTTTGCCCAATGTTCGTTTCGCCTTGGTGCTATCCGAACGTCAACTTGGCCTGCAGGGGTCGATGCGTAGCGTTGACGATCAGACTGACGTGTCGAGGCTCGCCGAACGCTTGGGTGGTGGCGGCCATAAAAAAGCAGCTGGCTTTTTACTGCTCGGCGCCAGTTTGACCAGTAAACAGGACGAGATACTACAAACCCTGGCCGCCTAGATTGCTATTTTTGGCAAAATCGGGTAGTCTAAGCGTGTTCATGGGGGAGTTCACGAACCCGAGCTGTCACTGAGCGTTGTCCGGTGCACAGTTCATGAGTGACCCTGACTGCACTCTCATTAAGTCAGGCGATACCGGCTGGAGCAATCTGGCCAGTATGAAACGGTATCCGCTGAAAGCAGTGCTTTTGGTTGGAGCCAAAGAAAGGAATGACCGATGGCAGAAGAAGTAGCGACGAAAAAACCAGTTCGCAGCAAAAAGGCAGCCGCGGGAGCGCCCGCTGAGCCAACGGCGGCAGAAACCGTTGCTCCACTAGCAGAGCAGCCGGCCCCAGCCAAAATGACAGCCAAGGCCGCCAAGAGGGCCCGCGCCGCGCTGACGGTTGACGAAAAATTAATTAAAAAATACCGCTCGCACGAGAAAGACACTGGCTCGGCCGAGGTCCAAATTGCCCAGCTGACCCGCGATATCAACTCGTTGGCCAAGCATCTGTTGGAGCACAAAAAAGATCATGATTCGCGCCGCGGTCTGCTGAAAATGGTGGCTCGTCGTCGCCGCTTGCTGACCAGCCTGCGCTCAGCCGACCGCCCACAGTACGAGCAGCTGATTGCCGACCTTGGGCTGCGGAAGTAACCATGGCGCTTGAATTCACTACCTATCAAGCTGAAGCGGCCATTGGCACCCGCACGCTCTCGTTTGAAACCGGCAAATTGGCCGGTTTGGCTAACGGCTCCGTGACCGCCCGCTACGGCGACACGGTCATTCTGGTGACAACTGTCACAGCTAAAGAGCCGCGCGAAGGCGTTGATTTCTTTCCACTGACGGTTGATTACGAAGAGCGGCTGTACGCTGCTGGCAAAATCTCTGGATCGCGCTTCATTAAGCGTGAAAACCGACCATCAGAGGAGGCGATCTTAGCCGCTCGTCTGGTTGATCGGCCGCTGCGCCCACTCTTCCCAAAGTATTTTAGGAACGACGTCCAAATTATTATCACCGTCTTGTCGGCCGACCTGGAGAATGATCCAGATATCATCGCGATTAACGCCGCCTCCATGTCACTGATGGCTGCTGGGGCGCCGTTTGACGGTCCAGTTGGCGCCGTCCGGGTTGGTTTGGACGTTGCCGGTCAATTTATCATTAATCCCACCCATGCTGAGCGCGCCACCGGCAAATTAGACCTCGTTGTCGCCGGCACCAAGGAGCGGGTGATGATGCTTGAGGCTGGTGCCAGCGAGGTGCCTGAGGCCAAAGTGATGGAAGCAATCCGCTTCGGCCATGCTGAACTGCAGAAGGCGATTGTGCTGCAAGAAGAATTTGCCGCTATGCTACCGAAGACGGAGCGGGCCTTGCCGGAAATCGACCTGAACATTCATGAGCAGGTCAAAAGCTTTGTGGGTGACCGCTTGTCAGAGTTTTTGCGCACCGCTGACAAACTGGAACGCGAACGTCACATGGCTGATTTTGAGGCCGAAGTGTTGAAGAATTTCGAAGGTGACTTCAAGCAAATCGATCTTAAATCAGCGCTTGAGAAATTGATTGAAAAAGAGGTGCGCCGGTTAATTTTGGTTGACGGCGTCCGGCCCGACGGTCGCAAAATTGACGAGATTCGGCCGCTGAACGTGCAATTGGCACTGCTGCCACGCACCCACGGCTCGGCACTGTTTACGCGCGGCCAAACCCAGGCCTTGACTATTGCTACACTCGGCTCGCCGGGTATGGAACAGACAGTTGAGACGATGGAGCAAGACGGTGCCAAGCGCTACATGCACCACTACAACTTTCCGCCGTACTCTACGGGTGAGACGAAACCGCTGCGGGGTGCCTCTCGCCGCGAGGTCGGCCACGGAGCACTGGCTGAGCGGGCACTCGTCCCGGTATTGCCGAAGCAGGAGCAGTTCCCGTACACTATCCGCCTTGTTTCAGAAATTCTTTCTTCAAACGGCTCTTCGTCAATGGCCGCCACCTGCGGCTCGACCTTGGCGTTGATGGATGCTGGCGTGCCAATCGCCCGGCCCGTGTCCGGTATCGCCATGGGTTTAGTGACCGAAGCTGGTCATGAGACCGAAAAATATACCATTCTGACTGACTTGCAGGGCCTTGAGGACTTTGCCGGTGACATGGACTTTAAGGTTGCCGGCACCACTGAAGGCATCACTGCCATTCAAATGGACACAAAAATTCACGGCTTGTCGCTCAAGATGGTTGAAGAGACGCTTGAGCAAGCCGCCACCGGCCGCGCTGTCATTTTGCAGGCCATGACCAGTGTCATTGCCGAGCCGAGGGCCGACTTGTCGCCGTACGCGCCGCGTATTACCTCAATTCAGATTCCGCCCGATAAAATCGGTACGGTTATTGGTCCGGGCGGCAAAATGATCCACAAGATTATTGAAGACGCCGGTGGCAAAGAGGTGATCACACTTGACATTGAAGAGGACGGCACAGTGCTTATCTCCTCAGTCGACCCGAAGGCGGCCAAAATTGCCGAAGAGATTATTTCCGGCTTAACCCGCGAGGTTAAGATTGGCGACATCTTTGACGGTGAGGTGGTGCAGATTATGCGCGACCGCATGTCTGGCAAAGAGATTGGCGCTATTGTCCAAATTTTGCCTAACCAAGACGGTATGGTGCATATCTCTGAACTTGCCAACACTCGCGTTGATACAGTCTCATCGGTGGTCAAAGTCGGCGACAAAATACGTGTGCAGGTGGTTGATGTTGACCTGGACCGCGGCCGTATTTCGCTCTCCCGCCGCGCCTTGCTCGACCGTCCGACTGAAACTCAGCGCAGCTAAGCACTTGACAAAATTGCGAATTTAGTAAATAATTAAATCATCGTCGTTTTTTGCGGCAAGGATCTCTCATAGTTGTGTCACCCGATACGTCTAACGCAATCACCGTAGCCGACCGGATGGTAGCCCTCCAAGCGGTAGCTGATGGTATTCGCCAGCCTGGCGGCTGCGGTAATGCCATCTGCCAAACGCGCACCCAAGCAGTGCCCGGCAGCGGCAACCCGCAGCCTGAGATTGTTTTCATCGGTGAGGGCCCTGGCCAAAAGGAGGACCAAACCGGCGAGCCGTTTGTTGGTGCCGCCGGTACGTTTCTGGCCGAAATGCTGGCCTCGATTGGCCTTGAACGCAGCGATGTCTTTATTACTAATATCGTCAAATGCCGACCGCCGGATAACCGCGACCCGATGCCCGAAGAGAAAACCACTTGCACACCCTTTCTGGACGAACAACTGGCTATCCTTGAGCCGAGGCTGATTGTGTTGCTTGGCCGCCATGCCATGGAGTACTTTTTGCCTGGCTTGAAAATTAGCCAAGTGCACGGCCAGCCGAACAAGAAAGGCGGCCGGGTTTACCTGCCTCTCTATCATCCGGCAGCAGCGCTCTACAATGGCAGTCAACGCGAAGTGCTGCTGGCTGATTTCCAGACCATTCCAGCCATCTTAGCCGCCCTCCAGGATTGAACGCACCTTTTTGCCTGCGACGCTTGAGCGTTGGCAGCAAGGAGCGTTCACGGAGCGCAACCACCTTGAATTAATACCAGTAACGGCGACCTTGTCGCCACTATCATTGCGGGTTTTTGCCCGCAGCTACAACGCACTTGCCCGGAGGGGCATATTGCACAAGAAAGGAAACTGTATGGTTGATCAATCAACCGCCCCAAGCAGCTCTCCAGCGGCCCCTGCGCCGACTGGGAGCCCGGACGGAGGCCAACGCGGCCGCCGTCGCAATTACCGCAGTCGCAGTCGGTCTAACCCTGCGTCCGCAACAAGTGAGACGCCAATTGTGGCGGCTCACATCTCAAAAGACAGTCTTAAGGTAACAACTGCTGACGAGCAAGCCGGTAACCGCCGGCCAGCGCGCGGCAGTCGGACCTCGTCAGTTGGCAGCGAGAACGGCACAGGCCGTTCCAGCTACGCTGATCGCAGTGCCACCGCTCCGCACCGCGGTTTGCCCAATCGTCGCCGCCGAGTTGAAAAACAGAGCCTGTCTGACTACTCGCAAGGCTCATTTAATGCGGGCGAAGATCGTTTGAGTGTGGTTGGCAATAATGACCAACCGGCCGCCAAGCTTGGTCCAGCCGGCGAGACGCTAAGAATTATCCCACTTGGTGGTGTTGAAGAAATCGGCAAGAATATGACCGCCCTTGAGTGGGGCGACGACATCATCATTATTGACTGCGGCTTCATGTTCCCAGATCAGTCCATGCCAGGTGTTGATTATATTATTCCAGACGTAACCTATTTAGCGGAGCGCAAATCAAAAATCCGCGGCATGGTAATCACCCACGCCCATATGGATCACATTGGCGCCTTCCCGTACGTTTACGAGAAGCTGGGTACGCCACCGATTCATTCGGCGCCGATCACGCTCGCTTTCATTAAAAAGAAGCTTGAAGAGTTTGGTATTGATCAAAAAGCCCGCATGATTCCGTTCAACCCCGACCGCGATAAGTTACGGCTCGGCCGTTTTGAAATAGATGTCTTCCGCCTGACGCACTCGGCGCCAGACTCGGTGGGTGTGGCGGTTAAAACCCCGCATGGCCATATTGTCTACACGACTGACTGGAAATTTGATCACACGCCGGCGGACGGCAAACGGGCCGACTTTGCAACACTGGCCCGCCTCGGCGAAGAGGGTGTGCTAGCCCTGTTTTCCGACTCGACTAACATTGATAAGCCGGGCACCTCTATTTCAGAAGCAGAGGTTGGCCACGCCTTAAAAGAGGCGGTTGGTAACTGCCGCGGCCGTATCATTTTGGCTACCATGTCGTCGCTAATCACTCGTATCCAGCAGGTGTTGCAAGCCGCCGAGAAGCATGGCCGCAAGGTGGCCTTTGTCGGCCGCTCCATGGTCGATAACGTCGACATGGCTATTCAGCTCGGCAACATCATGCCGCCCAAAAACACCATCATCGACATTAACGACATCGGCCGCTATAGCGACGACCAGGTTTTGATTGTCACCACCGGCTCGCAGGGTGAGGAGTTGTCGGGCTTAACCCGCATCGCCCAAGGTGAACACCGCCAGGTCAAAATCAAGAGGGGCGATACTGTTATTCTGTCCGCCTCAGCCATCCCGGGCAACGAAAAAGCTATTCAGCAGATGATGGATGGCTTGGCCCGTGAAGGTGCCCGTGTCGTCAACAATAAAATGATGTCTATTCATACCTCGGGCCACGCTAACCGCGAAGACCTGAAGTTAATGATTGCCCTGACTAAGCCGCAGTACTTTTTGCCGATTCACGGTGAGCGCTTTAAACTCATCATGCATGGTGAATTGGCTGTCGAAATGGGGGTTAAACCGGAAAACATCTTGATTGGCGACAACGGCCAAGTAACCGAGTTCAAAAACGGCCAAGGCGCGGTTACGACGCAACGTGTTCCGGCAGGCTACGTCTTAGTCGACGGCCTCGGTATCGGCGACGTCGGCAACATTGTGCTGCGCGACCGCAAGATGATGGCCCAAGACGGCATCTTTGTCTCAATCATCACGGTGGACCACCAGACCGGCAAGGTTCTGGCTAGCCCGGATATTATCTCCCGCGGCTTCGTTTACATGCGTGATAACGAAGACTTAATCGGCAAAACGAGAGACGAGATTAAGCGCATTCTGGAGGAGCAAACCAAGAAGACGCCGTTTGAGTGGAGTTGGGTTAAAAACGAGCTCAGAGACGGCCTGGAGCGCTTCCTGTTTGAACAGACGCACCGCCGACCGATGGTTATCCCTGTTGTCATCGAAGTCTAGATACTTCAGCCCTGCATCATGACAAGAAAAAGCCCGCTGTACGGCGGGCTTTTGGTGTGTGGATGGCTGTCCCTTATCGACCGAGGGAAGTGTTGATCTCGGTCGATGCAAAGAGCACATTTCTACCTCCGGTATAAGGTGGAACGAGAAGCACCTCACTTTTACCAAAACATCCCTCATCTGTCTAATGACAACGGTTTATGGGCCGATGTCTTGTAGCCTCGTCAAATGAGCGTCAGTGTCGTATACTCCGAGCGTTGTCTGAATTAATGAAAGGATTGTATGCGCACAGCAATGATCATTCTTGGCGTCTTGATTGTGGCGGCCCTGGCCGTCGGCCTGAAAGGGAGGAGCCAGACGTCTTCCTCGGCTTCAACCTCACCGGTCGCCTCAGCCAGCGTCGAAACCAGCCCACTGGCAAGCAGCCTGGACGCCTCAGCTAGCCCAGTTGTCTCTGTGAGTCCAATTACTGATTCGAACACCAGCTCAGCGTCCAGCCAGGCGGATGCCGTTGTCACTATTTCCGAGACCGGCTTTACGCCCAAGGCGGTCACCATCAAGCAGGGCCAGACGATTCAATTCAAAAACAATGGCTCCGGCCCCCACTACGTCGCCTCTGATCCGCATCCAACGCACACGGACTACACGGGGCTTCAGTCAAAGGATTTGCTGCCGAACCAGTCTTGGAGCTTCGCTTTTGCTAAGATAGGGACATGGGGCATCCACGACCACGAAAACCCGAGCATGAAAATGACGGTCACCGTCAAATCGTAGCCAAGGCCAAGGTTGAGAAGCAGCGCTACAAACTAGCAGTTACCGGCTCAGCCGAGGGGCTTTGTGCTGAGTGCGGATATGAAAAGGCTTACCAAGTTGGTGAGGAGATCGCCAAGCAGGGAGCTATTTTGCTGAACGGGGCAACCAAGGGCATTCCGCACTTTGCTGCATATGGCGCCAAGGCGCACCAGGGTTTTACGATCGGCTTTTCGCCAGCTATCTCCAAAAAGGAACACGTCAAAAAATACGCTTTGCCGCTTGATGTGTTAGATATCGTCGTCTACACCGGCTTCAACTACTCTGGCCGGAACTTGATGCTGACACGGGCAGCTGACGCCGTCGTGATGGTTTGTGGCCGCATCGGCACGCTAAATGAGTTTACCGCTGCTTTTGAAGACGGCAAGTTGATCGGTGTGTTAACGCACTCTGGCGGCATGTCCGGCGAAATTGAGCATATTTTAAAAATTGCTAAGCGCGGCCGCGGCCGCGTCATATACAACAGCAACCCAAAAGCCTTGGTTCAGGAGCTGATTCAGCACATTGCAACTGACGAGCGGGTCAACTTTCATGCCACGGCAGCTGAGATGCGCGGACGGGATTTAGACTTGATGCGCGCTCATCCCTCTAAATGTCCGCTGCCTGAATGACGTTGTGCTGAAGCTAACATTTGCTGGTGCTGCCGGCGAAGTCACCGGCAGCTGTCACCACCTGGCGACGCCTCACGGCAATCTACTCATTGACTGCGGCTTCTTTCAGGGTCGCCGCCTGGCTGAGGCCAAAAACCACGACCCGTTTCCCTTCAACCCAGCCGAAGTGTCGGCGGTGTTGTTGACTCATGCTCATTTAGATCACGTCGGCCGTTTGCCGAAGCTAGTTGAAGAAGGTTTCCCGGGGCCAATTTACGCCACAGAAGCGACGGCTGAATTGGCCAAGCTGGTACTGCTAGATACGGTTGGCATTTTGGCCGAGCATGCCGAGCAAGACGGCACCCTGCCTCTTTACGGTCGCGCTGATGTAGAGGCTACGCTCAAGCGCTTCAAGGCCATTCAGCTTGACGAGCCGTTTTCACCACTGCCGGCTGTACGGGCGGCTGCTCGCGAGGCTGGCCATATTCTTGGTTCAGTCTTCTTTGAGCTGGAAGCTGACGGTAAACGGTTGGTGTTCTCCGGCGATCTCGGTAACGTGCCTTCGCCGCTGCTGAACCCCTCGACAGAACCAGTGCAAGGCCACGTGGTGGTCATAGAGTCCACTTACGGCGGTAAAACGCATGAGGCAGCCGAGAGCCGTCTAAAAACGGTGCATACGGCACTGGATCAGATTATTGCCAAGCGCGGCACACTCTTAATTCCGGCCTTTGCCATTGAGCGCACCCAAGAGCTACTGTTTTTCATTGACGCCCTGGCTCGCCACCGCGAAATTCGGGCGTTGCCGGTCTTCTTGGACAGCCCGCTAGCGATTGAAGTGACCAATATCTATAAGCGCTTCCCCGGTTTATTTCAGCCAAAAATTGCCGAGGAGCTGAAACACGGCAGCGATCCCTTCAACTTTCCTTTTCTCAAAATGACGCGCTCGGTGCAGGCCTCGCGCCAAATCAACCACATTCCCGGCCCCAAAGTAGTGATTGCCGGCGCTGGCATGATGGAGGGCGGACGTATTCACCACCACTTAATTCGGCACCTCGACGAAGAAACGACCACGCTGCTAATAGTCGGTTTTCAGTCGCCTGGCACCTTGGGGAGGGAGATCGCCGACGGCGCCAAGCAAGTAGAGCTGGAAGGCCAGCCAGTTAAAGTACGCGCTCAGGTTGAGCAGGTGCAGGCCTTTTCCGCGCACGCAGATGAACCGCAACTACTGCACTTTTTGTCGGCGCTGAAGGCACCGCCTGAGCACTTATTTACCGTTCATGGCGAGCCAGAGAGCAGTCAAGCGCTTCTGTTGGCGATCAAAAAAGCTCACGGCTGGAGCGGCCTGGCACCGAAACTTGGCCAGACCGTTTCGCTCGACTAACCTGACACTTCTAAACAAGCTATCCGCCAGAGGGCGGATTTTTGTTTGGCTAAACTTGGTTTTTTACGCTTGTAACAATACAGAGGGGGAGTATATAGTGGATTTAAGCCAGTATGGTGGGGACAACGTGAAAAGGAGATGCATGGACGAAGCCACTCGCGGCAAATTACAAAATCGCCTCCATCGGCTGGAGGGACAACTGCGGGGGATCGAAAACATGGTCTATGCCGAGCGCGACCTGGCTGAGGTAGTGCAGCAGCTGTGGGCCGTACGCGGCAGTGTGACTGCCGTGGTGCTTAGCTTGATTGAAGCTGAAGAGGCTTCACCCGAGCTTCTCAAGCGACTGCTCCGCTCGGTGTAGTGCTCTCCTCTTCAGGACTAGACATCGGAATGGTCACCTGGGCAAGCGTGCCTACTTTCTGACCGGTCGAGGGGTCTTTGAGCTCGAAGTAGCGCGGTGGGATACCGAGTGCGTCCAAAATCATTGAACCCATACCACCTTCGCGGTCACCAGTCACTTCTACACGTTGTTCGCTACTTAAGTTCTTAGCTGATGTTGCCTCATCTCGACGAGCGTTCAATGCCTGCAAGCTGATCCCGCCACGATCGCGAAACTCCAACTGCAACTCATGGCGGGCATTATTCCAATCGGCGGTGAAGCCAAAACTACCTACCTCGAGCGGTCGGTTGGGGTCATGGAGTGTGCCATGCGCGGCAGCATTGCTGGCTAGTTCGTCAAAGCCAAGCTCCAGGGTGTCTTTAGCTGCGCTCTCAACGAATCGGCGGCCAAGAGCTTGTCGTACGAGCCTAACAGCCAACGGGTCACTCGGTACTTCAATTTCGACGTGTGGATGAATAAAAAAGTAATCCGTTAAAGCACAAACGGCAGTTTCTTGGCCCGCTTCGTCCTTGCTGCCGGTCATAATCCTGTCTTTTACCAGACTGAACAGTATTTCGGTCAGCTCGCTCGAACTTATTGTTGCTTCGGGCTTTGGTGCGGCCTCAACTGGCCGTACCCACCATTCCGGCTTTTCTTGCCTCGCGGGCGGTGGTGTAAGTATCTCAGGCATGGACGTAGACCACCGTGCCGACATCGGTCCAATCATACAGTTGGGCGGCATTGGCATCAGTGAGGCGAATGCAGCCGTGCGAAACCGGTGTACCAATGTGACCGGCGCCTTCTTTGGCGCCGCTTGGCCACTCAGGCAAAGCGTGCAAACCGTAAGAGCTGCCGATAAACGGCATCCAATATGGCATATAGAGGCCGAAGGTCGCCGAATAGGCGCGGACTGATTTGCCATCCTGAACGTGGAAGACGCCAATTGGCGTCGGTGTTGACCATTTGCCGGTCGAAACGCCAGCTGACAGAAACTGTTGATCACCATCCCAGGCAATAAGCTGCTGCGATGACAGGTCAACTTCAATGTATTTACCGGGATAAAGGCCAGGGGTAAACGCTGGCGTAATCTTTTTTACCCCGGCAGCAACTGCTCTGACGGTCACTTGGGCCGAGGAAGTTGTTTGGTAGCTGTCGGTTAGTGCTTTACTGATGGCGGCAAAGGTGGCGTCGCGGTCAATTTTACTGCCGTCTCGGCCCTCTTTCTGAACTGCTCCAGTGAGGGTATTCACTTCGCGGGCGACGGCCGGTCGCTCAACGTGCTCGGCGATTGTGTCCAGACTGCGATTGACGGCGTCTTGATCGATGGCCAGGTTGAGGATTTTGTCCTGGCGGGTGACGACTAGCCACTTCAGAATGTCTAGGCTGTCTACTTGATAGGTTTGGCTGCCGACCTGCAGCTGGAGTGGTGCACTACTCCACAGCTTCATTTCATCAGCCACACGGTTGGCCTCATCCGTGCTGACGCCGGGCGATTCATCAGAGTAGTGCAGCACAATGGGCTGCTCTAGTTGGTTGCTACTCAGCGTTTTCAAGAGGTCGGCTTTAGTCTGGTCCACATCAATATGCTTGCCGGTTTTGGCTGGCACAACAATAACTTGGCCGTTTTTGCTGCTGACAGCGGCATCTTGAGCGGTGGTTTGAGCTGTTTTTAAGCTTGTAGCCACGGCGTTGGCAAATTGGCCGCCGTCGAGCTGCCAGTGCAATGGGTCGTGGTTTGGCCAGATCAGTCCGGCCAGCATTTCGCTGAGGCTGTCCCAAAAGGCGCTGTGGTGGCCGGACTGCCAGCTCTGGCTAACGGCGCCGGCAATATCGAGGCTGGCGCCAAGTTCCGTTACGGGCATCGCGGCTAGAAAGCTTGCGCCATCGCTAAAATGGGCTGACTGCTGTTCAAGGTAGCTCTTAGCCGCGACCAATTTGTCACGTGCCTCGCGGCGGGTCAGGCCAGCCACCGAGATGCCGCCGATAGATGTCCGCGGCAAAAAGCGGTGGGCGTAGCTCTCGTGGTAGCCAACCAACAGTAAAATAACAAAGGCCGCCGTGAAGAAGGCCAACAAACCGGACCGGATGGCCAGGTGTAGCCGATGACGTGGTTTCGGCGGATTAATTGACATTTTTATCATTTTTCACAATTATTTTGATAGGGTCTGTTTTTTTCTATCGTACAGACAATCACCGACCAGTAAAATGGGTGCGTAAGAACCTGCTCCTTCGGAACAGAACCTTTTCACTTGACGCTCCTGATAGCTCACTGGTTTGACGGGTAGGCTTACCACGCCAGTGGCAAGCCTTTGCAATAGATTTGCAGAATTGATGAACACGGGTGCGTAGCTCAGTGGTTAGAGCAGACGGCTTATATCCGTCCGGTCCTAGGTTCGATCCCTAGCGCACCCACCAGCCACATACCCACATTGGTGTGTGGACATGTGACTGGTGTAGGAGATAGATCGAACCGGCAAGCGTAGTTTGCTTGGTGAGAGCCCATGAGACGAACAACGTGAGTCGCAAGGTTCTGCTGCGCAGCAGCAGGTTCTTTGCGCACCCACCAACGATCATCTAAAGATGCGTGCCTTACGATCTTCTAAATCAGTATAATGCCATTGTCGCACTTGGTGGTGACGTCTCGCCTGAAAGCGGGCTTAATCCACAAGCTCAGAAGTGTGTTGAGAAAAGCACTGGAAGGGGGTAGGTAGCTGGGATGTAGACTAGGCATAGCCAAGAAATCCAATAACCATGACTTGCGAAAGTGAAAAAATAAGCATGATCAAAAACACCGGCTAGCCGGTGTTTTTGAATGTTGTGATCGGGGGCGGTTAGCTTGGGCCTGGAGAAGGGGAGGTGCTGTCAGTTGCGCTTGGGGTGCTGCTCACGGAACTCTCTGGCAGGACGCCACTTTGATCGGTTGCGGTGTCGGTAGGTACCACCGTACTGCTCTGGTCAACGCCGGTGTTGGTCGTTGCGGCGTTGCCTTTGGTGGAGTAGCGATACACGGCCACCACAATCAAGACAACAATAACAACTAGCACCAATGTTGCCGTACTGCTCATGCCGGCTTTTGCAGTTTTGGACATAACAATCCTTTCGTTTCTTGTTTATAGCAGTATTCGCGAAAACCTGAAGCTTAAGGGGCTAAGCGAGCCAAAAGGCGCGTATGGTTAGCCCGTTAGCTCACATGGTGAAGCGAAGCTGCTAATACGTTATCTCATGCGTCAAGCAGGTGGAAAACCCGACCACAAGTTCGTCGGTTCTTCATACCATGACCAACTCAGCTGAGAAGCGGCTGAGCCAGTGCACTCCTCTATTGAAAGGGAATTTCCAGAAAATACAAGATTGACGGGGCAGCCGACGTCTTGCTAGCGTTCTAGGCGGTAACACGTTTGTACCTATGGTCTGCGCCAGCGGGCCCAGAGGTTCTGAAGCAATGCTTTAGGTCCTCAGGACCGGCAACACTTGATCCAGCGGTGTACCGCCGGATCCATGCAAAAGGAGGGGCGGCTAGTCTTTCGTCGAAGCAGCATAGTTGTTTGCGACCGATTGACGGCCCGTGGCAGTGCCACGCTCGTTTGCACGATAAGCAGGCTATGGGAAGTGGCGGTCGTGCCGCAGCACCACCCTTGTGACTGAATGATATTTTTGGGCCCGCCTCGCTGCGTCGAGCGCCGGCCACACTCTTGCCGTCTGCTTATATACGAAGCAGCCAGTTTTTGCTAATCAGGCGGCCGGAGTCCTGATTTCTCTTAGCCTGCGCTCCAATTTCTGGAGGGCAGAGATTAAAATTGAAAAATGAGCATATAGAAAGAAAGGAAGCAGATGCATAGTGCATCGTACAGCTCTCCACCGCATGCATCGCTCCGCCGTCTCAGTCAGCTGGTGCTGGCTGGTCTGACCGTCGTGCAGACGGTAGTTTTGGGCGTCGGCGCCGGTGGTGTGGCTCATGCCGCAAGTGGTATTGAGCTCACAGAGTTTGTCCCAAGCTACGGTGGCCAAGCCGAAGTTGAATTAAAAAACACCGGCAGCACCCCGGTTGACATCAGTGGAACCACTATCGCTATCAACGGCACCTCACGTTTGACTATTCCCGCCGCCACCATGCTGGCCGCTGGTCAAAGCCAGGCCTTTGCTGCCGGCTCTGCCGTTGCTAGCTCCGCCACAACCACCAGCTTGACCGTTGCAGTCACCGACCCAACCGGCGTCGTCCAGAGCCTGTCGCTTGGTTTGCTTGGTGATTTGCCGGCACCGGACAGCAGCCGGGCGGTCGCCAAAATCGGCGGCGTTTACTACGCCAACCTGCTGCCAACCTTAAATGCTGACAATACGACCAGCGGGTTGACCTTGCCGGACCAGCCGGCAAGCCTCATGATTGGCGGCGACAACGCGATCTCCAGCGACGAGCAGTCCGCCACGCCATTTCAGCTGACCTTAGCCAGCCATGCCGCCGGCACCGAGTTTGCTAAGAGCTACCTCGTGCAGAGTGGTGCTGTTCGTGACGCTGCCACAGGCTTGGTTACCGGCAGCCCGGCCAGCTGGACAGCCAACACAACTGACCTGACCGCCGGCAGTGCCACCGGCCGCGTTTACCTTGAATCAAGCAGCGGTGTCAGAAGCGCCATTCTCGGCCAAGCCGTGACAGTCAGCACTGCCCCAGTTATTGTGCCGCTTGCCGCCAGTATCAGCGAGCCGGCTGTCGGCAACCGCGCCTTCACCACCGTGACTTATACGGTGAGCCGCGACGCCGAGTCGGCGGTACTGCGCTTCTCCACAGACGGTGCCTTTGCGACCGGTATGCACGAAGAGAGCGTGCCGGCTGGTGCCGGCAGCCACACCGTTGCACCAACCGGGGCCGGATTAACCAACGGCCAGCGTTACGCCGTCCGGTTGGTTGTCTCGGACGCCAGCGGACAAAGTGTAACGGCCAACGCCCTTGGCCTATTCAGCTACGACCCAGAGGTGCCAGCTGGCAGTTTCTCAATTCGTAGCACGACGACGCCGGTAACCGACAACGTCAGTTTGACGACCGGTCAAGAAGTCAACTTAGTCATCCCAGCCAGTAGCTTATCCGACAATGTTACCGCAACGCCGTTTTTGAAAGTTGAATTCTCAAACGACGGTCAGCATTTTGGTAGCGCCACTGACGCCCACGGCAACATTACCGACGCAACTCCAGTGTTGGTGGCCAATTTGCCGCTCGGCGCCGATGGCAAGTACGTCGTGACCTCAGCCGGCCGCCGCTGGTTTTTGACCGATGGCAATGGCAGCAAAACCATTTCCTTCCATGTCATTGACGAAGCCGGCAACCGCAGCCCTGTCGTCAGTCAAAACATTGAGCTGGACACGCGCTTAACCGGTTTGACAGGTATTGTTCTGCCAGCAGGCACGACCACGACCGAGCTGCATCCGTTCGCCGCAAGCACCGACGATATCATTGTGAAAAGCATCACGACCAAATCAGACAGCGCCGTCACTCTGACCGCCAGCCATTACGCCAGCAATCCTTATCCAACTGGTGTTTTGCCAGAGGGCTACACGTTGGTCGGTCCATACTTTAACTTGTCGGTCAATCCAGACAAAAGCCTTAGCTACCCAACAACCTTCCGGGTCTACTTCACCCAAGCTGAGCTTGATGGCGCCGGTGTGACCATTGGTAAGATGGCTAGCGCTGTATTCTACGATGCCAGTTCAAATCACTGGAAACTGTACCAAGGCGACGAAGGCCGCTCAATTGTGGTTAAAAGCTCTGACCGTGCTGGCTTCGTCGGCTACGTCGAGGTTACGGCTAACCACCTGACGCCGATGGCCTTGGCCGCCAAAACCGCCGCCTTTGCCCCAGCCGGTCTAACCGTCACGCCGCACAACGGTCAAGTAACCCTGAAATGGGACGCCCGTTCGTCGGCGACGCACTACCTGGTGGTTTATCGCCGCCAAGGCAGCACCGAGGCGACACAGGTGGGAACTACAGGCACAGAAGTGACCATCTCCGGTCTTGGTAACGGTACCACCTACGAGTTCTTCGTTTATGGATTGGACGACTTCGGCAACCAGAGCGCCTTGTCGGCCACCGCGGCTGCTACGCCGATTGCGCCCGTCGTCAAGACCGCCAGTGCACCAACACGCCACTTCGATCGCTTCGGTAACTTAGTTGACCAAAACGACAACATTATTGCCACCGTGCAATCCTCAACGGCCACGACACCAGCCGAAACCAGTTCACCGACGCCAACCCCGGAGGTTACCGCTTCGGCCAGTTCGAGCCCGGAAGAAACCTCAACCAGCTCAGACCGTACACCGTGGATCGTGCTCGGCGTGCTGGTGGCACTGGCCGCTCTGGCCACGGCCGGTTACTTCTACTGGTTCCGTGACGAAGACGACCTACCGCCAACTGTCCCTCCGACCAGCGGCGGAAGTGTTGCCAAGACCGAAGTCAAAAAGACCAATCAAGGTGGGGTAACGACCACCGTTCGCGGCCCATCCGGCCAGCCCGAGGCACCGCCACCTCCACCAGCCAGACCGCAGACGCCGTCCCCGGAAAAACCACCTACAGACAAAGCTCCGCCCCCTCGTTGGTGATCTCGTCAAACGAATAAAAAACATCCCCGCGCGAATGCCCGCGCGGGGATGGTACGGTTTGCGCTATACTGAGAACAATGTCCCGCTCTGAGCAATTGACGAATCTTCTCTTTCGCGTCGGCGGTTTTATGGTGCTTATCTATGCCTTCTGGCTGATCGGCCGTGCCATCGTGCAAAACATTCACCAAAACCAGACGTTGGCTGATGCGACCAAAGCGGTGGATGCAGCCAAAGCGAAAAATGACGCTTTGCGCCTGGAGATTGCCTACGAGCAGACCGATACTTACCGCGAGAAGGAGCTTCGGCGTCGCTTCGGCTATCGCAAGGCTGGTGAAGTGGTGGTCTCAATGCCAGAGAATGCTGATCCGGAGACAACGCCGACGCCGACAGCTCAGCTGGAACCGCCGCCCGGTGTCGAGCGCTCGCCAGCCCGCCTTTGGTGGCAGTATTTCTTGGGTAAAAGCTCGCAGCGTTAAGCGGCTTTTTGCTTGGCTAAGGCGGCAGCAACCAGCCCCAAAAAGAGGGGATGCGGCCGGGTCGGCCGCGACAGGAACTCCGGATGCGACTGTGTGGCTAAAAAGTAGGGATGGCCGGGCAATTCAATTAGCTCGGCCAAATCGCCATCGGGCGATAAGCCGGACAAGACCAGGCCTGTTCCCTCCAGCTGTTTATGGTAAGCCGGGTTGACTTCGTAGCGGTGACGATGGCGCTCCCAAATTTTAGATTGACCAAATAGCTCGGCGGCTTGGCTGCCGGCTTTCAGCCGAGCTTGGTAGGTGCCGAGGCGCAGGGTGCCGCCCAGCTCAGTGACATGGCGTTGATCTGGCAGGTAATCAACGACCGGCTGGGTCGTTTTTGGATCGAACTCGCTCGAGTTAGCATCCGTCAGGCCCGCTAAATCACGCGCGACTTCAATCACCGCGCACTGCAGCCCAAGACAAATGCCGAGGAAGGGAATATTGTGCTCGCGGGCGTAGCGAATGGCCGTAATTTTACCCTCAATCCCGCGAATGCCAAAGCCGCCCGGTACCAAAATACCGTCGACCAGTTGAATCTGTTTGGGCAGCCGCCTGCCTTCAGCATCAATCGAGACAATTTGAACTTTGGCGTCGAGAGCCGCCCCGGCATGGCGCAGCGCCTCAGAAACCGATAAATAGGCATCAGGGTGGTCGAGGTATTTGCCGACCATGCCAATAGTTATGGTTTTTTTCAGGTGAGTGACGCGTCGAACCAGCTGCTTCCACTCGGAGAGGTTGCTCTTGCGACTCTTGAGTCCTAGTCGCTTCAAAACAACACGGGCTACGTGCTGCCGCTCCAAGTTAAGGGGCACTTCGTACAGGCTGTTAACGTCCAGTGCCTCGACGACATTCTCGTCGGCGATGCCGCCAAAGAGAGCGATTTTCTCACGCTCGGCGGCGGTCAGCGGCCGCTTGCAGCGCACTATCAACATATCGGGTACGATGCCGTAGCTCCTGAGCATGGCAACAGACTGCTGTATCGGCTTCGTTTTGCCTTCATCTGACGGGTAAATGTAATCCATTTTGACTACGTGGACGAACATGGCATTATGGCGTCCTACTTCCAGCGCATACTGGCGAATGGCCTCAATAAACGGCAGGGCTTCAAGGTCGCCGACGGTGCCGCCAACTTCGGCGATTAAAATATCTGGCTGATACTTCTCAATCGGCAGGCCCAGGCGTCGTTTAATTTCACCCGTGACGTGTGGCACCACCTGGATGGTTTTGCCGAGGTAGTCGCCTCGCCGCTCCTGCTCCATCAAGGTGCGGTAGACTGCGCCGGTGGTAAAATTGGACAGTTTAGTCAAAGCAATGTCCATGAACCGTTCGTAGTGGCCAAGGTCAAGGTCGGTTTCGGCGCCGTCGTCCGTCACAAATACCTCGCCGTGCTGAAACGGGTTCATGGTGCCAGCGTCTTCGTTTAAATACGGGTCGGCCTTAATTGGAATGACCGAAAAACCCTTATATTTTAAAAGCGCGCCAAGTGAAGCGACCGTAATTCCTTTACCAATACCGGAGACAACGCCGCCGGTGACGAAAATGGTTTTGGCCATATGCTGCCTTTCGGTGTTTTTCCAACTTTACAAAAAGATGGCCCGGCTGGCCACCTGTTCTTTTTGCCGATTTCTGGTTTGGCAAGAACGTTACCAATTTCTTTGAAAATTGGTAAGAACCTGGCCTACGGCCAGAACCTTGCCAGCTGCTTCGCATCTGGTAAGAACCTGGCCAACTGCTTCGCATCTGGTAGCGGGGGTTGGACAGACCCCTGGCGCGTCCGCCAGCCGGCGGACTTGCCGGGTACCCCCACACGCTTCGCCTGTCTAGCGGCAGACAGGCGTGTGACCGAACCAAGCTGCGCTTGATTCGGTCACACAACCCAATTACCAGAGAAGTGCCCATCTTGCGATGAACACTTCTCTGGTAGCGGGGGTTGGACTCGAACCAACGACCTCCAGCTTATGAGGCTGACGAGCTAACCACTGCTCCACCCCGCTATATGCGTGCACAACTTTAACTACTACTCGAATGAATCGAGCTTATATTAGTATACCATTTCTTATTTATGACGTCAATGTCAGAAGATGGCAGAAATGCCATAAATATGCTAAAAATATAAGTGGACAGTTCATTTGCGCCAGGGTAAGAACTTCGCACTGCGTGCGAAAACCTTGCCCCAGCTCACTTCGTTCGCCAGGGTAACAACCTGAAGCTTCGCTTCAGAACGTTGCCCTGACCTTCAGCCAGGGTAGCTCAGTTGGTTAGAGCGCGTCACTCATAACGACGAGGTTCGTGGGTTCGATCCCCACCCCTGGCACCAAAATTACATGATGATATTGAATTTCCGAGCTACTGTTGAACGGAATTGCCAGATAAGCGCCGAGGAAAATGCCTATCTGGCGTATGTTCCCGATCTTGGGGTAGCGACTGATGGTGATACAGCGAAAGAAGTTCTGATAAGTATTCAAGAGATTGCAAGCATGTTCCTTCAAAGTCTGCGACAAGACGGCTTAGTTGTGCCAAAGCCAGCCTTATGATCCAAGCTAATATTCGTAATTTTTGTATTATTGCCCACGTTGACCATGGTAAATCGACCCTGGCCGACCGTATGTTAGAGCTGACCAAAACGGTTGAGATGCGCGAGATGAAAGAGCAGCTGCTTGATCAAATGGACTTAGAGCGCGAGCGCGGTATTACTATTAAGTTGCAACCAGTACGCATGCAGTGGCAAGGCGTCGAGATGAACTTAATTGACACGCCGGGACACGTTGATTTTGCCTATGAAGTTAGCCGCTCACTGGCGGCGGTTGAAGGCGCGGTTCTGTTGGTCGACGCCAGCCAAGGAATTCAAGCTCAAACGCTGGCCAATTTGCGCTTTGCCCGTGAGCATAATTTAGTCATTATTCCGGTCATGAATAAAATTGACTTGCCCTCGGCCCGGCCAGAGGAGGTGGCGCTGCAGGTCAAAGAGCTGCTGCAGTGCACCGACGACGACATTCTGTTTGCCTCTGGCAAAACTGGCGAGGGTGTAACCGATATCTTAGATGCGGTCATTGCCCGCATTCCGGCCCCAAGCGGCCAAGCCGACGCCGCACCGCGAGCGCTCATTTTTGACTCAATTTACGATCCGTATCGCGGCGTCGTTATTTACGTACGCGTGGCAGACGGCCGGTTGCAAAAAGGAGATCGGGTACGTTTCTTGGCCACGAAGCGTGAGGCGCAGGTACTGGAAGTTGGCAGTTTCCGACCCAGTTTTCAGCCGGAGGCGGCGCTTGAGAGCGGCGAAATTGGCTATGTGATTACCGATGTCAAAGCCGTCCGCGAGGCGCGGGTAGGGGACACACTGGCCCTGTCTGGCAAAGGTGGGGAGACAACGGCCTTGCCGGGCTACCGTGAGCCGCTGCCGATGGTTTACGCCGGCCTCTACCCGGCCCAAGGCGAGGCTTCAGCCAAGCTGCGCGATGCACTTGACCGTCTGAAATTGCAAGACGCCTCATTGTCGTTTGAGCCAGAATTTTCGCCAGCCTTAGGCTTCGGTTTTCGGGCCGGCTTTTTAGGTATGCTGCACCTGGATATTGTCCGTGAGCGTTTAGAGCGTCACTTTGACCTTGACCTCATCATCACCACGCCGTCAGTGCCGGTTGAGGTGGTGCTATCGAGTGGGGAGGAGCGGATTATCCAGCGCGCCTCAGAGCTACCGAGCTCCAACGACCCCAGCTCGCGGCTGGGTCAGTTATCGATGGGGGAGATAGTTGAGTTGCGTGAGCCATGGGTGGCGGTTACGATTTTGACGCCAGAGCAGGGGATGGGCGGCGTGCTGGAGCTTTTGACTGGCCGACGGGGAATTCTTAAAAACGTCGCGCATTCTGGCTCTGGCACAGTCACGCTTGAAACCGAGGCTCCCCTACTCGGCGTCATTGTTGATTTCGCCGATAAGTTAAAAAGCTTAACCCAAGGCTACGCCTCATTTGACTATCATTTCATTGGTTTTCGGGCGGCTCCCCTCGCCCGCCTCGACGTTTTGATCGCCTCAGAGCCGGTTGACGCGCTAGCCCAAATTGTCCATAGAGACGAAGCCAAAGCCATTGGTGAACGCATTGTGACTAAATTGAAAGAGGCAATCCCTCGTCAGCAGTTTGTCATTAAACTGCAGGCGGCCATTGGCGCGACAATTGTTGCCCGCGAAGATATTCCAGCGGTTGGCAAAAACGTTACCGCGAAGCTCTATGGCGGCGACGTGACGCGTAAAAATAAACTGCTGGATAAGCAGAAAAAGGGTAAAAAGCGGCTGCAGCAAATTGGCAAAGTGGCTGTGCCAAATGAAGCTTTCTTGGCACTCCTGAGCCGGTAATTTGACTAATCCAAACATGGGGGGTAGATTAAGGATAAGATTAAAGGAGGCATATGTTACAACGTGGCGCACTTCCCCGCCCTGGGTTTACTTTGATTGAGCTATTGGTAGTGATTGGTATCATTGCTATTTTAACGGCGCTCTTAGTGCCGACGATTACTAATGCCCGCAAACGGGCCACAGCCGGCGTGGCAGTTAACCAGTTAGTAAAGAACTGTGAAGCAGCTAAAAATTATTACGTTGGCGGCGGCGATATTACGCAATACTTCCAAGATATCGATCGCACAGGCTTGCCTGGCTACAATGCATCAACCACAAGTAGTACTGTTGGAGCTGTAAATCAGTCTTTCGTTCAAGGTGGACCAACAACTGGGTACTCAAATCAGTGGCAGTTATTTTCCTTTGGACCTCCAGCGAACACCTCGATCGCAACAAACTTTCCCAAATCAGATCAAGCCATTCAGTTGTACGCATACGATTGGACTAGCGGTGCGGCTGACAAATGGTTGCACGCTTACGATGGTTTAACTGTCGGTAGCTACAAGTTAGGCACAAACCATGCCGCTATTGCATGTGGCCTCTCAGCTGATGCGAGTCAACCCATTCTTTATTATTATTACAATAATGGCGATTCGCCTTGGCCGAAATTACCCTAGTGTGATTGATTCAAAAAGCGCCTGACGGCGCTTTTTGAATGTCTTCATGCATGGTGGGCCCATTGGGACTTGAACCCAAAACAAACGGCTTAAAAGGCCGCTGCTCTACCAATTGAGCTATAGGCCCATACGATACCCTTTCGGGCCAAATATGTATCGGTAGTAATGAAAAGTTTCGGCGGTGCGGCGGGCATGACAATTGGCGCAGTGTACCTCGCATTTAGAAATCTCGCACTCGACACGCTTCCAGCCCGATCCGGTTTGAACCATCCAGCGTATGGCGCGAATTTTTTGACCTCGGGCATGGTCGAACTGCAACACCGCAGGATCAGATGCTCCACAATCACGGCAAGGGTTTTGTTCCAGATATTGCCAGACGAGGATATTGTTTATCTCACGTACCCGATCTCTTCGTGCGCAAGTAACTTTTCGGTGGTGTTCGGCGTTGCGTGCATAGTATGCGCTTGAGCGCGCCCGATTACATTCACGACAATGTAGCTGCAGACCGTCTTTTTTTGGTCCGATTACGATTAAATTGCGCGATATCGCATTCAGTTTTGCAGATCACTCAGCGCTTCGTGTCCATATACATATTCTAACTTTGTTCGGGTACAAACATATCGATGATTGTTTAATTCACTCCACACGATACCAAAAAAACCGCTTTTACTCAACTTTCTAGCATCGCTACCCGCGAGCAGCGGTAAAGGAATTTAAAATTGCTTGTTGAGCAGTCGGTAAATCGCTCAGAGAGGTATAGCCGTTAAAAGTAATGGCAAGGTAGGCGTCAAGTGTCTCGAGACAAAAAGTGATTTCATGTGATCCCGTGTGACCATCGCTGGCGGCCATGTTACGGATGGCAATGAGAGCGGGTTGGCCACTAACGGTGGTTTGGCCGTTGATTTGAAAAGTGCCAGAGTGACTTTTAGTGAGTTCTTCAAGACTGGTTGCAGCGTATGGACTATTTTTCTTTTCAAGACTGATAGCGATATCGCTATTTTGACCTTCGGAGTTGCCGTTGGCTGTAGACTCTGGACTACCAAGGAAGATGGTGTCAAAAACGACGGTCTTCTTCCATGTGGTTGGATAACTTACCCGATACTCGTCGTTTTCGTAGGTGGTCAGCTGCGTAGCATTTGTTGTTGTGGTGGAAGAAGTATAACTAGATGTCGGCGCACTATTAGTTGCACCAGAATTAGTAGGTTGGCCAGCAGCTGCCCTCCCTGGAGCTACCTTAGGCGTTGCATTATTTGAAGTCGTTTTAGTGCTCTGGAGTGATTTATTTGTGGCGGGAGTCGCCGCCGATTGCGAGGTGGCGCTGGGGGAGGCGGTAGATGGCTGTAGGCTGACTTTAGTTGTCTGTGACCGAGCGTCAATTCCGGCTGAAAAGCCGGCTAGGTCGCCTATTACAATAAAACCGACACCAAGCAGGGTCAGCGCCAGATACTTAGCCGGTGCAGCGATCGGGGTGTGGAAACGACCACGGTTGAGCACATCAGCATGCATGATTTTAGACACGGTAATCCTTCTTTTTACTCGCCACGACGGGCGCCAAATATAATGACTGCCAGCGGTGCCAGTAGGAGCACCAGGTTTTTGTACTGCAGAATAGCTGCGGCAATTTTACTCTGCGCTAGAATTTGGCTGAGCTGTCCGGCCGACATGAACTGCAAAAGCGCGGCAATCAGGAGCACAGTAGAGCAAAGCGAGAAAAAGGCTACCTCAAAACTGGACAAACTACTAACGCGTCCGCTTTTTAAACCACTCTTTTGCGCCAACAGAATAATCAGGCCCACAAACAGGGCTGCCATAATACTGAACGGCGACAGCTTGCCGGCCACATAAACGTGAAAGATGGTACGATCGCCGGCCAAAAAGTCGGTGATTGGTTTAGACCAGGTTTCAGCCACCAGCAACGCCACGTAGGTGGCAAACAGCGTGGTCACGGCGCGGTCGCGTTGCAACACCAAACCATAGCCAACTCCGACTATCAGCGAAATGCCGAGAAATAGATCCCAACTGGGCAGACCACCCTCCTTGTCTGTACACCTTCTAGTATGGCGATAGTTTAGGTAATTGGTCAAACGGTGATTGGCCAAAAGTAGATAAGAGGGTTACCCTGAACAAAAAGAAGGAGAAGAATGCCCAGCATTTCTCATGCTGCACGGCCAGCTTTCACGCTTATCGAGCTGCTGGTGGTTATTGGCATCATCGCCATTTTAACGGCACTCTTAGTGCCGACGATTACTAATGCCAGAAAACGCAGCCAATTTGGTTCAATCGCAAAAATATTTACGAACGAATGTGAATCCGCGAAGAATTATCTCGTGGCCGGAGGCAATGGTACAATCTATACGGACTACCAGAACGCACCGTTACCTCAACCTTGGCTTATATACCTAGAACAAAGTACGTATTTTGGGCTGTCTGGCAAGGCACCTACTGCTACTTCTTTAACCTTGATTCTTTCCCCCTTTACGACGTTGCCGTTGCCGGCTGGTTGGAATAATCAGTGGGCGCTTGATGGCATGCGTAACCTGGTGGTTGGACAGTACAAATTAGGTAACGCCTATAGTGCCATGTATTGCTCCGCAGATAGTGATGCTTCGTCGGCGATTAGTTATGGCCCAACAGCTTAATGGAGGCAAGTACGAATAGCACCAAGTTTTCTCGAGTGCACCGCGGTTTCACGCTTATCGAGCTGCTGGTGGTTATTGGCATCATCGCCATTTTAACGGCACTCTTAGTGCCGACGATTACTAATGCCAGAAAACGGGCCACCTTTTCTGCAGCTATGAATGCATTGATTGCTAACTGTGAGCGAGCCAAAGAGTATTACATTAATGGTGGAACTGGACTATTCCCTGATATTGATCGGACTGGATTGCCTGGGTATAGTGCTACGCGCGGCGTTTATAATAATCAGACTTGGGCAAATTCTCCAAATCCGATAGGCACCCTTGGCCAATCTCCAGATTGGAAGCTGTTCTCCTATAACGGAATGGATATATGGCTGTATGCCTACAATGACGAGCAGCAGGTTTATCGGACGCAATACAATAATATTACATACGGCAAGTATCGACTTGGACCCAGCAACTCCACGGCGGCAAGATGTGTACTCTCAGCTGACGCTAGCGCACCCATTCAGTACGATATGAGAGACGCTAATTCGGCTTGGGTCGCGATGTAGCAATGCTACATCCACTGTTTGACTGACAATTTGATTATGGACGTAAATTCTTCAGCTGCTCCCAGAGTCGCTTCTCTTCTTTAGAGAGTTTATTGGGAATGGTTATGCGGGCGCTGATAATAAGGTCTCCTCGGCCGCGTTGGTGACGGCCACCTTTGCCGCGCAGCACAAACTGCTGGCCGGGTTGAGTGCCAGGCGGAATATTCAGCTGCACCGTATCGCCGTCAATATTTAAATTGAGCTGGTCGCCAAGTACGGCCTGGCTGGGGCTGAGCTGTACCTCGGCCTGAATGGTGGAGAAGGCTTGGCTGAAAAAATCAGAGAAGATGTCGCCAATGCCGCCGCCGAAGCCGCCAATATCGCCAAAGTCTTCTGGACGGAAGCCGCCGCCAAACGGTGAGCCTTGCTGATTCTGTGCGGTGCTGCCGACGCCGGCCGCTCCGAAGCGGTCGTAGCGGGCCCGTTTTTCCACGTTGGACAGCACTTGGTAGGCTTCGTTAATTTGTTTAAATTTTTCGGCTTCACCACCGCCGCGGTCGGGATGGTGCTCAAGGGCCAACTTGCGATAGGCACGCTTAATCTCCTCGGCGGAGGCAGTATTAGAGACGCCGAGCGTGGTGTAGTAGTCCATTGGCATGGGTTGGTGAAAATTATTACTTACCCGTCATTGCGAACGCACCTAGTGCGTGTGGCAATCTTAAACGAAAGGATTGCTTCGTCGGCTTGTGACCTCCTCGCAATAACGAGGTGGAGGTGGGCTACTCGCTGCGCCTACCAGGTGGCAGGCCAGGCTCGCAGTGACGATGGGTAGTGGATGGGTTCGTGTTACTCGGCAGCGTCCGTTGAATCGGTTGTGTCGTCAACGGCTTCGTCGGTCTGATCAGCTTGGTCGCTCGGCTCTTCTGGTTTGATTTCAGAGGCTGCGGCTTGTTCGTACAATTTACTGCCAACCGTTTGCAGCGCTTCGTTTAATGCCGCCGTCTTGGCTTCGATCTCGGCTATGGTTTCACTTGCGACGGCAGCTTTAACCGCCGTTACCGCGTCCTCAACCGTCCGCTTGTCTTCTGGGCTGGCTTTATCGCCGACCTCTTTCAAGGTTTTCTCGGCGGTGTAGACGGTGCTCTCAGCCAAGTTCTTGGCCTCAATCAGTGCTTTTTTGGCAGCATCTTCGGTCTCATGGGCACTCGCCTCTTGGCGCATTTTTTCCACTTCGGCGTCTGTCAAACCAGAGGAGCCAGTGATAGTAATTTTCTGCTCTTTGCTGGTGGCTTTATCCTTAGCTGTGACATTCAGAATACCATTGGCGTCAATATCGAAGGTTACCTCGACTTGTGGTACACCGCGCGGGGCCGGTGGCAGGCCACCAAGCATGAAGCGGCCGAGTGAGCGGTTGTCGGCGGCCATTGGTCGCTCCCCTTGCAGCACGTGGACTTCAACCGAGGTTTGGTTGTCAGCGGCGGTCGAGAAGGTTTCGCTCTTGGCAGTTGGAATAGTGGTGTTGCGTTCAATCAGCGGTGTCATGACACCGCCAAAGGTTTCAACACCTAAGGTCAGCGGTGTGACGTCCAGTAGCAGCAAATCTTTGACGTCGCCGGCCAACACACCGCCTTGGATAGCGGCACCGAGGGCGACCACCTCGTCCGGATTGACTGAGCGGTTTGGCTCTTTGCCGAAGAACTGTTTCACCAACTCTTGTACCAGTGGCATACGTGTTTGGCCGCCGACCAAGATAACCTCATTAATTTCGGCGGGCTTAATGCCTGCGTCATCGAGTGCTTTTTGCATCGGCAGTTTGGTGCGGTCAACCAGCGGCCGGACTAATTCTTCAAGCTTGGCTCGCGATAAGGTGTGCTCAAAGTGTTTCGGGCCTGATTGATCAGCCGTAATAAACGGCAGGTTAATAGTTGTCTCTTGTGAGCTGGACAGCTCAATCTTGGCCTTTTCAGCCGCCTCTTTGATGCGTTGCAAGGCCATACGATCACCGGACAAGTCAATGCCCTGTTCTTGCTTGAAGATGCGCAACAGCTCAGTGATAATAACCTCGTCAAAATCATCACCGCCGAGGTGTGTATCACCATTGGTGGATTTGACTTCAAAGACGCCGTCGCCAAGCTCCAGCACGGTTACGTCGAAGGTACCGCCGCCAAGGTCGTAGACGGCAATTTTTTCGTTCGTCTTTTTTTCTAAACCGTAAGCCAGAGCAGCTGCGGTTGGCTCATTGATGATGCGCTTCACCTCAAGACCGGCAATTTTACCCGCATCTTTGGTGGCTTGGCGCTCCGCGTCGTTGAAGTAGGCCGGTACGGTGATGACGGCGCCGTCGACAGTGTCGCCCAAGTAGCTCTCGGCGTCAGCTTTGATTTTTTGCAAAATCATGGCCGAGACTTCTTCAGGGCTGTAATCTCGGTCACCCATTTTGACGGCTACGCTGTCGCCCTTGGCTACGATTTGGTATGGCACCATCTTTTTGGTCGCCTCGGTGTCCTTATCGTCTGGCCGACGGCCAATCAAACGTTTAATAGAGAAAACCGTATTCTCCGGGTTGGTTACGGCTTGGCGCTTCGCCAATACGCCAACCACACGCTCACCATTTTTGGTCATGGCCACGACTGATGGCACCAAGTTGCCGCCTTCGGCGGTTGGGATGATTTTAGCCTGGCCGCCTTCCATGACCGCCGCAACTGAGTTAGTGGTCCCTAAATCTATACCAATAATTTTACCCATGATTATCTCCTATTTTGATTAAAATACTCGTTATATTACGATGTATGAATTCATCATACTATTGGACTATTAATGATTATTATTACTTATTTAGTGATCAAGTAGCCTTCCGAATATGCTGCCTCAGGCGCCAGCCTGAGAAGGCTTATTGACTATTACTAACGCTGGACGAAGTGCTTGCCCCTCTGGAGTGAGCCAACCAGCCTGGATAGTTTGGAGTACGAGACCGTCAGGTTGTTTGGGCTGGCTGTCTGTGCCGATGGCTTCATGCTGACTGGGGTTGAACGATTGATTGGAGCTTTCGATCTGGCGGTAGCCGAGTGCCTGCATTGTCTGCTCAGCTTGCTGGCGGACTGCCTCGACTCCCTTAAGCCAATCGGTACAACCGGCTTGGGCGGTGAGCGTCTGCCGTGTCTCAGGTGACAGGTGATCGAAAGCTCGCTCAATAGTATCTATCACCGGCAATAGCGCTAGCACGGCCCGGTCGCGGCCGGCTTGGCGCGCTCGCGTTTCGTTCTCAACAGACCGGCGTTGCAAGTTTGCCAGATCGGCGTGGGCTCGCTTGAGCTGGGCCTCAATCTCGCCTGGCTCAGACTGGTTTAATGGTTCAATAGGTTCAGATTGTTGTGTGGTCATGCCTGAATTGTAAAGTTAACTTTACATTATGTCAACCAAATATTGCTCTTAATTGTCTAGACTGAAGTCAATGCTTGCGCTGATCTGCTTGTTGGTTGGGCTACTGCTGCCGGTAGCCGCTTGGCCGCTGCCCTGGTGGTGCAGTTTGGCCTTCAGTCTTGGCTGGGCCTTTGTTCTGCTAGCTGTATGGCGGCCGCGGGCGGCGGGACTGCTTGTATTCGGCTGCCTGTGGGCTATCGGTTGGAACATGAGCGTTCAGCCTGCAAGTCAATCGTGGCAGCGCACCGAGACGCTGCGTCTATTGGAACGCCACCAAACCGGCTGGCTCATTGCCGCCCCGGAAGGGTGGATACTAGCCAAGTCAACCAAGGCTCCTGGTCTGCTGCCCGGACAGTGGTTTACGGCCAGCGTCAGTTGCCGGCCGGCGATACTGTCACCGGCCCTGCTCGCCGACCGCATTACTGCAAACTGTACGCTACAAGGCATCCGGAACGGTCGCCTGCCTCGCTCGACTGCCTGGCTAAACGTGGTTCGAAACGGGCTAACACATCAACTGGCCGTGTTTCTCCCCTCCCCGGTGCGCGATTTGACCGCCGGTTTCTTCTTGGGTAACCAAACCGTTAACAATGCCGCCCTCAAGCGCGACCTGCAGGCTACCGGCACTACTCACCTGATTGCAGTGTCCGGCTACAACTTTCTCATTGTCGTCAGCGTAATGGCACTCCTGTTGCAGCTTTTTCTAGCGCCGCGACCGGCGACGCTAGCCCTGATACCCATCATGCTAGCTTATGGCGCTATGGCCGGTTTGTCTGGTGCCGTTTGGCGGGCGCTTTTATTCGTGCTACTCATTCTGCTGGCTCGCCTACTCTACCGGCGACCACCGGGGTGGTGGTTACTGCTGCTGACGCTGACAGTGGCGACGCTCTGGAATCCCTGGATACTCCGCACTGACCTGTCATTCCAGCTATCGGCGGCGGCCAGTTTTGGCGTCATTGTGCTGGCGCCAAAAGTTGAGGCGCTTTTGAAGCGAGTTATCAGGTTTCGGCTTCGGTTGATAAAGCTGCTGACCGCTCAGTTGGCTGAAACCCTCGGAGCGACAATCGCCGTAACGCCTCTTTTGACCTACTACTTTGGTCAGCAGTCTTGGCTGGCGGTACCGGTTAATTTGCTGGTGGTGCCGCTTGTCCCCTACGCCATGGTGGCCACGTCTGCAGGCTTGATACTGTCGTTGTTGTTGCCGCTTTGGCCAGGTGCGCCCCATGCTGTTGCCTGGCCACTGCCAGCCTTGATGCTGGGCGTTATCCACCTGGCCGCTCACCTGTGAACGTGCGCCAAACGCCGCTGTATGGTACATTCATGCGTAGCGATGATATTCTTTGCCTAGGCAATAGATAAATAATTGTGCCGCTTTGTCACGGACTTAGCCTCCCCAACAAATGAAGCAACTGTCGGTCTCCGCTTGTGTCGCAAGGTTCCTCGGCAGGAGTGACGGTGATCCGGCAACACGTGGAGAGCGCTAGGAACGCACGCACCAAAGCTTCGCCTTTACAATGGGGTTCGCATATAGGGAACACGAGCGAATCGCTCGTTCCTCCGAGGAGTCTCTCTCATGTCTGGACATTCTAAATGGGCGCAGATTAAGCGCCAAAAAGGGGCGACCGACCAAAAGCGCGGTCAAACCTTCACGAAGCTTGGCCATGCTATTTCTGTTGCCGCCCGCGAGAAGGGTGGCGACCCGACTTCGAATTTCACGCTGCGTCTGGCAATTGAGCGTGCCCGAGCAGCCAATATGCCCAAAGAGAATATTGAGAGGGCTATCAAGCGCGGAACTGGTGAGCTCGGCGGCGCCCAAATTGAGGAGCTGACCTACGAGGGCTATGGCCCGGAAGGGGTGGCGCTCTTAATTCACGCTGTGACCGATAATAAAAACCGTGCCTTAAACGATATCAAAACGGCCGTTACTCGGCACGGCGGAAAACTGGCCTCAGCTGGTGCGGTCGCCTACCTGTTTAAACCGGTCGGCCATATTCGGCTGGCGCTAACTAATTTTGACCAGCAATTTGAGCAGGCTCTCGAAGCCGGCGCCGAAGACATCTATACTGAGGGGGAGGAGTTGGTGATAGAAACCGCTCCAACCGAGTTGCAGCAGGTGCGGCAGGCGCTCGAATCGCGCGGAGAGAAGCTGCTAGAATCGGAGTTAACCGAAAAGGCGCAGACGACCGCTGAGCTTTCAGAAGCGGGCCAGGAGCAGTTGCTCAGACTGGAAGACGCGCTCCATGAGCTGGATGACGTGGTCAAAGTGACCGATAACGTCGCCTAGCATATTCTGCGGTTGCGGCACTGAATGACGCCAATCGGTTCTGTCAGATTGGAAAAAATGAGGAGTGGGCATCGTAAAAAAAGAAATTGTTACCGTGGCGGTTGACCACTGGCGAACAACAACTCCGGCCAAACAGCTGCGGCACATCCGCATTTTAGGTTTAGACCCAGGCACGGCTACCACTGGCTACGGCCTGGTTGACCTGGATGGTGCCGAGCCGATCGTGGCCAACTATGGCTGTATTTTAACCGACAAAAGTGTGCCAGCGGCCGAGCGTTTGGTGGCTATTCATGAGGAGTTGACGCTGTTAGTTCAAGCGACCAAGCCGGATCACGTCATGATTGAGCGGCTGTTTTTTTCGAATAACCAAAAAACGGCCATGGCCGTCTCTGAGGCTCGCGGAGTCATTTTAATGACGTTGTCGCAACTCAGCGTGCCATCGACCGAGCTGACACCGCCGCAGGTCAAACAGCGGGTGGTTGGCAATGGCCGGGCTGATAAGCGGATGGTTCAGCGGGCAGTGACCGAAATCTTAGCGCTTGATGAGCGTCCGAAGCCGGACGACGCCGCTGACGCGTTAGCTCTCGCTATTTGTGGTCTCTGGATCCACCTTGGTCTGGTCGAGGGCAATCCAGGAGAAGAGACCAAAAAATTGCCTGCCGCACTCATTGCCATGCAGTTGCGCCTCGCGGAGGCGGCTTAAATGCCACGGCTGCGTCGTAATCCTTTAACCGGCGACTGGATTATCCTCTCGCCCGAGCGAGCCAAGCGGCCGGAAGAGTACGTCCGTCCGCGCCAGCAGGCTATTTCCGACCCGGCAGATTGTCCATTTTGCCCAACCGGGCCAGCCTATGCCACGAAGATTGCTGAAACCGAGCATACCTACGTTATCCCTAACCGTTACCCAGCCTTTGTGCCTGATGACCAGGTCGTCAGTGATGGCGGCCGCCTGGCGGAAAGTGGTTTGGCGCTTGGCCGGCATGAGGTGATCGTGCGTAAATCGCACACTGAACATTTATTTGATCTGCCGCCCTCGAGGCTGCATGAGTTGCTTCAGGTATCGGCTAGCCGTCTGGTCAGCGCTAAGCGTGATCCGCGTTTAGAGTATGGCCTGGTTTTTCACAACCACGGCCATGAAGCCGGCAGCTCAGTTGCCCATCCGCACAGTCAGATGATCGCGGCTGCCTTTGTGCCACCACGGCTGCAAAATCTCATTCGCGAGCAGAAAATGTTTTACGCTGAGCACCAGCACTGTCTGCTCTGCCGGCTCTGGCAAGCGGAAGCCGAATCGAGGGTACGGGTATTAGCGGAGTCACAGCACGCTATCGCCTTTTTGCCTTATGCCAGTCGCTATCCGTATGAAATCTGGTTGGTGCCAAAGCGCCATGCCGCTCATTTTGAGGAAATTGCTGAACATGAGCTAGCCGGTGTGGCTAGCCTGTTGCACATCGTCTTTAAAACCTTGAAAAGTGCCCTCGATGATCCGCCCATCAATTGGGCAGTTTACAGCAAGCCATTTCGGCCGCGCATCGGCAACGAAGCCTGGCATTGGTATTTAGAAATTATGCCGCGGCTTGAACACTTCGGTGGCTTTGAGCTGGCCACTGGCGCCATTATCAATACGCTCTCGCCGGAGCATGCCACGACCTATTTGCGCAGCAAACGCTAGCTCTGTGGGGTGACGAGGTGCAGGCTGGCCAGGGTGTTGGCAAAGTCGGCATCTAACCTCGCGGCGTTGAGCGTGGACAGCGTGTCGGTGAGAGTGACTGACAGCACCTGGCCGCCGATCCAAAAGAAAGCCGCTTGCTCATAGCCGGCGCTTGTTTTCTTAAACCCAAGCCCGGATAGTCCGGCCGCTTTGACCGTTGCTGCCAGGTAATTCTGGCTCTGTTGGCGCAAGCGGACATCCGGCACGTCAGTCAGTTTGTCGACCGGATATTTCTTCAGGATTGCCGTGAGCATCATCGCCTCAGCGGCTTGGCGGTCAAGCAAAACGATTGACTCTAAGCTGCCAGCACCGCGGTTTTGGTCAGCCGTGTATGGCTGAAAGTGGCCAGGGTAGCGCAAACTAAAGTAGTGACCCAAAAAATCGCCACTGGCGGGCGTGGCGCTGGCTGACGGCGCTGCCGACGGTGGCGCCGAGGTGACAATAACACCTTCAGCACTGGCGCTAAATTTGTAGCGCAGCACAATCACAAGAATCATCAGCGCCACCGATAGCCAGAGGGTGGTATAGCGATGGTGGTGAGTGTCTGGCGGTGCGGCTTGAGGTTTGGCCAACGGTTCTGCTGCCACGGAAGCAGCGTCAGGCAAAATAAATGGCGCCGGATGGGCTCCAGGTTGGACACTGTCCAGTAATCGTAGCGGTTGCCCCATCCTTGCCTGCTTACTTGGGCGCCTGTACCGTCACCGGCGCAAACTGAATAATTTTATCGCTGCTTGGTCGCCACAAGAGCGCCTGTTTGCTGTTTGAAAAAATGAGCAGCCGGTCACCTGAGGCAGCGCGGGCAAAAAATGACTCGTGCGGCAGCGCGGCTAAATCAGAGACGACCGCTAAAGTCGGTGCTTCGTCTGGTAAATCCGCCATGGTTTTTAGGTGAGAGACAATCTCGGCGGCTGAGGTTGGTGTAGCTGATGGCTTAGTTGCGGTTCGCGTACGGCGCCAAAACAAACCTACCGCAATCAGTATTGCCACCACAACAAGAAGGGCCAATAAGCGTTTCATGCTCTTAGTGTACCACGGTTTTTCAGCGCCACGACGCGACGGGCTCTGATATACTGGGTGCATGCGTCGATTTTTGGTCCTAACGGCAATACTTTTGGCTTGGCCAGGGTTGGTGTTGGCCGCTTCACCGGCGAGCGGCCACTATCAGCTGCAGGCTTTTGGTTTTGGCAGCGGCGGTGTGGATAATGCCACCTCCGGCAGTTACGCCTTAAATGGCATTACCGGCGAAACGAGCGGCGACCAGTTGTCATCTGGCAGTTATAAGGTGGGCTCGGGTCTTATCTTCACTCAGCAAGCCGATGTGCCGGATGCGCCAACCGTCACCAACCCCGCCAGTTACTACGACAAGCTGCACTTTGTCCTGAATCCGGGTCCAAACGCCTCAGACGCTACCTTTGCCATAGCGGCTTCAACCGACGGTTTTGTGACGACGAAATACGTCAAGGCTGACCACACCGTCGGCAGCAGCTTGGCGCTCGCCGACTACCAAACCTACGTCAACTGGAACAGCGCAAGTGGCTTTGACGTTATTGGCCTGTCCTCTGGCAGCACGTACACATTTAAGGTGAAGGCCATGCACGGAAAATTCACCGAAACCGGTTACGGTCCAAGTGCCTCGGTGGCCACGGTTGATCCGTCGCTGGTCTTTGATATTGACGTCGCGGCCACCGACACGGAAACGGCCAGTCCGTACATCGCTGACCTTGGCGATTTAACTGCCGGCAGCGTCACCACCGGGGCTGACCGCGTCTGGGTGGACTTGGAGACCAATGCTGACTCTGGTGCGACGGTCTATATTTCCTCAGCTAACACCGGTCTGTCGAGTACGTCCGCTGCCCACACCATCGCTTCGTCAAGCACTGATTTAGCCGTGGCCAGCGAAGGCTACGGCGCCCAGGGCGCCTCGGCCACCCAGTCGGCCGGCGGCCCGCTCAGTTTACTCTCGCCGTACGATGGCAGCGTCTCCAACGTCGGCATTATAGACAGTACACTCAGAACCATTTTTCGCTCGGCTGGGCCAATTACCGCCGGTCGCGGCTCGTTGCTGTTGAAGGCCAAGATTGCTGCCACTACGCCGGCGGCCGATGATTACACCGATAGCCTAACCTTGGTGGCCGCCGGTGTCTATTGAGCCAGCGTTTTTCCTAGTAATTGACAGTGGCATGCAGACCAATAGATACTGTTTTTAGAAGCGATTTGTGCGCTCTAGCTGTAACACATAGCGTAATAGAGAAGGATGGACAGATGAAGGACAAAGTAGGTCTACGACCGAAGGTTGCAAGGTTCTGGCTACAAGGCAGGTCATTGCAATCTCTGGGCGCAAGCACTTGTCGTTTCGGGCAATGGTTTTCTGGCAACACGGAGCGTCTTATCCGATCTCGTCTCGGCGGTTTGTTGGCCATCTTTGTGCTCTTGATTGGCATGATGCCTATTAGGCGTACCCAAGCTGCCAATCTGTCCGCGGCCTCTATTCAGTTTTACCGCATGCAAACATCAGTTCTCGCTAGTTCAACCAATAAAATTCTGGTCATATTTAAACCTGCCACCGCCGTGACTGGTCCGGGGTATGTGAAGCTGACCTTTGCAGGCACCGGCACGATAGGTGCGGCCAGCTACGGAGTGAATGTTACGCCGGCCAACGTCACGACATCGGTCACCGGTTTGCCCTCAACCTACAATATTGCTGGTAGCGCCGTAGCGGTCACGGCGGCTCCGCTTTCTGCGGCGGTCGCCGACAGTATCTCGGGCGCTACGGCCACCTTTAAGATGAGCACCACTCCCGGCGGTGACCTAGCCGCTGGCACTGTTTACGGCTTCTTTATTACCGGCGGCATTACTAATCCATCTTCCAGCGGTCAAATGGTCAATAAAATTGAAACCCTAACCTCGGGCTCAGCCATTGTTGACAGCCAACGGGTGGCCACGCGCGTGCTCACTAGCGATCAAATTACGGTGACGGCTAAGGTCCCAGCCACTTTCAACTTCACCCTATCATCAACCACCGTTGATTTGTCCGACTTGGATCCTTCCTCGGTGGTGTCGGCTGCGTCACCGCCGACGGTCACGATTACCACGAATGCCACCCGCGGGTGGACGGCCTGGCTGAAGGATTCAAACTCGCCGGCGGCTCTACACTCGGCCTCGGCCAGCTATGATATTGCCACCGCGGGTACAATCGATGCCACGCCGACCACGCTATCGATTGGTTCAGACGGCTACGTGCTGGACGTTGATAACTCAACATCCGGCGGCAAAACGGGCACCGGCACCATCACTGTTGCCGCTGAGTACAATGGCGCAACCACCTCGGCTGGCGGCACCTTATCGAACAGCTATCAAGAAATTGCCAAAAGTTCGGGCACGGCTGGTGGTACTGGCGACGTGCTAACGCTGACCCCGCGGGCCACCATTTCAGCCATCACGCCAGCCGCCGATGACTACACCGACACCTGGACGGTTATCGGTGCGCCGACGTTCTAAACTCCTGTGCGGGGTGGTTCTGCTTGTTGGCATGTGGCCCGCGGTTTTGGTGCATGCGGCTTCACCTAGTCCACTCGCCTCACCGAATATTCCAATTGACCAAACCAGTCAATCGGCTCAAGGTAATCCGCTCAATTTGACGGTGTCGCCAACAGTATTGACCCTGTCGGCCAAGCCGGGGAACACGTTTTCAACGGACATTCGGGTAAAGAACAACGGCATCGCGCCGGAGGCTTTGCGTCTTGGCGTCATTAAATTTGCCGCTAACAATACGAGCGGCGAACCGGTGCTGCAGTCTCGGCAAAAAAATGACGACTTTTTGAACTGGGTTAGCTTTTCAGCCCCAGTCTTCTCGGCTCAACCCGGCGAGTGGAAAACCATTACCGCCACCTTCAAGTTGCCCACCACCGCCGCATTTGGTTATTACTATGCCATTGTTGTGACTAGGCAGAGCCAGCCGATTGATACCGGCAGCCGCCAGATTGGCGTGATTGGCGCGCCGTCGCTGTTGGTGCTTTTAGCGGTTGAAGCGCCCGGCGCCAAACGCGAAGCCCAGATGGCGAGCTTTTACGCCTCGCGCCAGTGGTATGAGTTCTTGCCGGCTCAGTTTTCGGTCGAGATTCAGAATAGTGGCAACGTGCACGTGGCGCCACACGGCGATATTTTTGTGAGCCGCGGCGGCCAAGATGGAGCCGACGGTGGCCGCGACATTGCAACCTTGCCCATCAATGATGATCAGGGTCAAATTCTGCCGAGTTCAAAACGAACATTTCAGGCTAGCTGGACCGCCGGCTTCCCCAGATTTGAGCCACGACAGGTTGATGGTCAACCGGTGCTGGACAAGCAGGGCAATCTCAAAATGCACCTGGTGTGGCACTGGAACGATATTGGCCAATTCCGGTTTGGTCGCTACACCGCGCATTTAACGCTTGTCTATGACAACGGCAATCAGGATGTGCCAATTGAGGCCACGCTTAATTTCTGGATCATCCCCTGGCGCCTCTTGCTGGCCGCCGTGTTTATTGCGGCCGGGCTGATTTGGAGTCTATTCTCGCTACTGCGCCGTTTCAAGCGACTCTTCCGCCACGCCGACTAAATATGCGACAGTAGCGTTATGCGACGACTTCTGCTTTTTTTGGTGCCCCTTTTGGCATGGCCCGCTACTGCCCAGGCTGCCGGCAATGGCGGCTTGGTGCTGTCGCCGGCTTATCAAGAGGTCAGTTTAGAGACAGGCGTGAGTGCCAAGCGTGTTGTTTTGACGCTGACCAACCAAGCCCAGTCGACAGCAAACCTCAATGTCTCGGCAGTTGATTTTGGCAACCTCGACAATCATGGTGGTCTGGCCTTCGCCGGTCAACCCGGCATTACGCTCGACAACAGCCATTTGCTGGTTAATTGGCTCGCCTTTGACCGAACGACGGTACAAATTAACCCAGGCAAAAGCCAACAACTGACAGTCAGTATCAACAACCGCGATGATCTCACCGCCGGTGGCCATTATGCCGCGGTCTTTCTCACCGCGTCGGGCAACTATGGCAGCGCCACGCTCAGTTTCACGCCGGCTCTGGCCACCTTGCTCTATGTCAATAAAGTAGGCGCCAGCCAAGTTGGTCTGGAGCTGCAGTCGATGGCCACAAACTCCGGTTGGAGAACGGTGCCTAGCCAGTTAACGCTTAACTTTCACAATACCGGTGGAATTCACCTAAAGCCGCGCGGGACTGTTGAGTTAACCGACCCACTTGGCCACCTCTCTAGCCGCGGCATCATCAATGAATCCTCAGCCATTATTCTGCCAGCAGCGGTCCGCCACTACTCGGTGACGCTGCTCAGTCGGCGTCGCCCCATCTGGCCTGGCCGCTACACCCTCTCGGTGCACTACCGCTACGACGGCCGAGACGACACGACAACCGTCACCCGAAGCATTTGGTACCTTGGTTCAGTTGGGCTGGCGGGTCTAGGTCTGGTCGGGGTAGTTTTTATCATAATAATTGTAAGACTAAAGAGAAATAGGTACAGGCGTACACTATAAATAATAAGACATATTACCATCCATAATTGCCCCCGAACAGCGGCCAAATCAGCTGGTATTAAAGTAACGCTCCGCTATACTGAAGACAAGGATGGGTAAACTCTTATCGCGGCTATGGGCAAGCGTATTACTCGCAACCATTGTTGTGAGTGTTTCTGGCGTCGCAACCGTCCCAACCGCCCAGGCAGCCGCCGGTATTCTGCATCAAATTAATTTTCAAGGCAAAGTTGTTAAATCTGACGGCACCAATGTCGCCAACGGCAGCTACGCCTTTGTTTTTAAGCTCTACGATAATTCGGCTGCCGGAACTCAGCTCGGCAATACGGAAACCCAAAGCCTAACCGTTACCGACGGCATCTTCCGCACAACGTTTTCGGATACGGCCGCAACTGGCCTACTCGAGAACGTTAATTTTAATTCTGACTCGCTCTACCTCGGGGTTAATTTCAACGGCGACGGCGAAATGACGCCGCGAGTGCGCTTTACCTCAGTCCCCTACGCTTTCAATGCCGAGAAGGTAAACGGCCTAGCCGTGACCAATAATGCCGGCAATCCGCTGGCGGCGGGCTCAGCGCTCAAATTGCCAGACGGAAAAATAGTCGAATTTTCTGGCAGCAATAACCTAACCCTAACGACGACCGGGAATACGGTCGCGACCTTGCCGTCCGGCACGATCACCCTGGCCGACTTGAGCAGCACACAAGTCTTTAGCGGTGCCAAAACGTTTTCAGACTTGACCGTCTCCGACACCAACATCGCCCTGTCTGGTGCCTCAACCATCTTCACCGGCACCGGAGCAATAACAGTCACGCCGGGCGGCGGCGGTGCTTTGAGCTTAAACTCGGCCGGAACCGGCAATACTGCTATTGGCAATGGCACCGGTACCTTCCAACTCGACTCAAATACGCTTGACATCTCAACCGCCGGTGCCTTAAGTGGTGTCACCGGTATTGCCAGCTCCGGCGCCTACACCCAAACCGGTGTCAGCGCCAACACTTTCTCTGGGGCGACCACCTTCTCGGCGGCTGGTACGGCTGTATCGGTCACCAACGATGTTGGCATCGGCGGCGTTCTCCAAGTTGGTTCAACCACACCAACCACTTACTCCAGGCTCGGCACCAATACCACTGGTCATTCGCTTGGCGCGGCCTCAGACTTATTGGTCTCGGGCAATATTGAAGTTGATGGCTCAGCCTTCTTTGACGGCACCGTGAGCTATGGCGGTGGTGCCAACTTTACGTTGACCACCAGCGCAAACAACATAACAACCGTTGCCGTTTCAACCACCCAAACCGCAACCGGCGCCTTAACCGCCTCAACTGGTCTGTCCAGTCTCTGGCAGAGCAGTGCCGTAGTGGCTGGTGTTGGCGTTAGTCAAACCGCCTACGGTAACTACACCACGGCTACTAAAACCGGGGCTGACACCGCTACCGGCACTTACAGCCTGTATGGCGATTACGCCAGCGTCAGCAATACCGGCTCGACGAACGCCGGTACCAAAAATACTTACGGCGCGGCCTACTCGGCCACTGGCGATACGGCTGGTGCCTCAACTGCAACCGGACTGACAGTGACCGCCTCTGGTGCTGACACCAATCGTGGCCTTGAGATAACCGGCCCCACCTCAGCCGCCAACAACTATGCCCTGTACTCATCAGCCGCCGCTCAGTCGGTCATGGCTGGCAACTTGCGGATTGGCTCAACTACCGCGCCAAACGTGGCACTGGATGTCACCGGCGCCGGCACCTTCTCTTCAACGCTGACGGCTTCAAATGGTCTCACGGTTTCAGCTGGTGGTGCCACGGTCGGTGGCAGCTCAACCGTCACTGGCACTTTGGGCATTTCTTCCTATCTCCAGGTTGGCTCGGTCACTGGTACCACCTATTCGCGACTGGGCACGGGAGCAACTAACCACAGTCTGGCTGGCGCTGACAGTTTATTTGTCACTGGCAACTTGGAGGTTGACGGGTCGACCTATTACGATGGTGGCGTCACCTACGGCTCTGGCACCACCTATGACTCAACCGTCACCTTCAACTCCGATGTAGACTACGCCTTGGCTGGCACTGAAAACGTGACAATCAACAATAGTAGCTACTCGACGCCATCAGCTGGCCTGCTCGATATTGCCGCAACTAGCAGCACAGATGACGTTCGCGTATTGCAAGCGGCGCTTACCTACTCTGCCACAGGGGCCGCGACTGGCTACACCAGCCGCAGCAGTTTTGCTAGCTCAGCCGTAGTGGCCGGAGCCGGCGTTTCCCAAACCGGCTATGCCAATTACAACACCGCCACAAAAACCGGAGCAGATACGGCTACCGGCACCTATACGCTTTATGGTAGCTACAATACCGCTTCTAATACTGGCTCATCAGCCGGGACGAAAGTGACTATCGGCGGCGCCTTTACCGCTGTCGGTGATACTGGCGGCACCTCAACCGCCAAAGGCCTTACCGTCACTGCCTCAGGCGCCGATACCAACTACGGTATTGAAATTACCGGTCCAACCTCGGCTACCAATAACTATGCCATCTACTCCAGTGCGGCGGCGCAATCGGCCATTGCTGGCAACGTGCGGGTTGGCTCAACCACGGCGCCTACGGTGGCATTAGATGTCACCGGCGCGGGATTGATTTCCTCAACCTTAGGCGTTTCTTCGACACTGACGGCCTCTAATGGTTTCATCCAAACCACCGGCGCATTGAGTTTGACAGCTAGCTCTGGCTCATCGGCCATTACCCAAAGTGTTTTTGCCATTACTTCAACAGTCACCTCGGGCAACGGCTTCTCGGTGGCCTCGTCAACGGTTGACTCAGGCAACGTGGTGAGTCTCAATTCAACCAGCACGGCTGCCGCCTCTAACTCCCAAACCGTCTTAAACGTCGCCACCTCCGGCGCCAACGGTGCCTCAACTCAAACCACCTATGGCGCCAAAATTGCTAACACGCACACTGGCACTTCTTCCACTAATGTTGGTGGCTACTTCAGCGCCTCCGGCGGCACCAACAACTATGCCGCTATTTTTGACCAAGGCAATGTTGGTGTTGGCAACCCCACACCTTCACAGGCACTGAGCGTGACAGGGAGAGTTGCCATTGCTCCAAGCGGTACTGTCTCTGATGAACAGTACAACGGCAATTTGGTTATCACTAAACCAGTGTCCAGTGGACAGTACGTTAACCTAATACGAGCTGGCACCTATGGATGGTCCCTGGGCTACGCCTACAACACCAGTACTTTCGCTATAGGCACTATTCAGGGAATAGACTCCAACTTTACTGCCCCTGCGCTGCAACTAGGAGCAAATGGAAACTTAACCATAACCGGATCCGTAACTGGCACTCAGTTAGTCTCGAATATTGCCACTGGCACCGCGCCCTTGCTCATTACCTCAACCACCGTTGTGCCAAACCTTAACGTCTCACAGTTACTTGGTTCCACCTGGGCCGCCCCCGGGGCCATAGGTTCCACCACTCCCAACACCGGTGCTTTCACCACCCTGACCACCACCGGTACCATTAACTCCCAGGCCATCTCAGCCACCGCCGCCTTAACCGGCACCCTCTCCGTTGCCTCCACCTTAACTGCCTCCAGTGGCTTGACTCAGACCACGGGAGCGCTCAATTTAACCGCCACCAGCGGCGCGCTGGCTATCTCTGGCTTAACCTCCGCCGCCCTGGCCACCGCCGCCTTAACCTTAAACACCACCGGTACTGGTACCACTCAAATTGGCAATGGCACCGGTACCTTCCAACTCGACTCAAATACGCTTGACATCTCAACGGCCGGTGCCTTAAGTGGTGTCACCGGTATTGCCAGCTCCGGCGCCTACACCCAAACCGGTGTCAGCGCCAATACCCTCACCGGCGCAACCTCCCTCACTGCCGCCGGCACCGCCCTTGCCGTTACCAACAACGCCACGATCGGCGGTACACTGACTGTTGGCGCCGTCTCGTCTGCCTCTGGTGCCGGTATTTTTGATTCGCTGAGCGTGGGTGGCGGTTACGGTTCAACCGGCGTCAGTATCTCGAATACCGGCAATATCCAAGCCAATGGCACGCTTACGGTGGATTCGACAATCGGCATTGGTGGCGCTCCAGCGAGCTCAGCCGGGCTGCTGACCACCGGTGCTATCACCGCCACCACCAGTCAGTATGGCGTTGAGGCGGCCAACACCTTTAGCTCAGCGGCCACCACCGGTGCCAGCTTCTACGCTCTACCGCAGACGGCGGCAGCGGCTTATACCGTCACCAGTCTGTATAATTACCTCGCCTCTAATGCCAGCCTTGGCGTGGGCAGTGCTGTCACTAACCAATATGGTTTCTACAGCCCCGACTTAACTAGCGGCAGTAATAACTACGGTTTCTATGCCAATATTTCCTCGGGGACTAATAAATACGCCTTCTATGGTGGCGGCAATGCCCCGAGTTACTTTGGCGGCAACGTCGGTATTGGCACCGCGTCACCGAGTAACAAACTAACCACTGTAGACACTGCAGGCGGTGTTCTTTGGCCAGGCATTCGTATCAAGAATGCCGCCAATTCCGTCAATACTGGTGCGGCCATAGAATTCAGTGTCCTGAACGGTAGCAATGCGGAAACGGTGATGGGTCAGATAGGCGCCGCAGTTAACTCGGGGACGGCTGGTAGCGAGTTTGGTTACCTTACATTTCGGGCCAGTGTAGGTGGTACGCCGACAGAGGTGCTTCGTGTCTGGCCGGGGGCTGCGAGTACTACCCAGACCTCTATTACGCAAAGCACCGGTTCATCAGGACTGAATGTCATCATTCCCTCCTATGTTGCAAATTCATACACCCCCGGCCTCTTCTGGAGCACGGCGGATAACAATCCATCAAAGCCGAAGGCGGGCATTTATACTCAGCTTACGGCAACGGGGACCTATCTTTTGCTGGGCACTTCAAATTCATATGCAACAGGCATTACCAGCAACGTTATTATCGATCCAACCGGCAATGTCACTGGCGGCACCTACAACGGCCAGACCATCTCCAGTGCCGCCAGTTTCACCGGCACGGTTGGGGTGGCCAACTCGGTCACCGCACCAACGGTTAACGTTGGCACCGCCGGTGCTTCAACCGGAGTACTCAACCTGTCAGGGGCGACCTCTGGTACCATCTCCATCAAAGGTCAGGCCGCCGCTGGCAGCTACAACTTTAACTTACCAACCACGGTTGGTTCTTCCGGTTTCGTGCTTACTTCAGCGGGCGGGGGAGTCACCGCCATGACCTGGACTGATCCGGCTGGTCTGACGGCAGGGACTGCCACCAGCGTGCTCTTCTCCGGTGTGCAAGCCGCCACCAACACCGGCCAGGCACTGCTGGTTGGTAATGGCTCCTCATTAGGTGTGACCGGCACCGGCACCATCAACGCCACCACCCTGCTTGGTTCTACTTGGGCTATCCCCGGGGCCATAGGTTCCACCACTCCCAACACCGGTGCTTTCACTACGGTCGCTTCAACCGGTATTGCCTCATCGGGTAGCTATACCCAGACCGGAAGCGGTGCCAATACGTTCACTGGCGCCTCATCATTCACTGCCGCCGGTACGGCGCTAACAGTTAATAATAGTGCTCAGATTTCCGGTGTAGTGGGGGTGGGTGGTGCTACTTATTCAAGTACGGGTCTAATCATCAGAAACACAAACTTAGCAACCGCTGATCAATATGGTGCCTATATTTCGCCCACCTTTAACTCTTCTGCTACTCACGGAGCCGGCGGCGTTGTGTCTTCCCCCTCTACTAGTGCAGCTGCGTTTACGATTCCCATACTCTATGACTACTATGCAGGCATTGTTTCAATTGGTGCTGGAAGCAGCGTCACTACTCAGTATGGCTACTTTGCGGAAGACCTGACTGGTGCCACCAATAGCTACGGATACTTCAGTAACATGTCCTCGGGGGCTAATAAGTACGCTTTCTATGGGGCAGGGACGGCGGCTAGCGTCTTTCTGGGCAATGTTGGTGTTGGCACCAGCGGACCTTTGGCCAAACTACATGTCTCATCGGGCGACAGTGCAGTAATTAGCTTAGTTTCAGGTGTTAGCAAGGGTATCCGCTTTGGTGCTAACTCCTCGACGGCCATCATTAATGGTGTTGATAACACTGGTACAGGTTCATATCAGCCCCTGTCGCTTGGCGGTTCTGAGTTGCGGTTCAACAACTCCGCCGTGGAAGTGGCCAGGCTTAATTCCAGTGGTAATCTGGGCGTTGGTGCTACGACCACTATTTCCGCTCGGCTGCACTCTCTTGCCACCACCGAGCAGCTGCGCTTGGGCTATGATGCCGCCAACTACGCCGCCTTTACCGTCTCCTCCGGCGGCAACCTGACGCTGGCACCAACTGGCGGCACGACGAACGCTGCGGGTGCCCTGGCCGTGACTACTTCAATTACCGCACCAACCCTCTACGGCGGTGCTGCCTCCGGCGGCAATCTCACCCTCTCCTCTACCAGCAACGCTACGAAGGGTAAATTACTGATGGGCGGCTCTGCCTTTGTGGAATCAGCTAACCAGCTTGGCCTTGGCACTACCGCCCCAGACGCAAAGCTATCTATCGCCATAGCTCAGGCAGGTACCCAGTACATTCAGGGCCAGTTTGCCGGAACCAATACCGCTTCCGATCTTGGTAAGTTCCGGGTAGGTGGGGGCGAGATTGGTACTGGCGGCGTTGACCGGGCCTACCTTGAGGTGCGCCAGACCTGGAACGGTGCTACTACTGATACTGAACTAGGCCTCTATTCCACCAAGGGCGGGATTGGCGGCGGCGAGCGGCTGACAGTGCTGGGGAGCGGAAACGTCGGTATCGGTAATACTAACCCTGCCGCCTTACTCAGCGTGGGTAGCGGCGACAAATTACAAGTAGGCGCAACCGGCAACCTCAAACTCACCAACGTCACCACCGGCTCCAACACCAGTTCCCCCACCATCAACTTGGAAGGCAACGGCTTCACCGCTGGCCCCACCAACACCACCGGCTCCTTCTCCATGCAGACCATCCCCAGCAGTGCCACGGCTGCCAAGCTGATGATCGCCGTTACTGGCTTTGCCACCCAGAACGTTGCCTCACTGACTGAAGCCGGTGCCTGGATTACCAAAGGCGCCCAAACCGCTAGCGGTACGCCGGACGTAGCTGAGTTTATTGGCACCACGGCCGAAGTGACTGCCGGAGACGTGGTAGTAGCGGCCGCTGGCCAGAACGGCAACGAGAACTTTGTAGCCACCCGCAACAGTGTACGCGGCAACCCCAGCGTCATTGGCGCCATTGCCGACGGTACCTCCGGCGTGCAGATCAATTCGTACGGCCAGTACAACGACTTCACCAATGGCACGCTCAGCAATAAGGGCAAACCGATGACTATTGCCGGCCGTATTCCGGTCAAGGTGACAACCCGCGGCGGCAGCCAACCCATTCTCCGTGGCGACCTCCTTATGGCCTCCGACAAGCCCGGTTACGCCGAGAAGTATGATCCCGCCTCCGGCCCTTTGGTCGGCATCATCGGCGTTGCTCTAGACGAATTGCCTGCGGGCGACGGTAAGGTTTTTGCCCAGATCCAAATCTCTCGTGTCAGCGCTTCTCAGGCGCTTCTCGGCACAGCGCAGGATCTCGGTATCACTACGCTTACTGTTTCCAGCTCAGCTCTGTTCAAAGGAGACTTGAACGTGATTGGCAATGTGACGATCGGCGGCAGTTTGACTATTGGTAGCTCAAGTACGTCTAAGCTGGTTTTTAGGGTGCTTGGTCAGTCGCAATTTGGCAGCGACACCGACAACCTGGCGATTAGTGAAAAGGGCCAGCTAACCCGCCATGGCCAGGCCACCACTAACCAGACTTTAGAGAACCTAGGCAAAGTGAGTGCAGCCAGCCCAACCAATGTTTTGCCGCTGACTACGCTAATAGGCGCGGCTACTATTTCGTCTAGCCTGAGCCAGCCTGATGTGCCGCGCAACGTAACCTTGACAGCCATCGGCCTACGCGGCCTGGTCACGGTCAAGGGCATCTTGGCCGACAGCACCGAGGCGAGTGAGCAATTTAATGTCGTGGCTGACGGAATGATGCTTGGTCAAAAAGCCTTCCTGTCCATTAATAACGTGTCGGTGCCGGGTGCTGGGCAAATAAGTCTGGGTACTGGCCAAAAGCTGGGTCTGTCTAATAGTTTGCACGGTCAAAATGGTGTCTACTTGACACAAAAAGACGCCGCCCGAGTTACAGCGCAAGTGGATAGCCAAAACAGCACCGTTGACCTGGGACCATTAAATGGTGAAGCCATTAAAATTTGGTACCGCTACTAACCATTATCTTTCGTAATCACATGTGGTGATGGGTAGGCATTGCTTCGCTTCGCTCAAGCGATGGGTCGAGTTTATACCAATGCACGGAGTGGCCCCACCCCATGTCATTGCGCGCAGCAAAGCGACGAAGTAATCTCACCATTGACGTTCTGGGCCTTACAAACTCCCAGCCGCTTGCCTATCAGCCAATACATAGACAGACTAAACGCGCATAATACAAAAAGGAGACACGTGTTCAAGCAGCAAAAGCTCGGTTTTACCTTAATTGAGCTGTTAGTGGTGATTGGCATTATCGCCATCCTGACCGCTCTTTTGGTGCCGACCATTACCAACGCCCGCAAGCGCTCGACGGTCAGCAAAGTGGTTGATGTGTTGGAGCGCGAGTGCCAGGCCGCCAAAAATTATATGGTCGGTGGTGGCACAGCCAACAGCTATGCTTCAACGCTGGTAGATCGTAGCGGTTTACCTGGCCCGAACGCAGTAGCTGGTGCAACCAACTACTGGGCGCTTGGCAGTGTCACTTCGGCGAATTACGGCGGCAGTTTTTCGGCATTGCCCGCCCCCGGCGCCACAACTCCGCTGGCAATTGGGCTTTCATGGCAACGGGACAGCGCTACCATTGGTACTGGCTACAACGATATAGCGATCGGTCGAACTCGCCTTGGGAAATATGGTGCAGGGTTGTACTGTGTGACCGATGCCGATGCCTCAGCACCCATTCGATACTATGCCGTTGACAGCACCACTACTGCCACCCTCCTCTATTCCGGCTGACGTCTACAGATACTCTACATTGTGGCTGGTCAACTCCTCATGCTGCTGCTCCGCCAAGCGTTTGACTTGCTGTCGCCACAGTTTGTGCTAAAATGTGCTATAATAATGGCATGATCCGTAATTATCTGTGGTTCAAACCACGCCCGCTGGCTGATTTGGCCGATGTTGAGAGCATTCACCATGTTCTCCGCTATGGCAGTTTAGAGGAGGTGGCCGAGTTGCGCACCCAGCTGGGTCTCGCACGACTAAGGCAGGTTTTTTTGAGCGCACCGCAGAAGATTTACACCCCGGCGGCGCTGCACTTTATCAGCCAGTACGTGCTAAAAATTGACACGCCAGTAAACGACCGTGCCTACCTCACCACTGCGCCTCGACATTCTTGACCAGGCGCGACAGGAGTTGCTCTGGCGCCTGTTGCCGGGATTGCCGGCCAGCGCTGTTTTAGCCGACGGCACCGCGATTGCGTTGCAGCTCGGACACCGGCTGTCGTATGATTTTGATTTTTTTCTGCTCGAAACGCTGCCAACTACACTTAGTCGTCAGCTTGCTCAGGTGGTTACTATTAGCCTGATCGAGCGCGATACACCCGATGAGCTAACCTTTTTTAGTGCCAATCAGGTGAAATGCAGTGTGGTTGCCTACCCGTTCACCATGCCGGAGCCGCCGTTTCTTGCCGATCACGGCTTGCGCCTGTATTCGTTATTTGATTTGACGATCCAAAAGGCGTACACTATTGGCCGGCGGCCAGCCTATCGTGATTACTACGATCTTTATTGCCTCTTCCATAGCCAGGTGATCACGCTGCCGGCGGTTATAGCGGCCGGTCAAAAGTGTTATGGCAGCCTCTTTAATCCGAAACTCTTCCTGGAGCAACTTACCTACTTCGATGACTTGCCGGAGCGGAGTATCACCCCGGCACCGGGTGCGCTCGCGGCAGCAGAGAACGATCTCAGGCACTATTTTGAACAGCTGGTTGGTGCCTACATTGACACCGCAATGCCCCGCGCCGAGTAGATCAGCTAGAGATACTCTACATTGTGGCTGGTTAACTCTTCATGCTGCCGCTCGGCCAAGCGTTTGGCCTGTTCGCGCCGCAACTTCCGCATTTGACGTGACGATTCCGATTTTTTGACGGCAACATCGTAAAGTTTAATAAACTGAGCGGCAATTAATTTCCAGGAAAAGCGCTCTTCAGCGGTTCTACGAGCATTTTCGGCCAGGTGAGCACGCAGCTCCTTGTCGTCCAAAATTTTATTAACGGCTTCGGCAATTTCTTTGGCCGATCGCGCCCGGACCAAAAAGCCATTCTGACCATTCTTAACAGCCAGCGGAATGCCGCCTTTTCTGCTGGCGACAACCGGGGTGGATGAAGCCATCGCTTCTAGGGCAACCAGGCCCAGCGGTTCGTCCCAGATAGACGGGAAAACAACCACGTCAGCGCGTCGGTAGAACATCAATAAGTCGTTGGCTTGCTCGTCGCCAAAGTAGCCCAAAAAGTGCACATTAGTCAGGTCTAGTTTTTTCGTCAGACGCTCAAGGTTTTTGCGCTCTTCACCGTCACCAATAATATAAATGTCACCTTTAATTTTTGATGCAGCTTTGAGGAGATATTCTACACCCTTAATTTTCGTTAGTTTCCCAGAGAACATGACCACATTTTTACCACGAAGGTGGTACTTTTCTTCAATTGGTCGAATTGGGCCAGTTTTGGGGTAGGTTTTGAGGTCAATGCCGCCAGTGATGATTCGGGTTTTCCAGGCAAGCTTGCGGCCGAAAATGCGCAACATCCAACTCTTGGTATGGCCAGAAACCGGCACCACAAATTCTGCTCGCTGGAGGGCGTCGCGAGTGAGGGCGAGATAGCGGGTGTCAACCGCGGCGGCCATGACGCTCGTGCCATGCTCGGAGACGACGTAGTTAATACCATAGATGCCCTTAATGTACGAGGCGATCCAGGTAAACAAACTTGAGTGATGAATATGCAAAACGTCTGGTTTGAACTCTTCCACTGCGCTCACGACAGCGTTAAAGAAGGCGCTGTAGAGGTCTGAGATTTCGGCATCGGAGAGATCGGTGTAGCGTTTGGCATCAGGCCACTCAGGGTGCATGGTAAATGCGGCGTGCAAAGGCATTTTCACTGGATACATTGTGATGCCTGGCAGCGGTCGGTGCTCTGGAGCGATAATAGCCACCTCGTGACCAGCCTTCACCAAGTTCTCCGCTAATTTACGGGTATAAGTGCCGGAGCCGCTGCCCCAAAGCGGAAAACAGAGGGCATGAAGTACTTTCATTTTTATAATTAAACCATAAATTAATCAAAATTGGAAGGTTCAGCAGGCGATTATCTGGAAACGCTGTGAGTTTGTAGCCAGCCGGCAATCATTTTTTCATCTACCTCACTATTTGCAGCTTGGAGTGCGAGTATAATTGCTTGGTCGGTGCCGAAGTCGACACGTTGCCCATTGCGCTCCAGAAAAATAGCGCAAGCGGCAATGGCAGTGCGTTTATTGCCGTCGAGAAAAGCGCGATTATTGACAAGTGAATGCAGTAACACGGCCGCTTTGTGCCAAACGGTCGGATAGGCTTCTTGGCCAGTAAACGCGGCTTGTGGTCGGGCTACCGCTGAGTCAACCAGACCAAAATCACGCACACCATCACCGCCACCTGTCTGACAAACAATTAAGGCGTGTAATCGGGCTACCTCCGCAGCGGTGAGGCAGTGCATCACTACAAATCAGCAAGACGGCGTAGCTGGTCGCGGTAGCGATCAATAAAACGGCCAGCTTCCTGATCTATAGTGGTGCCAGCGTCGCTGGCCGCGATGCCGGGCGGATTGAGACGTGCAACCTCTTGGCCATGACGAAGAATACGGTAAGTCACCCGTTCTGTGCGTACTTCATCTAACAGTTCGGCGAAGCGCTGACGCGTCTCAGCGGTTGAGATAGTTTTTTCCATAGTTTATTTGTACATATTGTACAAAATACTGTTAGGCGGTTAGCGAATTACTTTGGCCGCTGCAGCCAGGTAGCTTTGGGTCATCACTTGGGCCGAGAAATGGTTCTCGATATAATCCCGGCAGGCCTGGCGGTCGATCTGATCAATTTTACCGATGGCTGTTGCCATCTGGCGTGGATTATGCACGATAAAGCCCACTTGGCCTGGCGCAATAACTTCTGGCACAGCGCCGTGGGGGTAAGCGATAACGGGCGTGCCGCAAGCGAGGGCTTCAATCATAATCAAACCAAACGGCTCTGGCCATTTGGTTGGAAACAATACTGCGCGGGCGTGTTGGTAATAAGGCAGTTTTTGGTCGGCGTTAATTTCGCCCAAGTAGCGGACAAGATGTCCGTCAACGTGCGGTCCAATGAACTGATTGAAGTATTTTTGATCGCGCACTTTTCCGGCCATTACAAGTGGGAAACCGGCGCGCTTAGCGGCCAAGATAGCGTCCAGCGGATTCTTGTGCTCGCCGATGGTGCCAATCCAAAACAAGAAGTCTCGTTTTGGGCGCTCAATCATGGGGAAAGCGGCCAGCTCAACGCCGTTATAAACGGTAGCTATAAAATTAGTCAAATCCTTCCAGCGGCCGCGCTGGTTGTTGGAGATGCTAATCGCGAAGGCTCGCGAATTATCATTCAGAACAGTAATGTTCTCGGCTAAGATGGGCAGATGGAACACTGAGATAAGTGGCGTCCTGAGAATGTTTGTCAGCGGTGCGAATGCCACTTCACCCCGGGTGTGGTTGAAGATAACGTCAAATTCCTGATCATGTTTCAGTAAATAGTCGGCGACCAGGGCAAAATAGGTCATCTCTAGGCGCAGTTTACGGCTGGACTCCTCGGCGGCCAGATTTTGGGGCAAATCATTTAAGGCTTTGGGAAATATTTGGACGTGTTGAATGCCGCGCAAATGCGCCTGGCCAGCGTGGAAAAGGGTGACTTGGTGACCAAGCCGAACTAGCTCTCGCGCTTTAACCGAGAGAACGTTTTCTGTGCCACCCTGACCGCTTGGTGGAATATTGAGAAAAGGTGGCGCGATGAGAGCGATATGCATAGCTCCAGCCTAGCGCGAAAGCGCTAAAAATGCACTGCTCAGAAGCTGTGGCTATCCCTGAGAGTCAAAATATGAGAGCCTGAAGTAGCAGGAGGTTCCAATGAAGATTGTTCAACTTTCAACGCTCTGGGAACGGACGCCCCCGACAAAGTATGGTGGCCTCGAGCTTGTGGTTTCGAATTTAACTGAAGAGCTTGTTGCCCGTGGTCATGAAGTGACCTTGTTTGCGACAGGCGACTCCAAGACAAACGCGCTGCTTAAAGCAACCTACCCGCGGCCGCTCTACCGTGAAGGCGTGCCGTGGACCTCGATGGATGACAGCTTGCAAATGGTCTCAACCGCAATTCGCTATGCTAAAGAATGGGGTGCTGACGTTATTCATAATCACCAGTCACACCGGTCGTTAGCGATGATGTCTCTCGCGGAAACCCCGGTTGTGAATACCATTCACGGCACCTTAAATCAAGCACAACTGGCGCCTGATCGCATCCGAACTTTCAGGGCCTATCGTAATCAAAACTTTATCTCGATTAGCAACTACCAACGCCAGCATGCACGTTATTTGCACTGGATTCGGACCGTCTATAACGGCATTGACGTTAGTCGGTTCCCAATAAAAGAGAAGCCTAAGGCCGATTACCTCTTTTGGATTGGCCGGTTTAGTCAAACCAAAGGGACGCATTTAGCAATTGATTATGCCGCCAAATTTGGCATGAAGTTGCTCATGGCCGCCAAATATGACCAGCTGGCGCCAAAAGATGTGGCCTACTTTGAGGCCGAGATTAAACCGCGGCTCAAGGGCGGTAAAGCCGAGTGGGTGGGCGAAGTTGGGCATGCGGAGAAAGCTCGACTCTATGCCGATGCCTATGCGACGTTAATGCCTATCTTGTGGGATGAACCATTTGGATTGGTTGTAACCGAGTCAATGGCGTGTGGCACACCGGTCATTGCCTTCAAACGGGGGGCCATGCCTGAATTAATCACGTCGGGAAAAACCGGTTTTTTGGTGCCCGAGCGGGATGAGAAAGCTTTTCTCAAGGCGCTGGACGCCGTGCCATCCATTGATCGGAAGGCCTGTCGACGACGGGTGGAGCGAAAATTCTCGGTAGCAGCCATGGCGGACGGCTATCTGGCGGCCTACGATCAGGTTGTTGAGAAGGCTCGGCCCAAACGCGGATTTGGCTGGCTGATTAAGCGCTGAGTTTGCCACCTGGCGCGAGAAGTGGCTACACTCGAAGGATTCATGCTTGATCAGAAAGGATATTTTCAATGAATCATCGCTTTGCGGTCATTATGGCTGGCGGTTCAGGTACACGGCTGTGGCCGCTGTCGCGGGCTGATAAGCCTAAGCAATTTCAACAGTTAATTGACAATGAAACCCTGGTTCAGGGCATGTGGCGTCACCTGCGGACGGTGCTGCCGGCTGAGCGCATTTTTGTCATGGCCGGGCCGCGATTTCGTAGCCTCGTCACCGAGCAGCTAATGGAGTTACCAGAGAGCAACTTGCTCTATGAGCCGTCAGCCAAAGATACCGGACCGGCCATTATGCTGGCAACGGCCGAGCTGATAGCCCGCGACGCGGGGGCGGTCGTCGGTATTTTTTGGTCTGACCATGTGATCCGCCAACCTGAGGAGTTTACGAAAGTCATTGAAGCAGCTTACGCGGCTGCTGAGGAGCACACTGAGAGCGTAGTCGGTGTTGGTGTCAAACCAACGTTTGCCGACACTGGGCTTGGCTATATTAAGATGGGCAAGGAGGTGGCCACCAGTAGCGAAATGCCGTTGTTCAATGTGGCCGCTACGTTGGAGAAGCCAGATCAGCAGACGGCTGAGCGTTTTGTCCGTGCCTGGGAGTATCTCTGGAACACCGGCTACAAGATTTTTGCGGCCCGTCCACTGGTGCAAGCATTTCAAGACGTGAATCCTGACCTGGCCGAGCCCATGCGGCAGCTTGCCGCCGGTGCCGCCGCTGAGAGCACGCAGCAGATTGACCAGGCCTGGGAGCAGTTTCCGAAAAAAGCGATTGAGCCGCTACTCATGGACCAGATGCAGAACTTACTGGTTGTGCCGGCTGATTTAGGCTGGTCCGACGTGGGTAACTGGAAGACACTGCATGACGTGCTGTCCAGCGAAGCGGCGACGGTAGTCTCTCGCGGCAAACATGTCAGTTTAGATGACAAGAATGTGCTGGTCTACGCTGATCAAAAGTTAATTGTCACAATCGGTTTATCCGACGTCATTGTGGTTGAGACGGAAAAGGCGATTTTGGTAGCCAGTAAGAGCAAGGCTCAAGAGGTCAAGAAAATTGTTGAGCAACTCAGGGACCAGGGCCAAACAGACTATTTATAGTATTTCGCTTGGGGTTTAGTTACACTAAAGTCAAAGGTTAGATGTAGCCTAACCTAAAGGAGGATGCTAGGGCGATTCCGGCGTGGATTTACGTTAATTGAACTGTTGGTGGTTATTGGTATTATTGCCATTTTGACCGCGCTTTTGGTGCCGACCATTACCAATGCCCGGAAAAGAGCCGCGGCTAGTCAAGCCATGGCAGTCTTCATCAAAGCATGCGATGCCGCCAAAAATTACCTAGTGGCTGGTGGCAATGGCCTGTCCTATACCGCAGACCAGATAGACAAGAGCGGTCTGCCGACGGGCTGGGATATTACTTTTACTTACTGGG
>JBBRAU010000002.1:0-124361 GCA_038206475.1 Patescibacteria group bacterium
GCGCGAATACTCTGTCCTAATTCGACCAGCCGAACTGCTTCCAATCGGACTTTTCCTATGTGCGGGTTAGATGTATAGCTCATGATTCCTAGCTTGCCATATTCCTATTGCAAAGTGTTGCAAAGCTATTGAACCATTACGGCAATATTGACAATTATGCGTTATATCGTTTTAAGATGACCGAAATGAAAAGGCTGCGATCTCTCTGCTGGCCTAAATCAAAAAACCGGGTGTTAATACCCGGTTTTTTGTGAAATCCGCGTTTTCGGTCGTTTAGTCAGCGATTGAAGTGGTGGCAGAGCTCAGGCGCTCAGGCAGCTCGTCGAGGCTGATAGTCTCTTGACTACCGATGGCCAGCTCGCGCAGTATGGCTTTTTTATCCACAACCTCTTGTTGGCCGATGATGACAGCGTAGCGGGCTTTCAGCTGGTCGGCCGCTTTCAGTTGGGCGCGCAGACTGTCTTTGTCCGGCACCAGCGCTACGGATAAATCGAGGTCGGACAATGTTTTGTACAAGCCAAGTCCGGCAGCTCGGGCTTCAGGGCCAAGCAAAATGAAGCAGACGTCAGTTGAAGGTTGGTGTTCAGGCAGGCGGCCCAATCTATCCAGCGCCTCAACTAAACGGTCTAGGCCGATAGACAAGCCGGAAGCCGGCGTTTTTGGCCCGCCATACAGGCCAACCAGATTGTCGTAACGGCCGCCGCCGGCAATTGCCAACTCGTGGCCGCCGGCTGAGGCGGTTGCCTCTATGACGGTACGTGTGTAGTAGTCAAGACCGCGCACTAAGGTTGGGTCCAGCTCATATGGCACGCCCAGCTGCTCAACCGCTTCAGTTACTTGCTTAAAGTGCTGTTGGCAGTCGGCGCAAAGGTTATTTAGTAACAATGGCGCTTTGGCAGCGACGGCCTGGCAGGCGCTTTCTTTGCAGTCCAACAGGCGCAGCGGATTGACTTCCAGCCGGCGCAGGCAATCGGCGCAGAGCACATCTTGGTACTCAGTAAAGTAGGCCCGCAATTTTTTCTCGTAGGCCGGGCGGCACTGACTGTCCCCGGTTGAGCCGAGCCGAATCTGAATGTCGGACAAACCGGCTTTTTTACTGAAGGTGGCTAAAAATAGCGCCAGTTGAGCATCGGTCACGGCATCGGCACTTCCCAAAACTTCCAGTCCAAGCTGGTAGAACTGGCGGTAGCGACCTTTTTGTGGCCGCTCGTGCCGCCACATCGGACCGGCGTAACATAGGCGTACCGGCTGTGGCAGGCTGTGCATGCCGTGTTCAATGTAGGCGCGGACAACGCTGGCTGTGCCCTCTGGCCGCAAGGCTAGCCCCAAATCTTCGCCGTGAGCATATAAGTCGTACATCTCTTTGCTAACAATGTCTGTCTCTTCGCCGACGCCTTTGATGAACAGGCTTTTTTGCTCAAAGGCCGGTAACTCAATCGGCTGAAAACCAAATCGAGCCGCCTCACTAAAAAATAGCTCAGTCAGCTTAAGGTAAGCGCGATATTGAGCTGGTAAGAGATCGCGCATTCCGCGAGGCGCCTGCAACGACAATTCAGAATTCATACGCTGAGCGTACCAAGGCTATACCCCGGGTGCAACCATGAAGCGGGCCCCTTAGGGCCCGCTATTTTTTATATTCTCAGCTGAAAGCTAACTAACGTTGAAGGTGATACCGTCGGTAGTTAGTTGCAGTTTACGCTTGCCGGGATCGCTGATAATGGCGTCGGCCAGCACTGGCTCAACTTCAGATTCAACCAGTCGGCGAATCAGTCGGGCGCCCTCGGCGCTGTCTTCGGCGGCAGCGGCAATCTGCTCTACAACTTTGGTGTCAACCGACAGGCTGCGCCGCTGGTTTTTCAGGCGCAGCTTCAGTTTTTTCAATTCAAGCTCGGCGATTTTCTTCATCTCCGGCTGACCCAGGCGATTAAAGACCAGCACTCCTGACAAACGGGAGAGGAACTCGGGGGCAAAGTAGTCACGAACATTGCCCTGAACGATGCCTTCCAGCCGCTCAGTCTGGTTGACGGCTGGGCGGTCCGGGTCTTGGAAGCCAAGCTCCAGGGCTGGACGCATGGCCTCAGCCATGCCCAAGTTTGAGGTCATAAGTATTAGGCTATGGCGAAAGCTAATAACATTGCCTTGGCTATCGGTCAGCTGGCCGTCTTCCATTATCTGCAGCAGCAAGTTAGGAAAGTCGTAGCTGGCCTTTTCAATTTCATCAAATAGCACCACAGCGTGTGGTCGGCGCCGCAGCTCTTCACCCAAAGAGCTGCCTTGGTCGTAGCCGACGTAGCCCGGAGGCGCACCAAGCAGGCGGGCAGTTTGGTGGCGTTCCATAAACTCTGAGAGGTCAATTTTAACCAGGGCGTCGCGGTGGCCAAAAGCCTCCTCAGCCACGGCTCGTGCTAACTCAGTTTTACCAACGCCGGTTGGACCAATTAAAAGGAAGGCACCAAGGGGCCGACGCGGATCAAGCACGCCGCTCTTGTAGCGCCGTATCGTCCGGCTAACAGCCCGAACCGCCTCAGCTTGGCCGATAATGCGCTCTGACAGGCGCACTTCAAGCGCCGCCAGGCGGGCTTGCTCAGCTTCAAGCAAGTTCTCGGTTGGAATGCCGGTCCAATTAGTAATAATTTTAGCAATCGCCTCTTGGCCAACCACCGGCATTTTAGACTTAAGGCCAGCTGGTCGGCTAGTCCGAATGGCGGCGGCGGCTTCGTCCAACACATCAATTGCTTTATCCGGGAAGAAACGGTCTGTGACGTAGCGGTCCGCCATGGTTACAGCCGCCTTTAGCGACTCATCGGTGATTTTAACGTGGTGAAATTCAGCGTAATTATTTTTCAGACCGCGCAGGATGGCTAATGTCTCCTCTTTGCTTGGCGGCAATACGCGAATAGTTTGGAAGCGGCGCTCCAGCGCTTTGTCTTTGCTGATAATTTTCTGGTATTCGGCTGAAGTTGTTGCACCAATTAAGCGGATGGCGCCACGGGCCAAAGCCGGTTTAAGCATTTGAGCAGCGTCCATGGCTCCCTCAGCGCCGCCGGCACCGACCATACTGTGCATCTCGTCAACAAAAACGATAGTTTTTTTGGCTTCTTTAAGTTCTGAAAGCAGCTTCTTGAGTCGCTCTTCAAACTGGCCGCGGTACATGGTTCCTGCCACGAGCAAACCAAGGTCTAACTGTAGCAAGCGGTAGCCTGATAGGGCATACTGTTGGTCGGCACTGATCAAGCGATGAGCCAGGCCTTCAACAATGGCCGTCTTACCGACTCCAGGGTCACCGAGCAGTACGGGGTTGTTTTTGGTTCGGCGCGACAGAATGTGCAGTAGGCGGGTAAGCTCCTGTTCACGGCCAATCAAGGGGTCCAGCTTGCCCGACGATGCCTGAGCGGTTAAGTCAGTCGTGAACTGTTCAATAGCTGTCTGTTTTTCTGGCTGACCATGGTGGACTTGGCCAGGCACAACGAACTCCGGCGCTAGCTCCTCTTCTTGTTCCATTGACTGGTAGGCAACAAATAATTCGTGTAACTGGCCCTGAATTTTCTGCCATGGCACACTGAGTTGTTGCAGCACAGCGGCGGCTTGGCTGTCGTCAACCGACAAAATGCCGAGTAGCAAATGCTCCGGGTCAACCGAAAAGTGATGAAAGTGGCTCGCCTCGATGAAGGCACATTCCAGCCCGGCCCGAAGCTCTGGTGTCATGCCACGGCTACGACTTACGCCTTGTTCGGCGAGTATCTGTTCAACATCCTGTGCGTTCACATCAAAACTCTCAAGGATGTCGGCTGCCAATGTTCCCTTTGCCTCCAGCAACGAAGTGAGCACAAGTCCACTGCTTAAACGAATGTGTAGCCGTTTGGCGCGCTTCTCTGCTTCAACTAGAATTCGTCGCGAACCGACGCCAAAACGCTCGAACGACGGTGGCGGTAGCGACTCTTTCTCATTGCTTGGCACGTTGTCAGGCATTAACTCTATCCTTCCTCGGCTGAAAAATCTAAACGGATTTTCCCTCCGACCGCCCACCTCTCTAGAGAGATGTGGGCTTCCTCCTTTTCCCCTCAGTAGGCCGATTGTGGGCAAAGGGCTATCCTATGGAATGCGAATAATTCCATGGGGCCCCTGAGAACCCTACTTAACCGGCGATGTATGTCAGCGTTATACTTCCGTAGTCTCGGCGACGGGTTCAATTTCGGTGTTGGTTGTGATCGCCTCTGGCTCAGCCGGTTCCATTTGGCCAGTCTCGGTCAACTCTTGGTCGGTTGTCTCCATTTTGGCCTCCTCCGGTGTGCCAGGCTGGTCAGCCTCAGTCATTACGTCCTCGGCACTGGTTTCGGTATCGCGCTCACTGGTACGGCGGTCTTGGCGCTCCTGCCGACTTTCGCCTTCGCGCAGGATGTCGATGTCCCAACCAACCAAGCGGCTGGCCAAACGTACGTTTTGGCCGCCTTTGCCGATGGCCAACGACAGCTGGTCGGCTGGCACCGAGACGGCAGCGCGGCGTGTTTGCTCATTCAGTTCTACACCATCAATTTTAGCCGGCGACAGCGCATTCATAATGAAGCGCTTTGAGTCGTCGTTCCAGAGCACGATATCTATTTTTTCATCACCGACCTCAGCCAACACCGCTTGAACGCGGGCGCCGCGCTGGCCAACGCAGGAGCCAACCGGGTCCAGCCCTTCTTGGGTTGAATGGACGGCAATCTTGGTCCGGCTGCCGGCTTCGCGAGCTACAGCTTTAATCTCAACGGCACCGGTTTCAATCTCAGGTACTTCCATGATAAATAGGCCGGCAATCAGCTCAGCAGCTGAGCGCGAAACAACGACCTGCGGGCCACGGCCCGAATCTACGACCTCTTTGACGTAAATGCGCATGCGCTGACCAACGTAGTAGTGTTCAGTTGGCACCTGCTCCCCAGGGAACATAATGCCCGAAATACGGCCAATGTTGACAATAATGTTGCGGCCTTCCATATTTTGGACAAAACCGGGCACAATTTGATGCTCTTTCTCTTTGTACTCATCAAACAGCATATTCTTTTCCGCCTCGCGAATACGCTGAATAATAACCTGTTTGGCGGTTTGGGCAGCGATGCGGCCGAAGTCGTCATGAACAGGCAAAGGCGTAACGAGCTCGGTACCAATTTCAGCGACGGCGTCTTTGGCTTTGGCGACCTCAAGCGTCAGTTCGGCCTCTTCATTCTCTAGCTCTTCATCGACAACAACGGTTTTGACATCTTCGAAGGTCATCTCGCCGGTTTCCTCATTGAAATGCGCCCGAATGTGCTGGTTCGGCGTGCCGTAATCTTTACGGTAGGCCGCCGCCAGGGCAGCTTCAACCGTGCCTAGGACCGTTTCGCGGTCTAGACCTTTTTCGTCGCAAATCTGGTTGAGAGCGGCGATAAGTGGGGTAGTTGACATAGTTCTCCTTGATCCTCGCGGATTCTTAAATCTTTGTGAAGGTTATGTTAGCACTCGGAGGGATAACTGCACGCTTGCGCTCGCAGGATTCCCTTCCGACCGCTCTCCGCTTAAGGGATTCCCATCAGCGCACAGCGCTGAATGGACCCAGGAATGGCGGATCGTTTCCTCCCTTTCCAGGAGGGATCGTGTGGTCTGGCAAAGCCAGGTTCTCGCTCAGTCACATGTATAAATCGGAACATTTGGCCGAAAAAAAGGACAGTCGGGAGACTGTCTGTAACTGCGTTCTGATATTCTTATACTATCATGCTCTGCGTATTCGTCAAGAGGTATGACTGTTATGAAGCACCTTCCAGACAAACTGCGGCAGCACGGACTGGCGGCCAATCCGACGCGGCTCGCGAATGAGCCGCCAGAGCCATTCCAAACCACTGGCGCGCATCCAACTGGGGGCGCGTTTTTGTTGGCCGGTGACAAAGTCAAAGGTGCCGCCGACGGCCATCATCACCGGTACGTTCAGCTCAGATAAATGATTAGCTAAAAACTGCTCTTGCATCGGGTCAGGCATAGCGATAAGCAAAAGTTTCGGCTTGGCTGCGGCAACGCGTTTTACTAAAGCCACTTCATCAGCTGCACTATCTTTGGCACGCAGCCCCTCCTCAGCGAGTACGATATGCAAGCCTGGATGACGATCACGCCAAATGAGTGCGGCTCGCTCAGCTGTGGTGTCAAGCCCGCCAATGAGTGCAACCGGCCAGTGGTGTTCAGCCGCCGCCGCCATCAACTGGTCAGAAAAATCGACTCCAGTCACGCGATGAGCAATCGGCCGGTGCAGCAAGCTCGGCGCCAGAAAACCGCCCAATCCGCGCAGCAGACCCTGTAGTGGTCCGCTGACGCCGGCAGCCCACTGCAAGGCCACGCCGTCAACAATCAAGAGGTCTGCCGCCAGCAGCGTTTGGGCAAACTGAGTATCGCGCTGCGACCGCATGACTTTTTCGGCATTCAAGGTAACAATGCGGTGCGACTGGCCGGAGGCAATCCAGGCTGTACACTCAAGCAGCAATCGCTCGGCCGGCCAATCGGTCAGCGGAAAACCAAATAATTTAATTTTGGCGCTTGGCATACTCAGTCTCAACAAACTGCTTCAGTTTTGTTTGAAACACTGCAGTCCCCCACTGCTCGGCGTGCTGACGAATAGCGGCCGGCTTGAACGTGACCGAGGTGTCTTCAAACTGTTTGATGGCGGCCGCGAGTGAATCAACCGTTTGCTCAGCAAAGAAAACGCCCGTTTTGCCGGACACGACTGTCTCCAGCGCGCCTCCCTGGCCATAGGCAATAACCGGCCGGCCGGCTGCCATCGCCTCAACCGGCACGATGCCAAAGTCATCGGCGGTCGGGAAGATGACCGCCTTGGCGCGGCTGAGGTAGTCTGCCACGGCGGCATCAGGTAATTTGCCGACAAATTGGACGCTTGGCCCAGCTAAGCGCTCGAGGCGGACCCGGTCAGCACCTTCGCCAATGACAACTAATTTCCGCTTCATCTGCGTGCAAGCGGCCACGGCCATTTCCACCTGTTTATAGGGTGACAGGCGCGAAATAACCAAGTAATGCTCTCCTGCCTTCTCAGCTAGCTTGAAGCGGTCAATCTCGACTGGGGGGTGAATGATAGTCGCCTTGTTGCGCCGGTAGTACTTCTTCAGCCGTGCGGCGGTCACAACGCTATTGGCAATGGCAATGTCTGGCCGAGTGCTGGCAAGTTGATCCCAACTACGCAGTTTATGGATGATACGTCTTAGCAACCAACTTTTCGGGCCAGTCGTAGCGTTGTGCTCAACTAAATATTGGTCTTTATAATCCCAAGCAAAGCGCATCGGCGCGTGGTAGTAGCATAGATGGAGCGTCTCAGGCCGTGTCAGTACGCCGTGGGCAAAAGCGCTTGAAGAGGATAGCACAACGTCGTACTCAGCCAAATCAAAGCTTTCAATTGCCGTCGGCATCTCCGGCCGCAGCAAGCGCCACTGGTGTTTAAACAAATTACGCTGCAGCGGCGAGGGGCGAATATCCCAGCCATCGACGTTACGCTTCAGCGTCTCCGGCGTGTACATAAGCGTGTACACCGGTGCCTCCGGCCAAATGGCGTGGATCGCCTCAAGTGTACGCTCGGCGCCACCAAACTCGGTCAGTACTTCGTGAACAATGGCCAGTTTCATAATTTTATCATAGCTATTTTTCTTACCCACGGCGGTAGACCAGCTCAAAAGCATCGATGGTCAGTTCGGCCGTGCGCTCCCAGGTGTAGGCCTGCACGTTTTTGAGGCCGCGTCGAACAATGTCGTCAGCCACCTCGGGCGTGTGCATCAGACGGCTCATAGCGCCGGCAATCTCGAGTGGCTTTTCTGGGTCAACCAGCAATGCGCCGCGGCCGGCCACCTCTTTAGTGGCGCCGCGATTGCTGGTTATGACCGGCAGGGCAGAAGCTTGTGCTTCCAAGACCGGCAGACTGGATCCCTCATACAGCGACGGAAAGACTAAGGCGCGCGCCGCGTGCAACGTCGCTTGTTTCACCTCTTCGCTGGCATAGCCGGGCTGGATAATGCGTCGACGATCGCGGCCGAAGGCGGCAATGGCTAATTCTATTTGGTCGTAACCAAAACCGGGTCGGCCGAGAAGCACTAAGTTGGGCACTTCACCCTGCTCGTGCAGCAGCAAGCGATAGGCCTCAAGTAAGCCGAGTACATTTTTACGCGCTTCCAGGCGGCCGACAAATAGGAAAAACTGGCCAAACTTTTTGATCTTGTCGGCTGCGGCGGGTGAAATGCGTGCATCCGGGCGGAAACTCTGCAGATCAACGCCCAGCGGTGTAACGCTGATTTTTTCCGGTGTCACTGAGTAGGTTTCAATAATGTCCAATTTAGTCGCCTCGGAGACGGCTAGAATATGCTCAGCCCGCTCAACTGAACACCTCATGCGCCAGGCCATGCGGCGCCGTTCGCTAGACTCGTAGTGGTCAGGGTAGTGCAGAAAAGCCAAGTCATGCACGGTTAGTATTGGCCGTGGCAAACGCAAAAATGATGGCAGACTGCGACTTGGCTCAAAACAGAGATCTGGTCGGGCCGCCCGGGCGGCCAGCGGCCACCACAGCTCACCGTAGCGCTTGGCCGAGGCGGCAAATTTGAGGCCAAACTCAGCCGGCAAGTGCTTGGGCGCGGCGGCGCTTTTGGGCAAAACAAGCTCAATCGTCGGCAACGGTCGTTCCAAATGGGTCATGGCCGACAACAACTCTTGTACGTAAATTTCAACGCCGGTCGGCTCCTGTGCCAGCAGTTTTTCGGCATCGATGGCCACCGTGAACGGTAAGCGCTTCTCCATCTTAACTCTTCGCCCACAGTACCGAGCGCCGGTAGGCATCTAAATTCTCAGCGGCGATACCGGTGCCGCGGACAACGCACATGAGTGGATCTTCAGCGACCTGGCAGGGCACACCGGTCACTTTAGTAAACAGTTTATCGATGCCGCGCAGCAGAGCGCCCCCGCCGGTTAAGACAATGCCTTTGTCCATCACGTCTGAGGCCAGCTCGGGAGGGGTTTTTTGCAGCACCTGCTTAACGGCGCCGATTATCTCGGCTAGCGGTTCTTTGATACCAGACATAATGTCTAAAGAGGTGACCAGCACCGACTCCGGTAGACCGGTAATGGCGTTTGAGCCTGATACCTCCATTGATAATTCCTTATCCAGTTGCACGGCCGCTCCAACCCGAATTTTGACCTCTTCAGCCGTTTGTTCGCCGATGATTAAGCCGTACTTGCGCCGGACCATCGACTGAATAGCTTGGTCAAATTTAATACCACCGACTCTGAGCGATGTGGCCGCCACGGCGTCGCCGAGGGCGATCACAGCCACCTCTGTCGTACCGCCGCCAATGTTGATGATCATGTTACCGCTTGGACTGGCAATGGGAATGCCGGCCCCGAGGGCGGAGGCAATCGGCTCCTTAATAATGTAGGCGTGTTTGGCGCCGGCCTGCATGGCAGCATCCACCACGGCGCGACGCTCCGTTGAGGTAACGCCGGCCGGAACGGATAGCATAATTTCCGGCCGAATTAAGCGCATCCGACCCAAGGCCCGACCAATATAGTAGCGCAACATAGCTTCGGTAATACGGTAAGAGGCAATGACACCATCTTTTAACGGATGGGCCGCAATAATTGACTCTGGTGTTTTGCCGAGCATGCGTTTGGCCTCCGCGCCAATAGCCACAATATTCTGGCCGGACACCTCCATGGCGACAACGGTCGGCTCGTTGATGACAACACCGCGCTTGGGTACAATGACTCGCGTGTTGGTCGTGCCGAGATCAATGCCCAGCCGTCGAACTAGTGCGATGACAGCTCCTCGACCGCCTGGCCGGGCAGTCGGACAATATCGGCGCCCAGCTGACGCAGCCGCTCTTCCAGCCGTTCGTAGCCGCGGTCTAAAATTTCAACTTCTTCCAAAACGCTCTCGCCACTGGCCAACAGGGCGGCAATCACTAAAGTCGCACCGGCACGAAGGTCAATTGTCGTCACACGGCGGCCGTACAGCGGCGTTGGCCCATAAACCAGCAGGGTGTGACTGTCTTGGGCAGACAAATGGGCACCCATTTTACTCAACTCGCCGGCGTAACCCAGGCGACCGTCAAAAATGGTTTCGAAGATGCGCGAGGCGCCCTCGGCCTGCGTCAGCAGCACCGCCATTGTCGCCTGCAAATCAGTTGGGAAGCCCGGATAAACCTGCGTCGTCACGTTGACCGGCAAAATATGCGTGGTCGGCTCGACGGTGATTTCGCTTTGGCCGATATCTAATTTGACGTTGGCCTTCTTGAGTTTCTGCAACACGCCGTCTAAGTGGTGCGGCTCCATGTTGCGCACGGTCACTCGGCCGCGGGTGGCAGCTGCCAGCATCAAAAAAGTGCCGGCCTCAATGCGGTCTGGCATGACGGTATACTCGGCGCCGTGCAATTGAGCCTTGCCGTCTATCGTCAGCACCGAGGTTTGTTTGCCGTGCACTTTGGCACCCATCGCTTCGAGCAAACAGATTAAATCACCGATCTCTGGCTCAACAACGGCTTGGCGAATGGTCGTCCGGCCGGGTGTACCAGCAGCGGCCAAGAGTGTATTTTCTGTGGCACCAACTGACAGGTCGTCCAAAATGACTGTTTGCTCCGGACGAAGCGGTCCGCTGATAACAAACTGGTCGGCCTCTTCGTGCCAACTGGCGCCCATTTGCTGAAAAGCCGACAGGTGAATATCAATCGGCCGCGCCCCAATGGCGCAACCGCCGGGCTGGTGAATAGCCACTTTACTGAGGCGTGCGAGTAGTGGGCCGGCGACAATTACGCTGGCCCGCAGATGCTTGGTAGCATGGCGATCTGGCATGTGGCTGGTCAGATTGGCGGCATTGATCGTCAGGGTGTGGATTTCGCGCTTAACACTGGCGCCCAGGCTCTCCAATACTTTGGCCATCATGGTAATGTCACGAATGTCGGGTACATTATGCAAAACAACGTCTTCGGTGGTTAAGAGCGCCGCCGCCATCATTTTGAGGGCGGCATTTTTGGCACCGTAGACCGGCACTTCGCCTTTAAGCGCCCGGCCGCCGCGAATTTGGAACAGAGATGATGCTTCAGTCATATAGCCGTAGTTTAGCATAAATTCGGGCTATCCGTGACTGATTGGTCAGTCTATACTTAAGGCAATGCCACACCCTCCGTCTCTCCTGAATCGCGTTGTCACCACCGGATTATTCCTGCTTTTTGTGACCATCGTGATTGGTTTGGTCTCGGGCTTGTCGATTAATTGGCAAGCGCGGCAAATTGAGCAGCGCGGTGGTATCAGGATTGTCTACGATCCAAAAAATGCCGAGGCGCTACTAAATGGCCAATCAGTGGACACGCAGTCACCGTATCTAACAACCACGCTCAAACCAGGCCGCTACCAGACCACCGTCAAAAAAACCGGCTACCGGCCGTGGACCGCCAATTGGAACGTCATCGCCGGACGCGTGGATGAAAACGAGCATGTGCTACTGTTTCTAACTGACTTGACGCCGGTTCCGGTAGTCAGCGACAGCGAAAAACAGACGGCCCAAACGCTGTTCGCCAACGCCGAGCGTGCGGTGCCAGGTTATGGAGTCATCTCAACCAGCGGCGGCGAGCTATCTGTTGACGGCGCTTTCATCACCCGTTTCTCAGCCGATATTGTCCAGGCGCACTGGTTTAACGATGAAAACCACCTGCTGTTGCAGGTGGGCAAGCAGATTATGGTGGCCGAAGTGGATGGCACTGATCGCGTCAGTCTCATAACCTTGGCCGATGCCGCGCTGGCCAAACTGGCCACCGACCGCGATGCCAAGCTGCTGTACTTACAACAAACCGACGGCACTATCCAAAAAATTGTTTTGCGATAAACATATTCACTCGTGACTGGCAACAAAAATCCCCGAGCAATCGGGGATTTTTACCTTTCAAAGGTTAACGAGCGGCCGGCAGAACAGCCGCGGTCGGTTGGTTGGCCGCATTGGTACTGGCGGCGCTTGGCGCCGGTTCAACCTGCTTGGCAGTGATCACTAGTCGTTTCAAGGCAGTGCCGGTTGGCGTACAGGTCATCAGCGACAACGTTGGCGTGTTCGTAGCGTTTAGAACAGAGGTGTCGGTTGGCGCGACCACTTTTTGGCCGGTCACAGCATAGACATACTCATGCTGTTTGTAGTGCAGCACAATTTTGTCATCGCCCGTCAAACGGGCTAAATTGGCAAAAACGGTTGGGTAGTGTTGGCTTTTGTCCCACCAATAGCTCGAGCTGTGGCCGGCAATAAACACATTGCCTACCTCGCCCGGATTAGCCGTACCGGACAATTGAATAACGCTGTTTTTGAGCGCATCCAACATGGCTGATTCGCTTGGACCGATCTGCCAACTGACTGGCACGGTGATATTTAACTTGGGAATAATTAATTGATTATCCTCGCTTGTTGGCACAGTTTTAGCCTCAGGCACAGCCACTTTGACCGTCGGCAGCACCTTGGTTTGCTTAATTGACTGGTGTTCAGCCAAAACATCGTATTTCCAGGCCGATTGAGCCTGCTCCGTAATAGCGCGGGCGTTCACAATCATATGCCCGACCACATAGAGCATAATAAAAACAAACACTGGCTGAACAGCTTTCCACAGCCAAGCCGTCCAGGCGTGGTTTGGGCGTGGAGCGTCAAAAACGGTGGCAAAGATAGATTCAACAGTCATGCCTAATTTATACATTATTATACTTATTTTGTCAATGGTTTTAGGCATGACAGTAACTCGAAATAGAAAACCGCAGGGCAGTCTGCGGTTGTTATCCTAATCTCCCGTATCGGTAAGTAAATTATGGAACTTGGTTGCTCGGCTTTTCCAGTTTAGTCAGTCGGGGCGCGTGATCATCTAAATCCTCGGTCTCCAACCTTTGCCGTTGCTTCTAGCACAAGCTCGACCAATGTTCGAGTGTCCTCACATAGCAAGCGCCCACCACTCAGAAGGGTGATGAGCGCTTGGTGGGCAAGGAGAGACTCGAACTCTCAAGGATTGCTCCAGTGGTTTTTGAGACCACCGCGTATACCATTCCGCCACTTGCCCAAGCTACCCCGTATTTTGCCAGATTTTTGTCTATTCGGCAATCGACGCTTTCGGGCCTCCGCCAGATGCGCTACCGTCAGAGCATGGCAACCATTCTCACCGCTGCTGCAATTCTCGCCTCGCAAGAGACCACCTTGCACCAACGCATCGCCGATCTCGCCCGACACGGTGTCATGCCGAAGCTGGTCGACTATTGGATTGGCGACGACCGCGCATCGGCCGTCTTTTTAGACGTCAAGCAGAAAAAAGCCGCGGCACTGGGTGTTAGTATGGAAATCCGCGCATACCCTTCAGGCGTAGCCCCGACTACTGTTTTGAGCGATTTCGCGGCTGATGCCGAAAGTGCAGCGGTTCACGGTTTAATGGTTCAGGTGCCGGTACCGATGCCGCATTCGCTTGAGTCGTTTATTCACCACATCCCGCGTCCAAAAGATGTTGATGGCTTGCGCCAAGAGCTGTTGTTTCCGGCACCAGTGGCCGAGGCGGTACTAAGTTTACTGCGCGACTTTGACTATACGGACAAAACCGTCGCCCTGGTTGGCCACGGCAGCACAGCCGGTCAACCGCTGGCCCGCATGCTGCGACCGATCCTTGAGCACCAAGGCGGCCGCCTACTTATTATCGAACAGCAGACGGCAAACCCGGAGCAGCAAGCCAGTAAAGCTGATTTACTGATTACTGCCGCCAGCGCCGAGCGGTTTGTTGGTGCCGACTGGATTAAGCCTGGCGCCTGGGTGATTGACATAGCGAGCAACACCAAGGGGCCCGAGGTAGAGGCAAAAGCTTCTCACATCAACGCCGTTCGCGGCTCCGTCGGCCCATTGACCGTCTACTTCCTGATGGCCAACACCGTACGCGCCGCTGAAGAGCAATCAGCTGACAAACTACGCTAATACTGCTACTATTACGCCTGAGTTGAGGGTTGTTGTGTATATTACTCACATCTGGCAAGCGGAGCTTGCCGCCTCCGGCGGTAAGAACCTCTCGCTACGCTCGAGAACCTTGCAGACATGCTTCATCTCTCAGTCCAGCCCCCATACTTCGCATGGTGTCTGAACTGAGGGCCTGTAGCTCATCTGGTAGAGCGCAGCATTCGCATTGCTGAGGTAAGGAGTTCGAGTCTCCTCAGGTCCACCATTGGCTAGTCATCTGACAAGATGGCTGGCCAATGGTTTATTAAAGGCTCGAACGACCAGCGAGCTTGCGAGCTGGAGTTGGGTCACGAGCGAAGCGAGTGGGGATACTCGGCGAACGCAGTGAGCCAAGGGCCTGTCTCCTCAGGTCCACCTGTTGAAAGTAATTACTGTTTAGCCACACTACATATTAGAGAAATTATTGCCAGTCGCATGCGCGAAATGGACCAGGAGCAAGCGACTTAATGGTTTGATTACGATTCGATGCCGGACGTACCGGCAGTGCTCAGTGCGCTAATGGTAATTGCTGTATCAGGGTGGACAACTTCCACCCAAATTGTGCCACGGACGAGTGGAATTTCGTTGCCACCTTGATCATAAAAACGAGTGCGGCCAGTCCCCTTTCTTTTCCAGGTTCCAGCCGTAGCCTGTCCGTTCTCTATAACCACGGCTTTGTTGCTGCCGGTGGTTGTGTATTGCCAAATTTGTTTATCGCCAGCCTCGGTCAGGGATTTACGTTCGACTGTTTGCAAAATAATCGTTTTGGCCACAATCTGCTGATGCGTCTCCGCGTCGAGGTGTGGCTTGCCGGCCATTGTCCGGCTGTAGCTACTCGTGGCCATGTCATATGTCCAGTTCACAGCAAAGCCTGGTGTTGAAAAATCAATTTTGACCGTTTGGCTGGCTGGACGATCCGTCTCGGCGACGTCATCACGAAATAGCCACGGGGCAAAGTTGGCGCCGGTCGGCCAGCGATTAATAACGGTCGCCACCTTCCAAAGCTTATCGGTCGACGAATACATCGTATGCTCAAGCGCCACTTTTTTATTACTATCGCGGGCGTAAGCCGCCGCGCCAACCGTAAACTGGTTGAGGTCAAAGACATGGGTGGCGGCAATTTGAGCCAGGGCCGGCTCGCTACCACCAACATGAGCATAAAAGGCACCGAGCTCCGTCGCCCAGTCAATATAGTACGTGCGGGCGCTGCGCACCGGCCCTACACGCTGCAGCTGGCGCGGATCGGCGTAGACAGCCATAAAGCGAGTAATGCCGCCTTCAGCGATGGCCTCGTACACTAGGTCGGCCGCGGCCAAGCCAGACTGCGGCCGGGCATCGGGGTGGTTCTCGATCATGACCGCCAGTGGGTGTAGCTTAGTGGCGTCAGATGCCACCAGTTTGCCGGTGAGGATATCAGGCTCTAGCTGCGGCGAAACAACGGGGTTGGGCTGCAGCACCGCTGCGAACGGAGCCGTCAAACAGACCCTGTCGCAGTGCAAACGCTTGCCCCAGACAATAACGGTGTACACCAAGGCGGCCAGAATAATACAGATGATAGCGCCGCCAATCAGGCGCCGGGCATGTGGTTTTGGCGCGGCTGTTGGCAGCTGGTCACCCCCAGAGCTGATGAAAGACTTCACTCCTTCAGTATGACCGACATTGCACCCTTGGCCAACTGAGGAAAAACCCCGCCGGTGAAGCGGGGTAGGTTACGTGGCGGCGGCCTAGTTCTGTCAACCAAAAAGAGCCCGCTGGCTCTTTTGCAACATTAGTATTGATTCTTGGTGGACCCTACCGGATTCGAACCGGTGACCTTCTCCATGCCATGGAGACGCTCTACCAACTGAGCCAAGGGCCCATCGTATGGGACAATTGGCGAAGTTGGCAACGTTCTCAAATGAAATGAGAGGTTACTGCCAACTGAGCCACGAACCCAAAGACATGATGTAAACTACCAAAAACTGGCGGTTTTCTCAAGTCGCAACCGGTGCCGGCACAGTGATTGTAGTTGGTTCAGCCGCCTGAATTTCATCAGGTGCTGGCACTTGGGTCTGGTGATTGAGGTCAAATAGACTAACGCCGGTCATGTCAAAGCCCAGCGGACACTGCAACAACTGCAACATGGTCGGCGCCACATCGGCCAAAACGCCTTGCGGCCGGAGTGGCCAAAGTTGACTCTGATCAGAAGGTATATAGAGAAATGGTACCGGGTTCATGGTGTGCTCGGTTTCGGCCTCACCACTTTTGGGGTTAAGCATTTCCTCGGCGTTGCCGTGGTCTGCCGTCAGTAGCGCCGCGCCGTGGTGGTTCCAGGTCTCTTGGACAATTTGACCAACCAGTTGATCTATCAAGGTCAAAGCAGCGACAGTCGCCGGAAAATTGCCGGTGTGGCCAACCATGTCTGGGTTGGCAAAATTCAAAATAATGACATCGTCATGGCGGCGGCGGATACGGGCGGTCACCTCAGCAGTTATGGCCCGGGCCGACATCTCCGGTGCCTGGTCGTACGTTGCAACTTTGACTGAGGGCACTAAAAAACGCTCTTCACCGGGATAGGGCTGCTCATGTCCGCCGTTGAAAAAGTAGGTCACGTGCGCATATTTCTCTGTTTCGGCAATGTGAAACTGGCGCAGACCATATTTTGCCAGCACCGCCCCGAGCGGCTCTTTCGGGTAGGCCGGATGAAACGCCGGAATAGCCGGTAGTCGGTCTTCATAGCGGACAAAGGTGACAAAGTAGAGGCCATCAAATTTATGATCTATCTGCATTTTGTGCATATCCGGCACGGTAAAGGCGGCGGTCAGTTGACGGGCGCGGTCTGGCCGGAAATTGAAAAAGATAAAGGCGTCGTTATTCTCGACTGGTGCTTTCGGTTGGCTGGCGCTGGCAATGACTGTCGGCACTAAAAATTCATCAGTCAGGCCGCGGGCGTAGGCTGATTGTAGCACTTGCTCTGCTGTCGGCATTACCTCGCCTTCAGCTTTAGCGATGGCCCGCCAGGCTTGGCTGGTACGCTCCCAGCGATTATCACGATCCATGGCGTAAAATCGACCGGACAGGCTGGCAATACGAACATACGAGCTAAGATCAGAGGTTTGCAAATAGCGTGTTAGCTTGGCTATTTCGGTTAAGCCGGACATCGGCGGCGCGTCGCGGCCGTCGGTGAAGAGATGCAGCAGCACCTCCGGCGGCCGACCGGGCGTGGCGCTAATGCGCCAGCGAATTAATTCCAGCAAAGCGTACAGGTGATCGGCTGAACTATGCACGGTACCTTGGCCAAACAAACCAAGCAAATGCAAACGCGTGCCGTGCTCAACAGCGTAAGTAATGGCACCATTTAAGGCCGGATTATCAAAAAAACTCTGGTTATGGATGAGTGAGGAGATGTAGCTGTAGTCTTGCTTAACAATGCGTCCAGCGCCTAAATTTAAATGGCCAGCCTCTGAGTTGCCGCGCGTTCGCGGCGGCAGGCCAACTGCCTGGCCGCTAGCATCGAGTGAAGCGTGCGGAAAATTACGCAAATAATTGAAAAAATTTGGCATAGCGGCTGAGGCCTCGGCATTGCCGCCCCACAGCGGCGCCTCGCCAAAACCATCCAAAATTAAGAGTACGAGCGGACGCGGCACTCCAGCCACCTGTTTACGGGCATGAAAATCGTCGCTTGAAAACGGCCACATACTCATCGCAGCAGTTGAAAATTAATCATTAACATGGTAGAAGATATAATCTCTGTCCTTTATACCCAGTCTACCAGAAGGAGACCACAAATGGCCCCTGCAACCGTTCGCTTCGGCACCACGTACAGTCCTAGCCACGCGGCCTGGACAATGGACAACCGGTTTAAAGCAATCAGCTGGCAAGAAGCACTATCGGCGGTACATGAGCTGAATCTGAAACGTCTGCGCATCGCGGTGCCTTGGCGCGATTGCGATGAGCAACTTGGCCTGGCTTGGTTGTCCGACATGCTAAAACAAGTAGATCACTCCGGTGTCAGCATCACCATCGCCTCCGGCTTAAAGACGCCGCGCTGGCCAGAAAATTACCCGCCTACTGACCTGCTGGCGGCCCATCCGCTTCCAGAGCGCAGTGAATTTACTGATGTCTACCGCCCAGCCCTTGAAGCCTGGTGGCAGCGCCTTTACACCGAGGTGCATCCGTACCTACACCTTGTCGAGGCGATCCAAGTCGAAAACGAGCCGCGTGACTTCTTTGGCGAAGGTGATCGCCGCATTAGCCTCTCGATGTTGCAGTGGGAGATGGCGCTGGTGCACAGCCTGTTCCATCACCAACAGATCGTCACAACAGTCGGCGCCCTCGGCGGCACACCGGCGATGCTGTATGGCTACAGCGGCGTCAACCGCAAATGGCGGGAGATGCTGGCATTAGCCCCCAGCAATTTCCGGCTTGGCCTTAACCTCTATCAAAAAACTTTCTGGCATGGCTTGCGGCTCAGTGCCAGCCCGCAAGCTTGGAAAAAATTCCGTCACTACGTCCAGAGCGCCCGAGATTCGCACCTGCAACCGTTTGTGTCTGAGCTACAAGCCGAGCCGTGGGACAGCCCTCAGCGGTTCGATTACCACGAGATCAACGGTAACCCAACCTGCCGACCCGAGCAGGTTGAAGCGATGATCCGCAGCGTGCTTGCCGCCGGTATCACTGACATTGACCTGTGGGGGCTGGAATTTTGGCTGCGCTGCCGCCAGCGCTCTAGCAGCGGCTGGATGGCTCACGTTAAACAGCTGGTTCAAAAGTACCAGCTGTAACTCAATACTCACTTCCCCGCCTCAGGCGGGGATTTTTTGCGTTTAAAAAACTAGCTTTGGCTCAAGGGTGACTACACGGTGAAACTCATTGGGACCGGCTTGCAGTTGGTGGTAAATCTCATTAGCCACGTCTGAGGGCTGCAGCACATCGGCCCACTGCGCCGGTGTGAGCTGAAAACCCTGGCGGGCCAGAGGCGTATCAACCAGGCCGGGCGCGACAGCCGAAACGTGAATGTCGCATGGTTTCAGCTCTTCATGTGCCGCCTCGGTTAAACCGACCACGGCGTACATCGTGGCGTTGTAAGCGCTCTCCTCCGGAAATGGCCGCAGTCCAGCCACCGAGGCCACATTAACAATGTAGCCGCGGCCAGCCTGCTTCATAAACGGAATCACCGCTCGCATCAGCACTAGTTTGGCAAAGACGTTCACACTCCAAGCCAAGTGCAGCTTATCAAGCGCCAGCTCTTCTATCGGCTGGCTCAAAAATATGCCGGCCGCATTAATGAGTGCGTCAATCTGGCCATGCTCTGCCTGAACGCGACCAACGGTCTCCGTGACCCACTGATCGTCGGTGATATCGCCAACTTCAGACTGTAAGCCATGGCCGTCATGCTCAGCCAAATGCTCAAGCGACTGCTCAGAGCGATCAAGCCCGATCACCTGCCAACCCTCGGCCAATAATTTAATAACCACGGCCGAACCGATGCCGCCGCCGGCCCCGCTAACCACAGCTACTTGTTTCGCCATGTTGTCCTTTCTCTCTTGTGCAGTCATATGTCATTTTTAGATTGCTTCGTCGGCGATAGACTTCTCGCAATGACGTTATTTGGTTACCCCGTTGCATGTTTTGGCATTCCAAAAGCCCAGCCCGGCGGCTTTGGCCGCCGTTTCTACCTGTCTGAAGGTGCCTTGCGCTTGATATGGCTTATCATAGGTGTACTCGTGGGCAAAGCCTTCGGCAATCAGTTTTTGATTAATGAGCGTACCGTCAGCCAAAAACACATAGCGCAGCAACCGGCCATACTTATCTTGGTCGTCTTGGCTGGTATCTGGCAACAGTTTGACGCGCTGACCGTCAAGCAGCTTATGTGCCTCCGTCGACGCCTGCGGCCCAAAGCACTGTACCGGTTTGCGTGGGTCTACCACTTCCGGCGTATCGATGCCAATCAGGCGCACCCGGTCTGTCTTCAGGCGCGAGGTTTTTACGTCAATGGTGTCGCCGTCAATTACTTTGGCCACGGGTACTAACCCGTCGTTTGGTTGGCTGCTGACATTGTCGGCGGTCGTGTGCCAATCGAAGTGGCTGATCTCACTTACGGCCACTACAACAAAGGCGACGATCGCAATAAGCAGCAGCCAACCGACAATTACTCTCCGTTCAGGCATACGTTTAGTGTAGCCGAGCCGGCTGTACACGTCATTTTTACCAAGTTGCTCACGTTTGTCACACTTATAATAAACACTTGAAATGAAAGGGATCACGCTGCATGGCACCCCGGAGGGCTGGCGGAAAATGCCAGTCAAAACCGGGACCGTACGGCTCCACAGAACCACGCCGGGGCGGCTGTGGTTTCAAACGCTCATCGTGGAGGAGGGCAGGGAGCATGTGTTCCTGCCCGATGGCTCCGCCGTGGTCAAGGGTCTCGGTGGGGTCACCACCCTGATACCGGGCCCTAAATACGGCGGCGGCGAAGTCACCCCCGTGACGACGCCGGCCGGGATGGTAGTGGTGAACACCACGACCACCCCGGGGTCAGCTCGGACACTTCTAAACGCCCGCGGGTGGGGCGGGTATATTCTTGACCCGCTCACCGCAACGGCAACGCCATTCGGCTGCCCCCCAATCCGGTGGGCAGCCGAACTGCGACCGGACCAGTTCATAGTTGTCGACCCAGGCGGCTACTACGCCTACCGAGTCGACGTGACCTTCCCCATCAACCCCCGCCGCGTCCAGGGTGACGTTGGCGGCAACGGCAGGTTCGACCTGTCGGATGCCCTGTTGGCGTTGTACTTGCTTCACGGGGATATCAACGCCAACCCCGGCCAGAAACAGGCCGCGGACGTCGATGGCGACGGCTTCGTAACGCTGGAAGACGTCATCCGGATGCTGTACGCAGCAACCGGAACGCCATTCAGCTCCCCGCTCTGGTAATCGGGCGGGGAACATCAAAAAAACAAACTACAGCCCTCGGCTTTACCGCCGGGGGCTTTTTTATGCTCTACGTTCAGATTGACTATCATTTGTGCAGTCGCGATTTTGCGCCCGCCTTCTGCAACAGCGCGTTGCACTGGCATTTATGCTAAGCTCTAGGCAAATGACTGGCCCGGAACGACGCGAAATAGAGCAAAAATGGCAACAGCGGTGGCAAGACGACCGCATTTTTGCAGTGGACTTGGCCAAGGCTGACCACAAATTCTACCATCTCAACATGTTCCCCTACCCCAGCGGCAATTTGCACGTGGGCCACTGGTACAACTTTGCTGTCTCGGACATTGCGGCTCGCGCCGTTCGCCGTCAAGACAAAACCGTCTTCAACCCGATGGGCTTTGACGCCTTCGGCTTGCCGGCTGAAAACGCCGCCATCAAGCACGGCCTCGACCCAGCCGCTTGGACGGAGCAAAACATCAGCTCGATGCGTACGCAGCTGCAAAGTACCGGCGCCAGCTTTGATTGGTCAAAAGAAATTGCCACCTGCCGGCCGGATTATTACCGCTGGACACAGTGGATGTTCCTGTTTATGTACCAGCACGGCCTGACCGAGAAGCGCGAGGCGCCGGTTAACTGGTGTCCGAAAGATCAAACCATTTTAGCCAATGAGCAGGTTGTCGGTGGCAAGTGTGAACGTTGCGGCAGCGAAGTAATTTTAAAGAAATTGCCGCAGTGGGTATTTAAGATTACTGACTACGCCGAGCGACTGCTTAAAGATGTTGACGCACTGGACTGGCCAGAAAAAACCAAAACCATGCAGCGCAACTGGATCGGCCGCTCTGAAGGGGCTTATGTTGAGTTCAGCTTGGCTGACACGCCTGATACGCGCTTAAAAGTTTTTACCACACGCGTGGATACGCTCTACGGCGTGACTTACTTGGTGGTCGCTCCAGAACACAGCCTCACCCCCAAACTGACGGCTGAGGGCCACACAGAGGCAGTTGAAGCCTACGTAGAGTCGGCTAGCCATAAATCTGAGCTGGAGCGGACGGAACTGCAGAAGCAGAAAACCGGCGTTTTCTCTGGCAGTTACGCTATCCATCCGTTGACCGCTGAGAAACTGCCTATTTGGATTGCCGACTATGTGCTGGCTACGGTTGGCACCGGCGCCGTGATGGGCGTGCCGGCCCACGATGAACGTGACTGGGAGTTCGCCAAAAAACACGATCTGCTGATTGTGGCTGTTATCCATCCTGCAACGGGCGAGGTCAATGCCAATCAAGTCGTTACCGAACCGGGAAAGTTAATTAATTCGGCTGAGTTTTCTGGCCAGACAAGCGAAGAGGCCAAACAAACGATTGTCGCTAAACTCAAAGAGCTGGGCCTAGGTCAGCCGGCCGTGACATACCGTCTACGCGATTGGGTGGTGTCACGCCAGCGCTACTGGGGCGCCCCTATCCCGATTGTTTACTGCGGCACATGCGACACGGTGCCGGTACCGGCCGCCGAGCTGCCGGTGCTGCTGCCGACCGATGTTGATTTTAAGCCAACCGGCGAATCGCCACTAGCTCGCTCCGAAAGCTTTAGCCACACCACCTGTCCGCGGTGCGGCAATGCGGCGAGGCGCGAAACCGACACGCTTGATACCTTTGTTGACTCCAGTTGGTACTTCTTCCGCTTTTTGTCGCCCGACAATACAGCGGCATTTACCGATCAGGCGTTGGCCAAAAAATGGCTGCCGGTTGACCTGTACATCGGCGGCGCTGAGCACTCGGTGCTGCACCTGCTGTACGCCCGCTTCTTCACGAAAGTGCTGTATGACCACGACTTGTCTCCCGTCAGCGAGCCGTTCCAAAAACTGCGCCACCAAGGTACAATTCTCGGGCCGGATAACCAAAAAATGTCCAAATCAAAAGGCAATGTAGTTGATCCGGATGCGTTGGTCGCCGAGCACGGCGCCGATGTTGTGCGCAGCTACCTGGCCTTTATGGGCCCATACAACCAAGGCGGTCCGTGGCATCAGGGTGGACTTGTGGGCGTTGAACGCTTCTTTAACCGTGTTGAACGCTTAGTCATCGAGTCGGCTGCAGCTAGCAGCGAGGTCGGTGATAGTGCTGGACGCGAGCGACATAGTGTCATCAAAAAAGTTACGGAGGAAATCGCTGAGCTGCGTTTCAATACAGCGCTGGCGGCTTTAATGGCATGGGCAAATAATTTGGAGAAGCGCGGCGCCAGCCGCGAAGATCAAGAGGCGCTTACTTCGCTACTCAACCCGTTTGCACCGCATCTGACTGAGGAGCTTTGGCAGCATTTGGGGCATGAGCCATATTTGGCACTGGCGGCCTGGCCAGAATTTGATAACAGCTTGACGGTTGAAGACCGGGTAATCGTGGTCGTGCAAATCAATGGGCGCTTACGCGGCTCATTTGAGACCCAGCGCCAGCAATCGGAAGCCGCATTGATCCGCCAAGCCCGCCAAATAGAGGCTATTCAACACTACTTGACCGGTGAACCGAAAAAGACCATTGTCGTGCCTGACAAGCTCATCAATTTTGTGATTTAGCCTCCCCGCTCTAGGCCCAGCCAAGCGCCGGGTTTTTCTTGACTTCCACGCCTAAAATGCGTATGGTGACGGTAATGACTGAGCCTTCCACCTTTCTCGTCTCGGTCCAAACGCTGTGGCAATATGCGGCGGATGAGCCGGTGCTCTACACATTTGACGGACCAATTACGCTCGACGAACAGCGTACCGTCCACGCCGAAGGCACTGTTAAGCTGACTAAACTGGCCGATGATGAAATATTGGCCGAACTGGCCCTACACGCTCTGACGCCACTGGCTTGCGCCCGCTGTCTGCGTACGTTTGAGCACGAGATGATGCTTGAAGCCAACGAAGTGTTCAACCGCTTCCCAGAGCCAGAGCAGTTCCCTATCTCGGCACGCTTACAGATTGACCTGGCCGCGCCTATACGCCAATTAATTATCTTAAACGAACCGGGCTTCCCTTTGTGCCAAGCAGATTGCCCAGGTACAATGGAATTATCCTAGAGAAACGCCAAAGGAAAGGTGAAATGAAAGCGCACGCGCTAATCCGATCTATTTACCTGTATGTGGCGACTTTAATCGGCCTGATCATGATGATTATTGCGTTGTACAACTTAGTCACCCTTGGACTGAAAGTAGCCATATTCCATCAGGCCGATCAAAGTTATCCCTATGCCATGCCAGCCTGCGCGCCGGTGCCAGCCGACCCAGAAATCAGCGCAAGCCCGATGCCGGTTAAATCACTGCCCAACTGCGTCAGCTCGGTTGACCAGACGCAGCAAGACACTCAGCGCACCGCAGATCACCAGCGTACGGCGGTGAATAGCATTGCCGGATTGATCATTGGCCTGCCGCTGTACTGGTACCACTGGCAGTTAATCAAGCGCGACCAACAGACAAGTTAAGTAAATTATTTAATAAATTGAATGATGCCAGGCTTTGCCCGGTATCAAAAGCACCTACCGGATAGGGTGACAGCGAGCAACGTGAGTACCCTTAGGGGAAACCACTAGCGAAGCTCGGGGTTTCCCCTCGGAGAAAGTATTCCCATGGCAATGCCGAAAAAGAGAATGAGTCAAACGCGCACCGGTACTCGCCGGAGTCAGATTCAGGCCGTCCTGCCAACCATCGTTAAATGCGCTCAGTGCAGCTCTGCCGTTGCTCCACACACTGCCTGCGCCAATTGCGGCAGCTACCGCGGCCGCGCTGTCATTGATGTCGAAAAAAATGCTCGCAAACTGGCTGCTCGTCAGGCCGCCGAGCACGATCACGGCCACGATCACGCAACAACCTAAGCATGGCCGGCAACCGTCATTTAAGTCGCACTATTCTGCTGCAGACGCTGTATGAGGCTGATCTGCGTCCGTCAGCCAATTTTGAGGAGATTTTTCAGCGCAACGCTGCCCTGTTCCCTAACGACTTAGACGTGCCGTTTATGCGCCACATCGCTGAAGGTATCGCTAACAGCAAAGAGTCAATTGACCAACTCATTTTAACCGCCGCCCCAGAATGGCCCATTGAGCAAGTGGCGCCGATCGATAAAACTATTCTGCGTATGTCCATTTTTGAGCTGCTGTTTTGGAATGAAGTGCCGCCAAAGGTAGCCATTAACGAAGCGGTTGAGCTGGCTAAGAGCTACGGCGGCGAAAGTACCTCCAAATTCGTCAACGGCGTCCTGGGCACGATCTACCGTCAAAGCGACAAGTACGAAGGCGATGATGCAGCGGAGGTGCCCGTCGTGCCGGCGCCCGAAGCGGTAGAAACAGTCGAAGCGCCACTAGCGGCTAAGACAGATGAAATGCCAGGAACAAAGGAACCCGATGCCAGCATCACCTGACCTGAGCCCGCTCGAGACGGCGACCGGTATCCACTTCGAGAACCGATCACTCCTTGAACGGGTTTTTATCCACCGCTCCTACTTGAACGAACACCCAGGTGCCAACAGCGAACACAATGAGCGCCTCGAGTTTTTGGGTGACGCCGTGTTGGAGCTGATAGTAACCGAATACCTGTACAAAACACTGGAGAGCCGCGAGGGTGAGCTAACCAACCTGCGCTCAGCGCTAGTGCGAGGCCAACACCTGGCCGAGTTGGCTTTAAGCCTCGACTTTGGCACCTATTTAATGCTCTCTCGCGGTGAAGAAAAAAGCGGCGGCAAAGAGAAACATCTGCTGTTAGCCAACACTTTTGAGGCCTACGTTGGCGCTATCTACTTAGAGCATGGTTATGACGTAGCCAAAAAATTTGTGACTGATACGGTGCTGGCCCAATTGCCGAAGATTCTCGAAGAGAACCGGCACATTGACCCGAAAGGCCGCTTCCAGGAACTAGCCCAGGAGCAAATTGGCCTGACGCCAACCTACCGAGTGCTATCTGATACCGGTCCGGATCATGATAAAAATTTTGTCGTTGGCGCCTACATTGGCAGTGTTTTAGTAGGCCAAGGTGAAGGCTCTAGCAAACAACGTGGCCAAACCAAGGCCGCCGAAAACGCTCTGGCCAACCAAGCCACCTGGCCACCAAGTCGCTAGGCGACTAAACTTCGCTCTTTAACGCTCTCCGAGAGGAATCAACGCTTGAGTCAATCGGAGTCCCCGCTCTGGAGGAAACCATCCGGCTCAGCCAATTGCTAGGGACATAGTTACTTGCCCGCGCCAACCGCGCAGGCTTTTTGGGTTATTTTAGTGGGTTTACCTTGGCGCGGATAGCCGCAGTGAGTGCCGAGACAGTATCTGCAGCGGCTTGTTTTGTATTGCCACGAGCGTGAAGCACGACGGTGATGAGCGTCCGACCGTCAACTTCCTTGGTCATGGCGGCCAAGTTGAACCCGGCTTCATTAATATAGCCGGTTTTGCCGCCGATAAAGCCTGGCAGTGGAGATTTACTAAACAATAGGTTGGTTGAAACGAGCTTATAGCTCTTTTGGCCGCCCTGGTTATGCACCGTCAATCGCTCGGTATTCATCAGTTTTTGGACCGTCGCATTGCGGGCAACAATTTCGAGCAGCCGAGCAGTATCTTGCGCTGATCCGACAGTTGTCGGGTCAAGCCCGGCTGGATCAGCGTAGTGCAGGCTAGTTAAGCCAAGAATCATGGCATTGCGGTTCATGGCCGCGATGAAGGCTGCGCGCTTATTTTGACCGGCTGGATTTGCGGCAGTTTGCCCAGCAGCGAGCGTCTCGGCAGCGTCGTTGGCCGACGGGATGAGCACTCCGGCCAGCAAATCTTTGACCATCAGCTGGTCGCCTGACGCGAGGCCCATTTTAGCCTCTGGCAGTGCGGTGACGGCATCGGGAACTACGAGTACATCATCCAACCGGTAGGTTTTCAGCGTCGTCAAAACCGTCATCAATTTAGTCAGCGAGGCTAGCGGTAGCGGTTGAGTGGCGTTGTTGTTGGCTAGAACAGCTCGCGCCCGGGTGTCAAAGACGAACTCAGCGTCGGCTTGAGACAACAATGCCGGGTCCGCTGCAGCCGGATAGGGCCTGGCGGTTTCGGATTGGCCCATTGCCACCGCTTGGCGCGCCGGCAGGGCTGCCGGCAAGGTTTGAACAACCATGCTGGTCGCCTGTGAATGCAGCCCGAGCGCAAACAGCCAAGGTGCGAGCCCAATCACGGTCTGACCTTTTTGGATCGGCGTGGCGGGTAAGCCGGCGGTGTCACAGTCAACAACTTAATTTGACTCACAGTCAAAATAGTCCACTGGCCAGGCTGCAAATGCAGCGCCCCGAGAGACAAGTGGCCGATGGCGATGCGATTGACATCCAACAGCGGCGCTCCAAGCGCCCGAAAAAGACGTCTCAGCTCATGCTTGCGCCCTTGGTGCAGTTCGACTTGCAGCACCGCTGCTTCGTCCTCTCGCCGTTTGACGCTGCAGCGGTCAACCCGTAGGTGCTCTTTCGTTTCTTTGTCAGCGACACCGCTACAGGCCGCCAAGCAGAGCGCGGTTAGGTCGGGGTATGACTTGAGAAACAGTTCATACTTTTTGACAATATTGTTTTTTGGATGGGTAATTATGTTTTGCAGTTCGCCATCATTGGTTAAGATAACTAACCCGCGAGAGGCCGAGTCCAACCGGCCCGCCGGTGCTAGGTCAACAATCGTTTTCAGAGTGTCCTTATTGGCTTGGCGAGAAGCAGCAATAACCTCTAGCACCGACTGTTGGCCTGGAAAGCTGGCGGTTGTCGAAACAACCCCGCGCGGTTTATTAAGCGCGATCGTTAGCAGCTGGCGCGCTGCTTGCCGCTTGCCGTCAAGCTCAATCCTGGCTGCTTCCGGCGTTTCGGTGGCCGGGTTAGATTGAACAACACCGTCTACCTCAACACGGCCGGCTTGGATAGCCGCATCCGCTGCTCGCCGCGATAGCCCGCTTCTATTGGCGAGCAGTTTATTGAGCCGCATTATCCTGATCAGCGCTCAGGCGGATGTCTACCCGTTCCATATCGCGTGGGAAGAGTGTCGCTTCACGGACATTGCCTAACTGCAGAACGTTGGCCACCAAGCGCTCAGCGCCGATGGCAAAACCGCCCTCTTTAGGCATGCCATACTGGAAGGCTTGCAGGTACATGGCAAATTTAGCCGGGTCATTGCCCCACTTTTTGATATTTTCAACCAACTGCTCATAGTTATTAATACGCTGGCCGCCGGTCACCCACTCAACACCGAGACCAATTAGGTCAAATGACAGCGTCTCCTCTGAATTTTCTGGGTCCGGGTAGGTATACATCGGCCGCTTCTTGGTTGGGTAGTGCGTGACAAAAACCAGGTCTGAGCCGTGCTCTTTTTTGGCCCACGCCGACAGATCGCGCTCATCCTGAGGCGACAAATCTGGCTCATGGCGACTATCGCGGCCAGTTTCTTGCAACAGAATCTCCTGCGCCTGGCGCAACTTTACCCGCGGAATTGTATCGGACAGCGACGGTACGGTCACGCCGAAACGGTCTAAAATAGCTTGGCAATCCGTCGCTAGGTCCGCAAAGATACGCCGCATCACGTGCTCAACCGTTTCCATAATCTCGGTGTAGTCGTGAATAAAGCCCATCTCAGCATCGAGCGAAACATACTCAGACAGGTGGCGGGTGGTCACCGACGGCTCGGCTCGGTAGGCGTGTGCCACCGCAAAGACGCGTTCAAAAATACCAACCATCATCTGTTTATAAAACTGTGGCGACTGGGCAAGGTATGCATCATACTTATAGTAATCAACGTGAAATACCTCGGAGCCGCCTTCGGTGGCGGTTGGCACTAAGGTCGGCGGAAAAATCTCGGTAAAGCCGAGGTTCGACAAAGCGTCGCGGAAGCTTTTGACCACGCGGGCTTTGATAATAAAGACGTCACGCTTCTTGCTGTGGCGCAATGTTAGTGGCCGGTAGTCGAGCAGAGTTGGCAGGCTTACATCCAACTCCGGATCACTAATCGGAAACGGCAGCTCCTGGGCGTGAGCCTCGACAGCAATCTCTTCAAGCTGTAGCTCTACCTCGCCGGAGACTATTTGGCTGTTTTTCAAATGCTCAGGCCGAGCCTGGACGGTGCCACGACAAATGATAACGTCTTCCGGGTGCAGTTCTGAGGCGATGGCGTAGGCTGCAGCAGCCTGCGGCAGCGCCACCACCTGTATCAGACCGGTGCGATCACGTACGTCGAAAAAGATTAGTTTGCCATGATCACGGCGCGCCTGAACCCAACCAGCAATTGTCACCAGTTGGCCAACTAGGCCATTTACTTCACTTGCGAGTTTACGGTCAATTGGCATGTCGTTATTCCTTTCTGTCTAGCCAGGTGGCGACAGTCAGCTGTTCAATTTGTTGGATGACTTGTGCGAGCTCGGAGTTGACCTCAGTATCTGTCAGCGATCGGTCGGCTGCTCGGAAGGTTAAGCGGAGCGTCATATTAGCTTTTCCATCGTTAGCCTGATACGTATCGCGCAGCTCAAACCCAGACAACAGCGGAAGGTTAGCCAAAACAGGCCGGCACGCTTCTTCGAAGTGTTTGGCCTTAGCTTGAGGCACGACAAAAGTTACGTCTCGGACAATTTTCGGGAAACGCGAGAATGGCTGATACGCCGCAAGCGAGTCTGGCGTTTGCAGCGGTGGCGTGGGTGCCGCCGCAGTGATTGCCTCAAGCGACAGGTTCACCCAGCACAGTGGTCGTTTTAATTTTGCTCGTTTGAGCCATGTTTGGCTAGGCACAATCAGTTTGCCGATTTGTCTCGCAGCATGCATAATCGTCAATTGGCCAATCTGGTTCGCTTCGGGGGCAACCTCAGTCACGACGGCATTTGTCATCTTGGCCCATGTAAACAGCTCTTTCATCAGTTGCACTAGTTCGATAGGCTGATCGGTAAAGCCACCGATCGACAGCCAAATATCTTCGCTCACTCCTTCTGTCCATTGACCTTGGCCAGCTTTGGCCACGTGACCTATCTCAAATAACCACAGTGTTTCCGCTTCAAACTGGTTGCGCCGCAGCGCCTCAATTGTGCCGTATTGTAACGTCGGGCGCACCCAGGTCATTTCCGGCGAGGCGGGGTTGGTCACTTTTAAGAGACCGTCGGTTGTTTCATCAAACAGCTGCAAATCCTGGATTGGCACAAACGGTGAAGAGTAAATTTCAGTCAGGCCGTGGGTTTTCAAAAAGTCGCGCAGTGCTTCGATTTTAAGTAGTTCTGGGGGTAGCACCATTGGCCTCACTGGCAGCACGACCGGCTCTGGCTTAAGCTCAGCCAAACCAACCACGCGGGCTATCTCCTCCGTTACTTCAGCTTGCATGGTTAGATCCGGCCGCCAGCTCGGCGGTGTGATCTGCCAGGTTTCTCCAGCCGCAACGTGACAACCGCTGGCGAGCAAAATCGCTTGTTGCCGCTCGGACGCTACCGGCTCACCAATTAAAGCATCGGTGAGGGTAGGATCGTATGAGAAGGCGACTGACTGCGCGGTCTGACCAGCAACACGGTGGGACAATAGTTTGCCGCCTAATTGCTGCAATATACGTGTCGCCAAAATTGCCGCCAACTCTGGCAGCTCTGGGTCAACAAAGCGTTCAAAACGATAACTGGCCTCAGTCGACAAACCATGCGACCGACGGTCACGGCGAACAATTTTCGGGTTCCAGTGGGCTGCCTCAAACAGAATGTGCGTCGTCTGCCCGTCGACGGCGGTGCGCTCATCACCCATCACGCCGGCCAAGGCAATCGCTCCCACCTGGTCAGCAACGACTAAATTGTTATGCAACTTATATGAACTTTTGTCCAACAGCATGACGCTTTCATCACTTGTCATACGAGTGGTAATTGTATCGCCTTTTATTTTATCCGCATCGTAGACATGGCCCGGCTGGCCAATCAGCTGCGTTAAGTAATTGGTCACGTCAACCGGCAAGGTGTAGAGAGTACTACCGGTCAACATCAACTGACGTTTCAACCAAAAGGGCGTCTCACTACTGGCTGGCAGCTGAAACTCAGTTAGGCTAAAGCGCGAACAGGCTTGGCTATCCTGGATATCAATCTGCCAAGCCCCTGGCTTGGCTTCGGACAAGGTCAGGTTGCCAAATAACTCGTTGGGATAGGCCGTGGCAGGCAAACCAGACACCAGCTTCAGATCACGGACGACGCCCCAATGTGACAGCAAATCGCCGCGGTTGGGCGTAATCGAGGTTTCGAAAACAGTGGTCTCCGGCCATAGCTCGGCTACATTTGTGCCGAGCGGCCGATCGACACCGGACAGCAAGAAAATGACGTCTTCAGCTTTACCTAACCCAAGTTCTTCCGCAGAAGCAAGCATTCCCATCGAGTGCACACCGCGAATGTTCCTCTCTGCAATCTCTAGTCCGGAAGGCAGCACCGTGCCTGGCAATACTACTGGGACCAATTGGCTGGCGGCAATATTTTTAGCACCGCAGACAATCGTCAGCCGCTCTGACTGGCCAATATTGACCGTGGTCACCTGCAACTTATCAGCATCCGGATGCGGCATGATGGTTTCAATCCGGCCGAGCACTACCTGCCCTTGACTTATGGGCCAGACAATTTTGGTTTGGCTTTCAACTTCAACACCACCTTGAACAAGGAGGTCAGCGACACAGTCGACCGCCGGCACATCTGGCCAAAGCTCCTGGAGAATTTCATGGACAATACGCATAGCTACCCTTAGAACTGGCTCAAGAAGCGGATGTCATTTTCGACAAGCAGACGAATATCCGGAATATCCGTCGACAGCATGAGCAAGCGATCAAAACCCATGCCAAAGGCATAGCCTACATGCTCGGCCGGATCAAGCTGCATCTCACGCAAAACGTTTGGATGGACCATGCCGGCCCCGCCAGATTCGAGCCAGCCAGTGTGGGCACAAACGCGGCATCCCTTTCCTTGGCAGAGCAAGCAGGTAATATCAACCTCAACGCTCGGCTCAGTAAATGGGAAGAAAGAGGGGCGAAAGCGTGCTTTGGCACCGCGGCCAATCAATTGTTCGGCAAACTGGTTCAAGGTCCAGAGTAGCTGGCGCAAATTAGCGCCCGGCTCAATAACTAACGCTTCAAACTGGAAGAAAGAGGATAGGTGGCGGGCATCGGTCGCTTCGTTGCGAAAAACGCGGCCTGGGTACATTACCCGTAGTGGCGGCCGCCGATTCTCAAGTAAACGAATTTGCATATCGGTTACCTGCGTCCGCATGACTAACTCGGTTTCACCTGTCTCGTTCCGCTCGGCCGATGTGAGGTAAAAGGTGTCCTGAATGTCGCGCGCCGGGTGATCCCGCGGCACGTTCAGGCGATCAAAATTATATTCGACCGTTTCAATTTCTGGGCCACTGGCGTATTCATAGCCAAGCGATTGAAAGATACTGATGAGCCGGCGCATGAACTGCGTTTCGGGGTGCAGATGTCCGGTCATAGTCGGCCAGACTACCGATTGCTCTGACCAGCCGGCCTCAAGCGGAACTTCAGCTGTTTGCTCAGCAAACAGTGCTTCTAGCTCTGCCCGCAGCGCGTTGGCCTCAGCACCGGCTTGGCGACGTGCCGCCTCAGGCAGGTTCTTCAGCGACCGCAGCAACTCTGTCAGTTTACCGCTGCGCCCTAAGTATTGCTGCCTAAGGGAAATTTTATCGCTGCCAGCTTCAAGCGCTGCCAGCGCCTCCGAGTGGAGTTCTCCAGCCGTCATTTCGACCTGCCGGGCTGGAGTGAGAACGACGACTTTGCGCCAGATCGAAAGAACAGCTCCAAAAGTACCGCCGCCAACAGCAGCGGCAGTGCGTTAGCCCAACTGAGTAACCGATTGGCTTGCAACAGTAGCAAAATAACGATTGCGCCAGAGACAAGCCCCGCTAAACGCAGCCTCTGGCCAAATTGGCGAGCAGAGCCAAGACGAGCTAACCACGACAGCAGCAGACAGATCGCCGATGATAAGACGAGCCACAGCACAACGTAAAATAAACTAGCTTGCTCCGCCGTCATCTTCAGTGGATTAACCGTGGTCAGCATCACATACAAACCAGCACCGGCAAACAGCAGCACCGTAAAGCAGACAAAGAGCAGCGATTTAACCACGGCTCTCCCCCTCTACCTGCTCAAGCAATTCGTCGACCCGGCTAACATGCTCCGCCGAATGGTCTAAGTAAAAATGCAACTCCGGCGCATATTTAAAATCATATTTGTGAAATATTTGCGTGCTAAAGCGTGGCGCCTCGTTGTGCAGGCGAACCAGCAAATTGTCTGGTGCGGTAGCTAAACTGCGCACAAACACTTTGGCTTGGCGCAAATCAGGCGAGACCTCAACCGCCGTTACGGTGAGCGTTGGCCCGGGCAGCACCTCAAACAGCAGCTCCGCAACCGCTCGCCGAAACAATTCGCTGACACGCTCGGTACGCCTTGACATAGTAGGCCAACTATAGCAGCAATATGCGGGTGTGGGTAGCAGAAGAGGTTTTGGCTTCAACGCACACTGCTACTACAGTACTTTTCAGGATGCACAAAAATAGCGGCCCCTCAGGACCGCTATTTTATACAATAGATTGAGCGAGGTGCTGGCTTTGCCAAGCCTCGCGAACTCCTGCTGAAAGGGAGGAGGTGATTTGCCTGCAAATCACGGTCGGAAGGGAAAATTACAAGCGTAGCGCAGTAGCTGTCCCTCCGAGCCCTTTAGCGTTTGGCGAACTGCGGAGCGCGGCGGGCCGACTTCAGACCGTACTTCTTACGTTCACGCTCACGAGCGTCACGGGTCAAGAAGCCAGCGTGCTTCAAAGTTGGTTTAAAATCTGGGTTTAAGTCGATTAAAGCCCGGGCTAAACCGAGGCGAATGGCCATCGGCTGACTAGCATAGCCGCCGCCGGCAACGAGAATAGAGATGTCCCACTTATTCGTTTCGCCAACGAGCTTGAGCGGCTCAAGAACGTAGTCAGGCAGCACCTTCTCTACTTTATTGATAACAACTTTGCCACTGCCGGAGGTGATACGCACCTGGGCAACTGCCCGTTTGCGGCGGCCAGTACCGCCTTTGGCGGTTGTCGCCTTGTCCCCATGTGAGGACTTGGTTTTTGCACTTGGTACGGCCGGTGCCTGAGCAGCGCTCTGGGGCTGAGTTGAATTATCGGTTTTTAACATAGTCGGCATACTTACTCCACGCTCTTCTCAATGGTGGCTGCACTATCACTGGCGACCATTTTGACTTCTTGCTGGGTGTGCGGATGCTCAGCACCGAGATAAACATGCAAGCGCTGAATCATTAAGTCACCCAGTTTGTTCTGCGGCAACATGCCGCGGACGGCGTGACGGAACATTTCATCCTGTTTGCCAGCACGAATCTTATCCGCGGCAGAAAATATTTTTAAGCCGCCTGGATAACCGGAGTGCCTGGCGTACTGTTTCTGCTCAGCCTTGCGGCCGGTCAGCACCAAGTCGGCGGCGTTAACAATAATCACCTCGTCACCTTGGTCAATGTACGGGACATAGCTTGGTTTGTGCTTGCCAATCAATAGTTTAGCGGCAGCGCTAGCCACCCGGCCAAGCGGCCGATGTTTGGCGTCAAGCTGCCACCAGGTCCGCAGATCGCCTCGGCCAACATGTTGGCGGTTGGCTTTTTGCGACAGAGTAACAGGAGGTGCAGGTGTTTTGGCAGTAGTTTCAGGCATTTTGGTCCTCAGTCTTTTTGGCGCGAGCGGCATGTGGTTTGTCGGCAGTCTTTGTTTCCTTACTGCCGCGGCGGCGGACGGTCACGTTCGTGTCAGAGGTGGCCGGTGAGGCAACCTCAGCACTGCGGGTGACTGCAAACGGAGCGGCGCCGATAATTTCCAGCTGCATGACGCTGGCACCGTCACCGAGCCGAGCCGGCAGGCGGGTTAAGCGAACGTAACCACTTGGCCGGTCAGCCAATTTTGGCGCCCAGTACTCAACGGCTTTTTTGGCCGCCAGCGGATCAGCCACACTGGCAAACAGCGTGCGCGTGGCCGGCAGGTTATCACCAACCGCAGCCCGCTTAGCCAGACCAAGAATTTTCTCAACTTGGCCGCGGACGGCTTTGGCCTTCGCTTCAGTTGTCTCAACCCGCTCAAACAGAATCAGGCTGGTCGCCAGGTTTTTCAGCATGTGGCTGCGGTGAGCCGACTTGCGACCAAGTTTGCGGGTAGAAGCAGGCATCTTAGCTTTCGCGATCCGCGTTGCTCACCAAACGCTTCGCGTTTGTCGGGAGCCCTTCGCGTTGGCCACGGAGTAGGCGAATTTCTTGCTTGTTGCGCTCAGTCAAGCCTTCAAGCGCCAGCACGGCCTCTTCAGCCGCATCACGGACAGCGCCAACGGTAATAAAACCGCCAGTTTCTAAAATTTTAGCAATTTTCGGCGTCAGACCAGCCTCTTGGATAACTGTCTCATCTGGCACCATGCGGGGACCGGCAGCGGCTTCACGCAGAACCGGCGCCGAGGCTTCGCCCTTGCTCTGGGCGCGAATAGACTCAAATTGTTCGGTCAAAATATCCATCGCTTGTTGAAAGGCCTCTTTTGGTGCGGTCGTACCGTCAGTCGTGACAATGAGTGCCAACTTGTCGTAGTTGGTCATTTGGCCGACACGAGTGTCTTCAATTTGCATTTCAACGTGCGTGACGGGTGAGTAGAGTGCATCCAGGGCAATGGTTCCGAGCGGCGTGCTGCCGCCACCAAGGCTACTGCGCTGCTCAACGGTTTGATAACCGCGGCCGCGTTCCGCTTGTACGGTCAGGCTGAGACTGCCGTCTTTATCTAGGGTGGCAATGGCCAAGTCAGGGTTTTTGATGTCAACTTGGTCGGATTTTTTAAAGTCAGCTGCGGTCACCATGCTTGGACCTTTTTTGCTCAGTGACAGCTCAACCGGGCCGTCTGAGTGCAGCTGCAAACGCAGTGCTTTTAAGTTTAAGGTCAGCTCAACAACATCCTCTTTGACGCCCGGCAAGGTCGAGAACTCATGGGTGGCACCCTCAAATTGGACCGAGACCAATGAGGCACCCGGCAGCGAGGACAGCAAAACGCGCCGAATGGCGTTGCCGACGGTTGGTCCGTAGCCTGGGAACAATGGGGTGATCGTAAAGCGAGACTGAGTGGCGCCGAGCGTTTCCTCCGTCCAAGCTGGGGTGGTGATATCAACAATCATGTTTGACTCCTTAACCGGCCTACCGGCTGTAATACTCAACAATTAATTCACGGTCGAGTTCACTGGGCATCTCTTCGGTTTCAGGCGCGTGCAGCACCTCAATGGTACGGCTTGCAGCGGTCGCTTTCAGCCAACTGGGCGTTTCTTCAAAAGTCGAGCGCGGAAAGACATCTGGGCCAACAATTTGCAGTCGGTCATTTGGGCTGGCAATAATTGAGGCAATGGTCACTTTCTTACCATTTTGCTTGATGTGGCCATGGCTAATCATTTGGCGGGCCAGGGAACGGGAGGCGGCTAAACCGGCACGGTAGAGAATGTTGTCCAGACGCAGCTCGAGCATACGCACCAGGTTTTCACCGGTGTCGCCTTGGCGGCGGACTGCCTCACCAAAGAAGCGCTTGAGCTGCTCTTCGCGCAGGCCATAAATGGCCTTAGCGCGCTGCTTCTCGTGCAGCTGGCGACCATATTCTGAAATTTTAATTCTCATGGTTGGACCATGCTCACCTGGCGGATAGGTGCGGCGGCTAACAGGGCATTTCTGAGAGAAACACTTCTCGCCCTTTAAAAACAGCTTTTTACCTTCACGACGACAACGACGACAAACCGGTTCGTGCATAACGTCCTTTCCTGCCTAAACCCGCCGGGCTTTTTTAGGCCGGCAACCGTTGTGAGGGATGGGGGTGCGATCTTTTAAGGCTGAGATGCTGAAACCGCCGGTTGAGAAGGCGCGCAGGGCGGCATCACGGCCAGAGCCAACACCGGTGACGGTGACGGCAATGTCGTGCAGACCAAACTGACGAGCTTTCTCAATCACGCGCTGTGTTGCCACGGTAGCAGCGTACGGAGTAGAGCGGCGGGCACCCTTAAAACCGCTGGATCCGGCCGAAGACCAAGCCAAAACCGCACCAGTCGGATCAGTGACCGAGATGATGGTGTTGTTGAACGTCGCTTGAATATACACTCGGCCTTTAGGGACTTGGCGGAGCTGTTTCTTGCGACGAGGCGTGGCGACGGTTGGCGTGGCGGTTGGCATAGGTATATTCTTTCTACGTCTTCTGGCCCGACGGCTTTTTACCGGAGGCGGCGGTCATGCGTTTGTTGCCGCGAACGGTGCGTGAGTTGGTTTTTGTCTGCTGACCGCGCACGGGCAGATGCTTTTTGTGACGCAGGCCTCGGTAGCTGTTGATTTCTACCAAGCGCTTAATATTTTGGCCAATCTGCATGCGCAGATCGCCCTCTACTTTGTACTGTTTTTCAATCAAATTGCGCAGGCGGTCAACTTCAGCGTCAGACAGCTCTTTCGTCCGTTTGCCGGTCTCAATTTTGGCCTGCTCCAACACGGAGCGACTGCTGGTTGGCCCAATACCATAAATATAGCGAAGGGCGATCGCAATCGGCTTGTCGGCCGGAAGGTTCACACCTGCAATACGTGCCATAATTTACTTTTCCTCTACCCTTGGCGCTGTTTGTGTTTGGGGTTGCTGCAGATTACTCGAACCACTCCCCGGCGTTTGAGGGACTGGCAGTTGAGACACATTTTTTTTACCGAAGCTCGGACCTTCATGTTGTACCTCTTCCTTCTGCAGGCGGCGGACAATCCGACCGCGCGTTAAATCGTAGGGCGACATCTCAACCGTCACCTGATCACCAGGCAACAATTTAATGAAATGCTTGCGCATCTTTCCGCCGACGTAGGCCAAAACTTCGTGGCCAGACTCAAGGCGTACCCGAAACATTGCACTCGGCAGTGCTTCCAGCACACTTCCAGTCAAAGCGATAGTGTCACCGGCCAAAGCGGTACATCCTCTCAGGGTTGTTTGAGATACTCAAGACGCTCAAAAAATCGGAGCCGATACGCCGAACGTAGCAATGCAACATTCGATCGGCCTGACGTGCTTTAAGGTAGCAAACTATCGTCATTTGGTCAAGCATTCGCCCACGCTCAGGCGGTCAGAATTCGCGGGCCGTTTTTCGTCACGGCAATGGTATGCTCAAAGTGAGCGGACGGCTGGCCGTCGGCGGTGGTCACCGTCCAATCATCCTGACCAAAACTGAGATCGGCAACGCCAACATTGACCATCGGTTCAATAGCCAAGACCATCCCCAATTCTAAGGGTATATCGCCGTCAGGAGTAACAAAATTCGGCACGTTTGGATCTTCGTGGACGGCGTAGCCGACGCCGTGACCGACAAAGTCACGCACCAGCGTAAAGCCAGCCGGCTCAACAAACTCTTGAATAGCCCGACCGATGTCATTCAAAGTATTTCCCAGGGTCGCAGCGGCAATGCCGCGAGCCAGCGACTCCTCGGTGACGCTCAACAGACGGCGTCGCGATTCGTCAATCTCGGCAACCGGCACCGTTACTGCTGTGTCGGTGTAGAGGCCATCGTAGTAAATGCCGAGATCGAGGCCGACAATTTGGCCAGCTTTCAGTTTGACAGCAGTTGGCAAGCCGTGCACCACCTGGCTGTCGGGCGAAACACACAACGCCGCCGGAAAGCCTTGGTAGTCCAAAAAGGCCGGTTCGGCTCCAGCGGCTTTGATAAATTCACGCGCGCGCTGGTCTAGTTCAATGCCACTGACCCCAGGCTTAACCATCGAGGCCACCTGAGCCAAAATATTGGCCAACAGGTGGCCGCCCTTAGCCAAGCGGTCAATTTCAGCGTCGGTTTTTGTCTGCTTCATCACTTTCCTTTATAGCTTGCTTAATTCGTTTGCTGACGGCCGGAACTGTGCCGTGGCCAGAAACGGTCAACAAGCGGCCGCGAGATTGAAAATAACGGCGCAGCGGTCGGCTCGTGCGTGCAAATAGGCGCAACCTAGCGCGGGCAACTTCCGGGGCATCATCGGCTCGGCGAATCAGTATTGCTTGGTCGTGCTGGCAGCGGCCTGTTTTAAACGACTGTTGGCGCGGATAGTAACTGCGGTGACAGGTCGGACAAATAAGCCTTTTCTGCAGCCGCTTCAGTGCTTCGGCTTGGGTAATTTTGATGTAAATAGCTGTGGGCAACGGCCGACCAAGTTTGATCAGCAGGTGATCAAGCCACTTGGCCTGGCTGACTGTGCGCGGCGTGCCGTCAAAAATTAATTTGCGTTTGCGGCCAGCAGCCTCGATGTTGTGCTCCAATGTCGGCAATAGCAGCTCATCGGGAATCAGTTTACCCTGAAGCATGGCGTTTGCCGCTTCGTGGCCGGCTTTTGTCGGACTGTTAGCCAATGCCCGCGTTACATCACCGCTGGAAATGACCGCTGCGCGCCAAGAGCGGCGCAAACGTTCGGCCTGTGTACCCTTACCGCTGCCCTGTGGCCCAAGAAAGATTGTACTCTGCACAGCCCGAGCCTAGCTTATAGACAGCAAAATTGCCACCTCTCCTTGCTTTTTGTCGCTTATATGCTATGCAAAGTGATTCACACCTGGGCAATCATGCCCATTTTTCTCTCAAGTAGAGCGAGAGAGAAGTTTGCCGTCAGCAAAACTTAGTCCAGTTCGTAAGTAGAGGTAACTATCTGAGCTCGGACGGCCAGCATCGTTTCAATAACAACGGAGACAACAATTAATAAGCCGGTGCCGCCGAGCGAGAAGGTGTTGTTGCCGAGCAGACGCTGAACCACCGTCGGCAAAATAGCCACGATACCGAGGAAAACGGCGCCAAACAGCGTCAGGCGCATCAGCACCAAACTAATGTAGCGCTCAGTCTCACCGCCCGGCCGGACGCCCGGAATATAGCCGGACTGCTTTTGCAGGTTCTCAGCGATATTTTTCGGTTGGAAGATGACAAAGGTGTAGAAGAAGGTGAAAACGACCACCAAAATGAAGTATAGGAGCGGGTAGTAGGTGGCGGTCGGCCGCGTGAAGTTAATGACCGCCTGAGCGCCATCCCGGAGCCAAGCTGAGCGGGCATGCAGGAAGAACTGGGCCATGAAGCTCGGTGTAATCAACAATGAAATGGCAAAGATAATTGGAATGACGCCGGCCGAGTTGACCCGCAGCGGCAAATTCGACGGAACCTGCGATTGCACTCCTTGGCGCACACCGCGGGCATAGACGACCGGAATGTTACGGATGGCTTGGGTGACGGCTACAACTAGGGCCAAAATGACCACCGCGACAATGGCCACAATGCCGTACTGAATAAGCATGGCAGTGTCCATTTGCGACAAATCAAGTCCAGACAGCGAAACGGAAATACCGGCCAGCGCCAATGAACGGCCAATTAAACTCGGTAGGCCAGATAGAATGCCAAGGATAATAATTAACGAGATACCATTACCGATGCCTCGCTCAGAGATAACCTCTCCGAGCCACATCAAGAGCACCGTACCAGCGGCGGTAGCGGTTAGCATCAGAAACAGCGATGGTGCCGACAATGTCTGCAACAAACCTTGGCTTTTGAGCAATGCAACGGTGCCGTAACCCTGCAAATAAGCTAGTGGTACAGCGAGATAGCGCGTGTATTGCTGAATTTTCTGCTGACCGTACTGGCCCTCTTTTTGTAACGCTTCTAATGACGGCACGACGTAGGCAAGCAACTGAAAAACAATCGAGGCGGTAATATAAGGGCCGACACCAAGCATAGCCAGTGACAGCCGGCTAATTGAGCCACCCGAAAACAGCTCGAGCAAACCGAGGAATTGGTTGCCAGACAATAATTGGCCTAGCTCGGCCTTAGGTACACCAGGCGCCGGAATGTGCGCCAGTGCCCGGGCGGCCAAAAGCAACCCGAAGGTCGTCAGCACTCGTCCCCTTACGTCACTAAGTGCCCAGAGCGAACGCAAACGGGCAAACATACTAGGCTGCTTTAGTTGAAGTTTGGGTAGTCAAAATGCCCAAGTGAGCGGCGACGCTCTTGGTCGTGGCAATGCCAGACAGGCTGAAGCGTTTGCTCATGTTCGGCGTGGCGACAATTTTGACAGTACCAGGGCGCGTGCGGAGCAGGCCAACCTGTTTTAAGCGCTGCGGCGTAATAACTGCTCCCTCGTCAAAGCTCGCTTCAAGCGCCGAAAAACGGACGGTGGCCGATTTTGGCGTCAGTGAGCGGAAACCGTTCAGTTTTGGCAGGCGTTGCACCAGCGGTGTTTGCCCACCTTCAAAGCGCCGCGGGATGTTGTGGCCCGTGCGCGAGTTTTGACCCTTCGTACCGCGGCCAGCGGTTTTACCCTGGCCAGCGGCAATACCGCGCCCGACACGGCGGCGGCTCTGCTTCGGCATTGAGACGCGAATATCATGCAGTTGCATTCGTCTCCTCTGTAGCCAACACCTCGGCCTTTTTAGTCCGTGGCTTGACGGTTTTCTTGACCGGCGTCGCTTCAACTAGTGCGACTTCCTCAACCATTTCGGCTGTTTTGTGGCTGTCGGCTTGAACGCGGCGCGGACGGTCTGTTTTGAAAGAGGATAGCGCCAAGAGCGTCGCTTTGGTCATGTTAATTTTATTTGAGCTGCCCAAACTCTTGGACAGTACGTTTTTGATTCCCGCCAACTCAATGACCGCCCGAACGGCGCCGCCAGCGACAATCGAAGTGCCAGGAGAGGCAGGCTTGAGCAATAAACGCACGCCAGAGTAACGGACAGTGCTCTCATGCGGGATCGTGTCATTGATAATAGTGACGGTTTGCATATGGCGTTCGGCCTGCGTTTTGGCTTTTTGTACGGCACCCGCCACATCGCCGGATTTAGCCACACCCATACCGACCTTGCCAGCACGGTTGCCCATAACCACCAGCGCTCGGAAGCGGATACGGCGACCACCTTTAACGACCCGGGAGACACGGTCAACTGAGACTACACGGTCGTCATACTCACTGGTTGAGCGGCTCCGTTGACCGTCGGTCCGGCCGCCGCCTTGGCGACCGCGGCGCTGACCGTCTGATCCGCCAGCACGTCCGCCCCCCATTGACCGCGAATAATTCGCTGGAGAGGTGGTTGGCCGTGTTTGAGCTGCGCTCGAGGTGGTTGGTTGTTCTTCAGGCATATCTCTCCTAATTCAGTAACTTAGCCGTACGCAGCGCCTCAGCCAACGCCTTGACCCGACCGTGGTAAGCATAACCGGCCCGGTCAAATACCACGCTCGACACACCGGCTGCTTTGAGCGAGGCAGCCAGCGCTTGGCCAACCTGCTCAGCTTGAGCAGTTTTAGCATTGCTGTCAGCAGAGCTTGCGACCTGACGGTCTGAAACAGAGCTTTTGGCTGCGCCATAAGCAGAGCTTTTGGCTGCGCCATAGTCTGAAGCGGCGGCAATTGTTTTCATGGCTGTGTCATCAATAGCTTGGGCGGCAATATGCTTGCCGGAACGGAAAACCGCTACGCGAGGACACTCGGCCGAACCAGCCAAGCGAGTCCGAATCCGCGCTGCGCGCGTAGCTCGTTTCTGTTTTCGTGGATAGATGGAAATCATAATAAACTCTTATTTCTTAGTTATTTGGCGGCTTTACCGGCTTTACCGGCCTTGCGACGAATGTGTTCGCCAGTATAGCGAATGCCTTTGCCTTTGTATGGCTCTGGCGGACGCAGGCTGCGAATGTTAGCGGCCACTTGACCCACCAGCGCGCGATCTAAACCGGTCACAGTGACAGTATTCTTCTGAACACCGAGGGTGATGCCCTCTGGTGGCGACACATCAATCGGGTGCGAATAGCCAAGGTTGAAAACTAAGTTTTGACCCTGCTGGCTAACGCGGTAACCAACGCCAATCACCTCTAACTGTTTGCTGAAGCCTTCGGTTGCTCCTGTAACCATATTTTGCAGCAGCTGGCGGTATAAGCCCCAGTCAGCCATGGCTTGGTTGCCGGTTTTGGCCGGTGTAACGCGCAGAAGGTCAGATTCTTGCGCGATTGTTACGCGAGGAGAGACGACCAGTTCAGCCGTACCCTTTGGACCACTAACGGTCACTTCAAGACCGCTGACGGTAACAGTAACGCCGGATGGCAGCTGGATCGGTTTTTTACCAATGCGGGACATCTCAGTACTCCTTACGCAACCAGGCAAATAACTTCGCCGCCGAGCTTCTCACGCCGAGCCTCACGGTCGGTCAAAAAGCCTTTAGGTGTTGAGACAACGGCAATACCATAGCCGGACAGCGGACGCATCAGGTCGCGGTAACCGCGATAAACACGCTGACCTGGCGTCGAGACACGACGCAGCAACCGGAAAGGTTGCGGACGATTATCGGCAAAACGAACCCGAATCGTATCTTGCGGCGTCGCCTCTTCTTTCGTCAAGCCCGCCACATAGCCTTCACGCTGCAGCAGCTGTAGCAGTGCCATTGACTGGTTGGTGTGAGGCACCACAAATTCGGTCCGTCCAGCACCTTGGGCGTTCTTCAGACGGACAACGAGATCAGATAGGGTGTCGTTTGTCATGGTATTCCTTAATTATTTATCACGAGTGTAGCGAGTGAAGAGTCTCTGGAGCGTAGCGACATGGTACTTACCAAGAGGCTTTGCGGACACCCGGCAACATGCCGGCTGAAGCAAATTCGCGAAAATGGATGCGGCAAACGCCAAATTTACGCATGTACCCGTGCGGACGACCGCACTTTGGCACTAAGCAGCGATTTTTCTGGCGCACGCTAAACTTGGGTTTCCTTTGACTTTTAACAATATGAGCAACGGTCGCCATTATGCCTCCGACTTTTCTGCAGTTTCATTAGTTAAGCGCTCGGCTCCCGCCAGCGGGAAACCCAGCTGGCGCAGCAGTTCCGTTGCTTGCTCAGCGTTCTGGCTGGTCGTAACCAGCGAGACCTGCAAACCGTGGACGGCGCCAATGTTCTCGTAGCTGATCTCTGGGAAAATGGTCTGGTCTTTAATACCTAAGTGGAAGTTACCGTGGCGATCAACCAGCGAGCTTGGCAAACCACGAAAGTCGCGGATGCGCGGCAGCGCTACGTTGATTAACCGGTCAAGAAAACTCCACATCTTTTCACCACGCAGGGTGACCATCATACCAATCGGCTGGCCTTGACGGATTTTGAACGAGGCAATGGCCCGCTTGGCTTTGGTGATCACCGGTTTCTGGCCGGTGATGGTGGTTAACGTTTTTTCTACTTCGTTCATCAATGCTGTCTGCTCTTTGGCGTGTCCAGCCCCCACATTAACAACCACCTTCATTAAGCGCGGCATCTCCATAGTGTTGGCATAGGAAAACTGCTTGGCCATGGCTGGTCGGGTGACTTCGGTATATTGCTCGTGCATTGTACGCATGATTTCCTTTAGCCAATGACACTGTCACACTTTTGGCAAGTGCGCAGTTTACGGTCGCCTTCTAGGCGCGAGCCCAGGCGGGTTGGTTTTTTACAAGCTGGGCAGATGAGTTGCACGTTTGAGGCGTCAATTGGCATTGCTACTTCGCTAATGCCGCCCGGCTGACCGGCTGAGGCCTTTTTGTGCCGTTTGACAACATGAACGCCAGGAATAACTACTTGGCCAGTGCGACGCAACACGCGCTCAATAGCGCCGGTTTTGCCAACCGAGCCGCCAGAAGTCACCTTGACCGTATCGCCCGCTTTAAGACGCAGTGAAACATTGAGGTTGCGGGCTGAGCCCTGATTACCACGAGCCATTACAGCACCTCCGGCGCCAGTGAGACGATTTTCTGAAAACCGCGGTCTCGCAATTCACGAGAGATTGGGCCAAAAATACGGGTACCTCGCGGCAAGTTGTCTTTACTGATAATAACGGCGGCGTTGTCGTCAAAGCGAATGTAGCTGCCGTCGGTTCGGCGCAATGGCTTAACCTGGCGGACAATAACCGCCCGGACTACCTCTTTGCGTTTAACGGTAGCGTTCGGCGTGGCCGTCTTAACGGAGGCAGTGATAATATCGCCAATTTGAGCATTAGCATCAGCCACATTGCCAAGTGCGGTAATCATTTCAACCTCTTTCGCGCCACTGTTATCAGCGACGAGCAAGCGGGATCCGGCCTGAATCATACTGTTTCCTTGGTGGGTGTCATTACTTCCGGCTCAACGATATTCAGGTCGCCGTCAGCCAGACCATGCTCGCCAGCCACCACACGCCAGCTTTTGTGCTTGGACATCGGCCGCATCTCTTCAATCACGACCGCGTCGCCCTCATGCCACTGGTTATTTGGGTTGTCGGCTAAAATACGGCTCGAGGATTTAACAATTTTTTGATAAATCGGGTGGCGGTGATTTTGCTCCACAGCAACCACGACGGTTTGCTCCATCTTGTCAGAGACTACGACACCAATTTTGCGTTTCTTCGACTCAGACATGTTTCTCCTCAGACAGAATTTCCAACTGGCGCATACGAGTTAAAATGCGGGCAACCTGACGGCGCTTCTCGGCCAACAGATGGTGTTGCTTCGACTGGTTGGTTGTTAAGCGAAAGCGTAGGTCCAGCAGCTCATGCCGTGCGGTCTTTTCGAGCTCTTTAAGCTCTGCCGCTGGCTTTTCCATCACCGCTTGGGCAGCGTTGCGGCGTTTCATGCGCGCTCCTCAACTTGGGCCAAACCAGGCTTGCTAATAAACTTGGTTTCCACGGAAATTTTATGCCTAGCCAAACGCATGGCCTCTTTGGCCACCGTCTCAGACACTCCAGCCATCTCAAACAGCACGCTGCCCGGCTTAACGACGGCCACAAAGTGGTCAACGGCGCCTTTACCGGAGCCCATCGGCGTCTCGGCCGAGGTTAAGGTGACAGGCTTATCTGGGAAAATACGAATCCAAACTTCGCCGCCGCGCTTGATGTAGCGGGTCATCGCCCGGCGGGCGGCTTCAATTTCCCGGCTGGAAATCCAACCGCGGCTAAGCGACTTAATACCAAAGGTACCAAAACTGAGCTCGGTGCCACGGGTAGCATAACCACCGCGTTTGCCGCGCTGCTGTTTTCGGAATTTCATCCTTTTGGGTATTAGCATTGCTTATCTTTCCAATATATTCAGTTAATGCTTTTCACTCGCTTCGCCTGTTTATCGACAGACAGACTCGTGATGAACATGAGAATAACCTTTGGTCTGTTTTGATCTTGTTTACTTTACTTGATTTTTGACTTTTCTTCAATGAGCTTACGAAGAGATGCGCCGAGCGGCTGGACGCTCAAGATTGAGCTTGGCTTCATCACCACGGTAAACCCAAACTTTGATGCCGATTGTGCCGTAGGTGGTCTTAGCTTCGGCAAAGCCGTAGTCAATCAAGCCACGCAGAGTCGACAGCGGGACACTGCCTTGAACTAACTTCTCAGAGCGGGCAATTTCTGCCCCGCCGAGACGGCCAGCCATAATAATACGAATGCCCTGAACGTGCTGGGCCATGGCTTTTTCTACCGCTTGCTTCATTGCTCGTTTAAACATAACGCGCTTTTCGATCTGGTACTGAATATTCTCGGCCACCAACTGGGCGTTTGCTTCAGGTTGGCGCACTTCAACGATGTCAATCTTGATACGCGGCAGATCAGTTTTTTTACCTCGGCTAATAATCAGCTTCTCGAGGTGTTTTTTCAGCTCCGTCGTGCCAGCACCGCCGCGGCCAATGATAACTCCGGGGCGTGCAGTATGGATTAAGATGGTCAGGTCACCCGGACCGCGCTCAATTTCGATCAGAGAGACGCCAGCGTTTTGTAAACGCTGCTTGAGTAGTGCCCGAATGGCCAAATCTTCCTGCAGTGAATGGGTATAGTTGCGACCGGCGGCAAACCAACGGCTTCGCCAGTTAGTGTTAATGCCTAAACGGAGGCTGATCGGATTAATTTTTTGACCCATCGCGGCCTCCTTTCTCGGTTGCTACGATTTCTTCTGGCTCAACTGTTTCAGTCTTGGCGGTTTCGGTGATTTCTGGGTCTGGCGCTACAAGTGGCTCAGCTGACGCGACCTGCTCGGTTTTGGCTGTCCGCTTCAGCGGTCTGGCGGCAAGTGCCGCTACAGCCCGCTGCGGGCCAATCTGTACCAGCAAATGGCTTTTTTGCTTTTTGACAAGAGCGGCGCGGCCGCGACTGCCGTAGATGCGGTTTTTCGTCGCCGAGGCGCCGTCAACGCGAATCATCTGAACGGCCAACGATTCTGGTGCAACTCGGGCCTCTTCAGCGGCCGCTTTGGCGGCGCGAATGACCTTCCAGGCCAACTTTGCCCCACGCTTCGGCATGAACTGCAGCGTAGTTAGAGCGCGCTCGAGTGGCATACCACGGACACCATCAATCACAATACGTAACTTACGCGGCGCAATGTCCAGCGATTTACCAGAGACACGAATAACTTGTTCAGCCATAATTACCCCTGATCTTTGGCTAATTTACCACCGTGGCGGACAAATTTACGCGTTGGCGCAAATTCACCCAAACGGTGGCCAACCATATCTTCAGTGATGAAAACCGGAATGTGAATGCGGCCATTGTGCACTTCTAGGGTGTGGCCAACCATAACCGGGAAAATTTGCGAGCGACGCGACCAGGTTTTAATTTTTAATTGGACACCGGCGGCGGCTTTCTCAAATTTAGCCAACAGTTTTGGCTCACAGTACGGACCTTTCGAGCTTGATCGTGACATGACTACCTCGTCTTTCTTCGACGAATGATTTGCGATTCAGATGATTTGTGGCGACCGCGGGTTTTAACACCTAAGGCGTGGGCGCCCCATGGCGTTTTTGGATACTTCATACCCACTGAGGTGTTGCCTTCACCGCCGCCGTGCGGGTGGTCAACTGGGTTCATTGCTTTACCGCGAACGGTTGGCCGCCAACCAAAGTGACGATTGCGGCCGGCTTTGCCGATGCGCACGTGCTGCCAGTCACTGTTTGAGACAACCCCAAGCGTGGCTTGGCAGTTGTTGTCCAGCCGACGCACTTCGCCGGAGGGTAATTTCACATGAGCGGTCGTCTCTTCGAGGGATAAGAGTGAAGCCGCTTCTCCAGCGCTACGTACGGTTGTTGCCGGACGCTCGGGTGCCAATGAGACGTTATGAATAAGGGAACCAACCGGAATGCGCTTCAATGGTAAGTGGTTGCCTGGGCGAATCGGTGCCGCCGCACCAGACATAACCTGGTCGCCAACATTCAAACCGGCAGGAGCTAATATGTAGCGGCGCTCACCGTCTTCATACTGGAGTAAGGCCACGTTGGCGGTACGGCCCGGATCGTACTGCAGTTCCTGCACCGTGGCTTGCAGCTGCTTGTCGCGCTTCCAATCAATCAAGCGCAGGAAGCGCTTTTCACCGCCGCCGCGGTGGCGAATAGTGATTTTACCCTGATTATTGCGGCCAGCCTGTTGTTTGGTGGCCAATCTGAGAGCCTTCGGCAAAGTCCGGCCGAAAACCGGGTTCTTTAAATGGGACAGCTTGCGCTGGCCGGAGGTGGTCGGTTTGGCAACGATAACTGGCATGATTATTCCTTGTCGCCGTTAGGCTGGCGCTTTGTTTCAGTCTTAGCTGCTGTCTTTGTATTTTGGGCGGGTTTTGTTTTTGGCTCAGCAACCGCACCCTCTTCAACACCGCCGTAAACATCCAGCCGTTGGCCGGCTGCCAAGCGAACAATCGCCTTTTTGCGGTTACCGCGGGTCGTCAAGCGGCGCGGGGCGCCTTTGCCGCGCATGCGCATTCGCTTACCTTTGAGCGTTTCCATCGTCACAGCCGTTACTTTGACTTTAAAGTGAGCTTCCACAGCATCAGCCACAGCCTGTTTACTGGCGTTTGGCGTAACCAGAAAAGCGTACTGGCCAAGATCAGCTAATCGGACAGATTTTTCGGTTAACCAGGGAGCGAGCAAAATGGGCATCTTATTCCTCACCCGCTGGCGAAACGTCAACGCTGTCCGCCGGCGCTTCAGCAACCGCGGTGGTCTTTTTGACTGTGGTTTTAGCAGCTGGAGCAGCGGTCAGGCGTTTGGTGGCAATTTTCGGCCCCCAGGTAACCTGAATACGCTCAGCGGCGCCAGGCATGAGCACAATTTGCTTAGCGGTAATAACGTCGTGCAAATTAAGCAGGTAGCCGGGTGTGACTTGAACACCAGGCACGTTCCGTGTCGTCAATAACAGCGCTTCCGACACATCACCGGCAATCAGTAAGCGCTTTTTAGCCACCGGTAAGCTGGCCAGCGCCTTCGCCACCTGATTTGTTTTGGTTAATTCAGCCGGCATCGCCTGGATGGCAATCATCTCACCATCAGCCGCTTTGGCTGATAGAGCTGAAACTAAAGCCAGCTGGCGCATTTTTTTATTTAACCGAGTAGCCCAGTTACGCTCCGGAGTCGGCCCAAAGGCCACACCGCCACCGACCCACTGCGGCGAACGCGTTGAGCCCTGGCGAGCCCGGCCTGTGCCTTTTTGCCGCCATGGCTTTTTACCGGTACCGGCCACTTCGCCGCGTTTTTTGGTGTTAGCGATAGATTCACGCGCCGAATTACTGATAAAACGCAGGGCGCGGGCAATCACATCGTCGTGGCGAGCAACCGAAAATACGGCCGGAAGCGTAATATCGCCAGTTTTTGTGCCCTGCCAACTGTATTCAGGAATGGTCATGCGCTAACCTTTCGAATTTCCAGCATGCTGCCGCGCGGACCAGGCAAAGCACCTTTGATCAGCACTGTCTCAGTATCAGCGTCAACAGCAACTACTTCGGCGTTCTTGACCGTCACCTGGACATTACCCATATGACCCGGCAATTTGCGCCCTTTCATGACGTGCTGCGGGAACATCGAACCAATTGAGCCCGGGGCACGGTGATGGTCTGAGCCATGCGTCTCCGGACCGCGACTAAAGCCGTGGCGCTTGATAACACCGGAGAAGCCCTTGCCTTTGCTGGTGCCGGTCACTTTGACTTTGTCGCCCGCGGTAAATACAGAACAAGAGAGGGCGTCACCAGGCGTGGGTACGTCCTCTGTTTCAGCGTCAATGATGGTTTCGCGAATAAACGCCAGATTGTCACGACCAGCGGCAGCCAAGTGGCCGCGCATTGGTTTGGTCTGACTCTTCTTGCTGCCAGCGCCAATTTGGACGGCAGCATAGCCGTCTTTCTCAACCGTTTTGATCTGAGTAACCACATTGGGCCGCACCAAAACTACCGTGACAGGAATGTCGCGGCCGTCTTCATCAAAGATGCGGGTCATGCCGACCTTTTGGCCAAGCACGAATGAAATCATGTGGTCTCCGGTTTCGGTTGCTCTCGGGTCTTCATCTTCAACCAATATTTGGTTGAAATGCAACTCATGCCTGCGCACGAGAAGTCAAGAACCGCACTCTTGCGGTTCCGTCCGTCTAGCTCAGCTGCCAAACGCTAAATAAGCGAGAGGCTCAGGCGCCTGGGCAGACACCATCGGCCTTGCTATCTCTACAGCTGACCTTACCGAAAATATAGTCACACGTCAACTATCCTGCCATCACCGACCCGTCCGCTATTGATAATTATTTCGTCCCCGCTCTTGAACAAGGAGGCGTCGTCCATGGCTGATCGAGTATGCATTAATGTTGGGAAGGGATACGCTCTTGAGCCAAACCAACTAACAGAGTACCGTGGCAAGAAAGCAGGACTTCCAACAGCAGAGCCGCTGAGACTCGCTGTGCTACTCTCTATTAATCAATAGAGCTGCCTCAAAGAGGAGATGCTGGCGCATCTCATCACTCTGCCTCGTCCGACTAAAAGAGCCCCGACCACATGGCCGGGGCTCTTTTTATGTCCTATTGAGAAGAAGAACTAGCCTTTGATTTCAACGTCGACGCCGGCTGGCAGGTCCAGCGACATCAATGCGTCAATAGTCTTTGGCGTTGGCTCAAGCACGTCAATCAAGCGCTTGTGAACCCGAATTTCAAACTGCTCACGAGCATCTTTATACTTGTTGGTGGCCCGGTTGACCGTGGTCATAGTGCGGTCGGTCGGCAGCGGAATGGGGCCGGCCACTTGGGCGCCGGTCCTCTCGGCCGTCTCAATAATCTGCAGGGCAGACTTATCGATGATGCGATAGTCGTAAGCCTTTAGCTTGATGCGGATTTTTTGTACGTCCTTCTTGTTAGTTGCGGCGGTCACGTGGTCTCCTTGGTACAAATCTCGTTGCTGATATTTGCTTTGACTGTCACGAACGTAGTGAGTGAAAAGGTTCTGGCGCGTAGCGACAGGTTCTTATTTGACGATTTTGGTGACAGCACCAGCACCGACGGTGCGGCCGCCTTCTCGGATAGCGAAGCGCATGCCATCTTCCATGGCAATTGGAGCAATCAGCTTAACAGTGATATGCACGGTGTCACCTGGCATGGCCATTTCAGTGTCGGCCGGCAGGAAGACTTCACCAGTGACGTCGGTGGTGCGGATGTAAAACTGCGGTTTGTAACCTTTAAAGAACGGCGTGTGGCGGCCACCCTCTTCTTTGGTCAAGACGTAAATCTCGGCCTCAAATTCGGTGTGGGGCGTAATGGAGCCGGGCTTGGCTAACACCTGGCCGCGCTCAATCTCTTCACGCTCAATTCCGCGCAGCAAGGCGCCGATGTTATCGCCAGCCTGACCTTGGTCAAGCAGTTTCTTGAACATTTCCACACCAGTGACAACCACTTTGCGAGTTGGCTTGACACCGACAATCTCAACCTCTTCGTTGATTTTGACGATGCCGCGCTCAACGCGACCAGTAGCCACCGTACCGCGGCCTTTAATAGAGAAGACATCTTCAACTGGCATCAGGAACGGCTTGTCGACGTCGCGAACTGGGTCTGGGATGAAATCATCCAAGGCCTTGACCAGCTCCATAATGTTCTCTTCGTACTTGGCGTCACCCTCAAGCGCCTTCAGGGCGCTGCCACGGATGATCGGCGTGTCGTCGCCTGGGTACTCATATTTGGACAAGAGCTCGCGGACTTCCATTTCAACCAGATCCAAAAGCTCTGGGTCGTCTACCATGTCAACTTTGTTCAAGAAAACGACAACGGCTGGCACACCAACTTGGCGCGCCAACAGAATGTGCTCGCGGGTTTGCGGCATCGGGCCGTCGGCGGCGGAAACCACCAAGATGGCGCCATCCATTTGGGCGGCACCGGTGATCATGTTTTTGACGTAGTCAGCGTGGCCTGGGCAGTCAACGTGAGCGTAGTGACGCTTCTCTGACTCATACTCCTGGTGGGAGGTAGCGATGGTAATGCCGCGCTCGCGCTCTTCTGGTGCGTTGTCGATTTCATCGAACTTCTTGGCGGTAGCCATACCCTTTTTGGCCAACACGTGGGTGATGGCAGCGGTTAAGGTCGTTTTACCGTGATCAACGTGACCAATTGTGCCGACATTGACGTGCGGCTTGTTGCGCTGGAAGGTCTCCTGAGCCATACATACTCCTTCTGACTTACCCATTGGTGCTTAGACACGACCAATGAGGACCCGCATGCGACCCCAAAAGGCCGCTTTGCGTAGAACTTTGATTTATTTACTCATAAGCAGACTAACTGATTTTATTGCCTTGGTCAATATTTTGCCACCGGGCCGCTGAGGACGATGTAAAAAATCCCCACCGCAGTGTTGCGCGGTGGGGATGAGGATGCTTGCCGGCCTCAGGGGCCGGCGGTGTCCCACGCGGACTCGGGCAGGAGCTCACTCTCCCTGCGGGCACTGTATATCCCCAGCAGGGCCAGATCCTTCTCGTTTTCCTCGCCGCGGGCCCCCCTGTACAGGGGCAGGAACTCCTTGCACCAGTCCTGCACGTCCGCATCCTCGGACGTGCAGTCACCGGCGATGGCCAGCCTTTCGCCATCGTCTTGCTGGTACCTTTCTGTGCCGTCGGTGATGTCGAAGAAGCAGAACATCACCACGAGCACCACGCAGGCGAACACTTCAACGATTTTTTTCATTGCAGGCCTCCTTGGCCGCGAAATAAAAGGAACAGAGAGTGACTATTTAATTTATGCATTATTTAGTATACTTTGTCAATATGAAGTATCTCTGGCCGGCCGCTATCACCCTATGCCTACTGAGCCTATTTTTGTGGCTCCACACGTGGCAACGACCGGCAAACAGCATTGCAGCCTCACCGCAAGCCTCCAGCACTGCCTATTCGGCTCCACCGAACCCGCTGGCCAGCCTTTCAGCCTCCCCCGCTCTAGTAGACAGTCACACGCCTACGCGTATACCTAAGACGCGTCCAGCCAGCGTCAATATCAGCGTGCCATTTACTGTCCAGGCGCCAACTGGCCGTTGGGATGCCTTTCATGAGGAAACCTGTGAAGAAGCGGCGGCGCTGATGGCTGCCTATTGGCGCGACGCCAAATTGCACCGCAGCCTGGGTGACCCAGCCAAAATCCCCAACGATACGACCGAGACCGCTCTGCGCGCAATTGCCGATTGGGAGACGCAAACGTTCGGCTATTGGCAAGATACGACGGCCACCGAAACAGCCGAAATTATAACCGATTATTTTCACCTGCAGGCGTCAGTAGAAACCATTGTCAGCACTGACACAATTGAACAGGCGCTGGCCGACGGCCATTTGGTACTGCTGCCGACCGCCGGCCGTCTACTAAATAGCCCCTACTACACGGCGCCGGGGCCGGCTTACCACTTTTTGCTCATCCGCGGTTATACCAACACCGACTTCATTACCAACGACGCCGGCACGAAGTACGGCGCAGGCTACCAATTTCGGAAAAAAACCGTTCTGCAGGCCATTCACGACTGGACAGGAGACGCGGAAACCATTACAACTGGTCGTAGCGTCATGATTGTCGTGCAGTAGCTTTGGAGCTCGAAAAGGGGAATGATGATTGATCTTCAACATATTGATGCGCGTGCTGAACCGCTAACAGAAGAAAAAGTGCAGGCCATCCTGCTTGGATGCCGGATACGGACAGGAAAAGCAGCCAGAAAACTGTCGGCCGAATGGTATGAACTGAAATATTACCCAAAGTGGAAGGAGGGCTGGCTGCAGCTCAAAATACTGCGTGAAACCCCCTATCCCGAGCGAACAGCCATGCTCTATCACTTCCTCGTCACCTTGCACCTTCACCACTGCTTATCCCACACGCACCAACGTCTTGTCGGGCCGATCACGCTCTGCGACGCCATGGATGAACAAGTGGCGCTGCTCTGCCAAAATGTCAGCCGTAACCCACCGTGGCGGGAGTGGTGGCTGTTGCAGCATATTCCTGGATACCGCTAACCAAAACCCCGCTCTCCGGCGGGGCTTTTTATAACATAAGCAAATTATCGAGAAGCGTTCAGTTTGGCTGGATGTTTTTAAGCTCCGCGCTACCTGACTTTACCGGCCTTAATCTCTTCGGCGATATTGTTAGGCACTGGATCGTAGTGATCAAACTCCATGGCGTAGCTGGCCCGGCCTTGCGACAACGAACGCAGGCTGGTGGCGTAACCAAACATCGAGGCCAAGGGCACCATCGCCCGAATAACTTTAATACCAGCCCGCTCAGTCATTTCCTGAATTTGGCCGCGCTTGGCATTTAAGTCGCCCATGGCGTCACCCATAAACTCTTCTGGAGTAGTCACCTCAACGTGCATGATCGGTTCAAGAATGACCGGCTTAGCCTTGCGCACCCCTTCTTGGAAGGCCATTGAGCCGGCGATTTGGAAGGCCATTTCAGAGGAGTCAACTTCATGGAAGCTACCGTCATACAGAACGGCCTTAACGTCTACCACTGGATAGCCAGCCACAACACCCTTGTGCGTCGCCTCTTCAATGCCTTTAGCCACCGGATTGATGTACTCCTTGGGAATAGTACCGCCGACAATTTTAGATTCAAAGGTGAAACCACTGCCTGGCTCGCCGGGCGACAGCTCGAGCCAAACATGGCCGTACTGACCGCGTCCACCAGACTGGCGAATAAACTTGCCCTCTTGCTTGACCGTTTCGGTAATCGCTTCGCGGAAGGCGACCTGCGGTTTTCCGACGTTCGCTTCAACTTTGAACTCTCGCTTCATGCGGTCAACGATAATCTCGAGGTGTAGTTCACCCATACCGGCAATGATGGTCTGGCCAGAATCCTCGTCTGTCCGCACTTGGAACGTCGGGTCCTCTTCGGCGAGGCGCTGCAGAGCCACACCCATCTTCTCTTGGTCAGCCTTAGTTTTCGGCTCAATCGCGACGTCAATAACCGGCTCTGGGAAGGTTATGGACTCCAGTTGCACCGGGTGCTCCGGGTCGCAGAGGGTGTTTCCAGTACGAGTGTTTTTAAGGCCGACGGCAGCCGCAATGTCTCCAGAGTACACTTCACTAACATCCTCGCGGTGATTAGCATGCAGCTGAACAATGCGACCGATACGCTCTTTATCGCCGGTAGCGGTGTTTAAAATGTAGCTGCCGGCCCGCAGGACTCCACGATAAACGCGGAAGAAGATGAGTTTACCGACAAACGGATCAGCTGCCACCTTGAAGGCCAGGGCGGCAAACGGCGCCTCGTCATCGGCGGCAATGCCAATATCCTCTTTGGTTTTTAAGTCAACGCCATGGGCTGGTGGCACGTCCAGCGGCGATGGCAAGTAGGCGACAATAGCGTCGAGCAGCGTTTCAACAACGACGCCACGGCCGTCTCCACCAAGAATCAGGAAGAAGTCGCCTTTAATGACCGCCTTGCGGATGGCTGTCCGAAAATCAGCGTCAGAAATTTCGTCGCCATTTAAGTATTTTTCAAGCAGCGCGTCATCAGCCTCAACCGCTTTCTCCAGCAATTCCGTACGGTACTGTTCAATTTGAGCGGCCATGTCGGCTGGCGGCTCACCTTCAACCAGCTCGTGGTCAGTGTAATCTTTATAGGTGTAAGCTTTGCGCGAAACCAGATCAACCACGCCATTCATTGACTGTTCAAAGCCAATCGGCAGCTGCAGGGGGAAGGCATTCGGCGACAGGCGCTCGCGGATAGAGGCCAGTGAATTAAAGAAATCGCCGCCGGTTTGGTTAATTTTATTAATAAAGCAGATGCGCGGCACTTGATACTTGTCAGCCTGGCGCCAGACTGTTTCTGACTGCGGCTCAACACCCATTTTGCCGTCAAAGATAACGACGGCGCCATCCAGCACACGCAGCGAGCGCTCAACTTCAACTGTAAAGTCAACGTGTCCAGGCGTGTCGATAATATTAATGCGGTGACCCTTCCAAAAGGCGGAGGTGGCGGCTGAAGTAATGGTAATGCCGCGCTCGCGCTCTTGCTCCATCCAGTCCATGGTGGCTTCGCCCTCATGGACCTCACCGATTTTGTGGGTTTTGCCGGTGCGGTACAAAATGCCTTCGGTCACTGTCGTTTTGCCTGCATCAATGTGGGCAATCGTGCCAAAGTTGCGCGTGTGGTCTAGAGAGTACTCTCGGGGCATGGGGTATTTCGTCTTTCTTCACTTGTGGCAACACAAAATTTGCCGTGTTGTCATCTCTGGCCAGACTAGCACAAAAAGGCTGTTTCGCCAATCTGGTATGCTCTGCAGATGCTCAAAGAAGGCCGAGGTTTTGCTTATGACGAATAGAGGCTTTGGTACTGTCGCCGGATTTTCTCGGTCGGAGCGACCGGTATTGTAGGTTTGGCGGCCAATATAGCCTCCACGGGTTTAACCTGACAAAAAAACGGAGGCGCATGGCGCCTCCGAAGAGTCGTTTTTGAGATTTACATGACTCGACGATGCACACATCATCGGCATGGTCGAACATCGACACAATGACGAACAAGAGCAGCAGCGGATACGGCTCAACATTCTCGATCAGGCCAGGAGCGCTTGGTAGCGTTATGCTGAAGTTGCCCGCCTGAGTATTGCCAGTTGACGGCGTTTTGCGCACGATGGGGCCGCTATTTCCTACAGGCAGCACGTCTGAATCAATGTGGATGACGGAGCGATTTTCAGGCATTGGCTTTCTCCTGTTGCACGAAGGGAGCGAGAAACTGGACGGCTTCTTGCTCGGTTGCAAAAATAGTGAAGGTTTTCGTCAAGCCGGCGGCGTCTAGTACCCGTTGCGGTTGATCCGTGATCTGCAGCAACACGAGCTGACCCCCGTACCCGCGAATGCATCTGAGGGACCAGACAAGCCCTCCCAGCCCCGCCACGTCCATGTACGTAACTAAGTGCATATTGAGGCCAATATAACGCCGGCCCAACAACTTCATTTTGACAACCATCTCGAGAAGACCAGGCGAGCTGTATGTGTCGAGTTCACCCTGAAGATCCAAAATGGTTACGCCGTCTACTTCTCGCTGCTCAATATCAAACTCCACCGACCTTCTCCTTATTGTCACGGTGTTGCAAGATAGCTATTAGCCAACCACAACCATGGCTTAAAAGCAACAAAATCCGGCCTGAAGCCGGATGTTATCTTGAGACCAGCTAGTTTTTAGTAGCGAGCGAAATGAGCGAAAGCGCGGTTGGCCTCAGCCATTTTATGCATGTCTTCGCGTTTCTTCATGGCAGCGCCGGTGCCGGCAAAACCGTCCGAGATTTCATCAGCTAGGAAACGCCACATTGGTTTGCCTTGGCGGTCACGGGCGGCATTAATAATCCAGCGCATGGCCAAAGCTGTGCGACGCTCGGTGCGCACCTCCATTGGTACTTGATAGTTGGCACCGCCGACACGACGGCTGCGTACCTCAACCACTGGGCTAACATTTTTAATAACTTGTTCCAACAGTTCGGAAGGCTCTTGCTTGGTGCACTTAGCAGCCTCTTCCAGCGCCTGATAGACAATCTTTTTGGCCACAGTTTTTTTGCCATTCAACATAACCATATTAATTAATTTGGTTACGGTAATTGAGCCAAATTGCTCATCTGGCGGCAGCAGTCTTTTTTTGAGATGGGTCTTCCCACGCATAATTACTCTTTCGCTCGTTTGGCGCCGTACAGGCTACGACCCTGCTTGCGGTCTTTCACGCCCTGCAAATCAAGTTTGCCGCGAACAATACGATAGCGCATGCCTGGTAAATCCTTAACCCGGCCGCCTTGAATCATGACCACGGAGTGCTCTTGCAACGAGTGGCCTTCCCCCCGAATATAGGCGTTAACTTCCATCCCATTAGTCAGGCGAACGCGAGCAAATTTACGCAGCGCCGAGTTTGGCTTTTTTGGTGTGACGGTACCAACTTTAATGCAAACACCACGCTTTTGCGGCGCACCACCGTCCAGCTTAACTGGCCGATTTTTTAAGAAGTTAAAGGAGCGCTTGAGGGCAAGCGTTTTGTGACGTTCAATTTTGGGTGTGCGCGGTTTGCGCAGCAGCTGGTTAATAGTTGGCATAGTTCTACCGAAGAATAGCATAAATGAGTGACTTGAGCAAGCGTCGATATAAAGCCAATGCTCCCCTGAGAAGCGCCACTCTTGGGTAGCAAAAAGCCCCGCCAAGCGGGGCTTTTTGTGATTCAGCTTTGCCTACCGCGAGTGCCGGAAGCAATAAACTTCTGCCGCCGGTAAGTTTTTTAGACCGCAGGTCGCAAGCTCCGCCTAACGAGGCTGATTTACGCGGGTGCTAAAGCCAGTACCGGCCGGAATCAATTTACCAATAATGACATTCTCTTTCAGGCCGCGCAGCTTATCAACTTTACCTTCGATAGCCGCTTCCAGAAGCACATTGGTCGTTTCCTGGAACGATGCGGCCGACAGGAAGGAGTCGGTCTTTAAGGAGACCCTGGAGATACCGAGCACAATCGGCTCAGCGGTGGCCACCTTGCCTTTATTGCGCTTAGACTCAGTGTTAGCCGTCTGAAAGGCCTGCTTGGAGACCGTGTCACCAGGCGTCAGCGTGGTGTCGTTCGGCTCTAAAATACGCACCTTTGACAGCATTTGACGAATGATTACCTCGACGTGTTTGTGGTTAATGTTTTGACCTTGGGTGGCGTAAATGGCCTTAACTTCACGGATAATGTATGCGGCTAATTTCTCCGGTCCGAGCAAACGCAAGCCCTGGGCTAGGTCCCATTGACCATCGGTCAACTGCTGACCAACCGTGACGGCGTCGCCGTCTTTGACGAGTAGGTCAAGCTCCAGCGGTACTTCATACTCACGGGCAGCCTTTTCCAGCGAGCGGACAACCACAACGTTGCCGGTGATCTCGACCGTGCCTTCCATTTGAGCGCGGATGTTTTTGCCGTCAACTTTCTGGGCCAAAATCTGTTTTGGTTTAACACGTTCACCGTCAGTCACCGAAACGGTGGCTCCCTCTGGCAATTCGTGCAATTCACGTTCAAAATCTTTGGCCGTTACGCGGATGCGACGTAAATCTTTCTCGGTAGTAATATTGACTTTGCCGGAAAGCTCAGTCAGACGGGCAACGACACGTGGCATGCGAGCTTCAAACAGCTCTTCAACGCGCGGCAGACCGGTAGTAATGTCGGCTGAAGCGGCGGAACCCCCCATGTGGAAGGTTTTCATCGTCAGCTGTGTGCCCGGCTCGCCAATTGCCTGGGCAGCCACAATACCAACCACGGCGCCAAGTTCAACGGTTGTACCAGTAGCTAAATCGTCACCGTAGCAACGCTGGCAAACACCGAATTCAGCTTGGCAAGCCAAGAGCGAGCGAATTTTAGCTGAGGTCACGCCAGAAGCGGCAATGGCGTCAGCAATTTCAGCGCTCACCTTGGTACCCGCTTTATGGCCGGCCGTCTCCTCCGCCAGGTAGCGGCCGAGGAGAGCACTTTGCAGTGTCTCACCAACCAACTCAACGTCGGCGGTGTGAATAATCGTGCCCTCTTTGGTGCCACAATCTGGCTCATCAACAATAGTGTCCTGAGAGACATCGACCAAACGGCGGGTTAAGTAGCCAGCTTCTGAAGTACGCAAGGCAGTGTCGGCCCGGCCTTTACGCGAACCGTGGGTGGAGATGAAATATTCAAACTCATCGAGGCCGGTTTTGAAGTTTGATTTAATTGGCAGCTCAATAATTTCACCTGAAGGATTAACCATCAAACCTTGCATGCCGGCCATCTGGGTTAACTGGTTAACTGAACCGCGTGCGCCGGACATAACCATCCAGTAAATAGGTGAATTTTGGTCATACTGCGCCACCATATCGTCACCGATTTGGCTCATGGTGCTCATCCAAAGCTGAATGGTTTTTTGGCTGCGTTCTTGATCCGTCATTAAACCGAGCGTGAATTGCTCATCAACCTGTTCCAACTTATGCTCAACTTTTTGCAAAATGGCATCTTTGGTGTCTGGTACATGCAAGTCAGAAATAGCAAAAGTCGTGCCAGAGCGCTCAGCATAACCAAAGCCAAGTTTTTTTACCTCATCGACAATGCGGGCGGTTTCAGCCACGCCGCACTTTTCGAAGACTTCGGCGATCACCTTTTTAACACTGTTTTTCTTATCGAGCACGACATTTTTGAAGGAGATACCTTTTGGCAGGTGACGATTGAAAATAACTCGACCGGTGGTTGTCTCTATCACATCGGATGCGGTATCAGCCATACCGTGGCCACTAATTTTGACTTTGACCTTGGCCTGTAGATCGATCAAGCCGTTCTCATAGGCCATGATAGCCTCCTCACCGGAGGAAAAGCTTTTACCTTCGCCCAAAGCACCTGGTTTGTCGTTGGTTAAGTAGTAACAACCGAGCACCATATCCAAGCGCGGTGAGACCACTGGTTCGCCGGAGGCCGGCTTGAGTAAGTTGTGCGAGCTGCGCATAATTACGCTGGCCTCATGGCGAGCCTGTTTAGACAACGGCACATGGACAGCCATCATGTCGCCATCAAAGTCGGCGTTGAAGGCTTCGCAGACCAACGGGTGAATTTGAATGGCCTTGCCTTCAATCAAGATTGGCCGGAAAGCCTGAATACCGAGACGGTGCAGGGTGGGGGCCCGGTTGAGGAGCACGTAGTGTTCGCTGGTAATATCTTCCAGGATGTCCCAAACGACGTTGTCGCTGTGCTCAATCATTTTGGTAGCGTTTTTAACGTTGAAAACGTAGCCATCCGAGATAAGGCGACCGATGACAAACGGCTTGAACAGCTCAAGTGCCATCACTTTTGGCAGACCGCACTCGCCCATAGCCAACTGTGGGCCAACGACAATAACCGAACGGCCAGAGTAGTCGACGCGCTTACCGAGCAAGTTTTGGCGGAATCGGCCCTGTTTGCCGCGCAGCATATCAGACAGAGAGCGCAATTTACGCCGGTTACCGACGGTTTGAGCGGCGCTGCGGCCACGGCGGGTTTCGTTGTCAATCAAGGCGTCAACAGCCTCTTGCAACATGCGTTTTTCGTTGCGGGTAATAACCTCCGGCGCGCCTTGGTTGAGCAGTCGCTTCAGGCGATTGTTGCGGTTGATGACGCGGCGATAAAGGTCGTTTAGGTCAGACGCGGCAAAACGGCCGCCGTCCAGCTGCACCATCGGACGCAGGTCTGGTGGAATGACCGGCAGTCGGGTTAAAATTAACCACTCTGGCTGAATGGCGGCCCGTTCAAAGTTTTGGAAAATTTTCAGCCGGCGCAAGGTTTTGCGCTTGTTTTGGCCAACAGCATGAATGGCCTCTTCTTTCAGCTCAGTGATGGTGGCCGGCACGTCAATGCGGTGCAGCAGCTCTAGAATAGCTTCGGCACCAATGCCAACGCGCAGGAGGTTGCCATACTTAACGGATAGATCAAAGTAACGTGACTCAGACAGAATTTGCAGCGACTTAATACCCTGCAGCTCTGATTTAGACTGCTTGAAAGCAGCTTCTAACTGCTCTGTAGACAGGTCCTCCTGGCCACTGGCCACCGCCGCTTTCAGCTCGGCATACTCACGCTCTAAGTCCAAAAGCATCTCTTCGCGCATTGTTTCGTTAATAGAAAGTACGATGAAGCCGGCAAAGTAGATAACCTTTTCCAAGTCCGAGACAGAGATGTCTAATATTAAAGATAAAACCGACGGAATGCCGCGAACGTACCAAGTGTGGGCGGTTGGCACGGCCAAATCGATGTGGCCCATGCGCTCACGACGCACGGCACTTTTGGTTACTTCAACGCCACATTTGTCGCAGATGACACCGCGATAGCGCACTTTTTTGTACTTGCCACAGTAGCATTCAAAGTCACGGACGGGGCCAAAGATTTTTTCGCAAAACAGACCGTCACGCTCCGGCTTTTGCGTACGATAGTTAATCGTTTCCGGCTTCAAGACTTCACCATACGACCAGGTCAGAATTTCCTCTGGCGAGGCCACCGCGATGCGCACCGCATCAAAACGATCCGTTTGGTTCTTGTTCTCAACCTCTTCGCGTTCACGCTCTCGGCGGGGCAGCGCCTCTTCCAACGCTGAGACCTCAATCGGGTCAGCCGCCGCCTTTAAAATATCGTCTGAGACAAGCTGCGGCAGAGGTACGCCATCTAACAGCGCCTCATCCTGCAGCACGTCGCGCTCAACCGCTTCCGCGACCTCGTCCGCACCAATGTCATCCGACAAAGCCATCGTCGGCAGCTCAAGCATTGGCTCAGCAGCCAGTGGCTCGTCGTTCATCTCAGCTTGTTTCGCCATATATCTCCCTTTCGCTTAGCGAAAGCTTGCTTCATCGCGCAGCGAAAAGCTTTGCTTATTCCTTAGCCGAAACAACGGCCTTGTTACTTTTAGCTGGGGCTTCGTCATCAACCGGCTTCTCAGAACCTGGTTCGATATCCTCGGCCATGTCGTCAATTTCAGTGGTTAACTCATCAATAGTCTCTTCGGCTACATCATCTTCGTCCAACACACTCGGCTCGGCTTGCTGCGTCTCGGCCACAACCGCTCGGATCTTCTCAGCATGATGAACAGTTACGTCTGGAATTTCTTCCAGCTGCTCGCCCTTAGCCTCCAGGAGGTCAACCGACAGACCGAGTGATTGCAGCTCTTTGACTAACACATGGAACGACTCAGGGATGCTTGGCTTCTGAATTGGCTCGTCTTTAATAATTGATTCGTAGGCACGAGAACGACCGACCACGTCATCAGACTTGATGGTTAACATCTCCTGAAGCATGTGGGCAGCACCGTAGGCCTCAAGCGCCCAGACCTCCATTTCGCCCAAGCGCTGACCACCGAATTGAGCTTTGCCGCCGAGCGGTTGCTGGGTGATCATTGAGTACGGTCCAACCGAGCGGGCATGCACTTTGTCATCAACCAAGTGATTAAGCTTCAACATGTAAATGATGCCGACCGTGACGTCGTGCTCATATGGTTGACCAGTTTTGCCGTCGTAGAGCACCGTCTTACCGGTTTCCGGCAAGTTTGCCTTCTTGAGCTCGGCGTAAATATCTTCAATTTTGGCGCCTTCAAACACAGGTGCCGCTACTTTGTAACCAAGCTTTTGGGCGGCCCAGCCAAGGTGCGTTTCAAAAATCTGGCCGAGGTTCATGCGCGAAACCACACCATGCGGGTTGAGCACAACGTCCAGGGGCCGGCCGTCGGGCAAGAACGGCATATCCTCCTCCGGCAAAATGGCAGCGATAACGCCTTTGTTACCGTGGCGGCCAGCCAACTTATCGCCGACTGAGACTTTGCGCAGTTGAGCCACCGACACTTCAACCATCTGGAAAACGCCGGTTGGAAGTTCATCACCCTTTGATTTTTCGAACAATTTAATTTCGACAATTTTACCACGTTCACCGTGCGGCAAACGAAGCGAGGAGTCACGAACGTCCTTAGCTTTCTCACCAAAGATGGCGCGCAGCAGGCGCTCTTCAGCCGAAGGCTCCGTCTCACCTTTTGGCGAGATTTTGCCAACCAGGATATCGCCCGGGCCAACTTCAGCGCCAATTTGGACGACGCCCTCTTCATCTAAATTCGACAACGCTTCTTCACCGACGTTCGGAATATCGCGCGTAATCTGCTCTGGGCCAAGTTTGGTGTCGCGCACTTCCATGGAATATTTTTCAATATGGATCGAGGTAAAGCGGTCTTCTTTCACCAAACGCTCAGACAGAATAACACCGTCTTCGTAGTTGTAGCCGCCCCAAGACAAGAAGCCGCACAGCAGATTTTGACCCAGCGCCAGCTCGCCCTCTTCGGTAGCGTTTGAGTCAACGATAACCTGACCGGCTTTGACAGACTGGCCGACACTAACAATTGGTCGCTGGTTTAAGGAGGTGGCCTGATTAGAGCGGACGAATTTATCTAATTGATAGGTGTACTCTTTTTTATCACTGCCAAGCAGAGTAATGCTGTCGCCGCCGACTTTGCTGATTGTACCGTCAATCTCAGCGGTTATCAGCTGACCAGAGTCCAAGGCGGCCGGGCCTTCAATGCCGGTGCCAACTACCGGCGATTGCGGCCGAATAACCGGCACCGCCTGGCGCATCATTGACGAGCCCATCGAGGAGCGGGCAGCGGCATCGTGCTCGATAAACGGAATTAGCGCCGTGGTGATGGCCACAGTTTGCATCGGCGAAACGTCCATGTACTGAACATGTTTGCGGTCTGCCATCCCTGGCTCGCCATAACGGCGGACGACCAAGCGGCGGTCAGTCAGAAAACCTTGAGCGTCAACCGGCGCGGAAGCCGGGGCAATGATAGCCCGTTCTTCGTCGGCGGCGTCCAGGTAAATCATTTCATCAATTACTTTAACTTTTCCATTCTCTTGGATGACTTTGCGGTACGGCGTTTCAATGAAACCATAGTCATTGATGCGACCATAGCTCGCCAAATAACCAACCAAACCGATGTTTGGGCCTTCTGGCGTTTCAATTGGGCATATGCGGCCGTAGTGACTGGCATGTACATCACGGACTTCGAAGCCGGCACGTTCACGGGTTAAGCCGCCCGGGCCGGTGGCTGACAGGGTGCGCTTGTGCTCAAGCTCAGCGATGGGGTTAATTTGGTTCATAAACTGCGACAACTGTGAGGAGGCGAAGAACTCTTGCAGCACAGCCACAATTGGCCGTGAGTTAATCAGTTGTTGCGGCGCCACCGTCGCCAGGTCGCAGACGGCCATGCGGTCACGGGCGATCCTCTCCAAGCGCAGCAAACCGACCCGCACTTTGTTTTGCACCAGCTCTCCAACGGTACGGATGCGGCGATTCTTCAGCGAGTCCATGTCGTCGGCTTTGGCGTTTGGATTGTTGTTCAGGCGGATAATTTCTTTAATAATCTCGATCAAATCTTCGCGGCGCAGAACGCGGTGTTCCGGCATGTTTGGCACGTCCAGCAGCAGGCGCTGGTTGAGTTTGTAGCGGCCAACACGGCCAATGTCGTAGCGTTTCGGGTTGAAAAACAGCGCATCCAAAAAGACTTTGGCCGACTCCGGGGTGGCCAAATCGCCCGGTCGAATGCGCTTGTAGACCTCCACTAAAGCTTCGCGCTCGTCTTTGGCCGGGTCTTTGGCTAGAGTGGCCTTTAGGTACTGGTGGTCTGGGTTATTGTCGACGTCAGCAAACAGCCCGATGATCTCTTCGTCAGTGCTGTAGCCAAACGCCCTGAGCAGCGTACTAATAGTGACACGACGTTTGCGGTCAACTTTGACCGAGATGATGTCCTTGGAAGAAGTTTCGATTTCCAGCCACGCTCCACGGGAAGGAATGATTTTAGCGCCAAACAGCTTACGACTAGATGAAGAGGAGTCGTCGAGCAAGAAAAGCACGCCGTAGGAGCGGACAATCTGTGAGACGACAATACGTTCGATACCGTTAATAATAAACGTGCCGCGCTCAGTCATAACCGGAAAGTCACCGAGATAGACGTCGCCTTCTTTAATTTCACCGGTTTCCTGGTTTGTCAGGGCGGTGCGTACTCTCACGCTTGCTTTATAGGTTAAATTTTTAGCTTTGGCGGTAGCTTCATCAATCGTCGGCTCTTCCATAACGTAATCGCCAAGCGACAGCGTCAGGTTTTTGCCGGTAAAGTCGGCAATCGGCGAAATCTCGTCCAGCAGTTCGCGCAAGCCTTCATTGAAAAACCAACGATAGGAGTTGGTTTGCAGTTCAATCAGGTTTGGCAACGGTGCCGGCTCAGAAACCGTGCCGAAACGACGGCGCTTGAGAGCTGTGTCGGTTAGTAGCTTCTGATAGCTAGTCCGCTCACGGACGGCTGCCTGCGCGGGCACAGCCGCATCTTTAGTTGCGCCGGCGCCGGCAGTCTTCTTGGACGTGGATGCTGTAGCCACCATGGGCTCCTTCCTCATTCTCTCTGCTGGCCACCTGCTGCTGGTGACTGCTGAGAAATACCGCTTTCCTGCCCAAACTGCTCTATTTGGGCGATCATCATCTGTCCCCCATGTCAAGACAAAATTTTGCCATGGCTCCCGCTGCTGACTGAATCACTCGCTTAGGCGCAAAAACGACCCACATTTTATGCGGCTACAGTAAAGTAGTCGCCTATGCAGGCTTATACTCAGCGGAAAACTAGGCTAGGGGTGCTACCACGCTGAAAATGTTACTTATGCTTTTATGTATACGCTCCAGTCGTTTGATTGTCAAGCGTATGAAGGAAGTGGAAAGTGCTACAGATGACTCACAATTTGGCGGACGAGCTCTGGTATTCCAGCGTGAGTAGCGGCGGAGATGACCGCTGGCGGCTGACCGGCGGTTTGCGCGATCGCCGCCGTCTTTTCGACTAATTCTACCGGCGCAACCAACTCACTCTTGGTTACCACGGCAATCTCTGGCCGGTCCGCCAGAGCCTGATCAAAAGCAGCCAGCTCTTGACGGATGGTTCGGTAGGCCTCAGCCATATCTTCGTTCTCAACCGAGATTAAATGAATAAGTAGGCCGGTCCGCCGAACATGTTTCAAGAAAGCGTCGCCTAGCCCTTTGCCTTCGGAGGCACCGGCGATCAAGCCCGGGATATCGGCGACGACAAAGGTTTTGTCATCAATCTCAACTACGCCGAGCTCAGGCTCAAGCGTCGTAAAGGGGTAGGCGGCAATTTTTGGTTTGGCTCGGCTGATAACCGACAGCAGGGTGGATTTGCCGGCGTTCGGCAGACCGATCAAACCGACATCAGCAATCAGCTGCCACTCCAGCTCTAGTTTGCGTTGCTCACCCGGTTGACCTGGCTTGGCCCAATCTGGCGCCTGTTTAATAGAAGTGGCAAAATGTTGGTTGCCCCAACCACCGTTACCGCCACGGGCCACACGCACAGTTTGGCCGACCGTTTGTAAGTCGGCCAGTTGTTGTTTGCGACCATCCGGCAACAGTTCGCGCACAACGGTGCCGACTGGTACAGCCAGCACTAAATCTTCGCCACGTTTACCGCTTTTTTGTTGGCGACCACCCTGCTCGCCCTCAGGAGCGGCGAAGTCATGTTTGCGGCGAAAGAGGTCTAAACCGTGCGGTCCAGCCTCAGCGCGGACCAAAACATCACCGCCGCGGCCACCGTCACCGCCGTCTGGTCCGCCGTTTGGCACATACTTTTCACGCCGAAAAGAGACGTGCCCGTCACCGCCGCGGCCGCCTTGAACGTGGATTGTCGCTTCATCAATCAGCATGCGGACGAGTATACACCAGACGGAGCGGGATATGAAGGGTGCGCCGGCGTTTTGCCTGCAACAAGCCAAGCGGTACAACGACCGTACCGTGGTCGACGCTAGCACGAACCACATGGTGGCCGGCCACCTCAATACGGTCCAGCTCAACCTCAAAACCGGCCGGCTGCGGCAGTCTCAGCTGGATATTTTCAAGCACCAGCGGCAAGTGATTAGTAACAGTAATTTTCGCCACACCAACTTCACCGACAGCAAGCGGCTCGGGCGGCAGAACTTGTTCAATTTGCAGCAAGCGTGATGAAATTTGGTAGCCCACCGGGTTTTGGGCCGTCTCGGCTGGCAGGGCGGTTCGCCGTTGCCAGCACCAAAATGAGACTGCTGTTGCGCCGAGCTCCAGCAGCAGGGCGATAGCTACAAGCCCGGTCATGGCTGGGTTGAGCTGGCCTGAGGCGGCGCGGGTGTTGTCACCGTCAACGATGCTGGCTGGTCAATCTTCGAGACCACGCCGTCCTGTTTGGTCAGCACTAGACTGTCGACTGGAATTGTCAAGTTAACTGCCGCAGACAGCGGCAGTGTACCAAGTGTCATCTGACCCTCGGGCAGCAAACTATCCGGCAGCATGACAGTCAACTTACGACTGGCCGCATCATAGTGCAGACCGGGTGTGTCTTCGGCTGCCGAAAAACCGGCAAATGCCGGGTCGACCGGCAGCGTCAGCTCAACTGACTGCAGTGAGCTGTCTGGTACATCGAGAATGAGCGTGGCGGCATCAGTATGATCTTCGGCTAATGTTAATTTTTCCGGCAAAAAGAATAGGCTTGGCGTTGAGCTAGCCGTCACAATCGCCGTTGGCTGGTCGGCGTAACTGGCGGCGCCGCGTCCTAGCCACTCGCTGCCGCTGACACCGAGTACCAAGAGAACCGCAATCAAAAAACCGTAGCGGTGGAACGTCTGACGCAGCCACTGCCAAAAGAGCCCGAGCGGGTGCGCGCGGTGAGGATGGCGCTTCTGCATGATGGCTTGAGTATATCAAAAAAATGGCATCATGAGACGCCATTTTTGACTATATATAGACGCTAACGAATACCGGGGTCAAACGGCACGCCACCCCGCTCAACTTGAAGGTGTAGGTGCGGGCCGGTTGAATTGCCGGTTGAGCCAACCGAGCCAATACGCTCACCTTGACCAATGGCACCGCCGCTGGCCGCCTCGGCCGCATAAGCCGAAAGATGAGCGTAGCGCATGGTAATACCGCCGCCGCAGTTGACGAGAATGTAGTTACCGAAGCCACCGTTCCAAGCGCCAAAGTGGCCAGCATCAATGACTGTACCAGAGCACGAGGAGTAGACCGGCGTACCGGTGGGCGCGTCGTAATCAACACCCATATGGCCGGTGCCGACACCGCGGGCGATCCGCGTGTAGTGCAAGGGCAAAATCCAACCACTGGCGGCGGCGCTGATGCGGTCGCTAGAGGTTAAAAGAACTTTGCCTCTGGAGGTGGCTTTTTTGCTGGCGGTCGCTAATTTAGCTTGCTCAGTGGCGGCAAATTTGGCTAGCTCGGTGTCTGAATAGTCATCGCTCGGGATAACAAGGTTTTGACCCACCTGCATGTTGTCGACGTTCGTAAGGTGGTTAGCGTACTTTAGGGTGGCGGTTTTTACACCGAACATGGTGGCCACGGTCGACAGTGTGTCGCCGTCAGTAACGATATAATTGGTCGGCCGCACCACTGGTCGGCTGGCCCGGTCAATTGGGTCTGGCTCAATTGCCACTGGACTAGGTTGCGCAATTGGTCCCCCTTGGGCTGGTCCTTGCAGCACATTCGCCACGGTTAACGTTTGACTTAAATGAGACTGCAGCACCTGTATGTTCTCGTTAGAAGCTGGTGGCAGAGGGTCAATTGAAGTCACAAATAAATTGCCAACTACCGCAAAGGCAGCCAACAGAATAAGCGGCAGCAAGGGAGAACGAACCGCTTGCAGGCGTCGCGCAATCGCCATTAAAATAACCGGCGCAGCCGAAACAGCAGAAAATGGCTCAAAAGTAGTACGGAACGCTCCTATGCGCTGACGCAAGCCAGATCCCGAGAAAAGACGATTAGCCTTTTGAGAGTTCTGCTGATGCATTAGCCAGAGGAGCAGCGGTTCATGCGGGCCGTCGCTGTCGACAGTGGCGTCGATAGACGAGCTATCCATCACGTGACAAGCATGTGATGGCAGCCCTCGACGGCGGCCCGGACGAGAAGTCGGAGTAACCTTCGACTGGGCGCCCAAGTTTAGTAGCAAATGGCTCCTTCGTCCGCTGATTCGTGAAAAAACGGCGGAACTGTGTTGGTGACGGCAAACGCCATGACCACACGATTGTCATCTTACCGAGGCCGCTGAGCCCTGTCAACTATTTTTGCTGATAAAACAGCTTCTTTGGGCCTATTTTAGGCGTTTCTAGGCGTGATTAGCGGGCTGCGGTCAGCAGTTGGACTGAAGACGGCAATAAGGAAATAACACTGACACCGGTCGGCACGACCACCTGCGTTTTGGCCAAATCCAAAACGAGTGTGCCGAGCGGTTTCTGGCTGGCGTCGATACTGACAACAACTGAGTTAGGACTCAATGAATTAATGAAACTAGCTGGGCCAGAGAGCACCACTTTGACGCTTGAGGGCGTCGTGCTGACCAACTTAGCGTTGGGCGGCAGTTTGACGTCAAAGCCAACCGTTAATTCACGTTCGGTCTGGGGCTGACTGAGTGTGGCTTTAACCTGAACCGTAGCGGCTCCGCCGACCAGATTAACACCCTTCGGCAACACCAAACTAACCACTTTGCTTAGGTCGCCGGCACCGACGCCATCAAGCGGCAGTGGTGCCGTATCAATCGTCTGCAGACCGCTGATCAGACTGGCCTCACTACTAATGCTGATTGTGGCCGGATTGACCACAATGGCTGACAGGATGCTGCCGTCGGACGTGTGGCCACTGGTGACAACATGGACCCCGACATTTTTAACCGGCCCGGCCTTACTGAGCTGAATAACGACGTGGGCCGTCTGCGGCTCAAAGCGCACATGCGTCAGTGCTTTGCCAGAGGCATCTTCGGCCAGCCAGCCGACGTCGCGCTCAAAGCCATCGGTTTCACCATTTAATTTTACCTCAGCCGAAACTTGGGCTAAGGCATTCAGTTCACTTTGCGGACCGCGAACAGTCACATGATCCGGCGTCAACGCCGTCGTACCGAGGACACTGCCAGCGGCTGCTTGACCACTGGTCTTAATTGCGGCCTTCACTTGCTTGGCCTTCTCCGGCTCCAGGCGGACAATAACGTGGTCTGGGATAACCTGAGCTATCTCTACGCCAGGCACCAGACTGGTTACCGTCACCGGCACACTGACGGTGCCCTCTTTAAGCGCCGCCAGCTCCAATTTGGCCTGAAAAGAATCGCTCTTTAAGGCCTGCCAGACCGCCCCGGGCGCTGAGACAATAATACGGACCGAGGCTGTGTCATACACAGGCACCAGGCCGGCTGGCACGCTTGAGACGGTCAATGGCACGTCGCCTGGCACACTGTCTTGGCGCGCCTGATTAGCCGATACGTACAACCATAAGCTCGCCGCAATCAGCACGGCCAAAGCCTTGGTGGCAAAATGTTCAAATAGCCCCTTCACTTGCGCTCCTTAAGCATGCGCAGTAGCGCTCGCCGCAGCTCATCGGCGGTCAGATCAAAGCGAATTTTGCGATCATAGGCCAGTGAAATGGTCCCCTTTTCTTCAGATATCACCACGCTGACGGCATCCGTTTGCTGCGCCAGTGCCAAAGCTGCCTTATGTCGGGTGCCCAACTGATATTCCAGGGATCCCTGGAATACGGGCAGTGTCGTGCTGGCCGCGGTAATGGTATTACCTTGGATAATGACCGCGCCGTCATGCAGTGGTGTCCGCGGCTGGAAAATAGTTAACAGCAACTCAAACGACAGCTTAGCGTTCAAACGCGTGCCGGTCTGGATTGTTTCTTCCAGTGAATCTTGGCGTTCGATAACCAGCAAGGCGCCAACATGCTGATTGGCGAGCGTCTCGGCGGACAACACAATGTCGTCAATGGCCTGCAGAATTTCTGGGTGCTTCAACACGCCAAAGCGACCAACAAACTGTGTCCGGCCAAGACGCTCCAGGGCGGCGCGTAACTCCGGCTGAAAGATAATCGGAATGGCGATAAGCAAGCCGGCCAAAATATGGTCCAGCACCCAGTTTAAGAGTTCAAGCTGCAACAACCGACCAAGTAGAAACAATACAAATAGTAGGGCGATGCCGCCGACCATACGGGCTGCTCGCGTCTCGCGGATGAGCGTTAACGCCCAGTAGCAGAGAATGGCGACGATACCGATATCTATCAGTGTCAATGGCAGTGTACGCAGGGTCATGTGCTGCCAAGTCGAACCAGCCCGCGACAGCTGACTCATCAATGTCTGCAAGAATGTAGTGATAATGCCCACCGGTGCTGCCCCAGACTTAGCGGCGCGACTACCGCTTTGTTTTAGTGTAGCAAGGGGCAAGATCAGAAGCTACTAACACAAAAGAGGCCGTCTGGCCTCTTTTGTGTTCGGAACCTAAATTTATTTTATAAGTTGCACAGCAGCGTGAGCGTGCATTGCTGCCTGGAAAAAGAAGAGGCCGCCTCCGATGAGCAGCGCCACGGCGAAGGTGGCAAGCCGGTTCATTAGATGATGATCAGACGTATCTTGACTCTGTTCCGGACTGTGGTAGTAGGCCATGCGGCTATCTCCTTTTTGTTGCTCCCCTTGCAGGGCTAATGAATGGATTGCTCCGATGAGCGTAGCACTCACCTCGCCTATAGCCGCAAGCACACAAGCGACAAAACAATCGGCTATTGCTAGCCGATTGTTTGTCGCACTTCAGCAATTACAGTTCGCGCTTTAGTTCTTCGGTACGGAACAGCTCCAAGACGTCACCTTCGGCGACTTCAACGTGGCCGGGCAGGCCAACGCCGGCTTCAACTCCAGCGGAAATTTCTGGCACTTCAGTCTTCTCACGGCGGAGCGATTCAACTGTCCCTTCACCGACAATTTCTTTACCGCGAAAAACATGGACCGGCTGGCCTTTGACCAGTTTGCCCTCTTCCACCCGCACACCAAGAATTTTCTCACGCTTATCGGCCCGGAAGACGCGCAGCACTTTGGCCCGGCCAACAACAACCTCGACGGTTTCGGTTGGCAGCAAGCCCGACAGCGCCCGGCGCAGATCATCCTGCAGTTCATAAATAACGTCGTAGAGTGAAACAGGCACCTGGCTTTGCTCCGCCAGGCGGCGCACCGGTGCCGGCAGCGCCACGCGGAAGCCAATCAGAAGGCTGCCAGTGGTTTGGGCCAGCAGAATATCAGATTCCGTGATGTCACCAACGCCGGAACGGACGGTTTTGATGGCTACTTCACTGGTGCCAATATCTTCAAGCAGCTGGGCAATGGCGTCAATTGAGCCCTGCACATCAGCTTTTAAAACAATCGACAGCTCGCGTAGTCGGCCCAGGCCAACCCGCTCGGCCAAGGCTGACATGCCTTTGGTTTTCAGTTGGGCAACCGATTTGACCACGTCTTGCTGTTTGGCAAAACTGGCAGCCGCCTCACGGGCCTCTTTCTCGCTGGAGAAGACAGCCACCGACTGGCCGGCCTTCGGCACACCAGACAGACCAGCTACGATTACCGGTGTGCCCGGCGAGGCGGCTTCAAGCCGCTCACCGCGTTCATTCTCTAGGAAGCGTACGCGGCCCCAGAATGAGCCAATGGAGATCGATTCACCCGGATGCATGGTGCCATTTTGAATCAAGATGGTCGCCACCGCGCCACGGCCAGACTGCTTGTTGGCCTCAATAACGACTCCGACGGCGGTAGCCGCCGGATCAGCTCGCAGATTTTTCATATCAGCCACAACCATGACGGTGTCGAGCAGCGTCTCGATGCCTTCTCGACTGATTGATGAAATTGGCACAATCGGCGTCTCACCGCCCCAACCTTCGACCAATACGCCGGCTTCAGCCAGGCCGGCCTTGACCATGTCCGGATTAGCCTCTGGTTTGTCCATCTTGGTGATCGCCACAACCAGCGGCACGTTGGCCGCTTTGGCGTGGTCAATGACCTCTTTGGTTTGCGGCTTGACACCGTCGTCGGCCGCGACAACCAAAATAATAATGTCGGTAATGGTCGCGCCGTGGGCGCGCATGGTGGCAAAGGCGGCGTGACCCGGTGTATCAAGGAAGGTGATTTTGCGCTGATCGCCGTTTGGGCTCTGCCAGTCAACTTGGTAGGCGCCGATGTGTTGGGTAATACCGCCAGACTCGCCAGCCACCACATTGGTTTGGCGCACTGCGTCGAGCAGAGTAGTTTTGCCATGATCAACATGGCCCATAACAGCGACAACCGGCGGCCGCGGCCGGAGGTCAGCTTCATTAACCAGCTCAGCGGTATGCTCAGCGGCTTTGGCGGCGGTCGGCATTACCTCCGCCCCTAAGTCGTCAGCTACAATAGCGGCGGTTTCAAAATCGATCGCTTGGTTGATAGTGGCTAGTACACCGTAGCGCATGAGCGCGCCAATAACTGCGGTTGGCGGTTGGTCTAATTTGTCGGCATAGTCCCGGACACTAACCACAGGCGGCAACTCGACGCGCTTTTTAACAACCACAGCCGCCACCTGCACCGGCTGGTTGGCCAAAAAAGCCGCCCGCTCAACTGACTGGCGTACTTCGGCTTTGGCCTCCTTTTTAGAAGGCTTGCGTTTTTTAGAGCGACTATGTTGTGCCATATGCAATTACACTACTACAAATACGCTTCTTTTTCAATTGACTGACCGCGTAAAGTTGGGCAGATTCGCAAACGAGGTAGATTAAGTGCTGTCTTGACAAACCTGCCGACCTGGTAAAATAATGGCCTAAATGGGGTAGGGTGGTTTTGTACTTTCTGTGACACTCTCCCCGGCTCGTGCACGAGGAGGTGCATGATGACCCGCTACAGACTGCACTTCGACAAGCCAGACCAGATGCATGCGACTAGGCAACTCGTAGAAAAACGGTTCGGTCCGGAGGCAGCCACCGTATTCTATGAGGCCAGCGACAACCTAGAGCACGTGCCTGGGCATATCGGTCAGCTGCTCCTTGGTAAAGAGTGTTTCGTGGTCATAAGCAACTCTCAGCTCGCAAGCGAGCAGTCCTCGAAGCCAGAAGGGTCAGGCGGATATGGGCTGCTTATAATCAGAGCTCTGGGCGGGATCATCGGCTACGACCAACACGGTACCGCCGTCGCGTGGGCAAACACCTAACAAAGAGCCGGGAATTACTCCCGGCACTTTATTTGTTGCCGTGTCCGGCCAACTACTCTTCAGAGACGTTTTGTTTATACTTGTGAACCGTAATGGCCGGGGTTGCTTTAGCGGCTTCTGCAGCTGGTTTTTTGGTTGCCAGAGCAGCCTTTTTACCTGCTGGCGCTTTAACAGTAGAAATAGCCGGTTTGGTAGCAGAGGCTTTGGTCGACTCAACCGGTATAGGTGTTTCGATTATTTCCTCTTCAATGAGAGCAACTGAGGCCACTTTATCACCGCTCTTCAAGCGCATAATGGTCACGCCTTGCGTGTCACGGCCCAGCCGCTTAATCGATTTCAGCGGAATGCGCAGCATTTGGCCGCCGTCAGAGATGAGTAGCAAATCGGACGTTTCGTTGTGCACCAGCTCCATACCAATAATTTGACCGGTTTTAGCTGTCACATTGGCCACTTTAATACCGATGCCGCCGCGGCCTTGCTCGCTAAAGTGGTCAAGTTTGGTCCGCTTGCCAAAGCCGTTTTCCAGCACAATCAAAGCATCGGTTTGCGCTTTTTCTTCCGTGCCCACCACGTCCATACTCATGACGCGGTCAGTTGGGCGCAACTTCATGCCTCGCACGCCGGCGGCTGAGCGGCCAAGCGGACGGGCGTCTTGCTCGTTGAACAAAATGGCCTGGCCGCGGGCGGAAACCATAAAAACTTGATCTTTGCCGTGCGAGGTTTTAACCCACTTCAGTTCGTCACCGGTTTGCAGCCGAATGGCAATAATGCCGGACTTGCGCACGTTCTTATAGGCTTCAATCTCGGTTTTTTTAATGACGCCCTGCTCGGTGGCCATAATAAAGTACTTGAGCTTATCGCGACTACCCTTTTTGAGGGTAATCATGGCAGTCACCTTTTCATCTGGGGCAATTTGGACAATGTTGACCAACGCTTGACCTTTTGCCTGGCGTGAGGCCATCGGCAGCTCGTACACCTTGGTTTGGAACAATCGACCGCGGTTGGTAAAGAACAAAACATCGTCATGGGTGCGGGCGGTCAGCAGCTCGCTCACCATGTCTTCCTCTTTGGTCTGCATGCCGACAATGCCTTTACCACCGCGGCCCTGCGCCCGAAAGGTGTCAACCGGCAAACGCTTAATGTAGTTCGATTTAGTCAGAGTGATAAGCGTCTCTTCATCCGGAATTAAATCTTCAGCCGAGAATTTACCCAGGCCTTCCTGATGAATTTCGGTTCTACGCGCGTCGCCAAATTTGGCTTTGATGGCCAAAAACTCCTCTTTCATGATGGCGTGAATGCGACCTGGGTCAGCCAAAATAGCTTTGTACTCCGCAATGCTTACCAGCATTTCGGCCAATTCATCCTCAATCCGCTGCCGTTCAAGAGCGGCCAAGGCGGCCAGGCGCATTTCCAAGATAGCGCTGGCCTGAATTTCGGACAGTTTAAACTGAGTAATTAAGTTAGTACGGGCGACTTCACGGTTGGCGGAGGCACGGATGGTCGAGATGACGGCGTCAATATGGTCAAGAGCAATCTTTAAGCCCTGCAAAACATGGGCGCGTTCTTCAGCTTTTTTGAGCAGATACTCGGTGCGCCGACGGACCACTTCAAAGCGGAATTCGAGGAACAGCCGCATCAACTCTTTGAGATTCAAAATCCGCGGCTCTAAGTCCTTGGTCAAGGCCAGCATGTTGACGTAAAAAGCGCTCTGCAGCTGCGTCAGCTCATACAGCTGGTTCAGTATTTTGGTTGGGTAGGCCGTAGCTTTCAACTCAACGACCACCCGAATGCCTTTGCGGTCAGATTCGTCTCGCAGGTCAGCAATGCCTTCAATTCGTTTCTCTTTGACCAGATCAGCAATTTTTTCAACCAGCGTCGCTTTATTAACCGCAAACGGAATTTCGCTAATGATAATATGCGAACCACGCTTACCTTCTTCGATAATTGCGCGTCCGCGGACAACAATCTTTCCGCGTCCAGTGGCATAAGCGGTGCGAATATCTTCGGTATTATATATCAGGCCAGCCGTCGGGAAATCCGGCCCCTTCACAAATTGGAGAAGCTCATCAACGTCAGCTTCCGGGTTATCGACTAAGTGGTTGAGGCCGTCACACAACTCCGTTAAATTGTGGGGCGGAATGTTGGTGGCCATGCCAACCGCAATGCCAACTGAGCCGTTCATTAACAGCTGCGGTACTTTGGAGGGCAGTACTCGCGGCTCTTGGCGCGTGGAGTCATAGTTAGGAATCCAGTCGACCGTCTCTTTCTCTAAATCTTCAAGCATCTCCTCGGCAATCGCCGTTAAGCGTGCTTCGGTGTACCGCATGGCTGCCGCTTCATCGCCATCGATGCTGCCGAAATTGCCTTGGCCGTCTACCAGCGGGTAGCGCATGGCGAACGGTTGGGCCATGTGCACCAGGGTTGGGTAGATAACTTGTTCACCGTGTGGGTGGTAATTACCCGATGTGTCGCCGGCAATTTTAGCGCATTTTCGGTGCTTGGATCGATGGCTTAAATTGAGGTCACGCATGGCAACTAAAATACGGCGCTGTGATGGCTTTAAACCATCACGTAAATCGGGCAGCGCCCGGGCAACAATAACCGACATGGCGTAGTCCAGATAGGAGCGCGACAATTCCTCGGTAACACTCATGACCTCAACTTGGCCGATATCAAGGCCTGGGTCAGTCTCGTGGCGCGAAGGTTTTTTTGGCATAGACCTATTCTAGCACAGCCCGCGCTCAGAGCCAATTGACAGAGTACGTCTTTTGGCTCACTTTAGGCACTTCTTCGCTGCTCTGCCTGCAGAAGGGACTGCTTAACCATGCACTTGCACCTAAGCATCTGCAAGACAATCGTCCTTGGTCTCTTCATCTGGACTATTGTCTGATTCTCGGCCTACAACAAGTCAGCTCTGCCATGAATCACTTCCTAGATTTACCGGAGGTACTAATCCTCGCTGCTATCCTCTGGGGCGCTATGCTCTTTTTGCTCGCTTGGTGTGTTTGGGAGCGAGCTATTGCATCGCGTTCAATCCTCCGCGGCGCTAGGAGCTGGTCTCTCATGCTGCTCCCTTCGGCCGGACTCGCTTACGGCGGCTGGGTTGGCCTCCTTTACCATTGAGGAGTGAGCTGGACGATCGTCATGACGATTGTGATGGCGATCGGGCTCTTCCTGCCTATCTCGCTTCGCGCCTACCGTTTCGAACAGTTCTAATCAAAAACCCGCCGAACCTGGCGGGTTTTTTATGGTTTCGGTTGAGCTAAAAATGGAGACTCAATATTTCTTGATCGGTCGCGCCCATCTCGGTCAGCATAATACGCGTATCAGACAAGGCCACCTCTTGGGCAGCTTCGCCGGCTTTGTCATGCAGTATCATCGAAATGTTGTGAGCAAAGCGGTTACGATACGTAATCTGTACCTCTGCCGGTACGGCATCAATGTATGTTTTGAATGCCGTGGCCAGCGAATCAACACGATCCTCCCACACTTCTTCGCTCATCCGGCCCGTCCAAAATCATCCTCATAGCGAATGATATCTTCTTCATCAAACTGGCCAAAACTAATTTCGAGTACCCGACAAGTTTTGTCTGGCGCGCCTATGAGGCGGTGCTTAGCGCCAAGCGGCACCAACACTTCCTCCGCAAGCTTTGGCGTGGTGATATTGCCGTCAATTTCAACCGAAACGCCTTCATCTAGAATTATCCAGAGCTCTTCGCGTTTGGTGTGCGACTGCAAACTGAGCCGAACATTCGGATTGACAGTTAAAATTTTGACCGTCGATAATTGGTTGTGTGTGTACTGTTTAAAATTGCCCCATGGCTTGTGAATAAATAAGATTTCCTGGCTCATGGTTTCCTTAATCAATTGATATATATTATCTCCGAGCTACTGGAAGGAGAATGTGGCGTGATTGCATCCTCGCTATTTCTCAGTGTTTTGCATACGGTGCTCGACACGCATAACGCAGTCCCTGTCACTAATCGAACCGTGGCAGCGAAAAAATGCAGCCTGGGCGATTGGGTGGGGTTACTCCGCATCTACTGTATGATCCGCCAAGCGGCCCCTGAAATGAGACGTAAACTACCGACGAGCTGACGGGTTCCCTCTCGAAAGCTACACTTTGGCCGGGCTCTCTCACCTCGGCTGGCACTGTCCAACCGATTTTGTTAAATATCTAAATTAGAAACGGATTTGGCGTGGGTTTGGATAAACTGCTTGCGTGGCGGCACTTCGTCGCCCATCAACATTGAGAACAGCTCATCGGCTTTCATGGCGTCGTCGACGGCCACGCGCAACAGAATGCGGTGCTCAGGGTCCATGGTGGTTTCCCACAGTTCCTCGGCGTTCATTTCACCCAAACCTTTGTAGCGTTGGACATTGACGCCGGAGACTTTGACTTCGCCGCTGGTTGAGACCGGACTGCGCTCACCCATTTTTTCAAGGGTGGCCCGAGCCAGCTCCTCGGATGCCTCTTGCGATTCGGGCGTTTCTTCATTTTCATCAGTTGCAGTTTCAACCTCGACTGATGTCTCAACCGCAACTTCGGCTTTGGCCTGTTTGGCCGCTAAAAGCTCTTTCAAAATAGCGTCGCGCTCGCGGTCAGAGTAAGCGTACTGTTTTTTGCCACCCTTAGAGATAGCAAACAGCGGCGGCTGGGCAATGTACAGGTAGCCCTTATCAATAACCTCGGGGAAATGGCGGAAGAAGAAAGTTAACAGCAGCGTGCGAATGTGCAAACCGTCAACGTCGGCATCAGTCATTAGAACAATACGATGGTATCGCAGTTTATCAAGCTGTTTCTCTTCGCCGATACCGGCGCCAAGCGCCACGATTAAGTTTTTAATCTCTTGGCTGGACAGCATGCGGTCTAACCTAGCTTTTTCAACATTTAAAATTTTACCGCGTAGCGGCAGAATAGCCTGAAAACGACGGTCGCGGCCGCCCTTGGCTGAGCCCCCGGCTGAGTTGCCCTCAACCAGATATAGCTCAGAGCGAGTTGGATCTTTCTCAGAGCAGTCAGCCAGCTTGCCGGGCAGGGCACTGCCTTCAAGCGCACCCTTCCTGAGGACCGTCTCGCGTGCGGCGCGGGCAGCCGCCCTGGCCCGAGCGGCCAATAGTACCTTCTCGATAATCGTTTTGGCTTCGCTTGGGTTTTCTTCTAAGTAATAAGCCAGTGACTCCGCCGTGACGGCGTCAACCGCCGGCCGGGCTTCTGGTGTGCCAAGCTTGCCTTTTGTCTGGCCCTCAAACTGCGGCTCCGGCAACTTGACCGAGATAACCGCTGTTAGGCCTTCACGTAAATCTTCACCGGTCAGAGCTGGGTCGGCGTCCTTTAAGATACCTTGCTTTTTGGCGTAGCTATTAATGACACGGGTTAAAGCCGTCCGAAAGCCGATGAGATGCGTACCGCCTTCGACAGTGTAGATATTATTGGCAAAGGTGAAGACGTGCTCGTTGTAGTCGTCGACATATACCAGGGCTACTTCTACCTGAATATCACCCACCGATTTTTGAGTGTAGAAAATTTTATCAAACAGCAGCCCTTTTGGCTGGCCAAGGTGACGCGCGTAGGCGGCCACGCCGCCTTCAAAGTAGAAGGAATAATGTACAGACTTTTCACCGCGATCGTCGCGCAAAGCAATCCAAACGCCACGGGTTAAGTAGGCCTGTTGGCGAATGTGATCGATAATCGTTTTCCACGAGAACTCAGTAGAGCTAAAAATATCTGGATCGGACACAAATGTTTGCCTAGTGCCATTGCCATCACGATTCTGCCACTCATCCTCTTTGTCCTTGGTGGCTTTAGCCACGTCGGCCTCCGGGATGCCGCGATGGTACACTTGACGATATAGCGTGCCATCCTTTTTGACCTCAGCCGTCAGGGTAGACGACAGAGCGTTAACTACCGAAACACCGACGCCATGCAGACCGCCAGAGACTTTGTAGCCGCTGTCCTCGGCGCCAAACTTACCACCGGCGTGCAGAATGGTCATGACAGTCTCGAGTGCCGATTTTTTCGTTTGAGGGTGAATTTCAACCGGAATACCGCGGCCGTCGTCAGCGACCGAGACCGAACCGTCATGGTTGAGCACAATATCAACGCGCTTGGCGTGGCCAGCCATGGCCTCATCAATGGCGTTGTCAAAGACTTCCCAAATGAGGTGGTGTAGCCCCTCAGGGCCGGTGCCACCAATATACATGCCTGGGCGCTTGCGCACCGGCTCCAGTCCCTCAAGGACCTGAATTTGGGCGGCGCCGTATTTACCTTCTTGTGCCATAAAAAAGAGTCTTCCTTCCACGTCTATTGTACCACGCTGAGCGTGCAATTAGTAGCCAGAACGTTATTCAAAAACGGGCGCATCGCCCGTTTTTGAATAACGTTCTGGCTAGGCAGTTACTTTGTAAATTTAAGGTTTTTCATAACAATATCAAGCGATGCAGCATCAACCGTTCCTTCTGAATCCGCCTTAGTCAAGATAAACTTGGCTCCGTTGCGAACCATATAGTATTCGGTGGTTTGACCCATGCCGGGAATATCAACCACGGCAGCTTTTTCACCGTCAATAGTTACGTCTGGACGCCTAGTTGCCTGATCATTCTTGACTCTTGCTTGGGCCATGGCATCAATTGTCTCATTCGTTGCATTTGAATAAGCGCGCAGGTCTACCCCAGTCTGACCCACCACTTCGACGCCATTATCAGGAGTGGCTTTCAGTATCTGTATATGCTCTGACGGTCCACCTTCACCACCTGGCATGTAACTCAGCACAAAACCGGCTGGCATGGTTAGACTGAAGTTGAAGCGACTACGCGAAAAACTTGCCGGCTTGAGACCAATCGTATTAGTCGTCGCTATAGCGTTGGCGGAAGGAGAAGCTGAGGCTATAACAACTGGCGTCGTGGTACTGACACTGGCAACCGGGCTTGTAGTGTTCAGGTGGTCATACCACCAAACACCGGCGCCAACCACAAGTGCCGTCAACACGACCATTAGCCACGGCAGCAGCCGGCTTGGTTGTTGTGTCTCCATTATTTGCCTCCTTGTTTGCTATATTCTCTCATTATTTTGCTACGAAACGTGCTGCTCAACAATACCCTTGATGGCGTGTTGAAAATGCTTGGTGTCAAATTGCTCAGCGTGCTTGCGAATAATTTTCGGATCAAAATCAGCACCGCTAAATTGCCCAAGCACAGTTGCCAATGACTCGGCCGTTTGCTCGGGGAATAGCAGACCGGTTTTGCCCGGCAATACCGTCTCCGTGGCGCCGCCGTGGCTGTAGGCAATAACCGGCCGGCCAGCCGCCATTGCTTCAATCGGCACGATGCCAAAATCTTCCTCGGCGGCAAAGACAAAAGCCTGGGTGTGTGCCATCAGTTTGGCAAGTTGTGCGTCCGGCACAAAGCCGAGAAACTCAATGTTCTTAGCGCCAGCTGCCCGAGCTTTCAGTGTAGCTTCCTCCGGCCCGCGGCCGGAAATTTTTAAGGTCTGCCCAGTCTGTTTGAAAGCGCTAATAATCAGGTCAATGTGTTTTTGTTTGACTAAGCGGGTGGCCGACAAAAAATAGGACTTGACCGCATCGGCCTGAGCCGGTTGAAAGCGGCTGACATCAACCGGCGGGTATACAACCTGGCTGTCGCGGCGGTAATACTTACTAATTCTGCCCTGGACCGTTTTTGAGTTAGCAAGCATTTGGTCTGGCCGAGCGGCGGCCAACTGATCCCACTGGCGCAATCCGGTGGCCATTTTGTCAAACAGCCAACCCCTCGGCAATCGCTGGTCAACTTGCGGCTCCCACAAAAAGCGCGTCGGTGTGTGGCAGTAGCAGAGGTGGAACTGGCCGGGATGAGTGATAACACCTTTGGCCGGTCCATAACTAGACGAGATGACAACATCAAAGTCCCGTAGGTCGTACTGTTCAACGGCCAACGGCATCAGTGGAAACAGCCATGGACGTCGACTACTGTGCGCGAGCGGCCAAGAGTTCAAAAACGATGGCCGAACACTTGCCTTACCAAGCTGTGGTACATGCTCTGGAACGTAGACTGTTGTAAAAATGGGCGCCTCCGGCCATAGCTGATGCAGAGCCAGTAGCACCTGTTCAGCGCCGCCCCAAGAATCTAGCCACTCCTGAATAATCGCGACTTTAGGAGACGCAGCCACTAGTAAGCGCCTTTTCCGGTCAACAGTACAACGGCCGTGCGCAGTAAGATAGAGAGATCCAGCCACAAGCTCCAATGCTCAATGTAGTAGGCATCAAGGGCCACCCAGTCGGCAAAAGAGTGTTGGCCATCAGCGAGTGAGCGGCCGGAGACCTGCCAGAGCCCGGTCAGACCGGGTTTTATCCCTAACCGACGGCGCTCAGCCACGCTGTAGCGCTCAACCTCTTCTGGCAGCGGCGGTCGCGGCCCAACTAGCGACATATCGCCGCGCAGCACATTCCAGAGTTGCGGCAATTCATCGAGCGAACTCTTGCGCAAAAAGCGGCCGACTGTCGTCTGGCGTGGATCCTCTTTGAGTTTAAACATGTTGCCGTGCTTAGCGATAAGCTGCTGGTGCTCCAAATCGGCGCCAACTCGCATCGAGCGAAATTTGAAGAACCAAAAGAGCTTGCCCTGCTCACCAATACGCTGCTGGCGGAAAATGACGGGGCCGACTGAGTCAAGTTTAATCAATACGACAATCAGTAGGGCGACCGGAGACAGGACCAGTAGCAGCAGAGCGGCGAAAGTCATATCCATCAGCCGCTTAACGACATGGCCCCAGCCCTCAAGAGGAGTCCGCTGCACACGCAGTAGCGGCAGGCCCAATACCTCCTCAGCCACATATGCGTGGTTGACAACGTCAAAGCTGGCCGGCAGCAGGCGCACGGTCAGACCAGAGGTAGCGGCTAAGGCCAACACTGTTTGCACTTCACTCTGGCCGCTTTCAGCTTCTAGGAGCCACAGTTCATCAACTTTGCCCCGGCTGGCCAGGCTGGGTAAATCCTCGACTCGGCCAAAATTGCGATCACCCAACCGCCCGGCATAGCGCCACGGACGGTCGCGCTGACTATCAAGCTGTAACATGGCCCGCTTGACCGCCTCAGGAGCACCGTAGAGCGCCACGTGGTTGACGGCGCGGTTAGCCGTCCACAACAGCTGTTCAATAATGCGCACGACCAGTCGAATTAAGAAAATAAAGGCAATCGACAGCCACCAGGTATGGAATACAACCACCCGCGAGACATCAATGGTATGAGTGACAAACAGCAACGACAGCGAAATAGTTAGGCCGACCGTGACGGCCATAATAATGCGGCCCAACTCAGACAGCAGGCCTCGGTGAGTGCGCAGATCGTACAAACCACGTTCGGCAAAAGCCACTATCCAGAGGGGCCAAGAGATAATAAACAAGCGCAGGTAGCTGGCAAGTGGCAGCACCAAGCCATGAGCCTCAGCCAAATTGGTGAGCGAACTGGCCGCGCTCGGGGAGGCAAAAAACAGCACATCGTTAGCCGGTGAGCGCAGTACGTAAGCCACGCTAATAGCCAGGCCGATGGCCAACAGGTCAAGCGGCAACAGGAGCACGCGAAGCCAAAGCAGTGAGCGTTGCATATACGCTGATATTGTAGCCTGAGTAGGCTACTTTCTCAATGTAACGAGGTAAAGAAAAGCGGACTAGGTCCGCTTGGTGGTACGAGGTTGACTCAGCGTCGGTTTACTCTCCGACGAGCAGCCGCAGCCGACGCCCATTTTCTTTATCTTGCAGGATAAGAACGATTGCCATCTTCACGGCGTTTTTTACCACGCCTGGATTAGCGAATAGATCGTCGACCACACTCTGCGGGACATTGGCCTGTTCTAGACCATCTATAATCCCATCAAGTACGTGGCCAAGGAAGTTGCCTAACTGCTCTGGTGTGTTCATAGCATCTCCAAGGAGCAAGAATCGTTGATACACAATTTTTACATTATTAACGATTATTTGTCGATTTCTCCTATCAAAAATCCCGAACCTCGTAAGTCCGGGATTTTTTTGGCTTGTGTCAGTGATTAGGCAGCGCCGCCGATGCGGGTGATTTTGGTGCCACATGTTGGACATGTCCCTTGGGTGGCTGGCTTACCATTTTTCATCGTAATTATCTGTGGGTTATTCATGTCTTTCTTCTCGCGACATTTAACGCAGTAACCTTCTGGCATAGTACACTCACCTCCTTCCTGTAGAGAATTTGGCCCCTCCAATCGATGTTTGTGCAGCCGTGAATCGACTCACCGTGCACAGATGCGGGCCACCACAGAGACCGGGCACCCCATACGCTTTTGAAAGTGGCAAAAGTTGGGGAAATGAAGCGAAAAGCGATGCTTTCCGTGTCTCGTCGCACGGTCCGTGCTCGTGGTCATTGTTGACCAGGCGTGCACGCGTGTCAAGAGGCGTACCAAAAATTGCCGGCCAGAAGCTTGTCAAGTATGACCAAAAATGGTAGAACAACGAGGATAGGCACTGCACTTCCGAAAATTCTCATGTGCCAGAAAGGATCACCCTATGCCCGTTATGGACACCCGACGTTCTCGTGCACTATTCGCCATCCCGTTGACTCTCTTGGTGATCGCCGTCATCTCTCTGGTCTGGTGGGTAATTGCGGTGCGCAAGCACAACCAGCAGATTGCCGACCAAGATCAACAGCAGGTTTCCGATGAAACTTCAGCCAGCCCAAGCCCAATAGTCGTGTCGCCGTCACCTTCGCCGACCACAGGAACCACGCCGCTGTCGCCAACCTATACACCGTCCCCAGACGCTACACGCACACCGGCGCCAAGCCTGCCGCGACCAAAACCAGTCAGCCACGTAGCCACGACCACAACAACGACCACCCAAACCAGCCCAGGCAAAACCACCAAAACAGTGGTGACCAAATCAAGCCAGGGCAGCGCTGTAACCGTCGTCACCACGACCACGACGACCACCGAAACAACCGAGAATATCAGTGGAACCAACATCTCGGTTAACTCAAGCCAAAACACGATTGTGAGCGGCAATAACTCGGTCAGCCAAGTCAGCCAGATCACTATTGGCGACGCCGACATTCGCTAAACTTTTCATCCTGAATACAAAAAACCGGCCGCTTGGCCGGTTTTTTGTGATTGGTCTATTTAATAGACTTCGGTCTTCGCTGTACCGCCCAGTTCGCGGATGAAATACTCGTACGCTGACAGCGCCGCTTTGGTGCCCTCGCCGGCGGCGACCGATATTTGATTATCACGTACACCGGTGGCGTCGCCAGCGGCAAACAGACCGGGCACGTTGGTTACGCCATTGTCCAAAATTTGAATCATGCCATAGGTATTTTTGTCGGTTAGACTGTCAAATTGCAATGATGGCACTTGGCCAATCTCCACAAACACGCCTTCGGTTGGCAGCGTTTGCTCCTGACCAGTTTGGCTATTTTTAAATCGAAGCGAGCGCACGACCGTATCGCCATCAATTTTGGTCGTCGCGGCGTTGTGGTAAACGGTCACTTTTGGGTTATTGACTCGCTCAATAAACACCGGATCGCCGGTAAAAGCCTCGGTTAAATTAACAATATTTATGGCTGAGGCAATGGGGATGAGCGAGATAGCCGCGTCCAGCGCTGAGTTGCCGCCGCCAACCACCGTCACTACTTTATTGCGAAACAGCGGCGCGTCACAGGTGGCGCAGTAAGTGACACCCTTGTTTTTAAACTGCTCCTCACCGGGCACGCCGAGTTCTCGCGGATGTTTGCCCGAGGCAATAATCACTAATTTGGCTGTTTTGGTTTCGCCGCTGTCCAGGGTTACTTTAAATCCGCCGGGGATGGTGGCTAGTTTTGTCACTACCACGCCTTCTTCAATTGGTATCTGCAAATATTGCAGATGGTCGCGGAATTTCATTGCCAGCTCCGGCCCGGTAACGCGGCCAAAGCCGAGATAGTTCTCAATCTCGCCAGACTTGGCTACTTGGCCACCAATTTCACTGGCCAGAACCAGCGTGGTCATGTTTTTGCGATAGGTGTAAATGGCCGCTGACAGCCCGGCCGGTCCGCCACCAATAATTAGTACGTCAAGCGGAGCGTGGCTTCCGCTTAACACCTTTTCACTTGGCATATTGATATGTTGGATACATACTCATGAGCTCACCCTAGCAGAAACACCGCCACCACCCAACGCGACTGACAGGAGAACGTGTTCAAGAAATCAGCTGAGCGATAGCAAAATTCAAGGCGGTAGCAAAGGTGACCCAAGTTAAGTACGGGTAAAGCAGTGCGGCAGCTTGTCCGGAGAATTTACGGAAGCGGCTAATCGTCCAGGCGATTGCTAGCCACAACAGAACAATGTCGGCAAAGGCCCACCACGGCTGATGCAGATTAAAGAATAGATACGACCAGAGAAAATTTAAACCCAACTGCAGGTAATAAGGAGTGAGTGCCTGCGCAAGTTTTGCTGGCTTGGCCTTCTTCCAAATCAAGATCGCCGACAGCGCCATCAGTATATAGAGCACTGTCCAAACCGGGCCGAACAAGCTGCCTGGCGGTGTAAACGACGGCTTCGGTACACCAGCATACCAACCATTGATTGTCGGCGCCGTCAGCGCCGCTCCGGCGGCTGCGGCGGCTATCGTGCTGCCAATGATCCAGTAGGGTACTGTTGTGCTCCGGGTAACTGACTGTTTTGCCATTACAACTCCTTTAACTTTGACCACACCGACTGATCTTCTGAAGCCAGCCGCCAAAAATAGATACCTGCCAAGTCTTTGGTAGCCGGCACTTTTTGCAAGATTGAATCAACGTCTTCAAACCAGACGCTGTGGGTAACTCCCGAGGCGTCGGGGTAGGTAAAGTTCGGCACGGTGCCAACATCAAACCCGCGATCGTCAGCGCCGCTTGCACGCTTGACGGTAGCCTTTTGCTCCGCAAGCAACGCTTGCACGTCAGCGAAGGTTAGGCCAGAGCCTTGGTAGTTCCCACCATCAGCCGAAGGCACCCAATCATAGCCGTAGGTGCCAACGGCCAGCACTGTCTTTTTAGCCCCGAGCGTTTTTTTGGCGTAGGCGACGACATCGTTTAGCCAACCGACCGGCCCGATTGGTCCAGGGTGGCCGGTATTCTTTGAATGATAGTCGTAAACCATCACCTCAGCCCGGTCGACGGCCTGGCCAATGGTTGGCCAATCGAGCGCCACAGTGTTGCCAATCCTGGCCTCCAGCGCCACTGACAGTAGTTTGTGATCTTTGTGTAGCGCATCGGCCAAAGCGGTAATGAAGGCGTTGTAGTAGGGCGCATCGTCTGACTGCAACTGTTCATAATCAATATCGATTCCATCAAAGTGCTGGCTGTCTACCAGCGCCATCAGCGCCTGAATGTGCTGACTACGTTTACCAGCGTCGTGCAGGGTGACTGAAATAATGTTTGGGTCACCGGAAACAGCCGGCAGCAGTTGAATGTGGCTGGACTGCGCTAGGCTGGTGACTTGCTGAATTGGTCCGGCGCTGCCTTTTTGGCTGATGCTAATGCCATCGGCGGCCATCTCGTACCAAAACGGTGACAGCGTATTAATCGGGTAAAAACGACCAGTCAAGTAACCGTTGTCTTGCTCGGTGCCATTGATCAACCAGCCGCCGACGATCTTACCGTCGAGCAAGTGAACCGGATGTGGTACGGCGGCTGGTTTGGCCGCGGCTGCCCGGATGCGGGCCGCCACGCTAGGCAAAATACCGCCTTGTGGCCGAACGACTTGGGCATAGACCGGCTCCGTGGCCGGCGCGTCGGCTAAAGCCACCTGGTTGCTGCGACTGATGGTTATCAGCAGCCCAAGCATAATGAGCAGCAGTACAAAACCGCTCAACACACCGTGGCTAGAGTAACTGCCGTCCAGCAGCTCCGCCAGAACCTGCCGGCGGCTCGGACGAATTAGCGATGACGATACGGGTTGTAGCGGCCCTCCTTCTGGCATGTTACGGTACCGTGGCCGCGAGACCGTACTGCATCAATTTTTGGGCGTCTCCGGTTGAATCCCAAGAGTTCATGAAAGCAATGACAATGTGGCGGTCACCCTGCTTCAGCACCGCCACCCAACTGTGGCCGGCGGTCGGCGTGTAGCCAGTTTTGACCGCCTCGATGGCCGGCGTGTTCGACAAGACCGAGGAGAGTGTTTTTAAGTAATAGGTGGGATGCGTTGCTGTGGCCGGTATGGTCGTTTCAATCGTGTGCATGATCGGCATCAGTTCGGGATTATTTTTGACCAAGTAACGCATAAACACGGCCATGTCATACGGGGATGAAACATGGTTCGGGTCGTCTAAACCACTGGAGTTGGCAAAGTGCGACTCTTTCAGGCCGAGCGCTTCAGCAAAGGTGTTCATCTGCACGTAAAAAGCGTCGGCGCCCTGTGGATAGGCGTCAGCGACCGTGCGGGCGGCGTCATTGCCGGAGTTGATCAGCATGCCGGTAAGTATATCCGTCAACGGTACAATATCGCCGGCGTGCAAACCCATTCGGTTCGGTTCGACTGACGCCGCCCAGTCTGATACTTTAGTTGAAGCGCGCAGGTCAAGCGTGCGCTCGGCCAAAATGGCCGTGACAATTTTTGTCGTTGAAGCCGGAAACCGCACCTCGTGCGGATTTTTGGCGTAGACAGCGTGGCCGCTGTTTAGGTCACCAATAAAAGCGGTTGACGCTGATAGTTTGAGCGCGTTATTTTCAGCGGCACTGGGGATAGTAAATAAATAAGAGGAGTCGGCTTTGATCTCAGCCGAAGTTGTGTTGGTAGAGAAAGCCGTGCCCTGCTTTTTCTGCCTATCTGACAACAGCGCCATCTGCTGCAGAGCATCGCTATCACCACCTTGATCAGCCTGAGCTTGCCGCGAATGCAGCAACAAAACCCCGGCCGAAACAACAACCGCCGCGAGTAGTAGTAGTCCTAGTAGGCGCCAAAGCTGGCCATCATGAGATTGACCAAGGGTTGCACCGCGCCAGTTTAGCCCGTCCTGATTATCTAACATTCCCCTTCACTTTAGCGCATCAAACTCTGACTGGAAACGCTACTGCACTTCATCTAGCGGAGTTGCCTTCTTCCTGTCAGTTGACAGGCGCCGGAAAGCGGGACTGACGACTGGTTCGAAGTGTCGTATACTATTGTTCGTTAGCTTCGGTGATCAAATTCTTGGGCTTTTTGCCTTCGAGTACAGCAAGCACATTACTGACGGCTAATTCGGCCATCTGCTCACGAGCATCTTCAGTGGCAGAGGCAATGTGCGGCGTCAGTACCACACGCTCCAGCTTGGTCAGGCCGGCTGTTAACTTAGGTTCACACTCAAAAACGTCCAAGCCGGCGGCAGCAATTTGGCCGCCTTTGATGGCCGCAACCAAGGCTTTTTCATCAACCACTGGCCCGCGCGAGGTGTTTACTAACACCGCTGTTCGCTTCATTTGCTTAAACTGCCGAGAACCAAACAGATGCAACGTAGACGGCAATAACGGCACGTGAACGGTAATAAAGTCGCTGTCCTTGAGCAAGGTTTCAAAACGGACGTGTTTGGCCTCAAACATCTCCTCAAACTGTAGATTTCTGGCGACGTCATGGTACAGCACCTGCATGTGAAAACCGGAATAGGCCATTTGGGCCACGTACATGCCAATGCGGCCCAGGCCGACGATACCAATTTTCTTGCCATAGAGCTGGCCGCCCAATAGCAAACTAGGCTCCCAATGTTGGTACTTGCCAGCCCGAACAAAACGGTCACCTTCAGGAATACGCCGGGCTGCAGCCAACAGGAGCGCCATGGTGTGCTCGGCCACCGCCTCAGTCAGCACACCGGGGGTGTTGGTGGCATAAATGTTGTGCTCACCGAGAGTTTTAAGATCTAAATTATCAAAACCGACCGCATAATTGGCGACAATTTTGAGCTCAGGGCCGGCGGCGTCAATAATTGTATGATCAATTTTTTCCGTCAGCATCGGGATAATAGCCGTGGCACTGCGCACGAATTTGGCTAGCTCCTCCTGCGTGATTTTGCGCTGCCGTGACCAAACAACAACCTCGGCCTGTTTTCTCAGCCGCTCCAGTGCTTTGCCCGGCACTGGTCGAGTGACGACGACGCGCGGTTTGGCCACGGTCCTCCTTAAGAGCTGCTTGAACAATGGATCAGCTCTGCTAATTGGTACGCTTGAGATATATTCTCAGGCAGTTTTTTTACGGACAGTACGAGAAAGACGTTTGGTCTTGACGGAGCGACGGGGCGGGAGCGTACTAGCCGGCGCGGTATTAAAGTGGTGGCAGCCGGCAGCCAGGTGGGCCTTTTCGGTTGAGAGTAGGACTTTTTCGGTCAGAAGACCAGCCTGCGGACCAATAAATTGAACGACTGAGCTTGATTCAATTAAACCCCAGTGTAGCGCGGTCTCGATACTTTGCTTGGTCATTAAGGCGGCGACAAAGCCAACCGCCATGGCATCCCCGGCACCGGTCGCCTCTACCCGTTTGGCGCGGTTAGTTATGGGTGTGCGGATAATGCCGTCAGGTGTGATAGCTGAGACGCCGAGCTGGCCGTCGGTAATCACCACCATCTCAGGCCCTAGACCCTTGAGCTGCGCCAACATGAGGTCTATTTTGATTTGCCGGCTCATTCGGCCCGGTTTGGCCCGATTGGTGCGCGCCACAATTAACTCCGCCTCTTCAACGTTAATAAACAGAGCGCTGGTACTGGCTAAAACCTGACGCAGCAATGTAAGCGGCCAGCGCAGCTGATACGTGCCCGGATTAAACGCCAAGCGGCTTTTGTTTTTTGTCAGATAGCCAAGCATCGGCGGAACAAGCACCTCGCCGCCCTCACCAAGCGACGAGAAGTATACCCAGTGTGCCGGCTTAACAGCGCGCGGCCAAACATACTGGCGCGTCTCGTGGTGAATTAAAATGGTACGTTCGGTTTGATACACAATAACGGTTGAGAAATTACTGGCCGTTCTGGTGTCGCGGCGAACATAATCTAATTTCACTTTGTCTTTATGCAGCGCCTGTAGCAGAGTGTCGCCGCGACTATCGTCGCCGAGTTGGGTCAACAGTGCGCTTTTGAAACCTAACCTGGACAGGCCAACCGCCAAATTGGCCGAGTTGCCGCCGGGCAATGCCACGACCGTTTTGATTGGGATTTTGTCCGAAAAACTGAGTGACAATCGGCAATTTTGTTTATCAACGTCGCACAGCAGTGCGGCGTCATCTTCGGCGAGCACCAAAAAAACATCTTCAGAAGTATCACCAACACAGAGAATATCGAGCACAGCCCTCCTTATTTCTGTTCAGTATACCAGAGAGGTGAGGCCAGGCTAAAAAAATCCCGGCCTGCGGGGCCGGGTAGGGAGTTATGTGCTTTGTGACTGATTGATTGATCGGTTATCCGAGTAGCTGAGAGGATCATGAAGATGATCCACAGCCTGGACATATTGCTGCTCGTTGATAACGCCATCGCAGAAATAGGTTTCTAACAACGCGGGGAGAGTGGCCAGTGCACAGAATGGAATCCCAGCCGCCGCTAGTCGCTCTGGGCCACCTTGCCCACGATCAACAAAAACCGCCACGCCGAGCACCTTCAAGCCCGCTTCTCGCAGGATATTGACATGCGTCAGCTTGGAGCCAGCGTCGGACACCAGGTCGTCGTAAAGCACAACCGTTTGACCCGACTGGTAAATACCGTCAACCGATGCGCGGGTGCCATGCGCTTTCGGCGGGTGGGGCGAGATCATGGGTTTATCGAAGAGCACTGTCATCGCCGACACAATCGGGGTAATCGCGGTTGGGATATCGGCAGAGAGATCACTCCCTCCGAATGTATCCCAGGCGAGGCCAGAGATAACCTCCGCTCCTAGCCGTAGAAGATTAGGGAGAGAGCGCAGCCGACGAAAATCGAGATAGATGGGTGAGTGCAACCCTGATTTTAGTTCGAAATGTCCGAATCGAATGATGCCATTACTGGGGAGTTGATCAAAGAAAGCACGACAATCGTTATTCACTGGTTTTCCTCCGAATTGTTCAGGTCGGCTGCCGAGGCGGCCTACAAAGCGGGGTATATATGAAAAAGACCGAGGCCTCTCGTTTGTTATACGGCAATGCCAGAGATAGGCAAGGATTACGTTTTAACGTGCTTCGCCATGCCGGCCGAACCGAACAGGCGGATTTTGTGCTTAACGACGTCGGTGACGGCGTCACGAGCGGCGCTAAAGTATTCACGCGGGTCGTCACTGTCGGGGTGTTTTTTGAGATACGTGCGGATAGCGGTTGTGGCGGCAATACGTAAGTCAGTATCAATGTTAATTTTGCGCACGCCCGCCTTGATAGCACGTTTAACATCGGCCTCCGGCGTTGAGCTGGCGCCATGAAAAACTAGCGGAATTTTAACCAGCTCGCGGACGCGATTAAGCACGTCAAAATGCAACTCCTCGCGGGCGGTCGGCTTGCCGTGGGCGTTGCCAAAAGCGACAGCCAGAGCGTCAATATTGGTGGCCGCTACAAAGTGGGCGGCTTGCTCTGGGTCGGTAAGCAGCACTTTAGCATGAACGTTGTCTTCGCGGCCGCCGACGTGGCCAATCTCACCCTCTATGGACAACCCCTGAGCGTGAGCCAGTTTGGCCAGCACTTTCGTTTCTTCCGTGTTGTCATGCAGTGAGCGCATTGAGCCGTCAAACATAACCGAGGTGTAGCCGTGACGCATGACCTCGTGCACCAACTTGGGGTGTTTGCCGTGGTCGAGGTGAAAGACTATTGGCACTGTCGTGGCCTCAGCACAAACACCGACCATTTGGGCTAGTAAGTCGAGTGAGCCGGCAAAATCGAGGGCGCCCTCGCTTGTTTGGACAATGACCGGCGCTTTGAGTTCGTTGGCTGCTTCAATAATCGCCTGCGTAAACAACATGTTCGAGGTATTGAACGCACCAACGGCAAAGCTGCCGGCTTCAGCGGCGGCCAGCACCGGCTTGAGTGTCACCAGCATGCTTACCGACCAACCAACTGCCGGGCTGCCCGGACTATCGCGGTGCTGTCTAAACCGTAGTGCTTTAGCAGCTCGTCCGGATTACCAGACTGCCCAAAAGTGTTCTGAACACCGAGGCGGCGCAGTTTGGTCGGCTGGCGCTCAGACAGCAGCTCAGCCACGGCGCCACCTAAGCCACCCGCGATCTGTGCCTCTTCAAGGGTGAGTACATGGTTGGTTTTGACTGCAGAGTGCAGAATGGTCGCTTCATCAAGCGGCTTGACGCTGGGGCTATGAATAACCTCGGCCGACAAGCCATGCTTAGCCAATACGTCCGTCGCCTGTAGCGCTTCATAGGTGAGAATACCAGCTGCAATGATGGATACGTCGTCACCACGGCGAAAAATGTGGGCTTGGCCAATTTGGAAGGGCGTCTCCGGCGTCGTATAGGTCGGCACCTCTTGGCGGCCGAAGCGCAGGTAAACCGGACCAGGCCAGGCGGCGGCGGCCAAGGTGGCCTTTCTAGTCTCCTCGGCATCGGTGGGCGCCAGTACGGTCATATTCGGCAGCGCCCGCATCAGTGCCAAGTCTTCAAGCATTTGATGAGTGGCGCCGTCTGGACCAACCGATAAACCAGCGTGGGCACCCGACAGTTTGACGTTGGCCTGGGCGTATGCAAGCTGGACCCGTATTTGGTCAAAGGCTCGACCAGGCACAAAAGCGGCGTAGGTGGCCACAAATGGCAATTTGCCGACTGCAGCCAAACCGGCAGCCAAACCGACCAAGTTCTGTTCGGCCACGCCGACCTCAATAAAACGCTCCGGGTAGGCTTTAGCAAAGGCCTGCGTGCGGGTGGACTCGGTTAAATCGCCGCAGAGCACCACGACGTCTTGATTGGTTTTGCCAAGTTCTAAAAGTGCCTGCCCATAACCGTCACGGGTGGCCTCAAGTTTTGGCCGATGCAAGTTCAGTGTTCGACCAGGCATCAGAATACCCCTAAAATCGTCAAGGCTTGGGCCGCTTCAGCCGGCTTGGGGGCCACGCCATGGTAGTGGAAGTCGTTCTCAAACATCGGCACGCCTTTACCCATGGTCGTGTGAGCAATTAAGACGGTTGGCTTTAAATGCGTTGAGGCAGCTTCACCCAAGGCGGCGTCAATTTGGGCGGGGTTATGCCCATCAACGTCAATCACCTGCCAGCCAAAGGCCTGGTACTTCTCTGATAGTGGCTCCAAGTGCATAACCTGCTCTGTGCTGCCATCAATTTGCAGCGTATTGCGGTCAACAATGACGGTTAAGTTGTCTAATTTTTTGTGGGCGGCAAACATCAAGACCTCCCAAACGGAGCCTTCCTGATGTTCGCCATCCCCAGTCATACAAATAACGCGACTTCCCCGACCAGAGAGTTTAAAGCCTAGCGCCATACCTGCCGCCACTTCAATACCCTGGCCAAGCGAGCCAGTTGTCGCCTCAAGGCCCGGCAAGTCATGTTGACCATGGTGGCCGCTGTACCGATGCACCGGATGGCCTTGTAGACGGGAGTGCAGTTTGCGCAGCGTCAGTAGCTCGGCTTTTGGAAAGTAGCCGGCTTCCGCCAAGGTGGCGTAGAGCGCCGGGCAGATGTGGCCATTGGATAAGATAAAGCGATCGCGCCCTGCGGCATGCGGCTTTGCCGGATCATGCTGAAAGTGTTGGCCAAAGTAGAGTGTGGCCAAAATATCGGCGACACCCAATGACCCGCCGACGTGGCCACTGCCGGCGGCAAGCAACATCTTAATAATCGAGATGCGAATTTTCCGCGCCTTCTCGGTTATTTCAGTGGTACTTAGCCCGGCCGGTTGGGTCATGTTGGTTGCACCGTAATCGTCCGGCCAACTGCCGCAACCTGCTCAATCAGGCGGCTTGAGTAGCCAAATTCGTTATCATACCAGGCAAACACCTTGACCATGTCGCCGTCGACCACTTGCGTTAAACTGAGGTCTACGATGGCTGAGTAAGCGCTGCCGACAATGTCAGAGGAGACGAGCGGCTCAGTGGTTGTGGTTAAAATTTGGTGGAACCGCGGTTGGCTGGCAGCCTTGGCAAAGGCTTCGTTGACCTCAGCTACGGTGACATCATGCTCCAGAAGCGCCGTGATGTCGGAGATCGAGCCGCAGGGCACCGGTACCCTGATTGACATGCCATCAAAAATGCCCCGGAGGGCCGGAATGGCCTCGGTCGTGGCAATGGCGGCACCGGTCGTGGTTGGTACAATGTTTTCGGCCGCTGCCCGGGCCCGACGCAGATCTTTGTGTGGTCCGTCTTGCAGCATTTGATCCTGTGTGTAGGCATGCACGGTCGTCATCATGGCTTTTTTAATACCGAAAGCGGCTTGCAAGACAGCAATGGTCGGCGCAATACAGTTGGTCGTGCAGGAGGCGTTGTTAATGATCGCGTCCTTGCCGACGTCATCCGGGTTAACGCCCAGCACCACCGTCGGCGCTGGGTTTTCGCCTTTGGACGGCGCTGAGATAACGACTCGTTTAGCACCGGCCGCTAGATGTTTCTCCGCCCCGGCCCGGTCAACAAACAAGCCGGTTGATTCAATGACCACATCAACGTCCAGCGACCGCCAAGGCAGCTCAGCCGGCTCTTTGATAGCCGAGACCGGGTAGCGTTGGCCGGCGACAACAATAGACTCGCCATCGGCGGTGATGTCCTCTGTAGCTAAACCGTAAACGGTGTCGTGCTTGAGTAGGTAGGCCAAGGTGGCAGCGTCAGTTAAGTCATTAATGCCGACCACTTCCAAGCCGAGCTCCGGCCGGCGGATGGCCAACTTAAAAGCCTGCCGACCAATGCGGCCAAAGCCGTTAATTGCCACGCGTATTGCCATTGCCCGCTCCTTTACTCCGTTACGAGCCAGACGACCGTTTGCGCTCTGCCAATTCGCGCTCTTGCCCCCGCAGCTCTTGTCTCTCCAGCCCCGTCTCGGCCTTTTCTGCCGCTTGCTCCGCTGCAGCGGCTTGGTCTTTCAGCTCTAAATATTGCTCGCCGGCCCGGTCGGCTCGCTCTCGAAAATCATTGGCTCGGCGGCGCAGCGTTTGAGCTTCAGCTGAAGTTGGTGCCATAACTACCTTTCTCCCCTCACACCCTCATAGTAGCAGCAACCTGCATGCGCCGGAACATTTCGACTGGATCGGCCGCCTCAGTTAAGACATGGCCGACAGCCACCCCCGTTGCCCCGACCGCAGCGCACTGAGCAATCGTCTGCTCATTTACCCCGCCGTCAATTTGGATTGAAATATACGGTAGAGCTGCCCGCAGTGTCCGGCACAGCTCAAGCGCCCGCCGGTCAAACGGCTGGCCTTGCTTACCTTCCGGTACGGCCATAACTTGGACCAACTGGAACTTCGATAAAACGTCTTCAGCGATACTGTCCAGATCAAAACCAAGCGGCAGCGACAGGCCGACGCGGGCTGACAACAACTGACCCCAAGCTAAGAAGTGATGAATAGTCGGCGCAGTAAAATCGGGCAGCGCGGCGGCTTCAACAATAACGGCGTCGGTGAACCGGTTACTATACGGCTTCTCGGCCGGCAGATATTGCAGAGGCTCTTTAACCATCAAGTGAGCTTGCAGCCGCACACCAGCCGGCGGGACGGAAATATCGGCCGGCGTCATCGTTTGGTTGTCTGTTAAGCTACCATCAGTAAAGTCAATTTGGACAACTGGCGCCAAATCAACAACACGTGACCACTGCTGGCCGAAGTTTGCCCGGTCAGCCGCTAAAATAGCCGGTATTATTTCCATATTTAACCGGCGTCTATTTCGGCGATGCGGCGCCGGTGGCGCGCCTCACCCGAAAATGGCGTATTCAGCCAAGTGGTAATAATGTCGGAGACGGTGCTGATGTCAGTGTAGCGTGTGCCGAGGCAGAGCACATTGCTGTCGTCTTCATCGCGGCTTGAGGCTGCCACTTCTGTCGACCAGCACAAAGCTGCCCGCACGCCGGGCAGGCGATTGGCTGCAATACTAACGCCGACGCCGCTGCCGCAAAAGAGCAAGCCACGGCCAGAGCCGGCCGCCACAGCGGCCGCCACGCGCCGAGCGTACAGCGGATAGTCATCATCCGCCACTTCACGCTCGGCGCCGACATCAACCACCTCGTAGTCAGCCGAGAGAAGGTGCTTTGCGCGCTCCTTTTCCGCAAAGCCAGCGTGGTCTGCCCCGACATAGATCGTCTCTGTCATGTCCTTACCCTAGCGAAGCTCGGCTCGGCCCGCAATCTGGCAAACCAGCGGTTTTTTCAGTGCTTTGCGGCGTTTGAGAAGTCAAAAGCGCCTAACGGCGCTTTGGTTAAACCATGCCGATTTACGTCTTTGGCCAGAGTTGCTTGCCCTGCTCATCTTTAATCACAATCGCGCCGGTTGGACAGCTCTCGGCGGCCTCCATGATTTCCTGTTCGGTGGCCGAACTGACGTCCAACACAATGGCCTTGCCTTCAGTGTCTAACTCAAAAACAGTCGGCGCCAACACGACGCAGGTCGCCGCGCCAATACAAAGATCGCGGTTGACCTCAACCTGAAGCCGTCGCTTGTGACTAGCTTCGCCGTCCGCGCTCACTTACGCTCCGCAGCTGACGAACCCATGTAAAGCTTCGCTTTGCATGGGAGCTCTGTAATTTTTGCAGCCGCAATCCATGGTGGTCCTTTCGCTGTTTCGTCGACCCTAGTCTAAACCAATAGTCCGCCCCGCTCAATGGTTGTGCGCTATACTGACTCTATGACCGGCAAATCACACCAAATTATTGGCCTCAGCTGCGGGTTGGCGGCGATATTGTTCACGGCTGAACCAAGCTATCAGCCAGCCACCTTTGCCACCGCAATGGTAGCGGCTCACCTTGGCGCCCTCATGCCCGATTTTGATACCACAACCGGCGACATTTGGGATAGTTTGCCGCTGGGCCATGTGGCCAGCCACATGGTTGACCCGTTTATTAAGCACCGCAACCTATCGCACTCGCTGCTCGGCACCGCCATATTTGTGGCCTTGGCCCGACTATTGCTGATGTATCTACCAAGTTACTGGGGCCTCCACATGAGTGTCGTTTTAATCGCCTTCACGGCCGCCTACCTCAGCCATTTGGTAGCCGATATGGTCACCGTCGAGGGCGTACCATTGTTTTTCCCCTATCAAACCATGATCGGACTGCCGCCGGAGCCATTCGAAAGCCTCCGCATCATCACCGGTAAATGGTTTGAGAATCTAATCGTTTTCCCGCTGGCGAATGTTGTCTTGATCGGCCTCATCTGGACCCAGTGGCCCACAATTCGTCTGTTTCTATTCCGTTAATAACATGGCTTGTTTAGTGACCGCTAGAGCCAGGATGGCGCATTTGAGGCGCGTCGGGCCGGGGTCAATGCCCATTTCGACTAACAGCTTTTCCTTGGGCAGCGCGGCTGCCACGGACAGTTTCTGACCGATAATCAGGTCGCCGAGCATAGAGGCGCCGGCAATAGCTAAGGCACAACCCTCACCAGTGAAGGCAACGTCAGTGATCGTCTGGCCGTCGGCCGCCAACCGAATACCAACAGCGAGGCGGTCACCGCAGGTTGGGTTATCTAATTCAGCCCGCAAATCCGGGGCAGCTAAGATGCCCCAGTGGTTAGGGTGACGGTAATGTTCGAGCAGTTGCATTCGATAGAGGTCAGACATGCGGGTCAAGCAGCTGGCTAGCCGCGGTTAGAGCTTTGGCGGCGGCGTCTAAGTCAATTTTGTCGGTATAGACGCCGCAGGAGATGCGAATGGCGCTGCTCGCACCGAACTGCTGCAGCAGTGGGGCGGCACAGTGTTGGCCAGCGCGGACAGCAATCCCCTGCTCAGCCAAGAAGCTGGCGAGATCATGGCTGTGGATGCGCTCATGAACCAGGCTAAATATGGGCAGGCGATCGACAGGATTGGTCGGGCCAAGCAGTTGAAAACCGGGCAGGCCGCTAAATACATTCAACCCATGCTCGGTTAGCTCTGCGTCATGACGGGCCAGAACGACGGTGCCAATCTCTTTCATCCAGGTCAGCGCCGCCGCCAGACCGATAGCCTCAGCAATCGGTGGTGTACCAGCTTCAAACTTACCGGGCAGGTCAGACCAAACCGGTTGCAGCTGGCCGCTTTTGATGTGAACGGTCGTGACCATGTCGCCGCCGAGCTGCCAAGGTGGCATTGCGGACAGGTGTTCGCGTCGGCCGAACAATACACCTATACCGGTTGGGCCATATACTTTATGGCCAGAGAAAACTAAGAAATCAGCTGGCAACTGCGCCATATCCAGAGGAACGTGCGCTGCCGCTTGAGCCGCGTCCAGGAGTGTCGGCACGCCGGCTGCCTTGGCCGCCTGCAGCAGCTCGCTGACCAGCACCAACTCACCGGTGACATTTGAGGCTAATGTTAGGCTAAGCATTGCCACGCTGCCATCGGCGACGAACTCTGCCATCGCCGACAGGTTAAGACGGCCATCCACCGTGAGTGGAACAGTAATCAACTCCGCATCTGTTTCTTGTGCCAAGCGCCACCAGGGCAGCAAATTGCTATGGTGCTCGGCCGCTGAGACAACAATCTTCTGGCCGCTCTTTAAGCGGGGTCGCAAAAATGATTCCGCCACGAGATTGATGCCTTCGGTGGCATTTTTGGTAAAAATAATTTCCTCTGGAGCAACCTGCAGGAAATAAGCAACCGTCAGGCGAGCACCTTCGTAGGCTGCGGTTGCCCGCTCGGCTAACGGATAGAGGCCGCGGTGAATATTAGCCGAATACTCTTGCAGGTAATTGACCGTGGCTTCAATCACCGGCTTCGGCTTGAGTGCTGTGGCTGCGCTATCTAAATAGACCAAATCAGATTGGTGATTGAGAATTGGGAAGTGATTTTTGAACATGATTACGAAGTATGATTACTTGATGTATTCTATAATTTGTTTTTTTACTTCAGTATCAATTACATTAGCTAACATAGGCTCAAAGAAGCCGGCGACAATGACCGCTTCCGCTTCAGCGGCCGATAAGCCGCGCGATTGCAGATAAAACAGTTGTTCAGCGTTGACGCGTCCGATGGCGGCCCCATGGGCAGCCTGAACGTCATTTTCAGCTACCTCTAAAATCGGAAAGCTCTCGGCGCTAGCATCGGGGCCAACCAGCAAAATATCAGCCTGAAAACGACCTTTGGCTTGCTTGGCACCCGATTGCAAGGTAATCGCCCCCGAAACATTGAGTTGACCGTGCTCTTTCACGACACCTTTGACCAACGTCTGGCTGGTCGTCTCAGGCGCTTGGTGAATGACTCTGGTTTGGGCATACGACTTGGCGTCACCGCTGACAGCACCAAATACCAACACATCGACGGCTACCCCCGGCTGAGCCAGCACAATTAGCTGCTCAACCGTGGCTTCAGGCTGAGCCAACACAATAATTTGGTGTTGACCGGGCTCGGTTACCACCAATGGTTTGCCAGAGATTGTTGGCAAAATCGTCGTCATAGTGCTATCCAACTGAGCCTTCCATTTCCATGGCGATTAAACGGTTCAGCTCCACGGCGTACTCTAGCGGTAATTCGCGTACAATCGGCTCCAAGAAGCCATTGACAATCATGGCGACGGCCGCCTCGGCTGACAGGCCACGTGACTGCAGGTAAAACAGTTGCTCCTCTTCAATACGGCTGGTCGCCGCTTCATGGCCAACCGTCACCTCCGGCTCATAGATATAGAGGTGTGGCCAGGTGTTGGCTTGCGACTTGTTGTCCATCAGCAGGGCGTCGCACTGGATTTTGGCTTTAGCATTTTTGGCCCCTTTGACAACGCGCGTCAGACCGCGATAGCTGGAGACACCACCGCCGATGGAGATTGATTTTGACAGCACCGTTGAGCTGGTGTCCGGCGCGCCGTGCACCACCTTGGCCCCGGTGTCTTTGTGTTGACCCGGGCCGGCAATGGCGATGTTTAAGTGGTCCGCTTTGGCGCCGCGGCCCATGAGCATCGAGCAGGGGTAGAGCATGGTCACGCCTGAGCCAAGTGAGCCCCCAACCCACTCCATTTGGCCGTCTTCGCCTACGAGCGCCCGCTTGGTATTTAAATTATAAACGTCGGTCGACCAGTTTTGGATGGTCGTGTAGCGGACCTTGGCCCCTTTTTTGACGAAGATCTCAACGACGGCTGAGTGCAGCGAGTGGCGGCCGTAATGGGGCGCCGTGCACCCTTCAATGTAATGGGCCGAGGCGCCCTCCTCGACGATAATTAAGGTGTGCTCGAATTGACCGTAGGTTTCGGCATTCATGAAGAAGTAGGTTTGGACCGGCTCCTTGAGATCCACACCCCTCGGCACATACAAGAAAGCACCGCCCGACCAGACAGCGCCGTGCAAAGCGGAAAATTTATTGTCGCCGGCCGGTACACAGCGCGTCATGAAATGCTCTTTGACGAGGTCGGGGTATTTCTGGACGGCTTCATCCATCGAGCAAAAAATGACGCCAAGCTTTGACCACTCCGCCTTCAGATGGTTATAAAGACCTTCCGATTCATACTGGGCAACCACGCCGGCCAAAAACTTCTTCTCAGCTTCCGGCACACCAATGCGGTCGTAGACGCGTTTAATGTCATCCGGCACATCATCCCAACTCTGGAAACGCTGCTCAGATGGGTCAATATAGAAAGTGATGTCATTAAAGTCGAGGCCGGACAGATCAGGCCCCCAAGTTGGCATCGGTTTTGATTCAAAAATCTCAAGTGCTCGCAGGCGCTTCTTCAACATCCACTTCGGCTCATGCTTTTCGGCTGAAATCAGCTCGACTACGTGACGGGAAATACCTTTTGGCACACTCATAACCGGCCGATGCGTAGTCGGCTTAAACTTACTCTTAGTGTGGTCGAATACGGTCTGTTCTTTAAGCATCCGTTACCTTTGGTGAAGCGGTCGGCTTAAGCCATTTGTAACCATCAGCTTCAATCTTTTCGGCTAGCTCCGGGCCACCGGCTTCGGCAATCCGGCCGTTTACCAGCACCGACACCTGGTCATGCGGCACCAGCGCCAACAGCCGGTGATAATGCGTAATCAACAACACGCCGGCACCGTTATCCTTGGCTTGGCGAATAGCGACGGCAATCGTCTTCATGCCGTCAATATCCAGACCCGAGTCGGTCTCATCCAAAACTGCGTACTTGGGCTGGAACAGCCTAAGCTGTAGCATTTCCAAGCGTTTCTTTTCCCCACCAGAAAAACCGTCGTTGACCGACCGATCCAGTAACTTCGCAGGGAAACTAACTTCGCCTGCCGCCTCACTGAGTAGCGCCTGAAATTGGCGAGCTGATAGGATACGCGCTTCACCGCGGGCCGTTCTCTGGGCATTTAAAGTGGCCTGCAAAAAGGCACTAACTGACACGCCGGGGATAGTTACTGGCGTTTGAAAGGCAAGGTACAAGCCGCGAGCCGCCCGCTCCTCGGGCAGCATGGCAGTAATCGACTGGCCGTCTAGTGTCATCTCACCGCTTGTTACTTCGTAGTCAGGGTTGCCCATAATGGCGCCGCCAAGGGTTGATTTGCCGGCACCGTTTGGCCCCATTAACACATGGACCTGGCCTGGCTGCGCCTGAAGCGACACACCATGTAAAATCTCCGCGCCTTGAGCGCGCTTTACTGACAGTTTATTGATTATTAGTCCAGTATTCATACTTTTGATTACCTCTTCATACTTTTTGAATTGCAAGCTGTTTGTTTACTTGATCAACCATCTGGTCAATTTCGGCATCGGACATGCCATGAACCCGCGCGCCCTGCTCCACGGTGTCATATGCATTGGCTAAACAACCAACGCAGTGTAGCCCCCAGTCAGCCAAAATATCCGCCGCTTGGAGTGAATTAGCGGCAATAACACCTAGGTTCATCTCCCGACTAATGCTATCGACTTTTTGTACCGGTACGGCAGTTTCGCCGCCCATCGTAATATCAACGGCGGCAATACCCTGCACATTGTCTTGAAATACTTGCTCAATGGCCTGGCGCAATTCAGCGTCAGTCGAAAAACGGTCTGCGCCCGGACCAAAAAAGCGCAGCTGCAGCCGACCGCGCTGCAGTCCTAACAGGTCGATTTTCTGCACGTCTGGAGCCAAAATTGGCTCCAGCTCATACAAGATGTCGCCAACCGTTTTGACCGAAAAGCGGCGTTTGGCAGCCGTTGCACTCATGCCGCCACCTCGGCCAGAGAAATCGTCGCCAGCACTGCCCGCAAGCGTAACTCTAATTTGTCCCAACGCGGCTCAGCCGCGCAGTTACCCTGGCGAGCACAACTTTGTTCAGCGGTTTTGCATGGAATGGCTTCCAAGAGCTCCTGCTCACCCATCAGCACGTCGGCCAAGGTAATGGCCTCTGGTTGCTTGGCTAAGCGATAACCGCCCCGGGCACCCTCGCGGCTAGCAACCAGCCCTTGCCGGACTAGTTGGCTGGCAATAGTGCGCAAAAACGGCAGTGGCAAACTAGTTTCATCGGCAATTTGACGCAGCGGCAAAGAGCGCCCGTTCGCCTGGGCGAGAGCCAAAAGTAAAATAAACCGGTAATCTGTTTGCCGTGGGATGCGCATAAACTATGACTGATATACTAGCAGTTATGTAGTAAAATGACAACATTCAAACAATACACAACTGAGCAACAAAAGCTGCCTTATTGTATTGTGACATCACACCAAATATTGTCCGATTGCGACGATGGAAATGATCCAACTTTATTTAAGTGACACGTCTTGTCGCCGTATAGCTCAGAGCCAGGAGTGCGGCACCAGCAACCAACCAACCAACCGAATACCATTCACCTGGAGTGTAAACAATGTTAATGCGATCACCCGCACGCAGGGAGTCAGCAGGCAAGACAAAACCCAGCATTTGGCCATCAACAGAAACCGGTGCCAACGATTTGCCATCAGGCAACCTAAGCTGCCAACTCCGGTCGTAAGCTCGTGCAATCACAAGTAGTTGACTATCGGCGGTCAATGCCGGCGCTCTCAGGGTTATGCTATCCAACCGGTCTTCTGCTGCCTGCCAACCCACCAGAGGAACCGGGTTGCTACGAGAGGTTTGTTCAGTTACTACGAGCTGTGGGATTGTTTCTATGTGGATGTTTGCGATTGTTGCAGACACATCTTGCCGTGGCTGACGCTCAAAATGGAAGCGAAAAGAGCCGTCATTGCCAGGACGCAGCACCACCGTGACATCTTGTTTAGTCACCCCATAGGTCGGATCAAATTGTATTGGCTCCAGCATGCCGTTATCATTAACCGTCCCGCCACTAGATGAATCCACCCACAGGCTCACTCCATCTATACCGGTCTGGTCAAAACGAACCCGAACTGGGCTGGCTTGTGAGGCGTGGACAACGATGTCATGGCTCGGTTGGCTAGGCGTCAGCGTTATCTCGTTTGGAGACACATCTGGGAGCAAACTCCGTGGGTAAATCGCTCCGGTGGCCAAATGCCAGTCCTGACTCATTTTCACGGGATGATTGGTGGCAATTGTCTGCCCATCTATTTGGAGGGAGGCTATGTCTGTATCGGGTGCTACTAAGTCAACGTCAGTAGTTGGACCAGGAGGCAAGAAGCTGGCAACTTGACCAGGTTGACATTGCATAGACATCACAACCGCCATAAGAAAGACTGCTTGTTGATTAAGGTTGAGATCGATATTTTTTATTGCCTGACTATCAGCTGACCAGGCGCTTAGACTATTTCGTAATGTTTGGGAATCAAGATTAAATTGCGCCGGATCTTGACCAAACTTACTTCCCAGTTCAGAAATCAACGTTGTTTGATCCTTTTTGACTTCTGCTAAAGACGCTGGTAAATGAAGAGCTTGGTACTCCACGATGCGTTTTCTCAGAAGCACAATGCGATCAATAAACTTAGCGCCATCATCGGGCTGACCTTTTAGCAAGAAGTTCTCACGCCACCGCTTGAGGGGGTAAAACAATGATGTTGGACTGAGCGGACTACTAATTTCATCGGTAGCCAGAGCTGGATAACTGCGCGGTAGCTGGCAGAAACGCCAAGGGAAACTGACGGCGCCACTAGCGTTGGCGGCGGCATACGTCGGAACCGGCAAAACACCGACTGTATTTGAAATGGGCAAAGTTTTATCAAGCGCGACAGCAGCAATCACGGGCAGACTTCTTGCATAAGTAGACTCTGGTTGAAAAGTGAAAACATGTGCACTCGTCGTAAACGGCAGAGATTCCTCATGAAGATATGAAAGTTTGCGTAAGTCATTCACGTAGCTCGCAGATTGACCATAATTGGCGGTGATATTACTGTACGGGTCGGGCGGCACGACAATCTGTGTTACGCCCATTTCGGTTAATAAACGTGGGCTATAATTTTGGAATGTCTTGGGAAGCGCCACCCAGTCGATTCGTGGATGAAGCGACGTCTCGAGAGCAAACTGAGGGTGGATAGGATACCAAAGGACACGACCAAATACTGGAGTATTCAAATAGCTAGTTAATGCATCGACTTCTTCAGGTCGAAACGTCGGGTTGTAGTTCTCGCCCAACGCACCATTCACCGCAGGACGCACACTGATTAAGGCAATAACCGCTATACCAAGCATAAACACAATCGAAATAGCTTGGCGGGTTAACGTAAGACGGCTCCGCAGTCGGTCTAAACCAAACGTAACAAAGAAAGCCAAACTAACAATAATAAGACCAAAGAATTTTGTTCCTTCACGAAAAAGCCAGAAGAGGGGAACATGGTGAAAGAGAAATCCATACAAAGTTGTAAATGGGCTTGCCTCTTGTTTGCCAATCGCCACCCCAACAACATACAGAGGCAAAAAAAACCAAAATGGTGACTTCGAAGGTTCTTTTCGGAAAACTGCTAAAAACGTAACGATAACGATCAAAGGAAGCAGCAAGAATATTTTTGGCACAGGACCGGTCATAAACTGTTGAGGACCAGCTGGCCCCCAGAATGGACTCGTGCCTGTTAAAGCGTGCCAGAGCGTTTGAAACGTAATCCAAACCTTATCACTAGCCAAACCTGCGATCCCACTACTACCATTTTTAATGAGTACAACCAACCAAGGGAGCTGCAGCAGCAGGAATGACCCCGCCGTGTATAGAAAGAGTGCCCGAATAAGCTTCCCGCCAATTTGGCGCGTCACAATCAAAAACAATAAGTAACTCATAATCGCTACGGCAATTATTGGCACGAGACGGACTTCGTGCCAGGCCAAAACGCCTGCCAAACCACCAGTGAACAAGAGACGACGAGGATTCACTTTTGGTTGGTGAGCCGCATACGTAATCTCAGCCAGTAGCCAAATGAGCACGCTGTCTGTGATAGTAATAGAAAACTGACTTTGATTTCGAATTAACCAGTATGGCGAAACCGTAGCTACTAGCGCTCCCCAAAAACTAGGCAGTCGCTGGAACCATTGTCTCAGTAAGTGATAACTAAACAGCCCTGGCAGGATTGCTGCCGGTATAATATAAAAAACACGTTCCGAAAACGAGAAAGGTATACCTATATGGGCCAATCCGCCCATCAGCCAAAAGATAGGGGCTCGTACTAGGAACATGACATCCAGTGCTCCTAAGTCAATTTGCGTACGCAAGGCGGCAAAGCGCGGAAAGTATTCTTTTAGGGTCTCAACCCGAAAGTAGTCCCAATCTCCTGCAGTAAGGGGTCCGCTGGAAAATATCGCCCGATAGTGAATAGTGAGTCCGATGACGATAATCAGAAAAAACGGCCACTCTCGGCCGATCGTTTGTTTTACGCGTAGCCAATAGGGCTGTAGCTGTGAATGATCGTTACTCATGCTTGTGCTAAGTGTAGCGGAGTGACAAATCGCTCACAAGCCAACGTCCGGTTTAGCCCTCCCCAAGGCAAGGTCATGCTCCCAAGGGTCATGGAGCTATATCCGTCGCAATGGCTGGCGGTTGGTCGACTCTCTCTGCCCAGACGGTCTTGCGATCATTGGTAGCTGTATTAAACCGATTTAATGCACGGTTGTTGCGACCGGCATAACTGATCACGATGTCACCCCCGATAACCGCAGTGGTCGGGGTCATATCGGATTCATCGCCAAATGTATGTTTATTAATCAGCGTGTTTCCCCCATTAAATTGCCCAATGTTAAGAAAGGTGTTCCGGTAACCCTTCCAAACAACCGAAATAGTTGAGCCTTGAGCAACTATACTGAAATAGGTATCAGACAACTCAGTGTCGATCACGGTTTTCTGCTTGGTCGCGAATATGTCCGTAGAAGTGGCAACGTTTATATAATTATTGCCGAATCCGCGCCAGCCAATGGCCAGCGAGCCGTCAGTAACTGCAGTCAGGGTTGGTGGCAATGGCGTCAGCTCATCGGTTAAAGTTGTCTTTTTTCCACCAACCTGGCGAGCGTTTAAGTAATTATTACCATTGCCTTTCCATGCAATATAACTCTGATCACTTATACAAGCCAGTGCTACACCTTGGTCTGACTGTTCGCCAGTATCCACAGTGTTCTCAAAGACAAGATTATGGCTCAGGTAATTACTGATGTAAACCTCTTTGCTGCCACTTGCCACCCAAGCCACCCGAACCTCCGCGCCTACAGTACAGACAGACAACGGATAGTCTGTGGTGCCAGGAACAAGCGTCCTGGCGGCCATACCACCATTGCCGGCATAGGCGACCAAGTAAGGTTGTCGGTTAATAACTGTAGCGTAAATGGTGCGGTTAGAGTTATCCGCGGGAACTGAGTTAGTTAGCCAAGAATAGTTGGCAAAATAGAGTTGCCAGAGATACCAAAAATTGTAGTTTCCATTATAAACGTACGGTGTGTAGCGGTAGAGTACCGCCGTCGCAACTGAAAGCGGTGTGATGGTGCTATCCCCACTCTCCCAACTTCTGGTCTGGACTGTGAAACTGTCGGAGCAACAGGCATAGCTACCGGGTCCCAAGTGCTTTTGGTATTTATCTTTCAGCCATTTTGCGGCGCCCATCCAACCGTTTTTCCCTTTGAGTTGAGCGTCAAAACTATAGAGGTCAGTTGTGTCAAGAGTGTCCGGCACATTATAACCAACCGCATGATCCAGTGCATATTGCGATGGACTGGTACTAGTAAGCAGACTTTGCTCTTTCTGAAGCATGACAAGCAATGTAATAGGGTTTATTCCAGCAGATTGGGCTGCGTCATAGATGATCTTAGCGGCACGATCAGAGGATCCGAGTTTGTCCGGACTTAAGGTCGCCAGACCAGAGCCACGCGAAACCAAAAAGTCCTGAATCTGCTGCTCGGACAAGGTGTTGGTGTTAGTAAAATCCGCATCGGAGACGAGATTGTTTGGGTCAAACGTGGCTGCTGAACTGACAGCAGGCCAAACAACCAATGTGACCATTAGACCAACAAAGAGACTGCCCAAAAGAAGCTTATTCATCCTGTTCAATATACAATACGGCTCACTCAATGGGAAGTTTCGGTTTGGTTAACTGTTCGCCGAATCAGCTCTTCTTCACGCTTTGCGATTGTCGGCCAACCAAATTGAGAAACGAACGGCCGACCGAGGACAGCTCGACGATCAACTTCTTCTGGGTTATCCAGCCACTGAGCAACTAAATGGGACATTGATCGCCAATCGCCAATTTTGACTAAGACAGCGGCATGAGTGACGGCGATATTTTCATTATAGGCTGGTAAATGGTAGGCAATTACCGGCCGGCCACACGCCATCGCCTCCTGCGGCACGAGCCCCCAACCCTCAATAATGGATGGAAACAGAAAGAAACGACTGTCCTGATACAGCTTAATCTTCTCAGATTGGGAAACGGCTCCTCTGATTGTCACCAAGTCTCGCAGCCCACGTTTTGCGATCTCTCGCTCAAGCGCTTTACGGGTTGGTTCGTCAACTTGTCCCGCCATCACCAATTTTGCTTTGCGTGGCGATCCAACTGCCTGCCAAATTTGGAGCAGATCAAAAATGCCCTTTTCCGGTACATGGCGTCCAATAAAGCACGCGTCGTATCGGAACGAAGCACCGGGGTTTGGCACATACAAATCCAGATCTATACCATTCGTGTTGACCGCGATTTTTTTCGAGCTGACTTTTTGAGCGATCAAGAGTCTCTCGAGATGTTTGGACACGGTGATAACGAGGTCAGCGTTGCGATGTGTGCGTAACAACCGATGTTTGACCAAGGTTGACCAACGACTACGCCACTCAACGTTCTGATTGCAAAGAATAAGTGGCACACCGTAACGCTTACTCAACCGATAAGCCGGCCAGACCGTCCAGTATAATTCGCTTGAAGGCACATATATAGCATCCACCCGACCAGATTTGAGTAGCTCTGATCCTTCGAGCCAAAATCGTCGCATCGTAATCCAAATCTCAAGCAGTCGTTCTAGAACAAAAAAATGGCGTTCAAGATAAGCGAATGAGCGTGGATAGTTAAATAAGTGTCGAACAATCCCGGATCGTTTTTCAATCAGTGGCGGTTCAGGCTCGATGACATACAATCTCGTCTTTTCACTAAATCGATTGAGCGTCTCTTGGGTGCGCACAAAACCACCCGCTCGAATTTCCTGGCCATAGGGGTGCCAGATAAGCACTAATACACGGAGTGATTTTTCCATTAATGAAAGGCTCCTAACCAATTAGATGAGAGTATGTGGGTATCCAATATTTATACGTGCAAGTTAGCCACTTCACGCGATTAAATCATAACTATTTAATAATCGGTGAATATTAAGCGTCGCTCGCTTCTATCAACATAGCTGTTTTCGACACAATATTACATCAGACCATTGACAATTTATATAATTAATACCATGCTGATTTTCAAAACAGCTCCGGCCTTGAAAAATCCACCAAAATCCGGCCTTTAAGGCCGTTTACATATAGTCACCTCCTTCCCCTCTTTCTGATACTGAGGAAAAACATGCACATCAAAAGGATCATCGGACTGCTCTGTTTGGTCGTCTTCACGGCCCTGAGTGTCCCGAGCATGGCTGCGTCGCCGAAATACTTTGGCGACGTCAACGGAGACGGCAGCGTCACGGTCAATGACGTGGCTCTTCCCCTGAAAATCGTGGTAGGCCTGTCCGCTACTCCCCTCACCGGGGAGTTGTTCCAAGCGGCGGACATGAATGGCGATGGGGTCATTAAGATCTCGGACGTCATCTCAATCCTGAAGACCGCCGTCGGTCTGCTGGTGCCTCGGCCCTTCATGGGCTCTGGCGTCAGCACCACCGACACAACCGCAGCTGCAATCGGAGACGGCAGCGTCCCCGTGCGCATCGATGCACGAATCGTACCCACCCCCGGTTCCGGCACCGGTGATCAGATCATCCGGATCTCGATTACCAACACCACCAACACTGCCGTTACCAACGGCAAGATCCTGCTCAACATCGGCAACCTGAAGATCAAGTCGCCCGACAAGGGCGGCGAGATCTATTATGGGTGGAAGAACGGTAAGAGCGACCAGCCGATCGGCAACGGCGGCTGGGTAAAATCGATCTCGCGGAACACCGCAGTGATCGAAATCACCTCGGACATGCAGAACAGCTCTATCGGCAATGATGAGAGCTGGCTGTTCGGGGTCAACCTGGAAGGGGCTGGCGGCCTTAAGCTCGACGGCAACGCCGACGCAACATACCACGTGTACGTCAGCGTCAACGGCGATGCCGGCCATCTCGCCAAGTTTAACGGCGAGTGGCGCGGTTCGCACCCGTTCTGCGGGGCGACCGCCTTCCTGAGCACTCCGGATTGGGGCGAGCATAGCAATCTGACCGTCAGCAATGACGGCCTGGTGCTCATCCCCGCCTCCTTCCGCGCAATGCTAGCCGCCACCGGATTGAGCATGGACACCGGCCTCACCGTCGGCCGCCTGACGCTCAGCGTCAAAAGTGGCAGCGGCTGGGTCACCTACGACCTGTCCACCGGTGGTCAAACGCCCATGGCAAGTGTTTCCCTGCCCCTCTCGGCGACGCTCTTTCCGCACGCCGAGGTGCAGGGGTCAGTCAACCTGCTGCGCATCCCGCAACAGGTTGTCAGTATGATCACCACAAACGGCCTACCGGCGAGACTCCACCTAGAGTTCTCGACCTGGGCCACCGGCATGATCAACGGGTCCACCTCCAACTCGTCCGCGAACGAGGCGACGGTGGACCCGAACCAGCAAGGCGAGGACGTGCTCTTCACCTTGCGCAAACTGTAACTCGTTTTGCTCCGCTTTAAACCACACCCCCTGGCTTCGGCCGGGGGGTGTTTTTTTAGGATGAAACTTTGGGAGTAGTCAAATAGCCAAATTCGCCGAAAGCAAATTCAGTTGTCTTCAGCACCAGCATACCGAGGCCAAGCAGCGGGTGCCGGAACAGTTTTTTCGGCTGACTAAAGAACAATCGATAGCGTTTGAGTGGGCTCGTTTGAGCGGCCAGTGAATCGGTCTGCTTATTTTTGCTGCTATACGCTCGAAATTTCTGAGCGTAATAGTACTTTTTGCGAACACTTTTCCAGAACGAGATGTGCCCTTCATTGTGATAAATAAAGGCCGTGATCCGGCCAATAGTGTGATGCTTTCTCACACGCTGGGATAAATCCCAATCTTCACCGCTTACTAACTGGACATCCCAGCCGCCCTCATCCCAAAACGCTTTTTTGATGTAAAAGCGAGCGGCCTCCATCCAATCCGAACCAACATAAAAGGATCTTTCCAGCTGCTTGCAGGCCGCCCAAAAGCCTCGACCGAACGATTCTTCAGGAATAATCACTCCGCCAATTACGGGATCAGCTTGGACACTGACAACACATTCAGCGATTACTGAGGGAGCTAACTCCATATCGCTATCAATAAACAACAAGTAGTCTCCCTTTGCTTTCTCGGCACCATAGTTACGTTGTGATGATCGCTCCGGGCCTTTGATAAATACTTTGGCTCCTAGCTCACGACCAATTTTGGCTGTTCCATCGCTTGAATGATTATCGACGACGATAATTTCTACCGCAGAATACGTCTGATCCTGAAGCGATTTCAAACAAGCGCCGAGTGTCACGGCGGAGTTTTTGGTTGGCACAATTACCGAAACGAGCGGCTGAGGTTGTGTGGCCATCTACAGATTATGCTACACCAGGCTAGGCAGAAGTCTAGCCTCAGCTGCTCAAGCGCGGCATCTTATGCTACGGTGGAAGCGAGTATCAGTGCCACTAAAGAGGTATGTCTCTGCGTGTGACTTGAAAGGAGTCCGTGAAACAGCTCGTTATTTTACTCGTGCTTGGTACTGTCGCCTTAGTTGGCGGCTACTTTTTAGCCAAAAGCACCCCCGACACAACAACATCACCATCGGTGGCCGCCAGTCTGCCGCCAGCCTCGGATTCCGATTGGAGTCGCGGGCCGAAAGAGGCTAAAGCGACCGTCATCGAATACCTCGATTTCCAGTGCCCATCCTGCGCCCAAACTGCTCAATGGTTTGACAAGCTTGTCGCCGACCACCCGACCGATGTGCGCTACATTGTGCGCTATTTCCCACTGCCGCAGCACCAAAACGCCCTACCCTCTGCCAAGGCCGCCGAAGCGGCCGGCCAGCAAGGTAAGTTTTTTGAGATGATGCAGCTGGAGTTCTCGCGCCAAAACCTCTGGGCGGAAACAACTACCGCAGCCGCCACATTTGAACAGTACGCTGCAGAGCTGGGTCTTAATATAGATAAGTTCAAAAATGACCGCGACAGCCAAACCACGGCTAACCGTATCAACGCTGGCCTAAAGGAATCTGAGTCGCTTGGCCTTCCAGGCACACCAAGCATATTCCTCAATGGCAAAATGATTCAGCCGACCAGCCAACAGAATTTAGAAGAGCTGGTCAACACTGCTCTCAAATAGATTTGCTGTGACGAAACGCACTGCCGCTCGCTGGTACACGGCCACGCTGTTTGCCACTCTGGCCCTGACTGCCGACATCTATTTAGTGATTGTCCACGCCAAATCAGCCTTGCCGGTTTGCAGTCTAGTGAAAGGCTGCGAGGCAGTGTTAACATCGCGTTACGGCACATTGTTTGGCCTGCCACTGGCCACCTACGGCGCCGTTGGTTTTGCAGCACTGGTGGTCCTGGTGCTTTACGGCCAAAAACAGCCGAAGTTGTTGCCCTGGTTGCGCCTAGCCGTGCTTGGAGGGGCGCTGGCCGCGCTGGCGCTGCTGATTATTCAAGAGTTTGTGTTGCACGCTTTTTGCCAGTACTGCCTAATTATTGATATCTCAACCCTGCTTGTGGCACTCCTGCTGGTGCCAGAGTTAAAGCCTGTCAAACGCAATCATGACGCGTCGGTTGCTTAACTGGTACCTGCCTGGGTTGTCCCGACGCAACCGTTTGGCCGCCGGCGGCCTGCTCTTGTTTGGCTTGCTTAGCAGATTGCTGTGGCTGTCATATCCGTCTGACGTTGTTTTTGACGAGACCTACTTTGCAAATTTTGCCGCCGGTCTGCTGCGCGGACATGTTGAGTACGATATTCACCCGCCGCTCGGTAAAGCGCTCATCAGCATCGGCATCCACCTGTTTGGCGACCACAGCTTTGGCTGGCGGATTGTGCCGGCTATCGCCGGCTGTCTGACCGTATTGCTGCTGCCTATCTTGACTAATTTGCTGTTCAAACAACCGCGTGCGCGCCTGCTAGCGCTTTTTCTGTTTGTCTGCCAGGGCTTTACCCTAGTCTACAGTCGCCTGTCACTCTTAGAAACCTTTATGCTGCTGTTTGCCGAGGCATCACTCATCTGTTTACTTGCTGCCAAACGCAGCAAAAAAGCCTGGCCGCGGCTGTTGGCAACTGGCTTGTTTGCCGGCCTAGCCCTGTCAATAAAATGGATTGGTGCCGGCTTGCTGCCGATTCTTTGGATCTGGTGGCTGATCCCCATGTCTGGGGAAGTGTATAAAAAGAAGCCACTCCGACAGTGGCTGCTGGCCGCGTTGTGCTTTATTGTCTTGCCGCTGGCTGTATATATCGGCAACTTCTGGCTGGCCTATCGCTTGCCCGACATAGCATCGTTCCCTGGCGGCAACTACCTAGCCTACCTCAAATGGTGGCACCAAACTGCCTGGCAGTACAACATTTCACTGACCGCTACCCACCGCTACGGCTCGGTTTTTTGGACTTGGCCGCTGGAAATTCGGCCGGTCTGGTTTTACTTTGAGCAGCTGAGTTTGGGCCGATTGGGCGCCGGCGTCAGCGGCATTTTAGCCATCGGCAACCCTATTGTCTGGTGGTTGTCCAGTGGTGCAGTTTTGTTAGCATTAACCGTTCGACGCTACTGGCAGCGGCCGCTGGTGCCGATGCTTGTTGGTGCTTGGGCAGTTTTCTATTTGCCATGGTCGCCGGTGCATCGCGTGCTGTTTTTGTATCACTACTTTTTCCCCGCTTTTTTTAGCCTACTGTTGCTGGCCACCTTTTTTGATCAATTACTTGACGATCCCGCCTGGCGTGACACTATCACGCTGGCGCTTGTGTTAGTTGGGCTTGTGGCCATTTTTTGGCTGCCGCTCTGGACGGGTCTGCCCATCCCTGAGTGGCTGTACAAAGCCCACATGTGGTTTCCGAGTTGGATTTAGACGCAAGGCACACTACCAGCTCCATACGCAAAAAACCTCGGTGTTACCGAGGTTTTTTGCGTATGCAATACTCCACCCATGGCATTTGTGCCATGGTATTACTTCTGATTCGCCGTATCGGCAGCCTGGTCGGTCACGAGCTCGAAGCCATCCATTTTCCAGTCAGTATGATCTTTCACAAGGGTGACACTGCCCGGCATTGGCTGCGATTTTTTGTTGTCAATATCCACAAACACTGCGTGTGCAACAAAGGATTGATCCGTAATGACGCCGCCATGAATATCAATATTGCGTGCGAGCAGCTTCGTCGAATTCTGAAGAGCTGTGGCGAGCTGATCTACAGTGCTTGTCTCTTTCAGCTTCTGGGAGGATAAAGCGTAAATATCTGTCGTTTTCTTGTTTTTCATCAGTTCAAAAATATTCACCACTACATTGCGAGCAGCATCCACCTCCGTCTTTCGGTGATAGGTGTCTGATGACTGCAGCGAGTTGGCCACGGTTGTAAATTGGTCATTCACGGCCTTGGCCGCAATGACGACTGGATTTTTCAGGAAGTAGATATACTCGACACGGACTGGTTGTCCGTCTTTATTGGCCTGGAGCACCGCCACATCCACCCCTTTGGTTTTGTGATAACTTACCGTGACGGTTGCATCCAGCGCCTTCTCCAGAGCTGGCTTCACTGAGCCTTCTATATTCTGTTTAAAATCGCCTGAAACTGGTGAAAGCGGTTGCAGAGCAATCACACCTTCTTGGTAGAGTTGATCAATGCTCACACCTTGATACGACACGCCATTGGTATATAAAAGTTGTGCGCTCGGAATAACTGAGTCATTGACGGTAAGTGATTTTGGCACGCTAAAAACATAATTACCGGTAAAACTCATGTAGTCGCCAGCTGGATGATCAGTTTGAGCAGCGCTAATGCCTCCGGCGTATTTATACCGGTAAGCCAGCCATCCAAGCGCCACCAGCACAATGATGGCTACTGCTAGCCCGACTATTAATTGCTTATGACTATTCATACAATCCTTCCGTTAATTAGCATTACTCAACATGAACTACGAAGATTGAATGGCCTCTACACTCCATGTTTGACCAGTTTTCTGGAGTGAAATGATGCCACGCGCAGCTGGTACCTCTTTCATCTCCGGCGCAAGAATAAATTGAGCCAAAAAAGTGGTGCCATTGTAGGTGCCGCCAGCAATAGCTGCAGAGCGCTGAAACTGATCATGGAGAATTTTCAGTTCAGTTTGCAGTTGTTCATTTGTTTGACTACTGCGAAACTCCGGCGTGCTCATTTTGGTGATTGCGGCTACATCTTGGGCGCGTATCAAGCTAATCACCTGCTTCGTTGCTGCAACCGCCTCATCGATATCGGGTTTTATTGAGCTTGTCTGAAAATCTTCAACAGTAGATCCAACAACCTTCATTAAATCGTGCTCTTGGCTGGCGCCAATCGCAATCGGTTGTGTAAAGTCTACTGCATAAACGACACGCAGCCGCTTGCCATCATTCGTAATTGCAAAAATACGATTGGCCTCAATGCTACCTTGTTTGGCCTGGCGAACATCGGTGGCACTCTTCATCACTTGACGTAGACTACTCGCAAGCGTGCCGTTGGTATATTCAGCGAATGTTTTTTTGTTGTTATCTTTAAGATCCGTGATTGGTTGAACCACGACGGCTCCGGCTATGTATAGCTGCTCAATATTGAGGCCGTTAATCGTCGACAGGCTATCGGGATAAATAATGGTATTTCCTGGCAGCGAGGTGCCATCGACAACGCTTTTCTCCGGAATCGAAAAAACATAGTTGCCGTCAAAACTAATGTATTTGGCATGCTCAAGTGTTACTGGTGTGGGCATCAGAGCTTGATGGTGCAGACGCCAGTAGACCCTCGCGCCAATACCGCTTACCACCAAAACCAGCAGGACTGCTGTTAGACTGCGTTTGGAAACTCCGTACGAGAACTTCATATTACTCACTCCTTAGTCATGACCGAGTCTATCACATGACGCCTGTTCTGTCAGCGCTGTTGCCACCAAAAACAAACAGGCCTTCGGGCCTGTTTGTTTTGTTCTGTATCGAATGAACGCTTAGATTAGGAAGCGGCGATAGCGATACAGTGATATTCCCACAGTGCAGCGGTTGTGTCCGCAGCATGTGTGATGGTGAAGGTCGTCGTTGAAGGAGCACCAAACACACTTCCGGCTGAGACAAGTAAGCCCGCGGCTGAGTTACCAGCAGAGAAGACACAGGATGGAGCGGCAGCATAGGCTGTGCCAAAGGTCAGGATGACTGTGGTATGGCTGGTTGTGTCAGAGGTAACTGCACCAGCAAAGTCTTGCGAGTTGGTTGTCAACGTCGGTGTGCCGGCACTTTGGGTGGCGACTGGAGCGGTTGACGTGCCTGGGATGGCGGTCACATGACCACCGATCTTCAGGGTACCTGTACCTGTCAAGATCTTTGTTGTACCAGCACCAGTGACTGAACCAACGGTCACATCATTGCGGATAGCACCCGTACCAACGTTTGTCGTTTTGATCGCGGTGTCACCGGTGTTGATGTTGACGATGTTGGCACCAGCACCAGTTGCGACAGCAATCGTTGCAGCACCTGCACCTGTACCGATATTGACTGTCTCTGAAGCAGAGCTTGAACCAAGAGTGATTGCACCTGTACCATCAGTTTTACCGATAATAATAGTACCGGCCGTACCTGGCGTTACAGTGACAGCACCCGTGCCAGTACCACCATAGATGGTTGTGGCGCCGGTCTGACTCGCACCACCAAGGGTGAGCGTACCAGAGGTAAGCGCGGCACCAGCAGCGATTGAACCAGTTGTCACGGCGTTATAGATAGTATTTGCACCGCTTACGCCACCGTTGATAGCCGTCACCGAAGTGGTGGCCGAGGCGTTACCAATGGTCAAGTTGCCAGCTGTCAAAGCGGCACCAAGCGTAATTGAACCAGAGGTTGCGCCTGCAAAGATGGTGTTTGCACCGGTTGTGCCACCGTTCAAGACGGTTGCACCGGTGTTGCTCGCGTTACCGATGGTAACAGTACCACCACTCAAGCCGGCACCCAGGGTGATCGAGCCCGTGGTTTGGCTTGGGAAGATAACGTTTGCTGCGGCTGTGCCGCCATGAATAGTAGTGGCACCGGTCATGGTGGAAGCGCCAAGCGTCAGCATACCTGAGCTCAGTGAGCCACCAATAGCAATGTTCGACGACGTAGAATTACCGAACAGAGCATTGGCTCCGGTCGACTGGGCACCATAGATAGTAACTGCGCCGGTTTGGGTGGAATTACCCAAAGTTACAGTACCGGTTGTTAAGCCTGCGCCAACAGTGACGGCGCCGGTCGTAACATTGCTGTACACTGCGCCCGTTGAGGAAACAGCTGAGCCAGCAATCGTATTTGTGGTAACCGTGCCACTAAAGGTGGCGTTAGTAAAGACGGGAGTAGCACCAAAAGTGATTGTGTCTGTGCTGGCGTCACCAAGAGTAACGTCACCATTGACAACCAAGTTCTTATTAATCGTTACGTTGCCAGCAGCGGCAACTTTGAACTGGGCTGTACCAGCCTGGTCTTGAACCTGGAACACGTCGGCACTTGCACCACCAGCTTTGATGGCCAAGCCAACAACGTCACCAGTTGCCTGCAAAGTTTGTGCGCTTGATGGACCAATGGCAACGGAACCAGAAAGGTTGGAGGTGTTTACTAGTGTGCCATTAATCTTTACGCCACCTGGAGCGTTGATCTGTAGGAAATCGTCTGTGGCAATGGTTAAGTTACCATTGTCATAGATCTTGGAGCCAGTGTAGCCCCAGCCGCTGCGGTTGATGCGAAGATCGCCACCGTCAACTGCGACTTTTTGACCTTGTAGCTTGATTTGGTCACCCTCACGGATAACTAAATCGCCATTCTCTTCACCGATAACACCGGCTGCATTGGCATCACCACCACGAAACGTGATTTGGTTACTCCAACCGCCATCGCCACCAAGTGATTGAATGGAAACAGTTTTGGCACCGACGGAAGCCGGTGTCATCAGCGCCCAACCAAGGGTTGCGGCCGTCGAAACGGCCACGCCTAGGCGAGCAACTAGTTTTTTATTCATATGTATGCCCTCCTTAAGGGACTTTGCACTGTTACCAGCCTATCGGCTGGCAACGTGAGCACTTACGTGCTCGTTTCTTTCATGAGATTGAGAGGTTTGCACAGGATGCTGTGCAGTTAGAGAGCAGGGTTTATGCCCCAGTCGACCGTCTCTCCAGCGTCGGGTTTGGGGGCCGGATACCGGCCGTATTTCCCTCGGCATATTCATTGTCGGTGACCTTCACCCACCCTGTCAAGGGCCTGCTTGGCCATCCGCGCCTGACGGGACAAGGCGATGAAGTTGCGGCCGCAGTCTAGTCAGAAAACGCTGGCAATGGGCCAAAAACTGGGCATTCAGCTCGGCTTGGCCGTACACTTCAATCAGTCGCTGGAATTGCGGGTCAGCCGGATTATCAACAAAATCTCCCAGCCGATTTGACCCAGCCAGTAGTGGCGTCAGCGTCAGCGTGTATGCCTCGACATACAATCGATTGAATAATTCATCAAGTTGGTCCATCTGCTCAGGCGAATACTCAGCGCCAGACAGCCGGGCGATATCCATAATCTCTGCCGTAGACTCAGTTTTAAACTGCTCAAATTCAGCCGCAAATGGCCGGGCTGTCTCAACCGCCACTTCCGGCGCTGCTGGCCCCTCAACATGGCTGGCCAGCGCAGCATCCTGCTCAACAGACGGTGGATTTTCAGGATTATATGGTGGCGTCTCGGCCATTATGAACCTCCCCTTGCCGGACTTACCGTAACTGGTGCCTGGGCCTGAATTGGCCCAAGCGGCACCGTGTTATTTGGGTCGTCAATAAAGTAGAGCAAAACCGGCCCTTTGCGCGAGCCTTCACCAAGACCAAGTACATCAAGCACCTCCGGTGAGCCACCGCTGGATTTTCCGGTCCAGCTGGCCGGGCCAGCGTCGCCGATATCCACTACACAGGCTTGGCCGGTTTTAGCATTGACGGCGATCATTTTGCGGTATTTAAACCACTGATAGAGAGTGTTGGGATTATCGCGAAAGCCGGGGGCTAAAAAGGTTTGGGCGGCAATATAATACTGCTCCTGATTAACCGCTTCGTCGCTGAGGCCGGCCTTGGAATTGGCCCACAGTCCGTAGGCGCCGTTGCCCGGCGCTATGCCGCCAGCACCTGGAGCGATGCTGAGGCCGGTGTGCTCGGAGGCGACGTCACCCGGGAAGCGGCGTAGATGCTGCTCGCCACCCATCACCGTCAGGACCTTATTTAAGCGATGGCCGTCCAGTTCAGGCACAGCACTAACATGGAAGGCCGAGGAAAGCATTTGGCCAATTTGCTGCTCACCAGCTGAGGTAGGCGCCTGGTAGGCATCCGGCAGCAGGTTCTTTAACTCTGAGCCGACGTCAACTGGCTTCAGCGCCTCCGTCGGCGCCAGTTGGGCCGAAGCGGCCGGGGCCGCTGCTTGAACTGTCTGGGCAGCGTCAGATGGTGACTGTTTGGCCCCGGGCACCATTAAGAGTGTGCCAGCCAGAGCGCCGCCAATTAAGGCCCGGGTGGCGTAGTCTGTCCATTGCTCAAGCGAAACGCCGCGCTTTTTGAGCAGTGCCAAGAAGTCCTGGTGGCGATCGGCCATCTCTGTCTGGAAGCTGCGGCTGGCCTGGCCAAACGCCTCCTGCAGCACAGCAAATTGACGGTCAGCCAACTCTTTAGATGAGGCCGATTTTACCGAAGGGAGAAAAGCAGTCATTATTATTAGTCTAACCCGAGACTGAGATTGACGCAAAGAAGAGACAATCTAGTCTGCGGCCAGGCCTTCGGCTAGGCTGAAAGCAAAGTTACCGTAAACAAGGAGACCAATGCTTACCTACGATGACCGTCTGTCGAGTCAGACCGTGATTGGCCAAGCCGGTTACACCGAAATAGAGCTGCCAGAGCTGTGGTCGCAGCTGAAACCGCTGGTTGATCAGCTTACCACCGGCCAATTACCTACGCCTGGTTTTGGCTTCATTAGTCTGCCCACCGATACCGCCATGCTGCAAACCGTCACGCGACTTGCCCGCGAGGTGGCGGCTGAATATGATACGCTGCTGGTGCTCGGCATTGGCGGCTCCGACCTTGGTGCCCGGGCCGTCAGCCAAGCCATTTTGCATCCATTTCACAATAATTTAGCACGCACGGACCGGCCGGGGCTGCGCCTGTTCTTTGCCGGCGCCAACACCGACCCGCGCGAACTCTCAATGGTCATGTCGCAGTTGGACTGGTCGAAAACAGCCATTAATGTCATCTCAAAATCTGGCCAGACACTAGAGACAATGGCAAGCTTTATGGTCTGTCTGGAGGCTCTGGAACAGGCGGTCGGTCGCGATCAGGCCATGCGCCATATCATTGCCACCACAGGCGCTACTGGCACTCTGCATGACCTTGCTCAACGCGAGGGATACCGGACACTGCCGGTTCCGAACGATATCAGCGGCCGGTTCTCGGTGCTGTCAGCGGTTGGCCTATTTCCACTGGCCTGCGCCGGCGTTGACATTGCCGCCCTGTTGTCCGGCGCCGGGACGATGGTTAAACGCCTGGCTGAGGGCAGCGAACGGCACCCGGCTGTCTGTCATGCCTTACTACACGCCAACGGCTACCAAAAACACGGCCAAACGATGGCCGTCTTCATGCCCTACGCCGAATCACTGCGTCAGCTCGGTTTTTGGCAGCGACAGCTGTGGGCAGAAAGCCTGGGGAAGCAGAAGAACTTGGCCGGTCAAGACGTCTATCTTGGTCAAACACCGATTGCCGCGCTTGGTGCCACTGACCAGCACTCGCAAATTCAACTCTATATTGAGGGACCGTTTGATAAACTGATTACCTTCGTCGTCACCGACACGCCGCGCAGCAAGCTTGACGTGCCCAGTCGCTTCCCGGACTATGAGCACTTAAAAGTCATTGGCGGCACCTCGATGTATCACTTACTGTCAGTTGAACAGACGGCCACCGCGGCCGCTTTAGCGGCGCACGGCCGGCCAACAGCAACCATTCATCTCGAAATAATTAACGAGGAGCATATAGGCGAACTGATGATGATGCTGATGCTATCGGCGACCTTTATGGGCCAGCTGTTGCAAATTGATCCATTTGATCAGCCGGGCGTCGAACATGGCAAAGTCAATATGGAGCAGATTTTAGCTGGCCAAGCCTCGCCTGAGCTGGCTGCATTTCTCTAAAATTTCTGCTTAGCCTACAATAGAGCTATGGAGTGGGCATTCTTTGACTTAGGCGTTTTATTTATTATGACGGCCAGCTTGGCTCTTTTGGCGCGGCTGGCTCGCCAACCGTTGCTCATCGCCTACATTGCGACGGGGCTACTCGCGGCGCCACTAGCCAGCCGTTTGCCGGCTAATACCGATTTGGTACTGCTATTTTCTACCCTAGGCACGACGCTGCTACTGTTTTTGGTAGGCTTGGAGTTGGACATTCACCGCCTGAAGGCACTTGGCCGCACCGCTCTGGCCGTCAGCCTCGGTCAACTACTACTGACCAGCGTCTTAGGCTTTTTGCTCGGAAAGCTCGTGTTCGGCCTACCAACATTGGAGAGCTTATTTATTGGCGCGGCTGTCGCTTTTTCGAGCACTATTGTCGTTGTACGTCACCTGTCCCTGCGGCACGACCTCGGCTCACTGCACGGCAAACTATCCACCTACTTATTACTCGTCCAAGACTTGGCGGCCCTGATTGTCTTAATTAGCCTTGGCGCTGTCTCGGGACAGCACACCACTTTTGGTCCGGTTGGCATTTTGCTCAAAGGACTCCTGTTATTGCTCCTGCTGCTAGAACTCAGCCGCAGCACACTACCGGTACTGTTTAGCCAGCTGGCGCGCTCTGAAGAGCTGCTGTTCGTCACCTCACTGGCATGGTGCTTCTTAATTGCTCTGACCGCCAAAACACTAGGATTTTCGTTTGAAATCGGCGCATTTTTGGCTGGCTTATCGTTGGCCGCCTTACCCTATAGTGCTCACATCAGCGGTCGCATTAAACCGCTGCGCGATTTTTTTGTCACCATCTTCTTTATCGCCCTCGGCATCCAAGCCGGTCTGGCCGGCGGCCACCTCATACTATGGCACGTGGTCATGCTTGTGGCCTTCGCCCTACTACTAAAGCCATTAATCGTGCTGTTCTTGATGGGCCAAGCTGGGTACCGGCCGCGCGTAAACTTGCTGACCGCCCTGTCACAAAGTCAGTTCTCGGAGTTTTCACTGCTAGTGATGGCGCTTGGGCTGCATCTCGGCGTTGTTTCCGCCAATGTCGCCGCTGAGATTACCTTAGCTACGATTTTAGCCATGATTGGCTCAAGCTACCTCTTAACATTCGATCACGAACTAGCGGACGTGCTGCGCCCGCTGGGAAGGATGCTGCAGGGTCAACGGCGGGCCGTGGTTGATCTGGCAAGTCCGCCAGCTGATCACTGGATTTTATTTGGCTGTGGCAACCTTGGCCAGCGGCTGCTTAAGGCCATTCGACGCCTGCGCGGTCAGGTAACCGTCGTCGACTTTGATCCAGAGGTTATTGACGCCCTTCTAGAGGAGAATACAGACGCCCACTACGGCGATTTAGCCGATGAGGAGATGCTCGGTGAAGTTAATGCGACGCACGCCAAACACATCATCTCGACCATTCGCGACGGCCACGACACACTGCGCCTACTTACCCACCTGCGCCGACTGCACTACCGAGGTACAATCATTGTCACCGCCATGGACCCAGCCGAGGCGCTGGAGGCCTACGATCACGGCGCTGATTACGTCATGTTGCCCATACTGATTGGCGCTGAGTATGTGGCCGATCTATTACGCGATCGCCTGAGCGGTGATCCAAAAAGCGATAAGCGCTTTTTACGCACCCTCCAGACAGAGCAGCAAAAATTACTCAGCAAACTCCTGGCAGGGTAAAAGCGCTTTTTGCTTCGCCATAAGCGCTTTTTACGCACCCTCCAGACAGAGCAGCAGAAATTACTCAGCAAACTCCTGGCAGGGTAAAAGCGCTTTTTGCTTCGCCATAAGCGCTTTTTACGCACCCTCCAGACAGAGCAGCAGAAATTACTCAGCAAACTCCTGGCAGGGTAAAAGCGCTTTTTGCTTCGCCATA
>JBBRAU010000003.1:0-83225 GCA_038206475.1 Patescibacteria group bacterium
GCGCGAATACTCTGTCCTAATTCGACCAGCCGAACTGCTTCCAATCGGACTTTTCCTATGTGCGGGTTAGATGTATAGCTCATGATTCCTAGCTTGCCATATTCCTATTGCAAAGTGTTGCAAAGCTATTGAACCATTACGCGGTGATTGACAAAGTACAATAATATTGATAATATGTACTTGATCGTTACCGGTAGCAGATAGCCTTGACAGTATTTTGGACTCGACTAAACTGAAAAATAGCTGAACAACAGATGTCACATGCGGGTGTGGCGAAAACGGTAAACGCGCTTGGCTTAGGACCATGTGCCTTCGGGCTTAGAGGTTCAACTCCTCTCATCCGCACCAATCAAAAAAGCACCATTTATGGTGCTTTTTTGATTGGTGCGGAAAAGGTTCTGTCGCATTGTAAGAGGTTCTTTAGGCCGTAGGCCGCAAGGTTCCCGAGCGTAAGCGAGAGGTTCTTATCCGCCATCCTCGCAAACAATAAAGTTCCGCTTGCAATCCTGACTTCTGGCGCCAACAGAGGCCATCCGTTATGCTCAGGCCATGAAGAGCGCTCCGAAAGCGGTAATTATCGGTCCGACCGCCAGTGGCAAAACGGAGGCCGCGGAAGTGCTGGCCGCGCGCTGGCAAGCCGGTATTCTGTCTGCTGACTCGCGGCAAATTTACCGCGGCCTCAATCGGCTGGCCAATAAGCAAGGCGAGAAAAGCGCTTGGACACTGACCGGTGGCGAACAGCGGACAATTTACTGCCTGGACGGTGTGCCCCAATTTGGCTTAGACCTGGTTGACATTGGCACACGCTACACAATAATGGACTTCCAACGCGAGGCAGAGCGGTTGTTTGAAGAGCCATTGCCGCTGATTATCGCTGGCGGCTCCACGTTGTATGTCGACGCTGTCATGTTCGCCATGCAGCCTGGACCGACCGATTTAGCCCTCCGTCGCGAGCTTGAGCAGGTGAGTCGGGCTGATCTAGAGAGCGAGTACGCCAAGGCAACCGGCACTACGCCGCCTTCCGGGCAGCCGCTGCGGCGGCTTATTCGTCAGGTTGAGCAGCTACGCCTTTCGGGTAGTTTGCCAGCTCCACCGAAGCGGCAGTTTCCGGACGTGCCGTGGTACGGCATTGCGCCATCGCGAGAGGAGCTGTACGAGCGCATCGCGGCTCGGCAAACGCCCGAATTGGAGCAAGCCCTGCTCGCCGAGGCGCAGGCATTGAGCGCAATCCATGGACCAGAGCCGCTGGAAACACTTGGCCTGTGGCCGGCCCTGTCGGTCAAACGTCTGCATGGTGAGCTGACCGCCGAAGAATTTCACAATCAACTACTCGCGGATACCAAGGCTTACGCCCGCCGCCAGCTGACCTGGTGGAGGCGCTACCCTTGGATCACCTGGTTTTCAAGTGCCGAAGCGCTTACATCTGCGGTCGCCTGATGAATAAAATATATCGTCAAACGGCCATTGAGTTGAGCTTGATGCTGCTCTTCAGTTTGACGATGTCGCTGCTCGGTTGGATATTTATACCAGCGACGGTGACGCAGTCACTGACTGACATCACTCACTATTTGTTGGCGCCAGTTATCTTTCTGACCCTATTGCTGTGGGTCGTGCCGAGATCAGAGTTGCGGCGGGCGTATACAGCGCCGAAGCACTGGCTGCCTGAGTTGGCGATCGGAGTGGCCGCGGCCGTAGTAGTAGTCGCTGTCACCTCTGTTTGGTCAGTGGAGTTTATCGGTATGCACGCTGAATATGCACCCGCCGTATCGCTGGCGCCGCTTTCAGCCTTGTCGGTACTGTTGCTCGGACCGCTGTTTGAAGAGGGTTACTTTCGCGGTGTGCTACTCGACCGCTTTCTAGTGGTTGGTCGGCCATGGGTGGGCGCTATCTTTACCGGCTTGCTGTTTGTGGTGGCACACGGTTCGCTTTCGGCGTTGCTTCTACTGCCCGGGCTCGTCGTGATGGTCACGGTGCTAAAGCTCTGGCGCCGTACGATTTGGGCGGGTTTAATCGTACACATCCTTTTCAATCTGACGGTGTTTTCTCTGGCGGGTCGGACATGACATTGCCGCGAATCTATTTTGACGCCATGGCGATTGGCCCGCTGCACATCCGTTGGTATGGTCTGGCCTTTGTTGTTACTTACGCCGCGCTCTACCACGGTTTGCGGCGCTCACGGGTGCTGACGAGTCGGCAGAGTGAGGACTTTCTGTTGGTTGCCAGCCTGGGCATGATTATCGGTTCACGCCTGTTCTTTGTCCTGGCCAGCTACTTAGACGGCACCGGCCGTGATTACCTGGTGCACCCCGGCACCATTTTGATGCTCTGGCAGGGTGGACTGTCGTTTCACGGCGGCTTGCTCGGCGGAACTCTAGCTGCACTCTGGTGGTGTCGTCGCAGCCATGTGTCATTTGTCCGTGTCGCGGATCAGACGGCGCTGGTCCTGCCGCTTGGCGGCATGCTCGTTCGGCTGGCTAACTTTGCAGCCGGCGACTTGCCGGGCAAGGTGACGACGAGTCGTCTGTTTGTGCAGTATCCAACCGATCCCTTGCCTCGCTTTCCATCTACTTTATTTGAGGCGGCCGGATATGCTCTGCTTGGCCTGATACTTTGGTTAGTGAGCAAAAAAACGCTCCGGCCAGGCAGCCGGTCGTTTATCTTTTTGCTTGGTGCCTTGGCGCTGCGCTTCGGCATTGATTTCTTCCGCCAGCCAGCACTCTTGCTGATTGGGCTAACGCCGGCACAGTGGATTTCGTTGGTGGCGCTACTGATATTCCTTCTGCTCTGGACAGCGACCAGGCTGCGCCAAAAGCGGGCCAAGTGATTGCCCGTGTTGGTTCATATGCTCTTATGGGCCTTGAGGCTGAGCCGGTGACGGTTGAGGTGTCAATTGACCAGGGGTTGCCGGGACTGCACATTGTCGGTTTGCCGGACAAAGCCGTCGAAGAAAGCCGTGAGCGCGTGCGCACAGCGCTGAAGCAGCTGGGGCTGGCCATGCCGGCCAAGCGCATCACGGTCAATTTGGCACCGGCCGACCTAAGAAAAGAGGGGCCACTGTACGATCTGCCGATTGCCCTCGGTATTTTGGTGGCCGATGGACGATTGCCGACCGAGGTAGTGAACGAGCGGCGATTTGTGGCCGAGCTAGCGCTCGACGGCGCCCTCCGGCCAGTGCGCGGCTACGCTGTCTTTTTGGAACAAGCCGAAACAGACGGCGTCATGTTGGTGGCAGCGGCCGACCAAGTCAGTCCTTCTGATCACCAGGCTTGCGGCGCAACCAGTTTAAGCCAAGTCATTGCGGCCCTCGACAGCAGGGCCGGCTGGGCAGCCGGAAAAGCTGATCCACCGTCACAAACTGGCAGTGCAACCTCACCGCTGGCTGATATTGTCGGCCAAGCGGAGGCCAAGGCCGCCTTGATCATTGCCGCGGCCGGTGGACATCATCTACGCTTGGTTGGCCCGCCCGGCACCGGCAAAACACTACTGGCGCGAGCACTCGGCGGCCTGTTACCAGAGCCGACGCCGGCGGATCTGCGACACATCGCCAAAATTGCCAGCTTGCTCGGCCCAACGAAAAACACGGTTAGTAGTCGGCCCTTTCGTTCGCCGCATCATACCAGCTCGCCGGTGGCGCTGGTTGGTGGCGGCAGTCCCATTCGGCCGGGCGAAGTGACCTTGGCTCACCTCGGCGTACTGTTTTTAGATGAGTTGCCGGAGTTTCCGCGCAGTGTCCTCGAGGTACTTCGCCAGCCGTTGGAGGAGCGTCAAATTCACCTAGCGCGGGCCGACCGCCGCGTCACATTTCCGGCTCATTTTCAGTTAGTCGCCGCCTATAACCCCTGTCCGTGCGGCTATTTTGGTGATCCGGAGAGAGCTTGCACCTGTCCGGCCGGCCTGAGGGAGCGCTACCTAGCTCGTCTGTCTGGTCCGCTGTTGGACCGCATTGACCTGTCAGTGATGGTGAACCGCATTTCGAGCAAGCAGCTGCTTGGTGAGCATGCCATTGAGATTGATCCGCGGCCGCAAGTCGCCGCCGCTCGAGAGCGGCAGCTACAGCGCCAAGGTAAAGTCAACGCCGAACTGGGCGCTGAGGATATTCGAAAACTGGCTATCGAGCCGGAGGCACAGCAGATGGTGATTCAAGCTGGCGACAAGTTGCAGCTGTCTGGTCGAGCGCTACACCGGCTAATTAAGGTAGCCCAAACGGTGGCTGATCTTGAGCAACTGCCCATCATTCAGCCGCCGCAGGTGCTACGAGCGCTGTCGTATCGGTTGCTTTAAATGATACTATTGGCCGCCGACGCCAAGTAGACGAAACAGCGCCGAGCCAAGAGTTTCAGCAAACGGGTGGCTCTGGCTCCAAACACCGAGCAGAATAATTACCATCAGAAGCAGCCCTGAGAGCAGGGCAATTTTTTTTAAATCACGGCGCACGTACGGAGCGTCAGCCGCACTGGCCATCTCCGAAATAGCGGTTGATACAACAGGACGTGACATTGGTGCTGCCACAGCCGTCGATTGCAGGGCCGGGCTAGCTTGAAAATGATGAGGGCGACGCGAACGATGTTTGGCCATAGATACCTCTTTTCTGTTTGAAGCAAGTAGATGAATTAACTTGGAGGCGTGAACCGGAGTCGCACCGGTGTACGCGGTTTTGCAGACCGCTGCCTAACTCCTCGGCCATCACGCCATAAGTTTTCGAATGGGGTGAAAAGGTTCTGTGGTGAAGCCACAGGTTCTTATCACGCCAAACATATAGTAATCGGACTTAAAACAAGTCCAGCTCACGCCTAGTACGCTACAAGAATTTGTTCTGGCTGTACAGAAAAACCGCTTGCGCGGCTTTCTGTTCTTAGGCTATTGGAGCGGGTAAGAACCTGGTCTTCGGCCAGAACCTTGTCACTCGCTATATTCGTGACAAGAACCTGCGCCGGCGACACAGAACCTTTTTGCTGCGCAATGGTCGGGGTCGAATCTTCGGTTCGACTCCTCCAGATCGCTCCAGAACTGTATCGCAAGCTTGCGCTAGCAACACAGTTCTGGAGCGGGTGAGCGGAGTCGAACCGCCGTCTCGTCCTTGGCAAGGACGCATAATAACCGTTATACGACACCCGCGTCGTTGCCCAAGTGCGCAGATGCGTCATGGGCGTCCTTCATATAAAAGCAAAAAATAGCGTTTTTGGAAAGATGCGTTAGGCAAGCCTTCACAGGAGAAAACGGTTTTGCTTGACTGAAAGAAGGAGTTTTCATGCCTAGTTACGAAATTTTGGCTGTCAGCAAGAAGAAGCCAATTGAAACAAAGTATGGCCCGCAAATTGTTTATACGTTGGATCTGTGCGGACCGGACAACCAAGTACTCACTGCAGAGGTGATGTAAAAACCGGAAACGCCGGAGCCTGTCGGCGTGTTTGAAGCCGCGATTGAGCCGGAGGAATAGGGCAATCGTTTCCGCAAAGCGACACCGCCCCGTGAGCGTACCAGTAGTGGTCGCTACTCGCCCGAATATCTGAATTTTGAGGAAAAGTGCCAAACTACCATGACGAGAAATGCCGTTTTGAATGCGGCAATCGTTTTTCACACACTTCGTAGCGAAAAGCCGACCCTCCCAGAGATGATGGCGACGGCCGAGTCTCTCTTCCGGTGGATTTTCACCCAGGAGACGTCGCCCGAAGACTAGGCTACTCTTGTAAATAATCACGCCTGTGGTAAAGTGGCCGCAAGAGGTAGAGCCTCAATTTTTGGAGTGTGTACCATGGTAAAGATACTCGAAACAGCGGCGATGGTCCTAGCAGTTCTGCTGATGGGCAGTATTCTACTGCAGCAGCGCGGTACCACCTTGGGCGGCGCTTTTGGCGGCGAAACTAGTGTGTACCACAGTCTACGCGGTGTGGAGCGGACTCTGTTCTTTGCGACCATCATCTTTGGCGTTTTGTTTGCCGCTGTTGCCTTGCTGTTGATTCACTCATTGTAATCGCTGCCCGGCTAGTGAGTGAAAACGTCCGAACGTAGTGAGGACGCTTATCGGAACGAAAAGCGTCTCGATCTGCAAAAGGACGCTTATATATGGTTCTGCGGCTACGCCGCAGAACCATATATATCACTGCGTTCGAGATCAGCCAGTTTTGCTCAACTGCCAATTCAGATTAGTTCCGCAGGAACTAATCTGAATTGGACGCTTAGCTCAGCTGGTTAGAGCGCCTCGTTTACACCGAGGAGGTCGGGGGTTCGATCCCCTCAGCGTCCACCAGCAATACAGGGTTTTTGGTACAGTAGGTTTGCTGAAATATGAACCTTACCTCAACAGCAAGAAGCAAATTGCGACGCGATATGCGACGTTGGTAAAAACGCCTCACTGCGTTCGGCAAGCTTGCCAACCTCGCTTCCTGTTTCATGGCAGTCCCAGAGCTGCGCTCTGATCCTACCATGAGCCGAGATAGCTCAGTTGGTAACAACCTCTCGCTTCGCTCGAGAACGTTGCCAATTGATGCACTCGATAAACATTAGTCCCACTCCTATGGAGCGAGTCTAATGTTTGCCGAGATAGCTCAGTTGGTAGAGCGAAGGCCTGAAGAGCCTTGCGTCCGCGGTTCGAACCCGCGTCTCGGCACCAGCTTCTGTTTTGCGGGCGTGGTGAAATGGTATACACGTAGCGTTCAGGTCGCTATGGCCGCAAGGCCGTGGAGGTTCAAGTCCTCTCGCCCGCACCATATGTAATGTAAACGCAGGCGGCCGTGGTGGAATTGGTAGACACGCAGCCTTGAGGAGGCTGTGGGAGCAATCCTGTGGAGGTTCAAGTCCTCTCGGCCGCACCATATTGAAAGTAGAGTATGACTATTTCTCGCATCAGCCACTTTTTGATCACTACCCCACCGGCTTTTGCTCGGGTGCCGTTGCCGCTCCAATTAGTCGGCTATTTACTGGTGCTCTTGGGTGTCGGAGTGCTGCTGACCAGCAAATTACCCGGTCGCAACTCGCTTGGCAGTTGGCTGATCGGCGACGGATTTCTGTTCTTCCTCTACATCGGCCTGCGCTACCAAAACGTCTCCGGTATTACCTGGCCGCTCTGGTGGATACTGATTGGCCTGGCTCAATTAGCCTGGGGCATCTTGCTCATTCGCTCAATTTTTGCTGTTATGAAAGACAAGAGATCCCCTGAAGTGCGTGCTGCAATTCAGGGGTATCACCAGTACCTGCCGCGGCGCCGCAAAACACGGCGTCGGTGATGACGCTCAGCTGAGCGTTGTGGGTTCAGCTTGTTCTGCCATGCCTCGGCGCGGTAAATTCCAAACAAGCTGCAAGGAGTATTCGTATGGCAAAATCTGATGTGGCTGTAGTGCAGACCGAAACTATGGCTGACCTCTGGCAAGAGGTAGGCGGAGAGCCAAGCCCAATTCGTGAGAACGAGCTGGTCGATGTGACCATCTTGTCGATGGCTAAAAACCGTATTTGGGCTGATGTCGCCGGTATCGCGCTTGGTTTCATTCCAGAGCGCGAATTTTCCAGTGCTGTCCGCGAATTGAAACCGGGTGATCAGGTGGTCGCCTCGATTATCGCTTCAGAGGACGAGCAGGGTAACGTTGTGTTGTCACTCAAGCGGGCCGAACGTGAACGGTCACTGTTTACACTGCGCGAGAAATTTGAAGCCGGCCAAACCGTACCGGTACGCGTGACTGAGTGCAACCGCGGCGGTCTGCTGGTTGACGCCGCCGGTGTCAGCGGCTTCCTGCCAATTTCACAGCTGTCACCGCTGCACTATCCAAAAGTAAGCCCAGGCAACCGCGACGAGTTGCTGCAGAAACTGCAGGAGTTAGTTGGCCAGTCGCTTGAGGTCAAAGTCATTACCTTTGATAAAAACGCCGGTAAACTTATTTTCTCTGAGAAGGCCGCGCAAACGGAAATTCAAGAAGAGCGCGCCGCCCAATTCAAGATGGGCGACAAAGTGATGGCGAAAATTACCGGTGTCATGAAATTCGGTCTGTTTGTTGATCTCGGTGGCGGCCTGGATGGTCTTGTGCACATCTCTGAAGTGGCTTGGGAGCGCATTCCAAACCTAGAGGAGCGCTACAAAATTGGCCAAGAGGTCGAGGTGATGGTGCTGTCGGTGGTGGGTGGGCGCGTTTCATTGTCCATGAAGCGTCTGCAGCCAAACAGCTGGGCTGATGCTGCTGGTAGCTACGAACTTGGCCAGTGGGTCGAGGGCGTGGTCACGCGCATCACGCCGTATGGTGCTTTCGTTAAACTAGACGATAGGCTGGACGGCTTGGCCCACATTTCGCAGTTATCAGAAGAGCGTATCTCCAGCCCATCCGACGTCCTTGAGACCGGTAAAAGTTACCGCTTCCGGATTGTCTCAATTGAGCCAGACACCCATCGTATTGGCTTATCCATGCTGTCAGAAGACTCCAAAAAAGCCGAGAAGAGCCGCCGTCGTGAAGCCGCCCAAACTGAGGGTGAGGTAGCTGGCGAAGCGGCCGCGGAAGAGCCGGCCCCAACCGAAGAAGTGGCTCAGACTGAGGAAACGGCCGCGTGATAATTTCCGCTACTGCCTCAGGCTTCGAGATCAAAGATAAAACCATCTCAGTTCGACTGGAGAAGAGCATCAAAATTGCCGATTTCGTGATTGAGGCGCCGGGCGAGTACGAGCTACAGGGGACAGAGATTGTTGGTTTGCAGCTGGGTGAGGGCACACTGTTCCGCCTCGTCATTGACGACGTTGCCTTCGTCTACCCATTACTACTTTCGGAGGCGCCAACCGACGAGCAACTGAAGGATTTTGGTTCAGTTGACGTGTTGATTGCCGATGATTTAACTGCTCCGGTCTACCAGGCCCTGGTCCAAAACACCAATGTGCGTGAAATGATCATCCATAGCGGCCTGGTTGATGCCGATGCTTTGAAACTCAAAGGCGAAACCATGGCGTCGGTCAAACTCGACCAGCGTAGCTTGCCGGAAGGTGAGCCAAAGGTAATCCTTTTAACGAACAAGTAGACAGCGCTTCCTGGCTTTTCTACAGTAGGGGTACGTTTTTGCCGGGGTGGTGAAATTGGTTATACACGAAAGACTTAAAATCTTTTGGCCGCAAGGCCGTGCGGGTTCGAGTCCCGCCCCCGGTACCAATCGCTTGTCCGCCCGAAGGGTGGGCTGAGCGATTGGTAATGAAGATCTCGAACCACTCGTTGAGGGGGGGTACCCCTTGAGGCGCAACCGAAAGAGGGTCTGTCCCGCCCCCGGTACCAACGTGTCAGCATAAATCATCCGGCTCAGGCCGGTTTTTGCTTGCTACTGCTGACCGCTGTAAAGCGGGAAATTGATTGTCCGTTGGCTTCAACCGTTTCCAGCCAATTATTCAGTGGCCGAATGAAAGTGAGCTTGGTGCCATAGAGCGCTTGGTAAACCACGCACGGCTCTTCGGTCGCTTCCAGCAGTCCAATCGTCAGGATTTGGTAGTGCTGGTCGGGGTGCTTGTAGTGATACCAAAAACTGCCTGGCGCGACGATGGTCTGAGCTTCGGCTAGCTTCTTTGCTAAAATATTGGCTGGGGTGTGCAGCATATATGGACTATAGCTGATTTTTTAGGCGTCATGTGGTACAACTGAAGCACTATGACAACACGTGAAATTGGTCAGCGTTTTTTAGATTTTTTTGCCGAACACGGCCATTTGGTGCTGCCCGCCTCGCCACTTAAGCCAGAAAATGACACTTCTGTACTGTTTACCACCGCTGGTATGCAGCAATTTAAAGGCTACTATCTAAAACCAGACACGGCGTCGGCTAAGCGCTTAGCCACCATTCAGCCGTGTGTTCGCACTTCAGATATTGACGAGGTGGGAGATGCGACGCACGCCACGTTGTTCGAGATGCTGGGCAACTTCTCCTTTGGCTACAGCGCCCAAGAAGCTGATCCGAAAGGCCCTTACTTCAAACGTGAAACCATTACGCTTTCGTGGCGTTTTTTGACGGAAACGCTGGGCGTTAGCCCAGATCGTCTGACATGCACCTACTTTGCCGGCGACCATGATATTCCGGTTGACGCAGAGTCGAAGCAGCTGCTTCTTGAAATTACCGGTCTGCCGGATGAGCGGGTGACGGGTCTTAGCCGGGCCGATACGTTTTGGGGCCCGACCGGCAGTGAAGGTCCGTGTGGCCCAACCGTCGAGTTTCACATTGACGGCGTTGAAATTTGGAACAACGTTTTTAACGAGTACTACTACCAAAACGAACACTACACCAAGCTTGACAGCCAGGGCGTTGATACCGGCATGGGTCTGGAGCGTCTAGCGGTCATTTTGCAGGGCAAGCAAAACGTCTACGAAATTGATTGCAACCAGAATCTACTCTCTGTTTTGCCGAACGGCGGGGAGGAACGATCACGCCGCATTATTATTGATCACCTCAAAGCGGTCACCTTTTTGCTGGCTGAAAACATTTTTCCGAGCAATAAAGAACAAGGCTACATTGTCCGTCGACTGCTGCGGCGGGCGATTCGAGAGAGCCGCCGTCTGCAGCTTAATCTTGCGACGCTGCAGGCAGTGATTTCAGCTGTCATTACCGAGTACGGCGAGCAGTACCCGCTGCTTGCGGCTAAGCAAATGGATATTCAGGCCGCGGTGGCCGACGAAGAGCAGAAGTTTGGCGCCAGTTTAGAGCGCGGCCTTGCCACACTTGATCGAGAGCTGACGAAGCAGGCTGATTTGGCTGAATTGAGCTTCTTTTTGTTTGAATCATTTGGCTTTCCGCTTGAACAGACAATCGAAGAGCTGCATGAGCGCCAGGTTGCCTGTGACGTGGACAAGCTCTCGATTGATTTTGCCGAGCGCATGGCAGCTCATCAAAACATCTCTCGGGCCGGTTTAACCGAAAAATTTAAAGGCGGCTTGGCTGGCTATTCCGATCAAGAAATCCGCTACCACACTGCCACTCATCTGTTGAATGCCGCCCTTAAACAGGTGCTCGGAGAGCACATTTTCCAAAAAGGCTCCAATATTACGCCCGAGCGGTTGCGGTTTGACTTCTCCCACCCGGATAAACTCACTGATCAGCAAAAACAGACAGTCGAAGCGCACATCAATGCCTGGATTGCGGCCGACCTGCCGGTAAACCGCTTGGATATGGGCCTCACGGAAGCTAAGGAACGCGGCGCTATCGGTGTATTTGAAGACAAATATGGCGACCGAGTTTCGGTTTATACTATCGGCCGTCCAGGCCAGAGTGTCTCGGAAGAGTTGTGTGGCGGGCCACACGTGGCTAGTACCGGCATGATCGGCCACTTCGAGCTGTCCAAGGAAGAGGCGAGCGCCGCCGGCGTGCGCCGCATTAAAGGTATTGTTACGCCTCCGGAACGACCGGTGGAAATTGCCGCTTAGGCGCTCTGTTGTCTGGCGTGCATAGCATGCTAGAGTAGAGTGAGGATAACATCTCAAAACTTCCATTACATGGAAGAGTGCACCAACATAAAGGAGGCAAATGAAAGTTCAGAAACAGCCGTACATTGTTGACGGTCCGATGCGTTGGGCAATTGGCCTGGCTATTGCCGCCATGCTGATTACGCTCGGTTATGCCGCTGGCTTAAGCTCGAGCTTTGGCGCGAGCGCTGATTCAGGCGATCGCAGCGATACTGCAGCAACTGCTGCCTACTAAAAGAAAACGGCCAGATGACATTCGTCTGGCAGTAAGACAGCGTGCAGCTATTTGGTCGCGGGAGACCCCGCCCAAAACGACAGGCCATCGCCCTTGATGTTGGCACCGAGTTTGTCAAGGCGCTTATTTTTGAGGTGAACGACGGCACCGGCACCATTATTGGTGCTGGCCGCCAACGCCAACGTTTGTCTGACATGCAGGGCGGGGCGGTGACCGACTTACACGGCGTGATTAAAAATGCGTCAAAAGCGCTGGAGCGAGCCGCTGAGCAGGCCGGCAACTTACCTGAGCATGTCATTATTGGCATCGCGGGCGAGTTGGTGAAGGGGGCGACTACCGTCACCGATTACGTCCGGCCAAAGCCAGATTTGCGTATTAGCTTGCCTGAGTTGCGGGAGATCATCGAGCGGGTGCAGCGCAAAGCGCTGGAGAAGGCGCGGGCCCTGCTCGCTTGGGAGACTGGCTACGCTGAGGTGGATGTCAAATTAGTCAACTCGGCGATTGTCGATGTTAGAATCGACGGCTACCGCGTGACTAATCCCATCGGCTTTCAAGGCCGCAACATTCAGGTGGGCATTTATAATGCTTTTGCGCCCCTTGTGCACCTTGGGCCGATTCAAAGCATTGCTGATGAGCTTGGCTTTGACCTGCTGGCGGTCGCGGCTGAGCCGTACGCTGTGGCACGCTCACTCGGTGGCGAAGAGGCAACGGATTTCTCCGCCATTTTCATTGATATTGGCGGCGGCACAACCGATATTGCCGTCGTGCGGGCCGGCGGCCTGGAAGGCACCAAAATGTTTGCTCTAGGCGGTCGCAGTTTTACTCGTCACATCGCCCAAGAGTGCAGCATCAGCTTTGAGCAGGCGGAAGAGAAGAAGTTAAAGTACGCTCTCGGCAAGTTAGGCCCCGGCGAAACCAAGCAGGTTGAGCAGCAATTGGAGTCTGATATTGAGGTTTGGTTGTCTGGCGTTGAGCTGACACTGCAAGAATTTGCTCACTCCGCCCGGCTGGACTCGGATGTTTTGCCCAGTCGCATCATGCTCTGCGGTGGCGGGAGTCTGCTGCCCGATATCTCTGCTATCCTGAAAACAAAGGAGTGGGCCAAGCGTCTGCCCTTTGCCCGCGTGCCGTCTGTCCACTTTATTCAACCAAAGGATGTAATTAATTTAAGTGATGAAACAAAAGAACTGAGAAACCCTCAGGACATTACGCCGATGGCTTTGGCCAATTTGGCGCTTGACCTAATGGGTAGTGAAGAGCCAATGGCAGCAGTATTGCGCCGTGTTACGGGCAGCCTGCGCCAGTAGTGAGTGCTATGGATATTGTTTACCTCGAACCCGACGAAGAGATAACCAGTGTTATCGAAAAGCTAAAACGGGCTAAAGCCTCTGAGGTTCGTTTTGTTGTCTCGCGAGGGGCGGTGTTGCTGCAGAGTGTGGTCAACCTGAAGCTACTCAAGAAGAAGGCCGAGGATTTAAAGAAAAACGTCGCTCTGGTGACGACCGACAAAATTGGTCGCAACTTAGCCTCGCAGGTTGGCATTACCGTTTATCAGCACGCCGACCAAGAGCCAGAACTACCGGTAGCATCGGTTGAGTCGCCTATCAAGGCGACTGCGGAAGCCGAAGCCCCGGAAGAGCCGGAGACAGAGATGGTGGGCGGCATTCGGGTCAATCGCTACCGCATGGCTGGTGCCGATGATTCAGAGGAGCTTGCCGAGTCGGAGATGGTTCCGGAGGATGACGAAATTATTGATGAAGAGCCGGAGGTAGAAGAAGGTACAGTTGTCGCCCCCCTTGAGGCCGAGCCAGACGAAACAGAAGAAGCTGATGACGATGGTGAGCTTATACGAGGCGCAGCGTTAGGGAACGAAAGTGATGACGAAATGTCTAAAGAAAAGCTGCCCGCCCGTCGGATACGGGTTGAAGCCGGAGATAGGCCACAGATCCGCCGGAGCATCGGCGGCAGCAACCGCCGCTTAGTCGGACTAGCTTTGGTTGTCTTATTTGTTTGTCTAATTGGTGGCGCATTGCTCATTTTCTTGCCACACGCAACGGCCACCGTTTACGTCAAAGGCGTGCCATACCAAGCTGACTTGGCTTTAACGGTGAAGCAAGACAGCAAAACCGATGCCGCCGCCGGCGTGTTGGCCGGCCAGCTGCTCTTGGCGGAAGAGTTGAGCAGTAAAAGTGACCAGCCGACCGGTAAAAAAGATGTTGGCACCAAAGCTCATGGCACCATGACTATCAGTAACGGTTGGTCATCTGACCCGCAGCCGTTGACGCAAGGTACCCGCTTTGTGGCTGACTCTGGCCAGGTCTTTCGAACGACGACAGACGTGACGGTACCAGGCGCCGTGCTTAGCTTAAGTAACGGCCAAGTACAAACCACGCCAGGCAAGGCCACCGTGCCGGTTGAGGCTGATCAGCCAGGCGACAGCTACAACATTCCGGCTGGCCATTTCACCATTCCTGGGTTGTCGGCGGACAAGCAAGCTAAAATTTATGGCACCACCAGCGCGGCGATGTCTGGCGGTACCTCCAAAACCATTACTGTCGTGACGGCTGATGATCTGAGCAAACTGACCGACGCCGCAACCGCGGCGGCCAAAGCGCAATCGTTGGCTGATATTCATCAAAAGGCCGGCCAGGCGACAGTACTTGACGACGCCATCGTGACGACGGTGAGCAAAACCAATCCTTCGGCTAAAGCTAATGATGAAGCCTCAACCGTTAGCGTGACGGTGACGATTCAGGCCAAAGCGCTATCATACCTTGGTACTGATTTCCGCCAGTTAATGTCCGCCGCCGCTAATGCCAAAGTTGGCCAAGGTAAAACAGTGGTCTTGCCGGATGACATCAAGCCGGATATTAGCGTCACCAAGACGGATCTTGATCATGGCGAAATAACGTTGGCCGCCAGCATAGCCGGCCAAAGCTACGCCGTTATTGACACTAAAACTATTCAAAAAGCGCTGGTTGGTAAACTACCGGCTGAAGCGACACATACGCTGGCAGGCCAACCAGCTGACCACATTGATGTCAGCCTCAAGCCCGCTTGGGTCAAACGGCTGCCACGCCGAGCCGCCCAAATTACCGTCCGTATTTCGCCGTTGCCATGATTTTGGCGCTAGACCTTGGCCTCAGGCGAGTTGGTGTGGCCGGCTCTCGGAGCGGTCTGTTGGCTGAGCCGCTTGAAACGGTGACACTCAAGCGCGGCCAGCTCAGTGAAGAAACAGGCATAGCCGAGCTTTGCCAAGCCCTGTGGCGTTTGGCTGACGGCGAGACAATTGAGCTGTTAGTGATTGGTCTGCCAATGGCCGCCGATGGCCAGCCAAGCCCATTCGGCCGAGAGCTGGAGGCGTTTGGCCAGCAGGTTGCGGCCGAACTCAAGTCGCCAGCCGTTTTTGAGGACGAGACCTTGTCAACCGCCTCAGGCGGCAGTGATGAGCAAGCAGCAGCCATTATTTTAGAGCAGTATTTGGCCTCGCAGCCTGAGCGCAGTAGACTGTGAAAACCATTCTTCTGACCGTCTCAGCCATTATTTTGGCGACGCTCGTCTTGCTGTTTGGTCGCTACGTTGACCAACGTTTGCAAGCCAGTAAGCGAGTTTTCGCCCTACGGCCGGCCATCACTGTCACGCTGCGTGAAGGCTTAAACCGGCAAGAAATCGCTCGCAACCTGGCCGCGGCCGGCGTGGTTGACGCACCCAGTTTTTTGGCCGCCACATCCGCTGACGAAGGTTACTTATTCCCCGATACTTACCAATTTTATCCAAACAGCTCGGCCGGAGAAGTGCGACAGAAGTTAATTGGTACCTTCACCGAAAAATTAGCTGCCTTAAGTCCGACCCGCGATCAAATAATTTTAGCTTCAATTGTTGAACGGGAAGCGAAGGGAGATGCCGACCGTGGCCAAATTGCCGGCGTTTATCATAACCGTCTGAAGCGTGGCATGAAGCTGGAGGCTGACCCGACCGTGCAGTACGGTAAGTATACAGAGTTGGTCAAGGCGCCAAGCGTGGCAGGTGGACTCGACTACTGGGCGCCGATTACGCTGGCTGACTACCAAACGGTTGTCTCGCCGTTTAATACCTATTTGCACACCGGTCTGCCTCCGACCCCTATTTGCAACCCCGGTCTCAAGTCACTGGCCGCCGCCGTTAGCCCCGCCACCACCTCGGCGCTTTACTTCTTCCACACCAAAGACGGCACCGCTATTTTCTCCAGCACGCTCAAAGAGCACGATGCGCAGTTGCGCCAGTATCGGTAATTGATAAGCTGCCCGATACCCTTCCGACGGGCCTCACTTTGCTGTAGGCTGAGTGCGCATGAAACTACCGCTGCTCTCCGTTTTTACCCACGACGTTGGGATTGATTTAGGCACGGCCAATACGTTGGTCTATGTTCGTGGCCACGGCATCATCATTAATGAACCATCAGTCGTGGCGGTTGACCAGCGCACCCGGGCCATTTTAGCTATCGGTGAAGAAGCCAAGCGCATGGTTGGCCGGACGCCGTCGCACATTGTCGCCGTGCGGCCGCTAACTGAAGGCGTGGTCTCTAATTTTGAAGTAACTGAGCAGATGTTGCGCTATTTTTTGGATAAGTTACACCGCGGCGCCTTCAAGCCCCTGCACCGGCCGCGGGTAGTCATTGGCATCCCGTACGGCGTGACTGAGGTTGAGCGGCGGGCAGCTGAAGAGGCGGCTCAAAACGCCGGTGCCCGCGAAGTCTATTTAATTGAGGAGCCAATGGCCGCCGCTATCGGTGCCGGTCTGGAAGTCCAGGAGGCCAAAGGTGTGATGATTGTTGACATTGGCGGCGGCACGACCGAGGTGGCGGTCATTAGTTTGGGCGGCATCGTCGCCAGTCGCTCGCTGCGCGTGGCCGGTGATAAATTAAATCAAGATATTATCACCTACGCTCGCGAGCGTTTTAATTTACTACTCGGGGAGCGGACAGCCGAAGAGTTAAAAACTAGCATTGGTACCGCCACTGCTGGTCTGCCGGTCGAGGCGGTGGGTCGCAGTGTTGTGCCTAACTATGACGTGCTCTCCATGCCGATGCGCGGTCGTGATTTGGTAACCGGACTGCCAAAAGAGATTATTGTCACCAGTGAACATTTGTCTGAGGCGATGCAGAAATCAATTAATGTCATTGTCGAGCAGGTCAAAGCTACCGTCGAAGAGACGCCGCCGGAGCTGATTGCCGATATCATGGACTCGGGTATTGTCCTGGCCGGCGGTGGAGCGCTGCTGCGCGGTCTGGATCAGCGTATTGCCGAAGTCACTCAGATGCCGGTCCGGATTGCCGAAGATCCGCTGACGACGGTTGTGCGCGGCACCGGCTTGGTGTTGGAAGACTTGGACCGGCTGCGTGAGGTGCTGCTGCCGCGAACATTGGGCCGAGCTGAATTTTCTTAACCTATGCGAGCTCCTCGCCTTGGTTTGTTCATCCTGATTATTTTCTTGGTTGGCTTGGGGCTGGCCGCACTCGGCGTCGTCGGCCGGCTGCGCCGCGGCAGCGGGCAGGTTACACGGCTGACAGTGAGTCTGCTCAGGCCTCTCATCGCTTGGCCGGCCGGGGTGCCACATGCGCTGCTTGAGCTGCACTCATTGCAGGCAGAGCGCGACCAGCTAGCCACTGAACTAGTTCGACTGTCAGTCGAAAACACCGCCCTGAAAGAGAAAAATGTGACAATGGCCGCTCAGGCGGCTGCCGCCAGTGTCCAGTTTAGCGATCCGGTGGTATTTAGGCTTGGCGCCCGTGTGGTGGGCCGAGAACCGGATCCACTTATACAGGAGCTGAAGCTCGATCGCGGGTCAGCTGACGGCATCAAGGTGGGCCAGGCAGTGCTGACCGCCGGTGTTATCGTCGCGCGGATACGCGATGTGCTGCCGCATGAGTCAACCGCGCTCGTACTGGGCTCGCATTTATCGGTGTTGCAGGTACGCCATGAAACTTCGCGCCAGACAGCCCTTGTTCGGGGAGACGTTGCTGGCTTAGAGCTGCAGAGCTTCCCACTTGAGACCACATTAAACAGCGGCGACCGCATTGTCACCAGCGGCCTAGACGGCATCGTGCCCGGTGGCATCTTAGTCGGCACGGTTGATCGGGTATTGTCTAACCAATCGAGCTTTTTGCAAACCGCCAAGCTGAATCAAGCTATCTCTGCCCGCCAGGTGGAGCTGGTTGAGGTAGTTGGCCGGTGAAGTACGTTTTTTGGCTGCTGCTGTATATTTTCGGTTTTTGGCTGCTGGCAGCCTGGCCGCTGTTGCTTGGCGGTGATGTGTGGTTGCCGAGTTGGCCAGGGGTGGTACTGCTCTTATGCCTGCTTTCGCTGCCGCGGCGGGTTTGGCTGGTGGTAATTTTAACCGCTGGCCTCTTTAGCGAGCTGTTCGTCAGTACGCCGTTTGGCTGGCAGCTCTTGGCTACCTGGTTGCTCGGCGGTACCTTGTGGCTGCTGCAGCCTCCAGCTGATCGGCCGAGCATCTTAATGCGGCACCTTTTGGCTTGCCTGGCGGCCACAGTGGTCTATGAGACAGTGAGCCATCTCTGGCTGGGCCGGCAGCTGCCTCTGCTTGCTGTACCACTCCTGTTGTCTTGTCTGCTCTCGACCGGACTGTTGCTTGGTATTGAATGGGCTCGCGGTAGCCTTGATGAGCGGTCACACCGGCGATTAAAATTGCGTTTAACATGACAAGTACGAGTGCCGCGCAGTGAGCTCTATTTTTGGTCATTTCTATGACGGTTTGCCTGGTGACCAGTCGCTTCGGCAGGCTGAAAACCGCGAAGGTGACGAGTACGAACATCCGCTTGGCCGTCACCCGGGCCGCCGCGTTGCTGAAGCCGAGACGGTACGTCGTAGCTATCCGTGGTTGGCACTCCTGCTGCTCTTGTGTTTGGGACGGTTAATGGTTAGCTTAGTCCACCTGCAGCTGCAGGAGGCCGGTCAAGGAGTGGCCGAAGCCACTGCCAACCGGGCCAGGCCAATTCCGATTCTGCCGCGGCGGGGTGTTTTTTTGGACAGCGACGGCAAACCGCTACTCACCAATAAACCAAGCTTTTCTCTGGCTGTCACAACCGCTGATTTCCCGATTAAGGCAGCTGACCGGGCCGCCCGTTACCAGCAAATTGAGCAACTGGCCGGGCTGCCGGGGGATACCTTTGTCGACCTGGAGAAGCGCTGGGTATTCAGCCTGGAGCCGCGCATCATTAAGGACAATGTTGATCGCGACGAAGCGTTGTTGCTTTCGGAAAAATTAAGCCAGGTGCCTGGCGTGCAAGTAGTGGTTAGCTCAGAGCGTCAGTACGATAGCCTGCCCGGCCTGTCGCATATTCTCGGTTATGTTGGCCGCTTGTCGGCGGCTGAAGAGGCCAGCCATCCAGGTTATCAAACTGACGAAGTGATCGGCAAAACCGGCCTTGAGCGGCAGTACGAGTCAGCTGTTCGTGGCCAAAATGGCGAAGAGGAGGTTGAAATTAACGCCCGCGGCCAAATTCAGCGGGTGATCGGCTCCACCAACCCGGTGGCGGGCGATAATGTTCAGCTCTACCTTGATCGCGGATTGCAAACAGAGTTAACGAATGCGCTGCGTACCGCCATACAGAACTCTGGCGCCAAAGCGGCGGTCGGTATTGCTCTTGACCCAAACACGGGTGGCATTTTAGCCTCGGTCAGTTTGCCGGATTACGACGCTAACTTATTCTCGGGGGGCATCTCAAGTGCAGACTACGCTAAATTGACCAATGACCCAACTACGCCGCTCCTGAACCGCGTCCTGCTCGGCCAGTATCCCTCGGGCTCGACGATTAAGCCATTCATTGGTGCAGCGGCTTTGGCTGAGCATGTCATCCCGGTTGATAAACGCATTCAAACGCCAGAGATAATTCAAGTCGGCCAATCGGTTTTCCGCGATTGGAAGGCTCACGGGTCAGCTGATTTGCGCCAAGCCATTGCTGAATCCAATAATGTTTACTTTTATTCAATCGGCGGCGGCTGGAACGGTATTCCCGGCCTTGGCATTGACCGTATCGCCGACTACTTGAAGCGCTTCGGTTTTGGCGGTGACACCAAGGTAGACTGGCCCGGGGAGGCGCCGGGCAATATCCCAACTCCGGCTGGGAAGAAGCAACAAAAAGGCGAGAGCTGGTACATTGGTGACACCTACAACACGGCCATTGGCCAAGGGGACCTGTTGGTAACGCCGCTACAGATGGCGCGCGGTATTGCCACGATCGCTAACGGCGGTAAGCTAATTGAGCCGCGCTTTGCCAAAGCCCTAACTACACCAGGCGGCAAAACGCAACCAATCGAACCCCGGGTGGATAATCCGCAAGTCGTGCCGGCTGACGTCATCCAAATTATTCAGGAGGCCATGCGCCAAACAGTCACCAGCGGCACGGCCCGACCGCTGCAACAAGTGGGGGTGCCGGTAGCAGCCAAAACCGGAACCGCTCAGTTTACGGCGGTTGATAAAGACAAATCGCACGCATGGACGGTGGCCTATGCTCCGGCCGACCATCCGCAAATAGTGCTGGTTGTGGTCATCGAGGGCGGTGGCGAATCGTTTGACGTGGCCGTTCCGGTCGTTAAGGACGTCCTTAGTTGGAAATGGCCGCCGTCTTGACACTAAGCCGCCCGGCCCGGTATAATTTGAGCGAATTTTGGCGACCGCTTCACGCTATCTCGCAACCATTTGGTCGGGGAGCGTCGTTGGTCGCATTTCTTTCGCAAGCGATGCTTCAGGCCTGGCCTGGAGAAAGGATAGTATGGCCAAACCGGTCTACCTGACTGCTCTCGGTTTAGAAAAATTAACCGCTGAGCTGGCACACCTAAAGCAACAGCAGAAACAGGCTGCCGACCGTATTCGCGATGCGCGCGCATTCGGTGACCTCTCTGAAAATGCCGAGTACGAAGATGCTCGCAATCAGCAGGCTTTCATCGAGGGACGCATTCAAGAGCTAGAAGAGAAGATGAAGCATGCCCAGGTCATCGCCGGCACTGCCGGTGGCGTCGTGGCACTTGGTTCAACCATCGCCGTTGATATGGGCCGCGGTAGTCAGGAGTACACCTTAGTTGGGCCAACCGAGGCCGATCCGGCCGCTGGCCGTATCTCCAGTGAGTCACCAATTGGTCAGGCACTGCTGTCTAGCAAAGCCGGCGAGACGGTCACAGCGGAAACGCCCGGCGGTCAGCTGGCTATTAAAGTGCTATCCGTCAGCTAATACCATAAAAAACCCGCGATGCAGTGCACCGCGGGAAGAGAGAGACCCGGCCGAGTGCCGGGTTTTTTTGCTATAGGCGGAGCGTTTTGGGGAAGAAGAGCTCGAGAAGTTTCTTGGCCGGCCAGTTCGGCAGGTTGGCTCTGAGGTCTCTGCATATTTCTATCATGCCAGTTGCCAGGTCTTCCGGACCGATGCTGTGGGTGGCGGCTAAGGCCACGATACGTCTAGCATTCTGCTCTCCCGTCATCTCCAGGACATCGGCTGGCCAATCAGGAGTGACTGACCACTCCGGGCTGTTCAAGAAACGGAGGAAGGCGTCGGGATGTGCTGGTGGCCGACGAGGATCATACAGTTCATAGAGCACCCCTGACACGGCTGCATTCCAGACACCGATGAGGTCCAAAGCTAGCCGTCGCTCGGTACTGAGTGGCAATGTCCTGCGCCGAAGCACTGAGTGAGCCATTTGTCTCTCCCAAGTAGAAAAAAAGAGCAAATTACGTTAGGGTACGAGTGTAGCAAAGAAGCAATGAAACGAGAAGGAATCGTTGACAACGCATGCCTAACCAAGAAGCCGCCCCGCCTACAAATTCGGCGGGCAACTCCGGCGCTTATCACGAAATTCGAGCCGCCCGGCTCGCCAAGCATGACGCCTGGCGCAAGCTTGGCATAGAGCCGTATCCGGCCAGCAGCCGTCGAACCCACACTCTGGCCGAGGCCCGAGCATTGCCACTTGATAGCACTGGCCAAAGCGAGCAGGTGATCACCGTGGCGGGCCGAATTGTCGCCGAGCGGGTTCAGGGGGGCTTAGGCTTCTTTGATCTGACTGATGGCGGTGGCCGCTTGCAACTTTTGGTGAAAAAGGATGATGTTGCTCCTGAGCAGTTTGAGCAATTGTCTTTGTTAGACCTCGGTGACTTCATAGAAGCAAGTGGCACATTGATGACCACCAAGCGCGGTGAGCTGACCGTGGCGGTCAGCAACTGGCGGCTACTCAGTAAGTCGCTCTCTCCGCTGCCGGATAAATGGCATGGCTTGCAAGACGAAGAGCTGCAGTTTCGCGATCGCCCCAGTTTTTTCATTGCCAACCCCGAGGAAAAAAGAATTTTTGCCGAGCGGGCCAAGGCCACAGCTGCCATCCGCCATTTTCTTGATGAACGTAACTTCCTCGAGGTCGAGACGCCAATTCTACAAAATATTCCTGGCGGTGCCTCAGCCAAGCCATTTGTGACGCATTACAATGCCTATGACACGGATGTTTTTCTGCGCATTGCACCGGAGTTGTACTTAAAGCGGCTGCTGGTGGCCGGTTTTGACCGGGTCTATGAAATTGGCCCCTGTTTTCGCAACGAAGGTGTCGACGCCACACACAACCCTGAGTACACCGAATTTGAGTTCTACGCTGCTTATATGGATGAAGAGCAGCTGATGCAGCTAACCGAAGAGCTCATGATTTCCATCGCTACGGTGGTCAAGGGCAAACCTGAGCTAACGCGTGGCGGCCAAACTGTTAAACTAGAACGGCCCTTTGCCCGTGTCAGTTTTGCTGAGCTAACAGGAGGGGAAAATTCAGATACTGCTTTCAAGCAAGCCGCCAAAAACCTCATTGAACCTACATTCGTGACCAACCACCCAACTGAGATGATTCCACTAGCTAAGCGCGCCGAAGACGGTCAAACCGTGCGCAGTTTTCAGCTGATTATTGCCGGTATTGAATTAGTTAAAGCCTTTGCCGAGCTGAACGACCCAGTTGATCAACGCGCCCGTTTCTTGGAGCAGGAGAACGCTCGCTCTGGCGGCGACGAAGAGGCGCAGAGGTTGGATGAAGATTTTGTTCGCGCTTTAGAGTTAGGGATGCCGCCGGCAGCCGGTTTTGGTATGGGCATTGAGCGACTGATGCTGCTACTCTCGGGCAAGCACGCCATCCGTGACGTACTGCTGTTCCCGTACGTTCGGCCAAAAAACGAGAAAGAGGCAACATGATTGATATCAAGCTGATTCGTGAGCAGCCGGATGAAGTTAAAGCGGCGCTAGCGCGGCGCAATGTTGATAGTAATGTCATTGATGACTTGCTGGCCGTTGACCGTGATCGCCGCCTGGCCCAGGCTGACGTCGAAGAGCGTCAGTCGCGGCTGAACGCCCTGTCCAAAGAGGTGGGTCGTCAATTTGGACAAAAGAAAATCGAGCTCATTCAAGAGGCTTCCGGGTTGTCAGAGGCGATTGAACACGCAAAGCCAAAACTGGAAGAGCTAGATACCCGTTTTGCTGAGCTGCTGAAATCACTGCCGAATTTGCCTGATCCAGATGTGCCAGACGGTGCTGATGAGTCAGAAAATATCGTCATTCGCACGGTTGGCAAGCAGCCGAAGTTTGATTTTGCGCCAAAAGAGCATTGGCAACTCGGCGAGGCGCTCGGTGTGCTTGATACCGCCACTGCCGCCAAGGTGGCAGGTTCGCGTTTTGTCTATCTGAAGGGCCAGTTGGCCACGCTCCAGTTTGCCCTTATTCAACTGGCGCTGTCGGTGCTGACCGATGAAGCGCAGCTGGCAGCTATTATCAAAAAATCTAAACTAAAGCTGCCGGCAACGCCGTTTACCTTGGTGGTGCCGCCAGCCTTTATTAAGCCAGAGGTGTTTGATCGCATGGCACGCCTCAATCCGCGTGACGAGCGTTACTATTTGCCGGCTGACGACCTGTTTTTAATCGGCTCGGCTGAGCACACACTTGGCCCGTTGCACATGGGCCAGACGCTTGATGAGGCCGATTTACCCATTCGCTACCTCGGCTACTCATCCAGTTTTCGGCGTGAGGCCGGCTCATACGGCAAGGACACCAAAGGCATCCTGCGTCTGCACCAGTTTGATAAGCTGGAAATGGAGTCATTTACCCTGCCCGAACATTCGCGTGCTGAGCAAGATTTGTTCGTCGCCATTCAAGAGCACCTAATGCAGAGTCTTGGGCTGCCGTACCAGGTGATGGCTATTTGCACCGGCGATATGGGCGACCCCGACGCTCGCCAATTTGACATCAATACCTGGATGCCTGGCCAAAATCAGTACCGAGAAACGCAAACCGCCGACTTAATGACCGACTACCAAGCCCACCGACTCGGCACGAAGGTCAAACGTAAAGATAAGAGCAGCCAGTTTGTGCACATGAACGACGGCACCGCTTTTGCCATCGGCCGCACCCTCATTGCCATCATGGAGAACTACCAACAGAAAGACGGTACTATTCTCGTGCCCGACGTGCTCAAACCATACGTTCCGTTTACCCTGATCACCAGAATGCCACGAAAATGAGGGAACCCGGCGAAGGCTTCGCTTTCGAGAGGGAACCAGTCAGCCCGCCGGTCGTTTACGGTGATAGACTAGCTCTGGCGGCGGCTTACTAGCTGGTGCTACACTAACGTCATGCAGCTCGAGATTGAGCATTTATCCGACAGCGTTGACTCTGGTTTAGAGGAGCATGCGCAGAAACGGTTGGCCAAGCTGGAGCGGTATTGGAAGCAGGAAGACACGCATATTCGTCTGGTATTTGCTGACGAGAACAGCAGCCACAAGGGCGGCATCGACAAGCGTGTGAGCTTGCAGCTGAGTCCGGGCGGGCTGTTCGCCGAAGCGTTGGCTGGAACGTGGTCAAAGGCACTAGACGAGTCGCTTGATCGGCTTGAGCGCCAAATAGTCAAAAGAATCCAAAAATAATTATGCAAAAACTAATTACCATTTTCTTCATCGGCTTCTTTCTTGGGGCGGTTTCGGTGGTCGTTGTCGAGCAACGTTTCGTCGTCAGCGCTGATGAGGCTACTGCCAGCGCGGCAATGCCGGTATTTATCAGTAACTGGCAAGGCCAAGATTTTGCCCGCTTCCGCGAACTCGTGTTAACTGACCACCTGTCGACTCAAGATGCGGCTCAGCAATCCGACGCCGAAAGACTCGTTCGCGAGAGCCAACCTTAGGCTTGCCCAAGCCGGCTCCTTGCGGCATACTACAGCAGAAAGAGGCCTGAGCCTCGTTTTTGAATGCACGCCTGAGTCGCCACTTTCTGCTAGGGTAAAGGTGCCATAGAGCATCGAGAAGGATATAAGTGAAAATCCCATTTCTAACCAAACGAAATTCGGCAGACCATGGCCGTTTGACGCGTGACGACGAGCGCTTTATTGCTGAGGTTGACCAGTTCGGCTCGGTCATGGAGAAGCTGTCGGACGAGGCGCTGAAAAACAAAACAGTCGAATTTCGGGCTATTATTGCTGAAGTACTAGGGAATCAGGCTGATGAGCTGTCGCCAGAACGGCGGTCCGAGCTTGAGACCAAGGCGCTTGAGCGCCTGCTGCCCGAGGCGTTTGCGGTCGTCCGCGAAGCAGCCAACCGTACACTCAAAATGCGCCATTTTGGCGTGCAACTAGCCGGTGGTCTGGCCCTGCACCGCGGCCGAATCGCCGAGATGCGCACTGGTGAAGGCAAAACCTTGGTGGCCACACTGCCGCTGTACGTCAACGCGCTGCTCGGCCACGGTGCGCATTTAATTACTGTCAACGACTACCTCTCACGCCGCGACGCGGGCTGGATGGGACCGGTTTACCACGCGCTCGGCTTAACCGTCGCCACGATCGGCCATGAAAGCTCGTTGTTGTTTGATCTGGCTGGAGACGAAGGCGACCACTCGGATCCGCGTCTGCGCCTGTTTCGACCGGTTAACCGAACCGAGGCGTACGCCGCTGACATTACCTACGGCACCAATAATGAATTCGGCTTTGACTACCTGCGCGACAACATGGCGGTCAACTTAAGCCAAGTGGTCCAGCGGCCGCTGCACTACGCCATCGTTGATGAAGTTGACTCAATTTTGATTGACGAAGCGCGTACGCCGCTAATTATCTCGCGTCCGGCTGAGCAGTCGGCTTCGCTCTATCAGCAGTTTGCCGAACACGTCAAAACACTGCGCGCCGAATCTGATTACGAAGTTGATGAGAAAGAGCGCCGGGTGACGCTGACCGACCAGGGTATTCGTAAAATGGAGCAACAGTTGGGCGTGACGAACATATTTGAAGCTGAGTCAGCTATTTTAGCTCATCACCTGGAAGAGGCACTGAAGGCTAAAGCCCTGTTTCAGCGTGACAAAGATTACATCATCAAAGACGGTGAAATTGTTATCGTTGACGAATTTACTGGCCGCTTAATGCCCGGCCGGCGTTACAATGAAGGCTTACACCAAGCGCTTGAGGCCAAAGAGGGTGTGGCGGTTAAGCAAGAGTCAGATACGTTGGCCACCATCTCCTTCCAAAATTACTTTCGCCTCTACCGTAAATTGTCCGGCATGACCGGTACGGCCAAAACAGAGGAAGAAGAGTTCTGGAAAATCTACGGCCTGGCGGTGACGGTGGTGCCGACCAATAAGCCGATGATTCGTAAAGACACGACTGATCGTATTTATAAAACCGAGCCAGCCAAATGGGACGCTATTGTTGCGGATTTGCGGGCTCGGCACGAAGCTGGCCAGCCAGTGCTGGTCGGTACGGTTTCGATTGCCAAAAATGAGTTATTGTCGGGCATTTTGACACGGGCCGGCTTGCCGCATAAAGTCTTAAACGCCAAAAACCATGAGCAAGAAGCGTCCATTATTGAGGCCGCTGGGCAGGCGGGGGCAATCACGGTCGCCACCAACATGGCCGGTCGCGGTACTGACATTAAGGTCACGCCAGAGGCAATGGCTGCCGGCGGTTTGCACGTGCTTGGCACTGAGCGGCATGAGTCGCGTCGCATCGACAATCAGCTGCGCGGCCGCACCGGTCGCCAAGGCGACCCGGGTTCTTCGCAGTTTTACGTGGCGCTGTCAGATGACTTAATGCGCATTTTCGGCGGCGAGCGTCTGTCGAACATGATGACCTTCCTCAAAGTGCCGGAGGAGATGCCGATCGAGTCGCCGGCGGTCTCGCGAGCGCTCGAGTCTGCCCAGCGGCGGGTTGAAGGCCACAACTTTGATATGCGGAAGCACTTGGTTGAGTACGATGACGTGATGAATAAACACCGTGTGCGCATTTACCGTGACCGCCGGCGCATTCTGGAGCAGGCTAACCTGCGTGAAGACATGCTGAAATCGGTGACAGCTGAGGTTGAGGCGCTCTGGCAGGCGGCTGAGGCGGTTGATGACAATATTCCTGAGCTACAGAAGCGTTTGGCGGTGCTCTTGAACCAGCCGGCTGAGGGCGTCCATGACGTTGTTCAGGCGGTTGAGCGGGCGACCAGCATTTATGCCGCCAAAGAGGAGCGCTTAGGCTCAGATGTGATGCGTGAGCTGGAGCGGGCAGTTGCCCTGCGGGCGATGGACGTGCTCTGGATTGACCACTTAAACGCTATGGAGCATCTGCGCCACGCCATTGGTTTGGTCGGCTTCTCGCAGCGCGAACCGTTGGTTGAGTACAAAGCCCAGGCCTACGAATTGTTTAAGAGCTTGCTGGCCGCCATTCAGGGCCAAACGGTCGAACTCTTATTCCGGGCTGAAATTGTCGAGCCGCCGCGCCCCATGTTGACGGAAGGCGCGATTGAAGAAGGTCCGTCTGAGGCGCTGGCCTCTGGTGCAGTTGAAACGGATATTGCCCGCGAGAAGAATCCGTCTGAAGTCACCGACACGGCAGCAGCGCCAATGCCAATAGAGAAGCCAAGCGGTCACATTGGTCGCAATGACCCCTGCCCATGTGGTAGTGGTAAGAAGTTCAAAAAGTGCCATGGGGTAAACACTTAAAACACTCAAACTTCATGAACACTTAGCGCTAGAGGGGTTGTCTCACTGACCGCGCCAGATGTTGGCGACACTCACTCGTTCATGAAGTAAAAAACAGCTAGACTGAAGCTATGCGACAGCGTGAGGATCACTTCATTCGACGGGAAATTAGGCCGATGGTCTTTGGGATTGAGGATTCGCTCATTTCGACACTCGGGGTGGTTACTGGCATGGCCAGCGGTACCGGTTCTCAATCGACTATTGTGCTGGCCGGCATCGTTTTGGTGACGGTTGAAGCCTTGTCGATGGCTGCCGGCGAGATGATCTCGTCGCAAACGGAAATCGAAGTTGATGGCTTAAACGACCCACATCGGCCGATTGTGAATGGTTTAGTCATGGGGGTGGCCTACGTCTTAGCCGGCGTTATTCCGGTTGGACCGTACGCAATGTTTGCGCCTAGTACCGCCTTACCCGTATCTATTTTAGCCACGGCACTGGCTATTTTCTTGCTCGGCGTCTGGAAGAATTCGCTGGTCTACCGCAGCCGCCGGAGCGCCTTGATGTCTGGCTTGGAGCTGCTGACTATCACGTTAGCTGTTTCGCTGATCGGCTACTTAATTGGCGCCATCTTTGGCGTGTACTGAGATGCCAGCCAACCTTTATCATCTGCAGTTGAATGTTGCTGATGTAGCGTTTTATCGTGATTTTTTGACTGCGCTTGGCTACACGATTGACTTTGACGACGGTCAAATTTTTCGGGCTAGCGGCGAGGGGACCGAGCTCTGGATTAACTGGGTTGAGCGTAAATTTAAGTCATATCCCTTCCACCGTAAAACGATCGGCCTCAACCACTTGGCGTTTCAAGTGGACAGCCGCCGGGACGTTGACGAGTTTGTCGAAAATTTTCTGAAACGGTGGGAGATCAGCCCGCTCTACCACAGCCCGCGCTCCTTTCCACAGTATGGCGCCGGATACTGCGCCGTCTATTTTGAAGATCCGAGCCGGATTAAGCTTGTAGTGATGACCAAAGCCAGCGTGTAGGTTTGTCTTTTGAGCGCTGCTCTGGCAGCATAGCCAATGATGATGAGTTGCAAATTATGCCTGGATGCACATGGCGTTGATTGAGTTTCAGAATGTCGTAAAAACCTACGGCAATAAAATCAAAGCTTTGGATGACATTGACCTCTCGATTGACCGCGGCGAGTTTGTGACGTTGGTCGGCCCCTCTGGAGCTGGCAAATCAACACTCATTCGGCTGCTCACCCGGGAGGAGTTGCCGTCGGCGGGCCATATTATGGTAGCTGGCCGCGACATTACCAAATTGAAGCCGCGCGAGTTGCCATACTATCGGCGCAAAGTCGGCGTTATCTTCCAAGACTTTAAACTGCTGCCGCAAAAAACGGTCGCTGAAAATGTTGCCTATGCCCTGGAGGTTTCGGACGCGCCACCGGATGAAATTAACCGCAAAGTGCCGCTCATTTTAGATTTGGTTGGTCTGTCGCACCGCATGAAAAACCGCCCCAACGAGTTGTCCGGCGGCGAGCGTCAGCGCGTCTCAATTGCGCGGGCCCTGGTGCACACGCCAAAAATTTTGATCGCTGATGAGCCGACCGGTAATCTCGACCCGGTCAACACCTGGGAAATCATTGAGCTGTTGTTTAAAATCAACAAACGGGGGACGATTGTCGTCTTGGCTACGCATGACCGCGAAGTGGTTAACGCACTGAAGAAACGGGTCATTACAATGAAAGACGGCAAGATTATCTCTGATCAAGAAAAGGGAAAGTACATCCTGTGAGTTTTCTCTCAAGCTACCGCATTATGAAGTTGGGCGCGATTAGTTTTTTCCGCAACCGGCTGTTGTCGGTGGCGGCGGTTTTGGTGATGACCATTACGCTGCTCATTATTGCCAGTTTTGCCATTTTGAACATCGTGCTCAACAAGTCGGTGGCTGAACTGCAGAGCAAAATTAACTTAATCGTCTATTTTGACAAATCGGCTCCGGAAGACAAAATTTTGGCTCTGCAAAGCCGGCTTGAGTCGGAGTCGGCGGTCAAAGAAGTGCACTACACCAACCGCGACGCCGCGCTGCAGAAATACCTGAGCGACCATGCCGGCGATCCCCAGAAACAGAAAATTGTCCAGCTGACGGGCACTAATCCGCTGCCGGCCAGCATAGAGATAAAGGTTGATCCGCCGGAGCAGATTGGAGCGGTTGTCGCCATTGTCCACTCGCCGTCGTACCAAGGGATACTGCAGGCGAGCAAAAGCGACTCCTACTCAGAGGACAAAGCGACTATCGATAAGCTGCTTGAATTCACCCATTTTCTGATAGTGGCCGGTGTCGTGGCCAGCATCATCTTTATGCTTATTGCCGTTTTGGTCGTGTTTAATACGGTTAAGCTGACCACATTTACTCGTCGCGAAGAGGTGGAAATTATGCGCCTGGTTGGCGCCACGGAGTCATTCGTCCGGTTGCCGTTTGTCGTCGAGAGTTTAATTTACGCCGCCTGCGGCACCACCTTTGCCGCACTTATTCTTATCTTTAGCCTACGCAGCCTGGCCAACTCAACCAAAATCGGCAGTCTGCCGGTCAGCTATGCCAACCAATTGAACATCTACTTCAGCGCCCATCTGGTACCAATTCTCTTAATCGGTCTGGTTATTTCCATGTTCATTAGCGGCACCTGTAGCTACTTGGCGGTACGCCGCTCTCTCTAAGCCGTATGCATAGCCTTGCCGGAGCAAGGCTGGTGGATTAGGATAAAGACAGTATGAAGATTCCGCTACACTCGCTTCTACGCCGACGTTTTGCTGCGGCTTTGCTGTTGGCGGTAACGGTGGTCGGCTTTTCGACGACGCCGCTGACGCAAGCTGCGCCGTCGCTTAGTGCGCTACAGCAGCAAAAACAGGCCGCTGAGCGACAAAAACAGGCCGCTGCCGCCGCAGAGAAGCAAAAAGAGCAAGAAGCGGTGGTGCTAGCCAGCCAGCTGCAAACCATCAACGACCAAATTAATGCTACCCAAGCCGTCATCAAAAAGACCAAGGGCGACATTGGTGCCTCACAACAGACAATTGCCAGCACCAACGACCGTATTCAGACTGCTAGCGATAAGCTGGTCCAGTCGCAACAGTTGCTGGGAGAGATGATCGCTGAAGAGTACACCGCAGACAGCAATCAGTTTCTGCGTTCAGTGGTTGGCTCACCGGATATCTCCAGCTTTTACCGGCAACTCAAAGAAACGGAAACATTTCAGGACCAATTAAACCAATTGGCTGACCAAGTTAGCAGTTTAAAAACGTCGCTTGAATCAGATAAGGCCAAGCAAGAGAAACAACTTGCCCAGCAGCAGAGTTTGGCGGCGTATCAAACTGCGAAGCAGAATGACTTAAACGGTCAGCTCGGCACCAAGAACAATTTGCTTAGCAATACTCACCAGGCGATTGTCGATTTAAATCAGCAGCAGAAAAACGCTGATGCACAAATTGTTGCCGCAGAGAAGCAGATTAACGCTTTGCTTGCGGCCCGCAGCAGTGGCGGCCAGTTAGTCTCTGGTGGCGGTGGCGGTTGGTACTACAGCCAGCGCGATCCCAGCTGGTCCGGCGTCCGCATGGGCAACAGCTACGCCACCATTGGCCTCTACGGCTGCTTAATTACCTCCATTGCTATGCTTGCCACCTACTACGGCACGCCAACGACGCCGCTGCAAATTGCTCGGACTGGCAGTTTCTCCCGTGACGGCGGCCTGGCGGCTTTGCCTCCAGGGTTGGGCATTAGTGTGGCGCCATCGCAGCCGGTGCAGTGGTCGGTGGTCGACAGCGAAATTGCCAACAATCATCCAGTGATCATCAGTTTGTACTTGCCGTCGGTTGGCGCCTTAAATAGTGACGGTTCATCGCACTTCATCGTTATTGACGGCAAAGTTGGCGGTACATACACCATTAAAGATCCGATCAGTAGCAGTGGTGGCGGCTACGACTTATCAAACGCCCGTTCCATGAAGCTGGTCCGACCGAAGTAGCGGCCTGAGTCCAATTCACCTACACTAAGGTCATGAAGAAGTATGCCGCATTATCGCGCTGGATCAGTCTTTTTTTGTTGTTTATATTGGTCTTTGGTGGTGGTTTTGTCGCCGGTGACTTCTATCGCCAAAAACAGGCGACCGGCCACGCTGACCTCTCGGCCCTGATCGGGCCGTCGGTTATTAACAAAACCAAAGGCCAGCCGCAAAACGTTGACTTCTCGCTGTTTTGGGACGTCTGGAATAGAGTCGCGAGCCAGTGGGACGGCGACGCTGACCAAAAGCAGCAACTCTATGGCGCCATTGAGGGCTCGCTGGCCAGCCTTGGCGACCCATACACCGTCTTCTTTGATCCGGAGTCAGCTAAGGCCTTTAACAATGATTTGAACGGTAAGTTGTCTGGTATCGGCGCGGAAATCACCCAGCAGAACGGCCTCATGACGGTTATGGACACCTTGCCCGATTCACCGGCCTACAAAGCCGGTTTGAAAGTCAAAGATATCATTGTCAAAATTGATGACGCTGTAATTGATGCCAATAACTTCGGGGCTAACATTAACCAGATTCGCGGTCAGGCTGGCACGGCGGTTCATTTAACGGTGTTGCGGCCGCCCAGCCAGAAGCCGCTCGAGTTCCAAATTGTCCGGCAAAACCTGCACGTTGATAGCTTAAGCTGGAGCTGGCAAGGCAATATTGTCGTCGGCCGCATGCGCCAGTTTAGCCAAGACACCGGCGACTTAATGCGCAAGATGGCCGCTGAGGCCACAGCCAAGCACGCCAAAGGCTTAGTTTTAGATTTGCGTGGCAACCCAGGCGGTTATCTGCAGGCGGCCCAAGAGGTTTGGGGGGTGCTGTCGCCGAAGAATCCGTTGGTTATTGAACGCAGTAAGCGGGGTGACAGTGACAAGTTATCTGGCCAAGGTGATGCCAGCTTAGCTGACCTGCCACTGGTGGTACTGGTTGACGACAGTAGCGCTTCAGCTTCAGAAATTTTAGCCGGCGCCGTGCAGGACTATGGCCGTGGTAAAGTGGTTGGTATTAAGACGTTTGGCAAGGGGAGTGTCCAAGATTTAGTCGACCTGGCCGGTGCCGCCAGTCTAAAAGTGACGGTCGCGCACTGGTTCACGCCGAACGGTCGTGGCATTGATAAAGCCGGCATTACGCCGGATGTGCTGGTGCCAGCACCAGAGCAGATCAGCCCGGACCAAGATCCGGTTATGGCCAAAGCGCTTGAACTACTGAAATCGTAGCAACGCATAGCCAAATCGGCCGATGTCAGCTACAACCAAAGGGATGAGTAAGACCTGATGGCAAATGTCGAAGTCATCTTCATTCAAGACGTGCCGGGACAGGCAAAATTTGGTGAGCGCAAAAAAGTCAGTCGCACTTACGCTTTGAGCGTGCTCTTGCCGCGTGGCTTGGCCGACCTGGCTGACAGTCCGCGGGCTCGTCGCTTACTTGATCAAGCCGTTTCCAAAGAGCAGGCCAAGTCGCTAGCCGATGCTGAGCTGCAAACCAAATTGCTTGCGCTCGATGGGCACACACTCGATTTTACTGAACGAGCCACCAGTGCCGCCAAACTGTATGAAAGCATCACTGCGGTCCGCATCGCCGCGCGACTGGGGGTGCCGGAAAAAGTGGTTCGGTTACCGGCGCCAATAAAGACAATCGGATTTCACGAGGTGGAGCTGCTTTGGCATGGCACGCCACTCTCACGCGTAAAAGTTGACGTCCGCGGCCGGAGCTAGAATACTAGAGAGAGAATAATAGTGGCCGGTCGGTTTGATCGCGTCGTTTGCATGAATAGATGTTAAGGAGGGTTTTGTGGCTGATCCAATAATGCCGGGTCAAGGTACACCGACACCAGGGTTGCCGATGCAGTCGCTACCGGGTGCAATACCGTCGGCACCAACACCACCGGCACCACCAAGTGCGTCTCCGGCGATGGAGCTGCCTGATTCGCCGGCTTCAAGTACAGTGGCCCCACCGTCTATGCCACCATCAGCCAATATGTCAGCTCGGCCAATGGAGAGTTTCTCTCGCCCACCCACTCCGTCAATGAACGGAGCTACGATTCCAGCGCCTCCGGGCATGCCAGTTCGGCCGGGAGCTCCCGGTTTTCCACCGCCACCGCGGCCAATCAGCCCGATTGTGCCGTCGCCAGCGCCGCCTTCGGCAGCACCCAAAAAGGGTGGTCACGGCATGATGTTGATATTACTCGCCGTCTTTCTGGTTCTCTTGGGCGGCGGCGGTTATTATGCCTACAGCCAAGGCCTCATTCCTGGCTTAGCCAAAACGGTGACGCCAAACCCAGTTGTCAGCATTGCTCCGGGCACGGTCGCTTCGGTGGACTTGAGCGGCAACACCGTCGCCTCAGCTTCGCCGGTTGCAAGTGCCAGTCCAGTCTTGACCGCAGACCAGCAGCGCAAACAAGACATTAAAACGATTGGGTTGGCACTTGACCGCTACGCGGCTGATCACACAGCGACTGTGCCAAAGGCCGCCAAGGGTGTTCTCTTGAGCGACCAAACTTCTGATGTGGCGCAGGCGCTCCTCAATGGCTACCTCGGCCAAATTCCAGCCGATCCAGACACTGCGCGCCATTACACATATGCTTCAACAGACGGCAAAAGCTACACTCTTAGCGCAACGCTGGACAGCACATCGGATGCGGACGGCACGGCGATCGGCTCTAAGTTCTATTATTTGCTGAAGGGCCCAAATCCGGTTGCTGCCGAGACAACACCGGCGGCCGGCAGCACCAGTTCCGCCACCACGCCAACCAACACTTCAAGCACCATCGTTCCTGGCCTGTAGTTGCCATTCTGGCACAACTATTGTATGCCAAGGTTGTGTTCAGGTGAGGGGAGAAAAGGATTTTGTATGAGTTCAACCATTATTATATTAGCTATTGCTGTCGTGGTATTGATCTGGCTGATTTCGGTCTACAACCGCATTGCTATTTTGCGCCAACGGACTGATGAGGCCTGGAGCGACATCGACGTTCAACTGAAGCGCCGCCATGACTTGATTCCTAATTTGATCGAGACAGTTAAAGGCTACGCCAAACATGAAAAAGAGGTTTTCGAGCAGGTAACAGCCGCACGCACGGCTGCGATTTCGGCCAAATCGGTGGCTGAGCAAGGCCAAGCAGAAAATATGCTGACCCAGGCCTTAAAGAGCGTGTTTGCCGTGGCTGAAGCCTACCCCGACCTCAAAGCTTCTGATAACTTCCGCGAGCTTCAAACCGAGCTGTCAAACACTGAAGATAAAATTATGGCCTCTCGCCGCTTTTACAACGGCAACGTTCGCGATTTAAACACACTGATTCAAATCTTTCCGAACAGCTTGGTCGCCGGTTTGCTTGGTGCCAAGGCCCGCAGTTTCTTTGAGGTTGACAGCCCGGCTGAACGCGAGAATGTGACGGTTAGCTTTGCCGACGGTGATAAAACCGAGGACAAAGCCTAAGTGTCCAAAGAGCTCAGAGTACGTTTTCTCGTTATCGCTGCCTGCCTGATTGTGGCCGGTATAACGCTGCTCAGCTTTTTGTATTACCAAGGTAAGCCGCTTAATTTGAGCCCAGCTGTTTCACCCTCCACTCTGCTCGTGCCGGTGGTTGAAGGCTCAGGCACGCCGAGCGCCAGCCCGAGTGCGATTGCTTCACCTAGCCCAACTCCGTCCCTATCGCCCGAAGAGTTGGCGGCCCGGGCGGCGGTTGATCAATTTGAAGCGGCCTACAAAGCCAAAAACAAGTCGAAATTACTGACCAGTCTGATGACCGATCCGTTCAACCAAGCCGAAAAAGATGAACAGAGTCGCCTGTTGTCCGGTCAAGATACCAAAGGCGTACCGGGCGGGCCGACACTGTTTGAAAGTGCCACCGTCAGCCAAATTCCGCAGAGCTACACCGTCACCTCAGTTGATGGCGGCACCGTTGTAGTCAAAGAGCACGTCATCGCCAGCGACCAAGGCAAGACATCCCAAGCCGACCGCACGCGTACTTTTGAGCTGGTCAAGCAAAACGGCGCCGATATCGTCGATCGTTACCTTCGCCCTGGCTCAACCGATAAGTACGGCGGCTTCTCTGTCGACTAAATGAGCTTTTCATGAATACCGCTGCTCCGGCAGCGGTTTTGTGTTAGTCTGAGCGTGTATGTACAACCAAATTGCCGCCAATAAGCGGCGCACCGCTTTTCTGTTCGTTATCGTCTCGGCTATTTTGATTGGCTTCGGTTGGCTATTCAGTCAAATTTACGGCGACCCGATTATTCTCCCTATTTTTTCGGCCTACGCCGTGATTAACGCTTGGGTCGGTTACTTTTATTCTGACAAAATCGCGCTGGCTTCTTCCGGTGCGCAACCAGCTACCCTCGCTCAAGCGCCGGAGCTGTATCATTTGCTTGAGAATTTAACCATCTCCGTCGGCCTGCCAATGCCCAAGGTCTATATCATCGACGACCCGGCCATTAACGCCTTTGCCACTGGCCGTGATCCGCATCATGCCTCAATTGCCGTCACCAGCGGCGCCCTCGACAAATTGGAAAAAGTTGAGCTTGAGGGAGTGCTGGCGCACGAGCTGTCGCACGTCCAAAACCGCGATATTTTGGTCATGACGGTGGCGGTCACGTTAATCGGCCTCTTGTCGGTCATTGCCCACCTTTTCTGGCGGGTTTCGTTCTGGGGCGGCCGCCGCTCAAACAGTGACAACGAGGGCGGCAATATCTTGATGCTCATCGGTCTTGTCCTAGCCATTCTGTCGCCCTTTATTGGCACGCTTATTCAGCTGGCAATTTCGCGGAAGCGCGAGTATCTGGCTGACGCCTCCGGTGTACTACTGACGCGTTACCCAGAGGGGTTGGCTCGCGCTTTAGAAAAAATTGAACATGACAACAACCAACTGCGCTCAGCCAGTGCAGCCACGGCCCACCTCTATATTGCCAATCCCTTTAAGGGGGCCGGCAGTTTTTGGCAAGGATTGCTGGCGACCCACCCGCCAATCGTCGACCGCATCCGCCGCTTGCGTGCCATGGGGGATTAAGCGGGTATGACGAACAGTAGACTGATTGACTAAGACGGCCCGCTGGCCGATTTCGCGGTTGGCTTCTTGGCCGGTTGGCAGGCCTGCCACCCAGAGCTACCGGCGATTCCACCAACCGCGCGACCAATACCCGCCAGAGCATCGTCGTAAGGTATAATCTATTTATTACACCACGGGCTGCTACGAGTAACTACCGCTGGTTCCCGGCGCACTCGGCAGCTGTCAATTTAGGCGCAAATCAGGCATTATGAGGTCATGACAAAGCTGTCAAAAACGCAGGCTGAGGTCCGGCTCAAGAAGCTTCGGGCCGAGATTAACGACTACCGCTACCACTATCATGTGCTTAATCGCTCCACTATGAGCGAAGCGGCCGCGGACTATCTGAAACATGAACTAGCCGAGCTTGAGGCGGCCTACCCAGAGCTCATTACGCGTGATTCGCCTAGCCAGCGTGTTGCCGGCGGAGTGCAGCCGGGCTTCCGTGAGGTGCGCCATGCGGCGCCGATGTTGTCGCTCAACGACATTTTCTCACTTGAGGAGTTTTTGGCTTGGCAAGAGCGACTGAAAAAACTAGCGCCAAGCAAACAGTGGCAGTATTATGTTGAGCTGAAAATTGACGGTTTGGCGCTGTCGCTTGTCTACGAGCAGGGCCTGCTGGTGCAGGCAGCCACGCGTGGCAACGGCGTCGCCGGTGAGGATGTAACGGCCAATGCCAAGACAATCGAGGCTATTCCGCTGCGTTTGCGCGACCTGATGACAGTGAAGCGGCCAGCCTGGCTGCCTGATACCGTGGCGAAAACACTACAAAGCGGCCGAGTCGAAATCCGCGGCGAGGCATTCATGCCCAAGCGTGAGTTTGAGGTGCTGAATAAGGCACAGGCCGAGGCCGGCAAGCCGCTCTATGCCAACCCGCGCAACGTGACCGCCGGCTCCATCCGTCAACTGGACCCCAATATTACTGCCAGCCGCAAGCTGGACTTCTTCGCCTACGACTTCCTGTCTGATGTGCCGCTAGAACTGCACAGCCAACAGCATGAGTTAGCGGCGCTGCTTGGCATTAAGAGCAACTCCAATAATCAGGCGATTAAAACAGAGGGTGAACTCAAAGCATTTCTTCTTCACTGGCAAGAGGCGCGGCAACAGCTGCCCTACCAAACTGACGGCGTCGTCATCGGTGTCGATGAACTGGCTGTTCGTCAGGGTTTTGGCGTCATTGGCAAAGCGCCGCGTGGCCTGATCGCCTATAAATTTCCAGCCGAAGAGGCAACGACCGTTGTGCAGGACATAATAATCCAAGTTGGCCGTACCGGCGTGTTGACGCCCGTCGCTGTGCTTGCACCGGTCCAGGTGGCTGGCACGACAGTTTCACGAGCGACACTGCACAACGCTGATGAAATTGCCAAAAAAGATGTGCGCATCGGTGACACCGTCATCATCCGTAAAGCCGGTGACATTATCCCTGAGATCGTTCGGGTACTGCCTAAGTTGCGGCCGGCCAAGAGCCACTCTTTTCATATGCCGACAACTTGTCCACACTGCGGCAGCGAGGTAGAGCAAATTGTCGGCCAGGTCGCGTTTCGCTGCATCAACCCTAAATGTTTCGCTCAGGAGTTGCAGCGGTTACGTCACTTTGTCGGCCGGACGGGCGCCGACATGGAAGGGATCGGCCCCAAAGTGCTCGAGCAGCTGTTAGAGCAGGGGTTGGTTAAGTCGCCAGCCGACTTGTATCGCCTGAAAGTGGGGGATGTACTGCCGTTGGAGCGCTTTGCCGAGAAGTCGGCCGAGAAGACCGTTGCCGCTATTCAGGCGAAACGAGAGTTGCCGCTCAGCCGGCTGCTCTACGCTTTTGGTATTCGTCATGTTGGCGAGGTGACGGCGGAGGCGGTGGCCCGAGTAGTTGAGGCGCAGACGGAGCTGCCGGCGCAGTATACGCCGCGTCAGGCCTACCGAGTGCTGGCCAAGTTGTCTACCCAAGATTTTGAGCGCCTGCCGGACATCGGCCCGGTTGTTGCGGAGTCGCTGGCTCAGTTTTTTGCCGAACCGGAAACGAAGCAGCTCCTCGATGATTTAACAGGGCTGAAAGTGAAGCTGACGCATAGCCCGCGCCAAAAAATCCACGCCGATATCGCTGGCAAAACATTTGTGTTTACGGGCGAGATGGACACTCTAACGCGCGATGAAGCCAAGGCGCTGGTGCGTGCCTATGGCGACACAGCCTCAGAGTCAGTCAGCAAGCAAACCGACTACGTCGTCGTGGGCGACAACCCTGGCTCAAAGGCTGAAAAAGCCAAAAAACTAGGCGTGACAATCCTGGACGAATCAGACTTTAAAAAACTGCTGCCGGGTCTATAAATTTTCTCCAATTACTAGAGACCGACATTCGCCCTGGTTAAGGGTAAGACTTTCGATGGGTACCCTGCACGCCTGAAGTGTGGTAATCTACGGCTATGTCAGAGCCGCTTAGCCCCGCCGATATTGAGCATGTTGCCGAATTGGCCCGCCTTGTGGTCTCGGCAGAAGAAAAAGAGCAGCTGCTTGGTCAACTCAACGATATTTTAGATTTTGTCGGTCAATTACAGGCGGTTGATACGGTTGGGGTGGAGCCGCTGTCGCATCCGACACTTGGCCGGCCCAACCCCACTCAGCCAGACCAAGCCACGCCAAGTGGCTTAGTGCTTGAAGAGCTGTTATCCGAAGCGCCTGATTATGATGGCCGGCAAGTCAAAGTAAAAGCCGTCTTTACTGATACGGAAGCGGCATGAAGACGCTTAAGACACTCGCCGCTCAGCTCGACGTGGGCCAGAAGACCAGTGTGGAGCTGGTGAGAGATTATCTGGCTGCCGCCCGGGCCGACAGCGGCCTGAACGCCTTTCTTTGGCAAGATGAAGAGGCGATACTGGCGCAGGCCAAAGCCTCGGACGAACGGCGGGCAGCTGGCCGAGCCGGACAGCTGGAGGGCTTACCAATCGCCATCAAAGATAACCTCTTAACCAAAGGCTTACCGACGACGGCCGGTAGTCGCATGCTTGAGGGCTATATTGCGCCCTACGACGCGACGGTCATCAGAAAGCTCAAAGCCGCGGGCGCGATCATTATCGGCAAGACCAATTTGGATGAATTTGCCATGGGCTCTTCAACCGAGAATTCGGGCTATGGCGTAACCAAAAATCCCTGGGACGACTCGCGCGTGCCGGGTGGTTCCAGCGGTGGTTCAGCCGTCGCTGTGGCGGCTGACTTGGCGCCAGCTGCTCTGGGCACTGATACAGGCGGCAGCATCAGGCAACCAGCCGCTTTTTGCGGTGTGGTTGGCCTGAAGCCAACCTACGGCGCCGTCTCGCGCTATGGTGCTATCGCCATGGGCAGCTCGCTTGACCAGATCGGCCCATTTGGCCGGTCGGTGAATGACGTTCGCCTCTTGCTTGAAGTGATGGCGGGGGCCGACCCGGCTCATGACGCGACCGCGGTTGGACTGAATCAGCCAGCAAAAACGGTCAACGATCTGAGAGAGATCACCATCGGTGTGCCTAAAGAGTACTTTGGCGAGGCGATGGAGCCGGGTGTGCTCACGCAAATTGAGCAGACCATCGAGCGGCTGCGCCAAGCCGGAGCGACTGTCATTGACGTGTCGCTGCCGCATACTGAGCAGGCACTGGCAACGTACTACATTATTATGCCGGCCGAAGTCTCCTCAAACTTGGCCCGCTATGACGGTATTCGCTTTGGCTTAAAAGTTAAGCAGGCTGGGAGTTTGCTGGATATGTACAAACAGGCGCGGACGCAAGGTTTCGGACCAGAGGTGCGCCGGCGTATTCTGCTCGGCACATACGTGCTGTCGGCCGGCTATTACGACGCCTACTACAAAAAAGCCCAGCAGGTACGCAGCCTTGTTAAAGCCGACTTTGACCGAGCCTTTGAGCAGGTTGATGTCTTGCTCACGCCAACCTCACCGACGACAGCCTTTACAATTGGTGCCAAGGCCGACCCACTGTCAATGTACTTAGCCGATGTCAACACGGTGCCAATTAATATGGCTGGCGTGCCGGCGCTATCACTACCGTGTGGCCTCTCGAATGGCTTACCGGTGGGTCTACAACTGATTGGCAAACCGTATGACGACTTCATGCTTCTGTGTATTGCTGAAAAAATTGAGCAAATAATTGGATTCACCGAGCAGGCAAAAAGATCGGAGACAATATGAAAGGTGTTATGGGACTTGCTGTACTTCTCATCGCAATTATTGGCGGTTGGTATTTGTACCAACAAAACCAATCGGCGACCAAACCAGCCACTTCAGTCAGCCCACTTGCGGCGGCTTCAAATATCGCCCTTGTCAGCGCGAGTCCGAGCCCGAGTGTTAGTGCTTCGGTCGACCAGACAGTTGTTACTTCAGCCACAATCGAAACCTCTCGCGGAACGATCACAATTGCCTTACTGCCTAAAGTAGCGCCTAAAACGGTGGCCAACTTTGCCGGACTGGCTAAAAAAGGCTTTTACGACAACCTGACCTTTCACCGTGTTGAGAGTTGGGTGGCCCAGGGCGGCGATCCAACCGGCACCGGCGGCGGCGGCCAGAGTATTTACGGCGGCACGTTTGTTGAAGACACATTTGATACTAGTAGCGCAGCCGCCAAAGCTGGCTACCAGCCAGGCGTAGTTGCGATGGCTAAAACTGGCGCCGACCCAGCTTTTGCCGGCACCAGCCAGTTCTTTATCATGAAACAAGCGCAACCGCTGCCGCTGGAGTACACCATTTTTGGCCAAGTGACGAATGGTATGACTGCCGTTCAGGCGTTGCAAATCGGCGATAAAATGACCAAGGTGACTGTCTCGCCATGACCGCTGACCGCCGCCAAGGCCCTTCATTTGACACTAAAGGTCAAATGAATACCCGCAAACGAAAGACCAAGCCCAGGCGCGAGCAAGCCTTCGTATGGAGCGGCTTAGTTTGGCTTGGCCGCGGCATTGGACGGTTATTCGGCTGGCGGCCGCAAACAAAAACAGGCCTTCTGCCCCTGACTGCCCACTGGCAGCAGATTGTGCTGCTATGGCATTCGCGTGATGCCCATCAGCTGCAAACCGGCCTGTTTGAAGCGGATAAACTGCTCGACGAAGCCTTGAAGACACTCGGCGCACCAGGTGTAACCTTGGGCGAGCGCCTGAAGGCTGGCCGCTTCTGTTTTTCCTCAGACGTTGGATATCAGGCTGCCTGGGAGGGTCACAAGCTCCGCAACCGCTTGGCCCACGAACTGAGTAGTGTTACGCCGGGCGAGCTGTCACAAGGCCTGCAGGACTATTTAATAGCCTTCCGCGAGCTGGGAGTGGCGATATGAATAATGACTATTCGGTCATAATTGGCCTCGAGATTCACGCCGAGCTGTCTACGGATACTAAAATGTTCTGCCGCTGCAATAACGACCCGTTTGCAGCCCAGCCAAATGAGTATATCTGCCCGGTCTGTTTTGGTCTGCCGGGGGCACTGCCGGTGCCCAATGAAGAGGCCATCCGCCGCACCTATTTGGTCGGTCAAGCGCTTGGGTCACGCTTGTCGGAACGGGTTAAATTTGACCGTAAAAACTACTTCTACCCAGATTTGCCTAAAGGCTACCAAATTTCGCAGTACGACCGGCCGATTGCCAGCGGCGGCAGCTTGCCAGTAGATGGCACCGACGTTCGCTTGACTCGGCTGCACTTGGAAGAGGACACCGGCAAACTGAGCCATATATCCGACGGCTCATTAGTTGACTACAACCGATCGGGAGTGCCGCTGATGGAGTTGGTGACGGCGCCAGTGATTGCCAGCGCCGCTCAGGCAAAAGCCTTTTGCGAGCAGTACCAAGTGCTACTGCGTACGCTTAAGGTGGCAACCGCTGATATGGAAAAGGGTGAAATGCGTTGTGAGGCCAATGTCTCGGTGCAGCCGGCCGGCTCGTTTCGGATTGCCGGCGACGACGTCATGGCAGAAGGTGAATCCAAGCTATCAGCCAAAGTTGAGATCAAAAACTTAAACTCCTTCAAAAGTGTTGAGCGGGCGATCACTTACGAGGTGGCCCGTCAAATTGAGCTGATCGAGGGCAGCGGTACGGTCGAGCAGGAGACGCGCGGGTGGGATGAGGCCAAGCAAAAAACCGTCCGCCAGCGCGGCAAAGAGTCAGCCCACGACTACCGCTACTTTCCTGAACCGGATGTTCCGGAAGTGCTTAGCGTAGAGTATCACGGGCAAGAGCTGCCCGAGCTGCCGTGGCAGCGCCATAGTCGCTATACAGATAAGCTTGGCTTGAGCGCTGAAGAGGCTCGGATGTTTGCCGTTGACCCGCGCAAGGCGGCCTACCTGGAGGCGGCGGTTCAGGCGGGCGGCAGACCAGCCACCGTAGCTAATATTTTGCAAAACCGGCTTAAGGGCAGCACCTGTCTGCCGGCCGAAGTTGTCGGCCAACTGGCCGCCAAAATTGATACCGGCACCATTTCGATGGCCGCGCTCAATCATCTACTGTCGGCTTTGCAGGCTGGTCAAACCCTTGACCAGGCACTGGCAAGGGGCGACCAAAGTCTGGATCTCTCAGTTATTGTTCAGGAAGCGCTGCAACAATTGCCTGGTGAGGTGGCCGCTTATAAAGCTGGCCGGACACAGGTGACAAATGTCTTTCTTGGTGCGATTATGAAGAAAACGCGGGGCCAAATTGATCCGGCCGCCACACAAGAGGAGATTCGTCGCCAACTTGACGCCTTATGATTGCAACTGAACTCGCCAACCCAATTTTAACTGTATTGCCTAAGCTGCCTGGGTTTGTCTGGGCACTTTTACTTGGCCTGGTGGTCATTACCTTCCTCAAGCTGGCGCTGGCGCAGGCGCTTCGGGTCGTCCGGCTACAGGACGGCATGCGCCAGCTTATCCTGGCTATCGCCAATGGCTTACTCTGGTTTTTTCTGGTTATTTCCCTGCTGCAAGAGCTTGGTCTGTCGCACCTGGCCCTGGCCCTGTCTGGCTCGTTTGCATTCCTGTCAGTAGCACTCGGCACAGGTGCAACCTCGCTGGTTTCTGATTTAATTGCCGGTTTCCATTTAGCCAAGGATCGCCATTTTAAAGTGGGAGATACCGTTCGAATCGGTGAGACGGAGGGCGAAATTGAGCAGATTGGTCTACGCAAGGTGCTTATCCGCGACAGCAAAAAGCGTCTGCATATACTGCCGACAGCCGACATTGACAAGCGAGAATGGGTGCTCATTAAGCAGAGCGAGTAAAGGAATATCATGCAAATATCACTTCTGGTGCTGGTCTGGGTGGGAATCGCCGCCATTATTGCGCTGACGGTAGCTATTGTAGCTGCGATGGTGCGCCTAACTGCGGTGCTCAAAAATGTGGACCGGACGATGCAAAACATTACCACCGTGTCGGCTTTGGTTGAAAAAGTTGTTGAACAGGGCGGCAAGAGCATTTTCTCGGCGGTCGCCAAGAGTGATGCCATCAGGCAGGGCATTAAAACGTTTATCCAAGGCAAAGCCAAAAAAGAATAACGTCAATCTAAGATATGAAAGTAAGGAGCGGGATGAAGCAAACAGAGCGTCTAGCGCTTGGGGCAGTTATTGGGGTGATGATAGCAGAAGTGGCCGGACTATTGTTTCGGCCGCTGAAAAAGAAACGTCGCGGGCGTCGAAAATAATGAACGGAAAGGAGCATAATGGTTGAGGACAGTCCAGATACACTGCCAAGACGGCGTGTGCGCAGCTCGGTCGCTGTGCTAGTGCTACTACTGTCCTTTATTTTTGGTACCGTTGGCGGCATTTTCGGTATTGCCGTGCTCTCCACCAACAACTCCTTAAAAACGGCGCTCCATTTAGAAAATGGTTTAACGCTGCCCGCCACCTCAACGAACAAGGTTGTATTTGAGGAGTCAAACGCCGTCATAGACACCGTCAAGAAGGTCCAGCCGTCGGTTGTTTCGATCAAAACTAGCCAGAGTGTGCAGAACTTCTTTGGTATCACCCAGACCGTCGAAGGCGGCGGCACAGGCTTCATTCTGACCGAGGACGGCTTGATTGCTACCAACAAACACGTCGTCTCTGACCCAAAAGTGCAGTACACGGTGTTTACTAGTGACGGCAAGAGCTATCCGGCAAAAATTACGGCCGTCGACCCAGTTAATGACTTTGCGGTGCTGAAAATTGACGCTAAGGGCCTGCAGCCGGTTGAGCTGGGTGACTCTGACGGCTTGGAGGTTGGCCAATATGTGGTTGCCATCGGTAATGCTCTAGCGGAGTTCAAAAATACTGTCACGTTTGGCGTTATCTCGGCCAAAGATCGCCAGGTAACAGCCGCCACCGACCAGCTAGGTGGCAACAGCGAAAACTTAGAGGGGTTGCTGCAGACGGACGCCGCTATCAACCCTGGCAACTCCGGGGGGCCGCTGGTGAATTTAAAAGGCCAAGTGGTAGGCATCAATACGGCCGTGGCGGGTAACGCTCAAAACATTGGTTTTGCCATCCCCATCAACAGTGCTAAGTCAGCCATAGATTCTGTCCGGAAGAGCGGTAAAATTATTCGACCACAACTGGGTATTCGTTTTGTCGCTATCACTAAAGAGATTGCAGTCGCCAATAAACTGCCGGTTGACCATGGCGCCTTAGTTATTCACGGCGACGCTGTTACGGATTCAGCCGTGATTCCTGGCGGCCCCGCCGATAAAGCGGGCATCAAAGAGAATGATATTATCACTGACATTAATAGTCAGAGCATCGATGACGATCACTCACTGCCGTCGCTCCTGCAAAAGTATAACCCTGGCGACACGGTAACCCTCAAGATCTTACATGGCGGCACCGCACAAACCATCTCGGTCAAGCTGGGTTCAACAGAGTAAGACGCACCGTACAACAAAAGCGGCCGAAAGGCCGCTTTTGTATTTTGCCTAATCACGATTTTAAACGATTACGCTTACAGACATTAGGATTTACGCACTAGTATTGATGCCTCAGGCTCAGGATTGGTACCTATGACTATCGATACAGGTTCCGCTGCCGAAGACGCGCAGAGCTTGAGTCTAAGGGTTGCCCTGGGCGCGTAAAAATCCGGTTGAATTTCGTCTCTATACCTATTCTCCCCTTGTTTTATCATTGAGTGTAAGTGGTGGATTAACAGCAACAATGAGTTCAGCCATTAGATTTGTTTCGCCATCGGCGGTGAGGGTGCCGCTGATACCCATGTTGCGTGCAAAGAAATTAGTAAGACTCAATGCGAATGGCGTGCCGCCAAGCAAGTGACAGCAGCTACTGAGACTATCAAGTTTGATGCCCCGACTATCGGTAATAGCCATTGCCTCGTCAACGGTGACTACGCCTTGGCTCAATTGGTATACTGCGTCCCGATCACTGCCGTTGTCCTCAAAGGGTGCAAGTAGAATGACGAGTGAGCCGGAGTTAACCTGTTTCAGTTGATTGAGAAAGGCGTCATGAGTGGTCGCGGAGACATAAGAAACGTGACTGCCCGCTCGGCTGGCCCTGGCTAAGATGTTAGTAATTCTGCTCATTTGGCTCGGACTAATATCTGACGGTCGGTAAGCCTTAACGACAACAATATCGGTCGGTAGAGCTGGTGCGCCATCGGGTGCCATGTCAAGCAATAATTTGCCGTTGTTAGCTTGTGGAATAGTAAACGATTCCGCCATGCCGTAGTCTGGCAGGTAATCGTTAAGATATTGCTTTGGCACTTGTTTTTCGGGGTCAACGCGTTGGCCGGTCAACGAGGTCGGTTCCTGGATCAACAGGTCGGATTGTTTGGTGTCATAGATGCCACGGGCAATTTTTACCGTTTTTCCGTCAAAGTACGTGTAGTTACCATTGCCCGAGCGACTAAAACCCGTATTAATTTGAGTCGGGTCAATTTTCAGGCTGAAGCCGCCAAGCGTCAAGTAGTATAAAACATTCTCGATAGCTTCGGTCTTACTTATTTGGGGTTCTGTAAGGTCATTGATGATAAGGTGCATGCTGCCAGCCTGTTGATTTGACGTCGGCGTGGGTCCCGGTGAGCTGGTCGAGGTAGCAGCCGGGCCATAAGCGACATTCTCTTTCAAGGTTGTGTTATGGAAGTTCTTTTGAGTAAATATTGCACCATAGACATTTTCGTCTCGACTACCATCAAACGTCCAGGCTTGTGCGCCCCGTTGAAGGCTGTAACGCCAGCTCTTGGTAAATTTGTCAGTAATAGTAGTTGACGAATCCCAGGATATTTTACCGGTCGCAACGTCTGCCACCCCTTTGCCCTGCATGTTCTCCACGTGTTTGAGGCGCGGACAAGAGAGCCTTTCAGTGTGCCGCGCCCTTGGCCTTCTAGGTGTTGAATTTCAGTGCTCGTGACAGAGCAACCATCAGGACAAAACTTGAGGGATGTCAGCTGGGTGGTGTAGGCAGGACTATTTTCGCTTGCAGGACCGTTAGGATCCCCAGGAACACTGCGAATACTGAAGCCAGCTTCACCGTTTAAAACCCCCACTACACGTTTCGTCCACGTACTGCCACGGTTTAGCTTCACATCTTCGTTGTCACCGAGCCGACTAGCCATATTTTGGCTAAGATTAAGGTTGTAGATGAATGGTGTAACGACATCAGCTTTATCCAGTGTGGCCTTGTGACTGAGGAATATATTCTCCATTCTCTCAGGAGAGGAGGAGACATAGTTTGCGGTCCCCGTCACTGTTCCACGAATATTAGTCGACTGACTCCCAGAGCTACTAACGGTACTATCCTTGTAGATGTACCCGGTGGAAAGTGGACTAAGAGTGACGGTGATTTTGGCGCTTACCTCTAGGCCATTCTCACTGGGCCCTCTGCTCCCAAAGGAACATGTGGTGTCACCAACTTGTATTGTCTTACCTACCAAACCATCGTTGGTATTTTCTATGCAGGCTTGGGCACGGCTGTTCAACATCGTTTGGGTAGTTTCTTTTAAATAGCCTTCAAGTGCGGTGATGCCACCGTGTACTTGTGATGAGATAAGTCCACCGCAGGTGAAATCGGCGCTCGCTGGAGCACAGGCGTTAACGGTGGGTTTTTGCAGAGTAGCGATATCAATAGTTGAAGCTTGGTCGAGCGCGTTGTCGGCCGAAGAAAAAAAACGGCCACGTTGAGTGGCCACAAGAACAATAACAATAACGACGAATAGTGCTGAACCAATAAATTATTGACGACGCGATAGTTTCACATTCCTCCTTATATAGATAACTCCAGTCTAACCCACCAACAAGTGGAAGCCAATGGTTAAGTCACAATAGAAACTTGGAGGTCTGAGAAAATGTGCTGTAAATCGGCTTTTTGATTGGCGGCGCATTCGAAAAGCAGGAGAGAGTCTTTAGCTAAATAGGGGTTAATCTGCTGCCTAAGCTGGCGGTATAGCTCAAGGCCATCGGCACCGCCGAGCAGGGCGACGGCGGGCTCAAGCAGCACCTCTGGCTCAAGTGCCGGCATGATGCCGTCTGGAATGTACGGCAGGTTGCCGAGCACAATATCAAATTTCTGCACAGGGACACCTCTGAGCAAATCACTTTCAATAAAAGTAACATTTTTTGTCTCGTGTGCCTGGGCGTTCTGCCTAGCGATCTTGAGCGCGGCGCGGCTAATTTCCGTGGCGATTATTTGGTACGAAATCCGGCGTCTTTCTAGCTCGTTGGCCAGCGAGATGGCGAGGCAGCCGCTGCCGGTGCCGATGTCTAATATCTGCCACCGTTTCGGCGCAGGCGAGGCAGTAATATGGCTGAGTGCTTGCTCAATTAAGGCCTCTGATTCTGGGCGGGGTTGCAAAACATCAGGGGTGATAACGTAGCGATGGCCATAAAACTCTTTGTAGCCAACGATCATCGCCACCGGCTCGTGAGCCACCCGTCGCGCAATCAGCTTTTGCAGTGCTGGCTCAAGCTGGGCGGGTGCTGGGTCGGTCATATGCGACAGAAGGCGCTCGGAGCTCCACTCCTGCCCGCTAAGCTGGCTCAAGGCGAAGGCCAGCAACAGGCGAGCGTCTAGCTTGGCGGTTGGTTTGTTGGCAACCATCAATTCTGCCGCAGCGAGCTGCCACAGAGCCTGCAGCGTTTTAGGCATGGTGTCCGGCGCGGGCAAGGCGATCAGCCATGTCGGCTTCGGCTAGGGCGTGAGTCAGCTCGTCAATATCACCGTCTAAGATGCGCGGCAGGCCGTGGGTAGTGTAGTTGATGCGATGATCACTGAGTCGGTCTTGGGGGAAGTTGTAGGTACGGATCTTTTCCGAGCGGTCGCCGCCGCCGATTTGCAACAGGCGTTCTTCGCCGCGCTCTTTCTGAAGTCGCTCTTGTTCAGCCGAGAGCAGACGGGCGCGCAGCACGCGCATGGCTTTATCTTTATTTTTGAGCTGCGACTTTTCGTCCTGGCAGGTGACAACCAAGCCGGTTGGCAGGTGCGTCAGGCGAACAGCCGAGTCGGTGGTGTTAACGCTTTGACCACCATTGCCACTCGAGCGGTAGACGTCGATGCGCAGGTCCTCTGGCCGAATGTCAATTTCGGCCGTTTCCGACAGTGGTAGCACGGCCACTGTGGCGGTTGAGGTGTGAATACGCCCGGCTTTTTCTGTCTCTGGCACGCGCTGCACACGGTGGACGCCGGACTCGAATTTGAGCAGACCGTACGTGCCGCCGCCATGCACCTCAACGACTGCCTCTTTGATGCCGCCAAGTGAGGTTTGGTTCAAGGAGTCAATCTCCAAATGTAAGCCATGCCGTTCAGCGTAACGGCTGTACATGCGCAGCAGCTCTGAGGCAAACAGCTCAGCTTCATCTCCGCCGACGCCGGAGCGAATTTCCAGGACGGCGTCGCCAAAGTCATGCGGATCAGCCGGTAGCAGGGCAGTTTGCACCGCCTGCTCAAGTGTCGGCAGTGCGGCCTCGGCCTCATCTACCTCGGCTTGAGCCATCGCCTTCAACTCCGTATCAGTTTCGCTGGTCAGCATCTCACGGCCTTCGCGCAGCTTTTGTTCCGTCTGGCGCAACTGGTCAAACAAGGCCGCCTGGCTGCTCAGTAGCTTTTCTTCGCGCGAAAGCGGCCCGAGCGATTCGGGTGTGCTTACTGCCGCTTCGTTCAGGCGACGTTGAACATCGGCCAGGTTGGCACGGAGCGACTGCTCTTCGGTTTCGTACATTATTTCCTCATGCTTGCGCGTTTCAAAAAGAGGCAGGCCAAGTTGGCCACACCTCTTTATAATACCGTATTTCGTTAGGACGCGGTTTCGGTGGTTTCGGGCCCTGGCGTTTCGGCTGGCTCAGCTTCCGGCCTAGCTTTTTGACTGCGAGCCTGTTGGGCATCCAGCTTCTGCTTGAAGCGCTCAAGACGACCGGTGGTGTCAATGAATTTTTGGCGGCCGGTGTAGAACGGATGGCAGTTTGAGCACACCTCAACTTTAATCTCTGGCACGGTCGCGCCAGTCGTAAAGTGGTTACCGCAAATGCAGCTTACCTTGGCCTCTTTGAAGTAGGTTGGGTGGATGTCGTTTTTCATATAGTTCGTTTCTACCACATCTTGCCGTAAAAATCTAGACACTGAGCCTGTGTTCTGCTAGGGTAAAAACACATCAGCAAGGCCGATGGCTTTGACTACACATGTCTGGGAATCATGAAATGAGCAGAGGTTTCTGCTTGCCGACGGCAAGTCACCTCCGTTTCTCCGGGCAGAGGCAAAAGAAAGAAAGGTTTTCATGGTGCAAACACCAAAGCTGCGGAGCCTGCTTGAAGCCGGTGTCCATTTCGGTCACTCCAAGAGCCGCCGCCACCCGCGGGCGGAGCGCTTTATTTTTACGACGCGCGACAACACCAGTATTATTAATCTTGAGTCGACGGCTCGCGGGCTAGACGCCGCTCTGCAGTTTATCGAGCAGTTGGCCTCAAGCGGCAAACTGGTGCTGTTTGTCGCCACCAAGCGCCAAGCCAAGATGATTGTGACTGAAACGTGCAAAAAAGCCGGCATTCCGTACGTGGCTGAGCGTTGGGTAGGCGGCATGCTAACCAACTTCAGCATGATTAAGCGCTCAATTGACCGCATGATTTCACTCGAAACCGAGAAAGAAACCGGCTTGTGGCAGAGCTTGCCCAAGCAGGAGGTCTCGCGCTTGGAGACGGAGCTGCTGCGTCTGCACGTTCAATTTGACGGCGTGCGCAGCCTCACCCGCGTGCCGGATGCTTTGTTTGTGGTTGACGTTCAAAACGAGCAAACCGCGCTGCGCGAGGCCAAATCGCTCAACCTGCCGGTGGTTGCTCTGGTGGACACCAATGCTGATCCAACCACCATTGACTACCCGATTCCGGCTAATGACGACGCTACCAAAGCGCTGGAGTTATTGATTGGTCTCGTTGCTGAGGCGTTCGAATCTGGCCGAGCGAAGCACACCGCTCAGGCCGAGCAAGCCTCCGCTGCAGCGGCGGCCGCCAAAAATACGCCGACAGTTGCGACGCAGCCAAGTGGCAACGGCAAAAGCGGGGAAGCTGCCGACGCGGCAAAGGAGACTGCATGATCACTGCGGAAATGATTAATAAAATTCGCCAGGAAACCGGTTACGGCTTAATGGATATCAAGCGCGCCTTAACCGAGGCGGGTGGGGATGAGGTGCAGGCTTTAGAGCTGTTGAAAGCTAAAGGTGCTGAGCGTATGGGTAAACGGGCTGACCGTTCAGCCAACCAAGGGTACATTGATGCTTACAGCCACGGCGGCCGCTTAGGCGTGCTGGTGGAGGTGAACTGCGAAACTGACTTTGTCGCCAAAAATGAAGATTTCCGCGCTTTTGTGCATGATGTGGCTCTGCAGGTGTCTTCGATGGGCCCGGCTGACGTGGACGAACTGCTAGCCCAGCCGTTTGTCAAAGATCCGAGTCAAACTGTTGCCGACTTGCTCACCAGCATCGCGCAAAAGACCGGCGAAAAGGTGACGATCACGCGCTTTGTGCGCTACACACTCGGTGAGAACTGAATAAGAACTTTAAACAGGAAGAAAAACCCTGGTCCGCGGGCCAGGGTTTTTTCGAGGGTTTACTTCCGGTGACGGGAGCGTCTTTTGTTGGGGGAGGGTTTTGGGGGTCTGGGAGGAGATTCAAATGTGATCATGCCTCGCCCTTCCTTGATGAGCGTGCCCCACCACGTGGTGCGTATCACTTTACCACCTGAAACGATCTGGACAGGAAAGTTGACATCAAAGCCCTTCTGTAACTGCGACATAGACCAAACTCCTCGTCCGGAAATGAAAGAATAAGGCACAAACCTCATCTAAACTACGGCCTTAGTCAAACCCTGTCAAGAGAGCCGACTATTTGCTAGCGTAAAGAGGAAGTCAGGACAAGCAAGGAGTAACGTGACCTTACACGACATAATCCACCCGCTGAAGCCAAAAATGCAGGACGTCATCACCCATTTTGAGGGGGAGCTAAAGAGTGTTCGCACCGGCCGGGCTCATGGCGGTTTAGTTGAGAATATTACCGTTAGCTACTACGGTACGGAAACCCCAATTAAGCAGATGGCCGGCATCACCGTGCCAGAGGCTACACAGCTGCTCATTACCCCCTGGGACCGCCAGGCGCTTGGCGATATCGAGCAGGCCATTCGGCAGGCTAACCTAGGTATTAACCCGACCAATGATGGCCAAGCCATCCGGATTATTTTACCAGCGCTGAATGAAGAGCGTCGCCGTGACTTGGTGAAGCAGATAGGCACCATGGCCGAAACGGCACGCATCAGCCTGCGCAATTTACGTAAAGATGCTTGGGAGCAGGTCCAGAAAGCTGAAAAGAGCGGGGACCTGCCGGAGGATGATCGCTATCGTGGTGAAGAAGAGCTGAATAAATTAATTGATGACTTCAACAAACAGGTTGAGGAAAAGGTCAAAGCTAAAGAGCAAGAGTTGATGAGCCTCTAATGCTATCCGTTCTTTTTTTACTGCTCTTTTTGTTGGTGCTGGGCGCGCTGGTGCTTATTCATGAGCTCGGCCACTTCTTGATGGCGAAGCAAATGGGTGTGGCGGTCGAGGAGTTTGCCTTTGGCTTTCCACCGCGACTATGGAGCACAAAACGGGGCGAGACAACCTACTCCGTGAACGCCATTCCGCTTGGCGGCTACGTTCGATTGCGCGGTGAAGACGGTGAGGTCAACGACAGTCGGTCATTTGCTGGTCAAACACCAGGCAAGCGGGCGCTGATTGTTGTTGCTGGCGTGTTGATGAATTTGGTGTTCGCTTGGTTGTTGTTGACCCTGTGGTTTGGTGCGGCCGCCATTTGGCCGCCGCCACAAGCTGTTGTCGTCACTGAGGTGTTGCCTAATTCCGCGGCCAGTGCCGTCGGCTTTGTGGCTGGAGATATTATTCAGTCAGTTGACGCTCAGGCGGCCAGCTCGGTGGCTGCCCTGCAAAGTGCCACCGCCGCCAAACGTGGTCAGAGCGTACTGGTCGTTTACCGCCATGCTGGGCATATCCAAACCAAAGCTGTCGTTTTGCACCAAGACAGCGCCGCGCTCGGTGTGGCGGTCGATGAATTAGGTCAAGACGAGGCACCGGACCATGTTTGGCAGGCGCCCTGGGCGGCAGTCCGGGCCATGGCCATTGTTACCTGGTCGACCTTAACGCTGCTCGGCAGTCTCATCGCCGGCGTATTCGTCAACCACCAGGCCGCCGCCACGGCCAGCGCTAGTGTGGCTGGTCCGGTCGGCATTTACGGCATTTTGGCCCAAATGGCCGCCCTTGGCTGGTTGTATGTGGTGCGCTTGGTGGGACTGCTGTCGCTGTCGCTGGCCATTTTCAATATTTTGCCCATTCCAGCGCTCGACGGCGGCCGCCTGCTGTTTATCGGCCTCGAGAAGTTATTTCGCCGTCGTGTGGTCAAAGTCAAAGTTGAGCAGATTGCCCATCTAGCCGGTTTTGCGTTGCTTCTGCTTTTGATTGGGCTTATCTCCGCTCGCGACGTGCTGCATCTCGTCCGCGGCAGCTAGTATCGAAAGGATAAGATGCATCGTTCACACCTATTTGCGCCCACCCGCCGCGAAGTCGCGGCTGATCTCGGTAGCGCTAATGCAGAGCTCTTAACTCGGGCCGGCTACATTCGCACCGCCGCGGCCGGTGTGCCAATTTACTTACCGCTTGGCCTGCGGGTGCTGGAAAAAATTGCACGCATTGTCCGCGAAGAAATGGACGCGCTCGGCGGCCAAGAGGTGATTATGTCGGCCTTGCAGCCAAAAGAGCTCTGGGAAGAGACCGGTCGCTGGCAAAAGTTAGGCCAAAATGACGTCATGTACCAATTTAAAGACCGCTCAGAGCGCGAAACCGGCCTAGGCATGACCCATGAAGAGATGGCCATTTCTCTTATCCGTGACGCTCAGCCGTCGTATAAAGATTTGCCGCTAGCCATCTACCAAATTCAAAAGAAATTCCGCGATGAAGCTCGGGCCAAAGCTGGCTTGCTGCGTGGCCGCGAATTCATCATGAAAGATATGTACAGCTTCCACGTCAGCGAAGCTGATTTGGAAGCTTTTTACAAACAAGCAATCAGTAGCTACTTGAAGGCGTACGAGCGCATCGGTCTGCCGGTGATCGCGACCATTGCCTCTGGCGGTGTTTTTACCGAGAATCACTCGCACGAGTTCCAAACTATCACCGAGGTCGGCGAGGACACTATTTATACCTGCGCCAAGTGCAACCAGGCGATAAACGATGAAATCATTGCTAACTTTCCGGACGGCTGCCCCAACTGCCACGCTGAGCTTAAACCCGAACGGGCAATTGAGGTGGGTAACATCTTCCGATTTGGCACCGGCTATTCGGAGCAAATGGGCCTGACCTATACGACCGAAACCGGCGGTCGCGAGCATGTGTGGATGGGCTCGTATGGTATCGGCATCAGCCGGGTTATGGGTACAGTGGTTGAAGTTAGCCATGACGAGCGTGGCATCATTTGGCCACGGAGCATAGCACCATTTGACGTACATCTGCTTGATTTCACTAAAGACGGCCAAGGTGAGAAGGTGGCACATCAGATGAAGGCAGCTGGATTGGACGTGCTGCTGGATGACCGTCCGGTTTCAGCCGGCGAGAAATTGGCCGAAGCCGACTTGTTTGGCATCCCATATCGGGCCATTATCTCCGAAAAAACCGCGGGCCAGATTGAACTCAAAGCTCGCACGGCTCCTGACGCGCGCGTCATGCTGCTTACTGAAGTAATCTCCACGCTCAAACGCTAGAGACTCCAACCCGTTTCAGGCCGAAAAGGTCTGCCAAGACGTTTAAATCGCGCAGTAGAGCTGATCATTTTTACTGCGCTCAGCTTGCAATGCTGTGGCGCATACGCGCCCCTTCAAATGATGCGTCAGTTGTTATTGACAACAAAGATTGTTATTTTTCAATAGATGCCGCGTTTTAAACCAGATAAGCGTACGGAGATTCCACAGTCGCCGGGTGTGTACGGCTTTTTTGATACGGCCGCTCATTTGCTGTACATCGGCAAAGCCAAGAACTTGCGCGACCGCGTTAAAAGTTACTTTGCTAAAACGGTTGAGCGCGGGCCGCAGGTGCTGGAGATGCTACCCAAAATTGCCAGCATTTTGATTGAAGAGACCGATTCTGAGATTGAAGCGCTGCTCTTGGAGGCGCGTTTAGTGCGCCAACTGCAGCCCGAGGCCAATACCCAGCTTAAAGATGCCAAGAGTTTTTTGGTACTGGCATTGTTTGACGGTGACTTTCCTAGTCTGCAATTTATCCGTCAGCGTGACCTGGAGGCGGCGCGGGCGGGCAAGCTGTACGGTCAAAAAATTAAAGAAACGTACGGGCCATTTTTGCAACCGGGCCAGGTGCGCGCCGCCATGAAAGTTATCCGTAAAATTCTGCCCTACCGCGACTGTTCACCGAGCAAGTTTGAAACCTACAGAAAAGCCGGCCGACCCTGTCTGTACGGCTTCTTGAAGCTCTGTCCGGCGCCGTGCGTAGGCCGCATCGAGCGCGCTGAGTACTTGGGACGCATTCGCCAGCTTGACCGCATGCTGCTCGGCAAAAAGGAGTTGGTCAAAAAAATGCTCGAGAAGGAGATGCAGCGGGCGTCTAGGCGTAAACAGTTTGAGCTGGCCGCTCGTCTGCGCGATCAGGCCCGCGGTCTGGACCACCTGCGCGAAGTGTCGCTCTTAGAGTCAGAGCGAGCCATCCCGGACCAGCCGACGCTCAGAACCGAAGCATTTGATATTTCGCTGACTTCCGGTACCAACGCAGTCGGCAGTATGGTCGTCTACACCAACGACAAGCCAAATCACAGCCAGTACCGCCGCTTTCGCATCAAGGGTAGCAGCACCGAGGGGGATTTAAAGATGATGCAGGAGGTGCTGACACGCCGACTGCAGCGCTGCACACGAACAGAGGACAAAGTGTGTTGGCCGCTACCCGGATTGTGGCTAATAGATGGCGGCCGCGAGCATTTGAAGATAGCTGAAGCGGTTGTCCGCCAATTTGAATACGACATTCCGGTCATGGCGGTGGCTAAAGGGCCGGAGCGTAAGAAAGCTGAGGTGTTTTACTCTGATGAAGGCCGCATTCGGCGTCTGACACAAGCCTTTGATTTTGACAAATTTGTCCGTGGCCTGCGCGACGAAGCGCACCGCTTTGCCATCACCTATCATCGCAATATCCGCAGCAAAAAGAGCTTTAGTTCGCTCTTTGACCAAATTCCGGGCATTGGTCCGGCCAGTCGGCGAGCGCTGTTGATGCATTTTGGCTCCGCCATGGCGGTGCACCGGGCCAGTGAAGCCGAGCTAGCCAAAGTGGTTGGTCCGGCCAAAGCCAAGACTGTCTGCCAGTACCTAGCGGCCGAGGCAGCGCAGTCGTCGTAGCCAACCATGTGCTATCCTAAAGGGAGAATAGAATAAGGTAGAACCTGGGGGTAACAAGGAGGCTGCTGAAACCGCTGATTGTGGCTAATTGGAAGGCGTACCCAACCGTGGCCGATGCTATGGTGCAGGTGCATGCCTTGTCGCAAGCCCGCGAGAAGCTCGCTGGGGTCAGTTTGGTACTCTGTCCGTCCGCGCCGCTGTTGCCGCTGCTGCAGCTGGAGTTGGCACCGAGGCCAGCTGATATCGCTCTCGGGGCGCAGGATGTCAGTGCCGAGTCGGCCGGTAACCGCACCGGCGAAATTGAGGCGACACTTTTAGCTACCTGGTGCCGCTACGCTATTATTGGCCACTCTGAGCGTCGGCAGTACCAGGTTGAAACCGATGAGATTATTAGTCGTAAGTTGCAACAAGCGCAATCCGCCGGGCTGACGCCGCTGTTGTGTGTTGGTGAACAGACGCAAGGGCCGGAGGCAGCCGCGGTCGTCGTGGCTCAAGCCGAGGCGGTGCTCCGCCCGTTGGCGCCTGCGCCGCAGATTATCTTTGCCTACGAGCCGATTTGGGCGATTGGGGCGGCCGAGCCGGCCTCCGCTGACTATGCCCAGATGATTTTGCAGGCTTTGCTGGCAAAATGGCCACAGTCATTTGTGCTCTATGGCGGCGCGGTAACTGCCACCACCGCCAGGCAGTATCTAGACGTAGGCTTTGCCGGTTTGCTGCTTGGTCGCGCCTCCTTAAAAACCAGCGATTTGTTGGCGGTCATTGATGCAGTCCGTCACTGAGCTGCATGATTTGCGCGGCAAGCGCGTGCTGCTGCGGGCTGACTTAAACGTACCGCTCACACCTGGCCGTGGCGGCCGCCAAATGGTGCGCTCCAGCTTTCGGATCAAGCAAATTCTGCCAACCCTGCAACTCTTGCTGCAGCGCGGTGCCAGCGTCGTTGTCCTGTCGCACTTCGGCCGGCCAGCGGGTAAAGTTGACCGCAGTCTGTCCCTAAAACCGGTCGCTGAAACGTTGGCTGAACTGCTCAATCGGGCCGTGCCCTGGACTGATCACGTCATGTCGATGGCGGTGCGCCGGCAAGTGGGTGCGCTGAAACCAGGGCAGCTCTGCCTGCTCGGTAATTTGCGCTTTCTGCCGGGAGAAGAGAAGCCAAGCAAAAGGCTAGCCCATGAATTGGCCGAGCTCGGTGACGTCTATGTTAACGACGCCTTCTCCGTTTGCCACCGCGCTCATATGTCGGTGGTGCTGTTGCCAAAATTACTGCCGGCTTACGCTGGCCTGCAGCTTGAAAAAGAGACGCAGCTGCTCGGCCAGCTCAAAACCGCCCCGCGGCGGCCGTTTGTGCTCATACTGGGTGGTGCTAAGCTTGTAGATAAAATTCCGCTCATGCGGCACCTGCTGCCACAAGCCGATGCGGTCATTTTGGGCGGCGGTATTGCCAACACCTTTTTAGCGGCCTCGGGTGAACCGGTTTCACGGTCGCTGACCGAGCCGAACGATTTTGCCCTGGCCCGCCGGCTGCTCAAGCAATATCGGCATAAGTTGCACTTGCCAGTTGACTGGCTAACCGACCGGCCTTCGGCCAACACCTTTCGCATTTTAGATCTTGGTCCGCTGTCCCTCTCCCGCATTCGGCCACTCGTGTCGGAGGCGGCGGATATTTTCTGGAACGGTGACCTCGGTTTGGTAGAAGACGACCGTTTTTCCGGCTCCACACGTCAAGTTGGCCAGTGGCTGGCCAAACACTCTGCCCACGCCCGGACGATTGTTTCTGGCGGTGACACTACCGGCTTTCTCGATCAAGAACACCTGCTTGGGCAAATGAGCTTTGTCTCAACCGGCGGCGGCGCGACACTGGCCTATCTCGCCGGCCAACCGATGCCAGGCCTTGCCTCGTTAGACGCCTAACAACCTTCCACTTTTTTGACCGCTCTGCTAATGTCAAGTGAACTTGACACAGCAGTCGGTTGTTTTTGTATTGGCATAAGACAAAAGGAACACATGACGATTACCGATATCACCTACAGTACGGAGACTTTGCCCAAAAGCCGCGTTAAAATTACCGCCAGCGTGTCGACCGAGGTGATGGCGGCCGAGAGCGAGCAGGTGGCTGAGGCGCTGGCCACCCAGGTCAAAGCGCCTGGCTTTCGGCCAGGCAAAGTGCCTAAGGATATCGCTATGCGCGAGCTTGGCCCAGAGCGCATTCGGGCAGCGGTGCTGGAGACGATTCTGCCGGGATTGTACCGCTTAGTCGTTGAAGCCGACAAGCTGCGCATTATCGGCCAACCAACCATTGACGTGCAGGAGATCGGTGCCGGCAAGCCGTTGCGCTGCACTATTGAAGTTGATGTGTTGCCTGAGGTTCAGTTGGCTGATTACACACGCATTCGCGTGCCTGCCGAGCCGATTACTGTGACACCGGAGATGGCCGAGGAGGCACTGATCTCGCTTCGGCGCGAGCGGGCCAAAATTGCCGCGGTTGACCGCGGGGCTGAAAAAGGCGACCGCATCGAGATTACCTTCACTGGCCGCGAGGACGGTGTCGCCCTTGAGCAGTTGTCCAGTCAAAACTACCCGTTCATTCTCGGCGAGGGTCAACTGGTGCCAGGTTTTGAAGATCAACTCATTGGTTTGAAACGCGGTGAGTCGAAAATCTTTACCCTAACTTTGCCGAAAGAAAAAATGCCCAAAGATTTAGCCGGCAAGACGGTAGAATTTACGGTCGCGGTCAGTGAGCTGCAATCGGTTGAGCTGCCGGAGGTGGATGACCAGTTTGCCGTCAGTTGGGGCGCTAGCTCGGCCGCTGACCTCAAGGCTAAATTGCAAATTCAACTGGAGAAGCAGGCAGCGGACGCCTCACGCGAGGCGCAGGATGCAAAAATTCTCGACCAATTGCTGGAGAAAACGACGACCGAGGTCCCAGCATCGCTCGTGACCGAAGAGATTGCCCGCACTAAGCATGATCTAGCAGAGCAAGTCGCACGACAAGGTTTGAAATTTGAGGATTATCTCTTGATGATCAAGCAAACCGAAGACAGCTTAACCGTCCAGCTGACACCGCAAGCCGAGCGGCGCGTCAAAATTGGTCTAGCCTTGGCGAAAGTGGCAGAACAAGAGAAGATATCAGTATCTGAGCAGACCGATTTAGTGCAAGTCATTGAACGGTTGCGCCAGATTGCCGAAGAAGGCGATAATAACCCGAAGGAGAAACGTGAATCCTGATACGTCTCACGGCCAAAGCAAACTAACCAAAACACTACTGAATATGGAAAGTTCCTACTTAGTGCCGATGGTGATTGAAAAATCGCAGTATGGTGAGCGGGCCTACGACATTTACTCTCGTTTACTGCGCGAACGCATTATCTTCCTCGGCGGGCCGGTTGATGATGGCATGGCCAACGTCATTATTGCTCAGCTGTTGTTTTTAGAGTCAGAAGACCCTAAAGCCGATGTGCAAATTTACATCAATAGTCCGGGCGGCAGCGTCTCTGCTGGCCTGGCTATTTATGACACCATGACATACATCAAGCCAGACGTTTCAACAATCTGCATCGGTATGGCCGCCTCGATGGGCGCGTTCCTGCTGGCTGGCGGCCAAAAAGGCAAGCGCTTTGCCTTGCCGAACGCCAAAATCTTAATTCACCAGGTGATGGGTGGTGCCGAAGGCCAGGCGACCGAAATCGACATCCAGGCGCGCGAAATTTTGCGGGTCCGTGAGCAATTAAATCAGATTTTAGCCGAAAACACTGGCCAACCAATGGCTAAAATTGCCCGTGATACCGAGCGGGACTACTACATGACCGCCGAGGAGGCCAAGCAGTACGGCGTCATCGACCATATTATTAGCCGGACGGGCGAAATGACCACCGAACCGGACAAGAAGTCGGCCGGTCGAAAGGGCAAGAAATGACCGTTGCCGAGTTGTTTGAGCGAGCCATCCGCTCTGGTATAGCCGCCGACCCGCGTGGACGCGATGGTGTGGTCGCTGCCCTCAGGCGCGAACGTAAACAGTACGACGGGCTTGGCCGCCACGATCGTGATGTGTTTGACGAGGAGCGCCTGACGAATCCATACGCTGATTCGCGGCTCTTGACCGGTGACGCTGCAAAAACCGTCAAGCGTATGCTCGTTGGCATTGATATTCATCCGGCCGAGGTGTTGCTGTCGGCTGAACTTGAGCGCCGCGGTCAGCCGATTGATCTGATTGTGGCCCACCATCCGGAGGGTAAAGGCTTGGCCGCATTGGACCAGGTGATGGATTTACAGACCGATGTTTTTGCTGAACAAGGCGTGCCAATAAACATCGCACACGCTTTGATGAGAAAGCGAATGGGACAGGTAGCGCGCGGACTGTCGCCGGAAAATCACCACCAATCAGTCGATGCGGCAGCGTTACTTGGATACACCTTTCTGTGTTTGCACACGCCGGCCGATAACCGCGCCTGGCGCTTTATGCAGCAGCTACTTGACCGGCACGCCGCCGAAACAGTCGCCGAAGTGGTTGAGGCCATTCAGCAGGTGCCGGAGTATGAGCAAGCTGCCCTGCGTGGTACGCCAGTGCAAGTGGTGGTTGGCTCGCCGGACAGTAGAACCGGAAAAACCGTCGCCCTCGAATTTACCGGCGGCACCAACTTTGGCAAGGAGATGTACGAACATCTGGCCCGCGCTGGCGTTGGTACCATCATTTCGATGCACATGCGCGAAGAGCATCGGGATGAGGCCGAGAAAAACCATATCAATGTCATCATTGCACCGCACATGGCCTCCGATTCGTTGGGTATGAATCTTTTGCTTGATGAATTTAGTCAGGCGGGGATAGAGGTCGTCCCGTGCTCTGGCTTTATTCGCGTCGAGCGCAAACGCCGCGGCCGCAAACCGCGCAGCAAGTAATTTGCAGCCCAAAATAATAACCGCGCCGATGAAGGCGCGGTTTTGGGGTCGACGGTTAGAAGCCGAGCCAGGTGAGGGCCAGCAGGAGATCACGCAGCCGTTTACTGTCATGTCCGCCTGCAAGCGGCTTCTCGCGCAGGTGAATCGCTGCCTCGGCTAGCGACAGATTGAGCATGTCGTGGCGTTTAAGCAGACGCTCACTAGACGCTCGCATTTTCAATGCTTGGAACACAGAAGGCGAGTCGCCTCGGTAGGGTTGAGGCTGCACCTGCCGCTCCAGGCAGTGCTTGGCGAGTTGAATCAGTGCGGTCGGACCGAAACCTTTTGTGGCGCGCATGAGCTCAAGCAGTTCATTCGCCGTGAGCTGTTGAATCGGCGCGAGATCTTCCGGACTGTGCAGAACTCCTTGCTCAACGAGGTGTATTAATCCCCACTGGGCATAGGCATTGTCGCACGGAAATCGAAGCATGAGACGATAGTTGCGTTCAGATTGATTGATCGTCGCGACGACCGCCTGTCCAAAACGCCAGTTGTCGAGCAAATCTACCACCTGCCGAACAGTTTTTTGCCCCTCTTCACAGGAGGGATTGACGCACTGGCGGCGAGTATATGGCTCACCGCAGACAGCACAGGTTATTGGCCCGTACACGCTCATTTCCAGGTACCTCCAGAGGAAAGACAGAGATACATTGATATATAATATAAGTAGCACATAATGTCAATGTTGTGTGGTTAAAAATGCACTCCCTGGTCAGGGAGTGCAGAGTTTTTCTACTGGCCGCGGTAGTAGTTGATCACATGTCGCCACTGCGGAGTGACGCGTTGGCGATTCTTTAAGTTGAGCGTGCCGTAGAGGAGGTCACAGAGAGGTAGCACGACGTTATAGTTTGACCACTGCTGCTTGTGGTGGATGTAATGGTGGCGCTCCAAGAACTGAAAGAAGCGCTGTCGCTTTAGCCAAACGACGGTGTGCTGCCAGGTGCCCAGTGGCTGTTCTGGTGGAGTTGTGTGCTGGACTTCATGGAACACCTCATACGCTACGAGACAAAGCAGAGCCGTGAGCATAAAGACCACCACATTGATCCAGCCACAGCGCCAGCCGATCAACAGGAACATCGGAGCGTGCATCAGGTATATTTTGGGCATAAACGAGCCGTCGGTCAGTACTTTTTGTCCGGCCGGGACCCAAAATGTCTTCCAGCTGCGTTCAACATGGTGGTGCAGCGTATGCCGCTCGAAAGCCTGGTGCAGCCAGCGGATGCGGTGGTGCATCGGATAACGGTGGACACAGTATTCCAAGTGGCTGTAGTAACAGATCGCGACAACAAACCAGAGAAGATGCTGCATGTCGGAGCTCCTTGATAGGCGAAAAAGCAGAAATCGATACAAAGCACCTTTAATGTATCAGATAGAAGTACCGTTGACACACGTAGACGAGCATGCTAGTTTAGGTAAAGAAGAGCCAACGGAAGTTGGTTCTCTTAAATGCTCGAACTTGAATAATTTGTATCACACAAACGTATTCAGATCTTCTCCCCGGAGAACTGAATACACCAATAATAGAAGAATCAAAACATCAGAGTACGGGATCAACACAACATTTTTCTCGGGGTGCCAAAGCATGGTGCTTCTCCGAGCAAACTCTTTGTTTCGCTGGCCGCAAGGTTTGCGTAACTTATATGGAGAGTTTGATCCTGGCTCAGGGTTAACGCTGGCAGTATGCCTAACACATGCAAGTCGAGCGGCTCTTCGGAGCAGCGGCGGACGGCTGAGTAATACAAAGGAACGTACCCAGTAGTGTGGAATACCCGGCCGAAAGGTCGGCTAATGCCACATGTGTAAGTAATTACAAAGCAGCAATGCGCTATTGGAGCGGCCTTTGGCCTATCAGGTAGTTGGTGGGGTAAAAGCCTACCAAGCCTACGACGGGTAGCTGGTCTGAGAGGACGACCAGCCAGACTGGAACTGAGACACGGTCCAGACTCCTACGGGAGGCAGCAGTTGGGGATCTTGCGCAATGGACGAAAGTCTGACGCAGCAATACTGCGTGGAGGATGACGGCTCTAGGGTTGTAAACTCCTTTTATATGGGAATAATCTTGAAGGTACCATATGAATAAGCACCGGCTAACTACGTGCCAGCAGCCGCGGTAATACGTAGGGTGCAAGCGTTACCCGGATTTATTGGGCGTAAAGCGTGTGTAGGCGGCTTGTCGCGTCTCTGATGAAATCTCCCGGCTCAACCGGGAGCCCGTTGGAGATACGGACTGGCTTGAATGTGGCAGGGGCTGATGGAACTTTGCATGGAGCAGTGGAATGCGTTGATATGCAAAGGAACACCGATGGCGAAGGCAGTCAGCTGGGCCACATTGACGCTGAGACACGAAAGCGTGGGGAGCGAACGGGATTAGATACCCCGGTAGTCCACGCCGTAAACTATGCAGACTAGGCATTGGCAGTATCGACCCTGCGGGTGCCGAAGCTAACGCGTGAAGTCTGCCGCCTGGGGAGTACGGCCGCAAGGCTAAAACTCAAAGGAATTGACGGGGACCCGCACAAGCGGTGGAGCGTGTGGTTTAATTCGACACTAAGCGAAGAACCTTACCAAGGCTTGACATTCTGCTGCAAGCGCACGGAAACGTGTGACCTTCGAGGGTGCAGAACAGGTGCTGCACGGTTGTCGTCAGCTCGTGTTGTGAAATGTACGGTTCAGTCCGCCAACGAGCGCAACCCCTATCATATGTTGGATTTCCTCTCATATGAGACTGCCGGTGTTAAACCGGAGGAAGGTGGGGATGACGTCAAATCAGCGTGGCTCTTACGTCTTGGGCGACACACGCGCTACAATGGGAAGTAACAATGGGTTGCCAAGCCGTAAGGCGGAGCTAATCCCATCAAACCTTCCCCCAGTTCGGATTGAGGGCTGCAATTCGCCCTCATGAAGCCGGAATCGCTAGTAACGGCCAATCAGCCACGTGGCCGTGAATACGTTCTCGGGTCTTGTACACACCGCCCGTCAAGTCATGAAAGTCAGATACACCTGAAGTCCCACGCTCGTGGGCCCACGGTGGAGCTGGTGATCGGGACTAAGTCGTAACAAGGTATCCGTACCGGAAGGTGCGGATGGATCACCTCCTTTCTAGGGATATTGCCGCCAGTAATGGATGCTCCTTCGGGAGACTGTCTGCCAAAGGGTAGACAGTGCTATTCCAGGTCGATCTTGTAGTTGGAAACAGCTACAGGACTCCCGTACTCTGGTGTTTCGATTCTTCTTCAACAAACAAAAACAGCGCTTATGCGCTGTTTTTGTTGGCGGTGTTCAGTCGGTCATCTGCTAGACTAGGGGAGTGATACTAACTGACTGGTTGAGCTGGTGGTATGGGTCTGGTGTGGCGGAGCTGAAGCTGCGTCTCAAGTTTCTGTTCGTCTCGTTGCTCAATACGTTTAGTGTGCCGGTGCTACTGTCGACCTTATTTGACCCATGGCGTCGCGATGAGATGAAAGTCAGCGGCGCGCCGATCAACGTTGAACTGCACGCCGTCTGGATGAATATTATCTCCCGCCTGATCGGTGCGGTTATCCGTGCCACCACTCTGCTCACCGCTGGCCTGCTTCTACTAATTGCTGCGCTCGTCGGTGCGTTGGCGCTGCTGTTGTGGCTTGGCTGGCCGATGTTCGTTTTAATCTGTCTTTGGCAGGTGGTGCGACATGCCTGACGAGCAGGCGCTGCGCGCCCATTTACAGCGACATTTGACGTTGGCGGCGACTATCGGACGTCCAGCGGTCGGCTGGTTATGCACCGCTGCCGCCGCAATGGGACTTGCCTTCGGGCTGCAAGGGGCGGTCATCGGCTGGTTGCTGCTTGCGGGCATGCTGCCGTTGCTCAGCTTCAGTTTATTCGCGCGGATTGGAGCACGTCATTTGCGCGGCCAGGCGGGCAGTCCGCTTACCGTGCTGACCCCACACGCTGCGGCCGCGGCCTTAAGCAGTCAATCCGTCGATCAATTATTGTCCAAACTGACTGCTACCTCCAGCAGCGGCTTTGTTTTGGCTCGGCTTGGTTTATCACCCGAGCAATTTCCAGAGGTGCGGCAGCCGTTGCAGCTAGCGCCGCTCTTGGCCGCTAGCGCAGCCCTTGCGGAACAAACTGGCGATACCGAAATTGGTGCAGCCCACCTGCTAGTCGCGCTCATTATGAGCCAACCGACTTGGCAAACGGCACTAACAGCGGTCAAGCTGCAGTCAGACGACCTTATGCATGTACTGGAGTGGCAGCGCCGCAGCGAGCGCCGTTTCGAGGAGGCAAAGTTGGCCTGGCGCAAGGCTAAGGTGAAAACCGGCGGCGGTCTTGGTGGTAACTGGTCAAGCGGCGCCACGTACACCCTTGATCGCTACGCCGAAGATATTACCGCCGATGTAGCTGAGGGGCGCCTGCCTCCACTATTCGGCAAAACCGCCATGATTGCCTCACTTGAACAGGCTCTGTCCAAGAGTGAGGGCGCCAATGTCATTTTGGTGGGTCCGGCCGGCGTTGGCAAAGAAGAGATTGTGCTTGGTCTGGCGGGGAAGATGGCCAGCGGCCAGACGGTACCGGCTTTGCAGTATAAGCGGTTATTAAAATTAAACGTCAGTGCCGCCCTGTCAGGTGCTAATGGCCAGCAGGAGGTCGAGAGTCGTCTGGTTAGTTTACTCAACGAATCGACGCGCGCTGGCAATATCATCATTTTTATAAATAACTTGGCGACACTACTTGGCACCGGCGACCAAAAAGGCGCGCTGGGCAGTATCAACGCCGGCAATTTACTGCTGCCGTACTTGCAGGCACACTCTATTCAGCTCATTGGTACGGCCACGCCGGAGCTGTATCGCCAGCGCCTTGAGCAGATGCCCGAGCTCACCGGCCAATTTGTTACCGTTGATGTCCCAGAACCCACCGCCGAGGATAATCTCAAAATTGTCGAGGAGGCCGTACCGGCAATGGAGCAAAAAAACCACGCCCTGGTGACCTACCAAGCGGTTGCCGCCGCAGTTGAGCTAGCCGACCGCTACATTCACGACGTACCATTCCCAGAGAAAGCCATTTCGCTACTTGATCAGACCGTGGTCAGCCAAACGGCGCTGCGCAATCAACCGCTCATCACCAGACAGTCGGTTGAACAGACGGTGTCTGGCTTGACGCACGTGCCGGTTGGAGAAGCCAGCCGCGACGAGAAGCACGTTTTACTCAACTTAGAGAACGAGCTGCACAAACGTATCATTGGCCAAAACCAAGCCATCGAGGCGGTGGCTGATGCTCTCCGCCGCGCTCGAAGTGGTTTGTCGCGTGGCAGCCGGCCAATCGGCTCTTTCCTGTTTATTGGACCGACCGGCGTCGGCAAAACCGAAACGGCCAAGGCTTTGGCCGCCATCTATTTTGGTGACGAGCAGGCAATGTTGCGCTTTGACATGTCAGAGTACCAAGAAGATGGCTCGATCAGCCGTTTAATTGGCGGGCCGGGCGAGAGCGGCCTTTTGACCCAGGCGGTGCGAACACGACCGTTTGCGCTCATTTTGATTGACGAAATTGAAAAGTCGTCCCCAGGTGTGCGGGATCTCTTCTTACAAATTCTCGACGACGGTCGCCTGACCGACGGCCAGGGTCGCACAGTTGATTTCAAGAACACGCTTATTATTGCCACCAGTAATGCTGGCGCCGAGCTGGTGCGCGAGGCGCTCATGAAGCAAACGCCAGCCGCTGAGCTGAAGACTAGTCTGCTTGACTATCTGCTGCGCCAGGGCGTCTTTAAGCCAGAATTTTTAAACCGCTTCGATGGCGTGGTGGCCTTCTTGCCGCTGACTCTAGAAGAGGTTGAGCAGGTCGTCCAGTTGATGCTGGCCGACATTAATCGCGGCCTAACCGCTCGACAGGTGACGGTGATTTTGTCGGCCGCGGCGGTGCGCTATATTGCCGAAACTGGTTTTGACCCAACGCTCGGTGCACGGGCATTGCGTCGTCGGCTGCAAGAGACGGTCGAAGACATATTGGCTAAACAGCTGCTATCGGGCCAGGTCAGCCCCGGCCAAACGATTACGATTGATCGGCCGGATTTGACGCCGGCGGCCCAAATTGGAAACTCTGTCTAACCTGCTCAAGTAGCGGCTTATAGATCGTGCTTTTGCCGGACGGCACTGTCAGCGTTAACACTGTGACGGTTTGTGCACGCAGCGTAATTAGCTGTAGGTTTTCAAGTTCCAGATTGTCGAAGCGGTAACTCGCGCTAATGAAGATGGCTGGCTGGCCGCCGAGCGTGGTTTGGGTTTGGCTGTCCGCCTGGTAATTGGCTAGAGCACTGGGCAGCGCGATAAGCTGGCGAGTTACGTACTCAGGTAGCGTATCGGTCACGCCACCTTCGCGGCTAACGGCCAGGTTGGGGTAGAATGGGCCGCTCTCTAGGCGGTTGCTCAAAAAAACGACCAAAGCACCGGTCGGCGGTGCTGATTTGACGGTCCAGCCGGCTGGAGCTGTCAGACGAAAATCGGGCCCACTGTAGACGAGGGGAGTGGCGCTGCCGGTAGGCAGTACCGTAGTTAAGCTAGCCCCGGTATGGAGGTGGACAAACCAACCGAGGGCAGACACGCTCAGCAACAAAAAAATACTGACCAAAAGCAGCAGGCGACTACTGCTTCTCTCGGCTGTTTGTCGCGCCAGCGTGCCGCGCGATGGCCTCTCCCGCTCCACTGATTGCTTAGGTAGCCGTAGCATCGGCGTGACTGGCGCAGGCGTCGCCAGTGCCGACACGGGCGGCGCAAGAGGGTTGAGCAGCAGTGTCAGTACGCTATCTGGCCAACCAGCCGACTGCAGTCGCTGGTAAATAGCACCGTCGGCAAAACCAAGCGCCCGGCACTCTGCCACATACAACCCCAGCTTCTCATTTGCTTCGTTCATCCTATAGAGAGTTTCATTAACATCTTCTTCAGTATACAGCGGCCAGGCCAGCCCGACTAGTCGGCAGACGTGAAATATGGTACTTTATGTGCAACCAAAGTGACGGCAGTCGAGCTATGGCTAGAGTGCTGTTATCAATATAGGGCGATTAGCTCAGCTGGTTAGAGCGCGTCACTGATAATGACGAGGTCAATGGTTCGATCCCATTATCGCCCACCAAGAAAAAGAAAAAATCCCGCCGGCTACCAAGCTTGGCGGGATTTTGGTTGTTTGGTCGCCAGCGAAGCTTTTGAAAGGGAACCCGTCAGCCCGTGGCAGCTTGTTACGGCTTAACCGAAATGTCTCTTGAATGCGCTTAGCGATCCGGTCGACCTCGGCGCGGATCTCTGGTGGCAGTGCTTTGTATTTTCGTTTGCCGTATTTCCCGAGGAGGTGCGGGCCGACCCGATATGTCCAGATCGGAGTCCCAGCGACGATATCGTTGGCAATGAAGCAGGTAGTCAGAATCTCTGTGAGATGGGGACAGTCATGGTACTGAGGATGGCAGGTGAACTGGCCGAAGACCGTCGGATTAGCATCGGCCGCAGCGTCGAAGCAAGCTGCCAGGTCGGTGTTGCGTTCGAACTGAACTCTCCGACCCAGTTTGTGCAGTGTGGCGATTACCAGGTCGCTGGAGTCCGGGGTGGATCTGAGGACGTGGCTCATAAGTATGCCTCTCAGGGAGAAGGTGCGACGACCGTTTAGTTGTACCGTAAATTGAACAATCTGGCCAGTATTTCACTAGCACACAGGCGAGGCTTGTGCTACGCTCAGGCCAAATAACCAATTGCCGCAGACATCTCGCGGCAGACAAAGACAAGGAGTTCGATGGATCAAACCACCCTTCTGCTCTTGCTCTTTTTCGTCTACCTGATTATCGGCGGTGCCGTCAGTCTGGTAGTCGTCCTTGAGCGGAGTCGTGAGCTGGGAGACGGTGCGTACCGCTTCTCGCCAACTAAGGCCTTCCTGCAGCACGTTGCCACGCTTGGCGCGGCCCTGATTTGGCCATTCTTCGCCAGTAGTATGGCACAAGCAATTGGTAAAAATGAGGCACAAAGCTTCTGGGTGATGATCGCCGCGGCGGCCGTGGCCTGGGTTGCCAGCTACTTCTTGGCGGCCAAGCCGGTCATTGCTCGCTCCGCCCTGTTTGGTGGCCTGCTGACCCTACTGCTGTCATTCTCCTTCTACACGACAAGCCTTAGTCAGGCAGAGAAAATTGTTGTCCCAGTTGTCGCCATACTCGTCCTGGTCGCGGCCGCGCTCTGGCCGACAATGTCCGGCAAATCGGTTAAGGAGGTGAAATGACATCCCGCAGTTTCACAAGTTACCCGTGGATGCTTGGTGCTGTTATGGCCTTATCGGCTGCTCTGATGACCATCGTGGTGGGTCAAAGTGTCGTAAAAGCGCCAACCGCACCAAACATTCCGACACCAACTTGTACGCCAGGGTCGTATGACGCTAGCGGTAAGTACCAAGAGAACGCTGACTGTACCAAAGAGTACACCTCCTACCAAGAACAATCCTCAAAAACTAACGCCAGCTATCAGGCTGACAAGAACAAGGCAGACCAAAAACAGGCTGGTTTGGTGGTGCTGATCGCCATCGTTTTGGCCGCCATCAGCTACTGGGCTAACACCAAAACGGCCGTCTTGCGTGGTTTGGCCGTCGGCGGTATTGCTGGCGTGGTCGGCTTAGTGCTGATGCAGTTGCCCGGCTACTCTTCAGCGCTGCGCGCCACTTCGCTCGGCCTTATCCTGCTGGGCATTTATGCCATGAGCTGGGCGTGGCTGGAAACGGATTTGACCGGCCCGAAAGACGCATAGTCGGCGCATGCCAATCCGGAGGGGACTGACATTAATTTATACGGGGGACGGTAAAGGTAAAACATCCGCCAGCTTAGGACTTATCGTTCGTGCGGCGGCCCAAGGTAGTGCCCCCACTGGAAGCACGGCTTCCAGTGGGAAGCCCTGGCGGATTGCCTTTTTGCAATTTATTAAACAATGGGACTTTCTATCCGAGCACAAGACACTGCGTGACCGCTTTCCGGAAGTGACACATGAACTATATGGCGAAGGCTTTGTCGGGATCTTGGGTGACAAGAAGCCGCGGCAGGTTCACGAGAAGGCGGCGATGGCCGGCATCACTCGGGCCAAGCAGCTGCTCACCGCAGAAAACTACGATTTAGTCATTTTGGATGAGATTTGTGGCACCGTAACCGGCAATTTAGTGCCGGAAGCGGCGGTACTTGAGCTAATGGACGCTAAACCAGCCGCCGCCCATTTGGCGCTAACCGGCCGTGGGGCCACGGCAGCAATGATCGCCAGGGCTGACTTAGTGACCGAGATGCGTGAAGTCAAGCATCCGTTTCAGCAGGGCATTCAAGCCCAGCGCGGCATAGACTTTTAGTGAGTAGAGGGAAAGCATGTTAATTATTCCGCATATGTTGGCTGGTGCGGCCATTGGTACGCTGGTGCCTAATCCGTATCTGGCATTCCCGCTGGGCATCGCCTCGCATTACGCGCTTGATGCCTTGCCGCACTGGGATACTGGTCAAGTTCGCAAGCGTAAGGCGGATGGCGGCGTGCCAGAGCAGTTTGAACGGTGGGAATTTCCGTTTGCAGCGCTGGATATTCTGTTCGCCCTGGCGCTCACCTGGTATTTTTGGCAAAGCCATGGCCAAGCGCCCGGCGTACTGGCTGGCGGTCTCGGTGGGCTGTTGCCGGATGCACTGGACAATGTGCCCTTCTGGAGCCCTCGGTTGCGTAAACTGCCGCTGTTTGCCAAAATCGCATCCTGTCACGAATGGGCGCACTACCCCACACTGCCCAGACGCGAGCTATGGTTGGGCATCATATCGCCGACCATCGTCGTCATCCTGGCGCTAGGCTGGCTGCTGTCATGAATTTCTTCTGGCGCCTCATTATTTCGGTCGCCGCCTTCGGTATTGGCTATGTGGCGCTGACCGGAACCCTGCCAATTGTCCGCATATTTGGTAAGATGCCGCTAGCGGAGCAGTACGCCGGCCAAGGCTCCACCTATTTGGCTTGGAAGCTGATTGGCATCGCCCTCATGGCCTTTGCCGTGCTGTATCTGCTGGGTTTTGTTCACCTGTGGTGAAGGAAGCGAGGCTCGCTCGAAACAGAAGAATCACGTAAGCCATGAGATAAAGCTTATTTGGTAATAATCTCACACTTCGTTCGAGAACATTGCCAAACTTACTAGCTCTTTCAAGCCAGTTCCGGAGTTGTGCTCCGAACAGAAAAAAATAGGCCCTTATTACGAGCGAAAGCGAGTAAAAAGGGGTAATATACATAAACTACTGGGCCCTTATGGCGTAGCCAAAAGGGACCGAGCGTAGCGAGGGCCCTTAGCTCATTTGGTAGAGCGCCGCCTTTGCATGGCGGAGGTGGCCGGTTCGAGCCCGGCAGGGTCCACCAATGGCTTGTCATCCCGCAGGGATGGTATGCCATTGGTGAGTCTGGTAGGGGAAGATATCACCGCGTAGCGGAAGGTTCGGTCACGAGGCCGAAGGCCGATTGGGGGTACCCGGCAAGCCAGGGTTCCCATGACAGCTAAGCTGGAAATGGGATGCCCGTAGCGCGCCAGGGGTCTGCCCGGCAGGGTCCACCAAACAAAGCACGCCTAAGGAATTGAAGAGATGAGCGAAAATCAAGATGGACTGAGATCAAAACAGGGTGGAACAGGCATTGGAGAACGGCCGCCAACCAACAGTGAAATGTGGGAATACGTAAAAAAAGGGCGAGCTGAGCAGGAGCGAGAGAATAGGGCGATTAGGGCAGAAATTCGAAGCGGAGTGAATCTGATTATCATTTTAGCATCTGCTACGTTATTGGTTACTATTTGTGGAGTCGTGATCTCAATATTCATGATTAGTTTGGACGAGGTGAAGAACACTCAAAATGTATACCATGAATATTTACAGACTATGAAAGAAATACAGAAAAACAAATAGGGAGTCGCATGCAAGAGGACGAAAGCGACTTGAGCCAATATTTAAAACAAATACTTGAATTTATCGAAAAGGCTCAAGCAACAGGACCAGATAAATTTTTTGCGCAAACCGCCAATGCGGGAAGAGTTTTTTATTTGGCCTTAGATGCAGCTTTGACTACTCATGCAGTCTTCGCCAAGATGTCCTTTGGCCCTGCGGAATTATCAAGTGTAGACATTACTCACATCGAAAATATGGGATGGTTATTAGACAGGTCATATTTGAATGACACCTACGTAGCGGCTGTTAAAACCAATTTTATTCTTGATTTGTGGATTTGCGTGAGGGAGAATTTGAACTCGCAACAGGTTTCCGAAAACAGCTTCCTTTCCAGTTTCAAGGTCGTCATTAATTCTATTTTTAATGGATCAATTGTGACCGATGAAATTCGGATCGATCTTGATGCAGAGCAGCCAATAGTGGCAGACGTGGGACAACCAATTGACTTTATGACTCTAGAAACAATTTTGCAGCTGGCAAATAAGCTTCAGTTGGAAGTCGCTACATTACTTAGAAAAAATACGTAACTAAGTATCGCCATCTCTTGACACGTGTGGGCTGAGCGTGGTACCTTTTGGACAGATGATTTCACGAGGTGAACTCTAAGGGTTAACAGCGCGCTTTTCTTCTGGTTTGGTGCTGCTCTGCCCGCTCTCAACGGCCTCTCACGGGCCTTTCAGGAGCGGATTTTTGTACGGTCACACGTATCTTGCCCTTGCCTCCTGTTTGAGGGGAGAACTCTCTGACGAATTACCTTTCGCCAGAGAGCATCCTGTCAAGCCGAAGCAACTCCGGTTGCCACGCCTGCTAGGTGTACTTGAATAACTCGAAACACAATATACTGGATATTAATTTAATTTCTCCCGATATAAAAACTAGCGGAGCTTTTATCAAGCTTCGCTAGATATAATTCGTTAAACATGTAAATGTAAATTTTTTGTACAGCGCCTGCCAAATTCATCATCACCGACTAAAGCGGTGGTGCCTAGAGATGGCAAGTCAGATGGATAGCCTGTCAAGGTTATTTTGTTCGCAGTACGTTGGGCGCTTCGGCGCTCTGGCGTACTGCGTATAGACAGAGGTGTTGTGCGAAAGCGTGAATGGTGGATGCCTTGGCATAAAGAGCCGAAGAAGGACGTCGGACGCGACGAAATGCCTCGGGGAGGTGCGAACCAACCTGTGATCCGGGGATATCCGAATGGGGAAACCCCACATGGTCAACCCATGTGACCCTCTTCTGAATATATAGGAAGAGCGGAGGTAAGCTGCTGAACTGAAACATCTTAGTAGGCAGAAGAAAAGAAATCGAGTACGCCAGTGCCGAAAGGCGCTGGCTGAGATTCCGTTAGTAGTGGCGAGCGAACGCGGAAAAGCCTAAACCGTACGTTAATTTATTATTGTACGGGGTTGCAGGGCCACGGTAGGGTGTAGCCCGGAGAGTTTTATAAAATTTCTTTATAGTTGAAGCGCTTGGAATGGCGCGCCAGAGACGGTGATAGCCCGGTAAGCGAAATAAAGGAGTCTCTCTGACTGTGGTACCTAAGTAGGGCTGGACACGTGAAATCCGGTCTGAATCTGGGGCGATCACGCTCTAAGGCTAAATACTCTTTATGACCGATAGTGAACAAGTACCGCGAGGGAAAGGTGAAAAGTACCCTGAATAAGGGAGTGAAAAGACCTGAAACCATGACACGTACAAAGGGTCGGAGCCCAGCTTGCTGGGTGACGGCGTGCCTTTTGTAGAATGAGCCTACGAGTGTGCTGTATATGGCAAGCTTAAGGGGTAATCTCCCGCAGGCGTAGGGAAACCGAGTCCGAATAGGGCGAACAATTTGAGTCATATGCACACAACCCGAAACCAGGCGATCTATCCATGGGCAGGGTGAAGCGGCCTTAACCGGTCGTGGAGGCCCGCACCTACCGGCGTTGAAAAGCCGGGGGATGACCTGTGGATCGCGCAGAAATTGCAATCGAGCTTGGAGATAGCTGGTTCTCCCCGAAATATATTGAGGTATAGCCGCACGTATAAGCTTAGAGGTAGAGCTACTGGTTGGATGCTGGGTGCGCAAGCGCTCACGTTCAGATAAACTCCGAATGCTAAGTGTTCAGCGTGCGAGTCAGACGGCGGGGGCTAAGCTTCGTCGTCGAAAGGGAAACAGCCCAGACCATCAGCTAAGGTCCCTAAATCTCTGCTTAGTGGGGAAGGAAGTGGAATTGCCAAGACAACCAGGATGTTGGCTTAGAAGCAGCCATGCATTTAAAGAGTGCGTAACAGCTCACTGGTCTAACCCGGCTTTGCCGGGACTTAGCGATTTTGCGCCGAAAATGTAACGGGGCTCAAGCAGAGTACCGAAGCTATGGACTACCGCCTTCGGGCGGCAGTGGTAGGGGAGCGTTTTTGTTGCAGTGAAGTCGTGCTGTAAGGCACGGTGGAGCGGCATGAAGTGAGAATGTAGGCATGAGTAACGAATTATGTGTGCGAGAAACACACACACCGCATACCCAAGGTTTCCTGGGCCACGATAATCGTCCCAGGGTTAGTCGGTCCTAAGGCGAGGCCGAATGGCGTAGTCGATGGACAGCAGGCGAATATTCCTGCACTCCGACCGCTTGGTTAGTGAAGACACATCCGAGAGGCTGGCCAGAGAGCAAGGTAGCTCAGGCTAGTGGGTAGGGTGGCGAGAAAATTTACTAACGTGTGCGCGGCGGATCCGTACCGCAAACCGACGCAGGTGGGTGGGTCGAGTAGACCAAGGTGATCGGGAGAACCCTCGTTAAGGAACTCGGCAAAACAGCAGCTGTAACTTCGGAATAAAGCTTGGCTGCAACGCAAGTTGTAGCCCGCAGCGAAAGAGCTCAGGCGACTGTTTCTCAAAAACTTAGCTTCCTGCTAACTCGAAAGAGGATGTATAGGAGGTGATGCCTGCCCAGTGCCCGAAGGTTAAGAGGAGAGGTGATCTGTGTAGAGGACAGGGGTGAGAACCGCGAAGCATTTTTTAGCGCTTAGCAATAGTTCTCACTCGTTTCCTCTGCACAAGGAGCCTTGAATTGAAGCCCGGGTGAACGGCGGCCGTAACTATAACGGTCCTATGGTGGAATGCTGCCATAGTGAGGTAGACAACTTTGGTTGTGAGCCCTCTGTTCGAACTCGTATGCCGACGAGATGTAGAACAAAAACGACGCTATATGCTGGAATCTCTCCCGAATGTTAACGCGTAAGCGGTTAACCTATGGAGACAATCAGCAGGAAAGACTGGCGCAAGCCAGAATCCTCAACGATCATACGCGTTGCATGGTTGGTTCGTGCAAACGAACGGCCTAAAGAGATGATCTGACCTGTATGGTGACATGCAGAACACAATCAAGGGACATTGTGTCCGAAGAGTAATCTTTGGTAACAACGCTTTCGAGCGAAATTCCTTGTCGGGTAAGTTCCGACCCGCACGAATGGCATAACGGTCTGAGCACTGTCTCAACGAGGGATCCGGTGAAATTCCAATAACGGTAAAGATGCCGTTATCCCGCATCAAGACGGAAAGACCCCGTGGAGCTTTACTCTAGCTTGATATTGCCCGAACGAATCGTATGCGTAGCATAGGTGGGACGCGTTGAAGCCCTCTCTTTGGGGAGGGTGGAGCGGCCAGTGAAATACCACCCTTGCGCTTCGTTCTGGCTAACCTGTCACCCTGAATCGGGTGGTGGGGACAGTGTCTGGTGGGGAGTTTAACTGGGGCGGTTTCCTCCCAAACAGTAACGGAGGAGTTCAAAGGTTGGCTAGGGACGGATGGACATCGTCCCGATAGTGCAAACGCATAAGCCAGCTTGACTGTGAGACTGACAAGTCGAACAGGGTCGAAAGACGGAGTTAGTGAACTGCTGCCTGCACGTGAGAGCGGCAGCAATCAACGGATAAAAGTTACCCCGGGGATAACAGGCTGATCGCGCCCAATAGTCCACATAGACGGCGCGGTTTGGCACCTTGAATACATTGGGGTGCTACAGCAGTAATGCTGTACCAAAATAGGTTTTTAATCTAAACATAAATTCGGCTTATAACGGAGAAACCCTCCTGCCACAGTGGAAAGATTGGCAAAGGGTAATTCCGTGGGAAGTCGCCTGGCCGTCTGGTAACAGATAGCTGGGTTGACCCCGTAACGACTGATTCGAAAGATGAGAGCTTGTTGATAGCGATGGAAGAGGAGCTCATACGCCGACGCCTGTCACAAACAACTGATAGATATGGCAGTGCCTACGTCTACAGGACAGGATGAAGAAATAGTCTGTGCCATAAGAAATTATGGAATATCATACGATGTCGGCTCGTCGCATCCTGGGGGGGTAGCCCCTCCCAAGGGTTTGGCTGTTCGCCAATGAAAGCGGTACGCGAGCTGGGTTCAGAACGTCGTGAGACAGTTCGGTCCTAATCTGATGTGGGCGTGGAATCTTGAGGAGAGCTCTCTCTAGTACGAGAGGACCGAGAGGGCAGGACCTCTGGTGTATCTGCTGTACCGTCCGGTGCACTGCAGAGTAGCTATGTCCTGACTGGATAACCGCTGAAAGCATCTAAGCGGGAAGCCAACTCCAAGATAAGGATTCAGAGGGTCCGGGTAGACCACCCGGTTAATCGGCGGCTGGTGTACAACCAGTGATGGTACAAGCCTTGCCGCGCGAATCACCCCATCATGACATTTCTGTCAACGCCGCAGTTTCTGTGGTGTTGGCCTGAAGCAGGTCCAGTATGACTTGCCATCTCTAGGTAGGTAAGAGAATTTCTATTGTGTTTCGAGTGAATCAGTGGACGCGAGGAGCGTAACTTCGGTTATGCTCCTTCGTCTGGTGATTCAAGCGCCGTGGCACCACCTGTTCCCATCCCGAACACAGTCGTGAAACGCGGTAGCAGCGATGGTACTTGGGTCGCGAGGCCCCGGGAGAGTAGCCCATTGCCAGAACTATGAAAACAACCGCCCGCAAGGGCGGTTTTTTCTTGCCAATTTACAATACAAGTTATATAAAGACAGTAGTTTGTTGCGCTGGAACGAAAGGGGGAACGAGATGCCGAAACGGCGCAGTATTGTGGTATTGCCGGTGATACCACCGGTGTTCAGCCCGGGTTGGTCCAGGGTGTGGTGGTTGATACTGCTGCCAATCAGGCTCGACTTCCGGCGAGTACCTGCTAATTGGTTACCCTGCCAGCATCGGTTATTCCGTCAACGTCGCTACCACGAGCCAGAGGACGGTATTGACTGCATAACCTGTCGTCGGGGTGGACAATTGAGTCGGTTTGGCCCTCGCCACTAACTTCAACCGCGCTACACAGGCGCGGTTTTCTTGACAAAGCGGCTCCCTCTAGACATATTTTTTATATTTTGCTAGATTGACAACGATTCGCACGTTGCAAACCGGGTAACCACGCAGTGCTTGCATTGCCTGGGAACCCAAGAAGTGCGGTCTATTTATTCCGTTCACGCCAAGCGTGGACAAATAAATAGACCGCACTTCTATTTGGATTATTCGAGCAGACTAGCGATAGCGTGCTCTAAGGTATCGCGGACAGCTTCGGGTTCAAGCATAACCAGCAGTTCTTGACAGCCCTCAGTTGAGGCGACAAAGACACGCAAGGCTCCTGGTAATGAGCGTTGCAGACGAACGGCATTTGGTCGGGCGACACTGATTATTTTGAGTGGAATAATCACTTTGACGCCCGGCAATATCGCAATGCGGCGGGCTAACTTGCCCGCCAATTTAATATAGCCATGGTGATGGCCAATCTTAGAGTTGGATCGTTTGCTCATAGAAGGGCTTCCTTGTACTATCGAAGCAAAGGTTAGCCGTGTTGCGCAAGCGTGCGGCTAGCCCGAGAGCGACAGCAATGCTCTTTTTACTTGCACACGTCAAATAAATAGCGGCAACTACGCCGTATGATATCTTGCCACCCTCCGTGGCAACGAGGAGGTTTTTATGGACGATGTTACCCAGGTGCCAGCGGCAGCCCCAGCTGACGGGCAAGTCCCGATGAACAATCCGCAGCCAGGCACTATGCCAACTCCGCCGCCGATGCCAATGCCAGAAACAACTCCCAGCGTAACGGCAATGCCACCGGCTATGCCAACTTCGCCAACCCCACCTGTTATGCCCGAGATGCCAGCTACGTCCGTAGTAGCCCCTAGCAGTTCGCCAGCCACTGAAGAGATGCCAGCTGCGGCCCCAATGCCACCAGTTGCCCCTGTCGCGCCAACCACGCCGCCATGGGACACTACGACTGCCGGCAGCACCGACCAAAAGTAATACCGCGCGCAAATATCAGGAGGCTGCCCGTTTGGGCAGCCTTTTGCTGCACGCTTGCTTGATAGGGAAAAAATGCCTAAAATACAACCATGACTGAGCGCCTCACCCGCTCCACCAATGACCGACTCATCGCTGGCGTTGCCGGCGGTATTGCGGCGGCGGTCCATGTCGACAGCCTCATCATTCGCCTCATTTGGGTGGTGTTTTTCATTTTTCACCCGATGGCTACCGCCGTCCTCTACTTGTTGCTGGCGGTACTGTTGCCTGAAGGGGAGACTGAGGCGGTGAGCAAAGGTGGTGCTGCGGAGGCTAGAATTCGTCAAGCGGCTGAAGAGGCAGCCGAACGTGTCAGAGAACACGTTCACGGCCTTGACCGTGCCCATATGCGCAGCCGCGGTGAGCGGCTGTTTGGCTTGCTGCTACTGGTTGTCGGTATCGTCTTGCTGCTGCCCATCTTGTTGCCCGGTATCATTTTGACCGTTCTACTGTGGCCGGTCATATTAGTGCTCCTGGGCATTTGGCTGTTGGCCGATCGGAGGAAATAGTATGCGTCAGTTGCTTGGTCTCATCTTACTGGTCGTTGGTGTCATTATCCTTGGCTCAACGCTCAATATTTGGCACGGTTTGCCGCTGCAATTTTTTATCAATCTGTGGCCGCTGCTGCTGGTTCTCTGGGGTATTGCCCTCCTCAGCTCTGACCGCGTCTGGTTAATTGCTGCCTTAGTGGCGATTGTCGTTGGCTTGGCGTTGTTGGCCGTCTTCCGCCCAAACACCTTTGCTCGTCTGTCTGCGCCAGGCATCTATGGCAGTGACTGGACCAATTCTGAAACGCGCTACTCCTTCACTTGGCCGCCAAGCGCCAGCACACCTGCGCCGTCAGCTAGCCCAACACCGCTGAATATGCCGATGTGGCCCTTCTTCCACAGCAGCAATCAGTCGCTGCCGGGTGCGCAGTGAGAATCGGCGCCCACGTTTCCACCGCGGGCGGTCTGCCAAAAGCGATTGAACGCGCACTTGCCTGGGACGCTGAAGCGGCCCAAATTTTTGTCAGCTCGCCGCAAAGCTGGAAACCCTCAGAAATTAAGCCAGAAATTATTACTGAGATGGCCGAGGCGCGGGCCAAAGCCAAGCTGCCGGTTTTTATCCACGCCATTTACTTAATTAATTTGGGCTCGAATAATCCGTACTACCAACAGGCTTCGCGCGACTCACTCATTCACGCTCTGACGGTTGGCCAGCAGATTGGCGCTACGGCGGTCATTACGCACCTTGGTTCGCACAAAGGCGAGGGGTTCGAAGCGGTGCTGCCGCGCATCGTCAAAGCGGTGCAAGATATTCTAGCGGCCACTGAAGGCACGGGCTGCCAGCTACTGCTTGAAAACGCTGCCGGCTCGGGCAACATCATCGGCGACAAACTACCAGAGTTGGCCGAGATTTTACACCAGGTCAAAAACGACCGGGTGGGTATTTGTTTTGACACGGCGCATGGCTATGCCTCTGGCTACGACGTTGCCTCGGCGTCTGGGTGGAAACAGGCACTCACAGAAATAGCCAATTCCGTTGGCCTAAAAACCGTTCGTGCGCTGCACCTCAACGACACCAAGATAGCGCTCGGTGGCCGGCGCGATCGTCACGAGCCAATCGGCCAGGGTGAAATTAGTCCGGAGGCATTTGGCCGCATCATCAACGAGCCCAGCTTGCAGCATGCCGTCGGTTTGCTTGAAACACCGGATCTTGACCCCAAGCAAGCTGAGTCACCAGCCTCGCTGGCTTTACTCAAGTCGCTGCGTAAGGCCTGACGTGTCACCTCGGTTGCTGCTCGCCTTGGTATTAACCATACTGGTGCTGGTAATTGTCAGCTGGGAGGTGCCGCATCGCCTACAACACTTCCAGACCAATAGTGCCAGCCCCACCGATGAGCATGCCCAAATTGATCAATGGCTAGCCAACCATAACTTAAACGCCTACGGCGATGCGCCAGAGACAGTCTACGCCGGCGGCACGCCATTGTTTGACGAAGCAACCGGCCGCACCATCAGCCGCTATGACTACATCAAAGCACACCACCCGGAGAAACCATGGCAAAATCAGTAATCATATTTGATTTCGATCAGCGCCCGCCGTACGAACAGCGGGCGCTCCTATCGGGCTTAGTCTGTATTGTATTGGCGCTGGTGCTACTGATTGCCGGTCTGCCCTTTCAGCCCAGCGCGGTGACTGCTCAACCGACAGCGCCTACCACCGCCCAGCCAACCTTGACGGTTCAAATGGACGTCGGCGACTCAACTGGCCAATCGGCCACGGTCGACGGCTTTTTAGCCGCGCCTAGCACTTCCACACAATCAACTGGCAGCATTGACCAAGCGGCACCACTGCCGGCCGCCCACTCGATGGACGAGCTACTCAGAAATCGCGAGATTGTACCTGCCCGGAGACAGTGATGCCGGAGTTGCCAGAGGTTGAAACGATACGGGCTGGCTTGGTACCGCGTCTCGAAGGCAAGCGTCTGAGTGATATTGAGTACAATTGGCCAAAGAAGGTCTATGGAGAGCCGGAAAAACTGGTTGGCCACGCCGTCACCGCTGTCCGCCGTCGCGGTAAAGTATTGATCATCGAATTTGGTCAGCTCGCGCTGCTGTTTCATTTAAAAATGACCGGCCAGATCATTTTACGGCATGACGCGGAAACCGAGCTCGCCGGCGGGCACCCAATTCCTACATTTTCGACTGAGCTGCCCAATAAAACAACGCGGGCAACACTGCGCTTTTCTGGTAATCTGACACTGTATTTTAATGACCTGCGCAAATTCGGTTGGCTGAAAGAGATGCCAAGTGCCCAAATTGCCGAAGAGCCGCTCCTGAAAACCATGGGGCCAGAGCCGTTGTCGGCCGCTTTCAACACCAAGTATTTAGCCGAAGCGCTGGCCAAACGCGGCGGTCCAATTAAAGCGATATTGCTCGATCAAACATTGGTAGCCGGCCTAGGCAACATCTACGCAGATGAGGCGCTTTGGTATGCTCAACTACATCCGCTGCGCCCGGCTAAAAGTTTGACTGCCGCCGAGGTCGCCAAGCTGCACCAAGCCATTCGCCAAGCCATCCGTCTTGGTATTGCCCACCGCGGCTCGTCATATTCGGCTTACGTGACTGTCGAAGGTGAGCGTGGCACGTACTTGCACCACGCCAAAGCCTACCACGTCGAAAAATGCGACCGCTGTGGCGGCTCGATTGAAAAGAAGAAGATCGCTGGCCGGACGGCCCACTTCTGCCCGCACTGCCAACGGTTGTAAATAAAAAATCGGCGCCCTGCGACGCCGAGGTGGGCTAGAGATGATGTGCAAGCACGTGGTCAACGTGGTGGATGCCGAGTGCTCGTTGATTCGGGGAGATCAGCTCGGTCACATCTGTCAAGATGACCTGGGCGTCTATAGCGCACCCGGGTGCGCCAATGTTATTAATCACGATCTGCAGTGCCTCGTCCTGACTTGATGCTCCCGCTAACTGCACGTGTAGGCCCCGGTCCACTGTGTCGTAGCAGGTGATGAATTGCGGCGTGTGTGCCGTTGCTTGGTCTACGAACGCCGCGGTCAGTCTCTCTGGAGTGCCAGCAAGGCTCATACATACCTCCTTGTCAGTTGGTGAAGCTGTCGGTAGGGTGGAAAAGTGGCGGGTGCAAATAGGGTAGCCAAATAGGGTATATTTTTTTACCATGTCAATTATTCAACCGATTATTTTAGCTGCAGGGAAGGGAACTCGGCTCAAATCTGAGCGGCCAAAGGCACTGGCGCTACTGAACGGCCGGCCGCTCATCAGCTACCTGCTGCAGACCTTTAATCATACGGCCTATTTGCCGCCAATTGTTGTGCTTGGCTACAAGAAAGAGGAGGTCGCGGCGGTGCTGCTGCCAGGAATGATTGCGGTCGACCAAGGCGAGCCGCTGGGCACTGGTCACGCCGTGCAAGAGGCGCTCGTCGCCGTGCCGGCGCAGGCGACCGACTTGCTCGTCTGTTTTGTCGATATGCCGCTCTGGCGGGCTGACACCTTCCAACAATTAGAGTCCAAGCAGCAAGCAACCGATGCTGTCGTCACGCTGGCCTACGTCGACGATACTTCAGAAGCGACGGCCGGTTTTGGTCGTCTGTTGTTTGACGAGCAAGACCAGCTGCGGCGGGCGGTTGAGGTCAAAAACGCCACAGCCGCCGAGCAGTCTAGTCCGCACCGAAATGCTGGACTTTATCTACTCAATCGCCAATTTGCCGAGCAGGCACTGCCAACCATCACGCCAGATTCGCTGACCGGCGAAATTTACCTGCCGGTAGTGGTTGACCGGGCGCTAGCCGCGTATAAGCCAGTTGTCGCCGTTGAAGTGCCCTTGTTTGAAGCGCTCGGCATTAACACGCCAGCGGAATTAGCCGCCGTCGAGCAGGCATTGAAAGCCAAATCTGAAGCATAAAAAAGCGCCGGGTCTCCGGCGCGGGTAGCGCTTTGTGCGTCTGGAGCGAGATTGCGCCTCACTCTAGCTCTCGCCAGTAGCCGTCAAACTTGGGCGAGGTCGGGGTTCCTGTCGCTGTCGAGGACGTATTTCG
>JBBRAU010000004.1:0-63491 GCA_038206475.1 Patescibacteria group bacterium
GGTGACAACCCATCCTATGCCAGCACCAACGAGGGCGGCATTGTCAGCGGCAGCATCGCCACCGACAACGGCCGGCACATCTATCTGCAGGATCGCAGCGCCGAATGGTCTGGCTTCATCGATTCATCCGACTGGACCGGCCAGACCAAAATCCACGTGCTGAGCGACGATCCAGCCAACAACTACCCGGAGGTGGGCGTTACTAACCTTCAGTACCTGGAGAAGGTGCCTGAGTCAGGCTGTGACACCATCACCGAAATGTACCATGCTTTGGGGGGGTTGCTCTTCAAGCTCGGCACCGGTGGCCTGGTATTCCTCAACACCCAAACCGGTCAAACCAGCTATCTGAGGCCGAACCTTCATTGGCAGGTGCGAAACATCGCCGTGTCGCCGGAGCAAACTGCGGTCGACCTGGTGATGTATCATCTTAATGGCAATGGCCTGACGGATGGTGTGTTCATAGTTCCGCTGCAAGCTAAAGTTGTACCGCTTGTGGCGGGCGGATTGGCGGCGACTGGATGACCGTTGCCTACCATGGCTCCACACACCCCCTCTTCGGTTTCCGAAGAGGGGGTTTTATTAACAATTGTTGGTGATGCAAATCGGGGCGGCACCGCTGTAGATGGTAAAATCATAGCCTTCTTGGACCCGACGGTCAGCCCGATTAACCATGGTTGTGAGCGTGCGCTGCGTTTTGCCAAATTGACCAATGGCCTCAATAACCGTTTTGCCAGCGTCCAGGCGCTGAAGCAGAATATTGGTCTGATTACCGTTTTTGTTGGATAGTGGGTCTCCCCAACCAATTAACCAAACATCGGCGCCTACCGCCCGGAAGCGTATAAGCTCCGACCCTCTATAGCCCGCTGGGTCATTGGCACTGTTTAACAATATAGAGTTAGGCGCAAAACCTGATTTATCATTTGATAAACTGGTGTGTGGTAAAAGTAAGCTCGGCTGAGGGTCATTAACTAAGGTGGTTTGCCTAACTTGGCCCGCTCCATCAGCATGAATTACCTCTAGTCCATACATTACGCTGCCGAAAACACCGTTTAAGTCTGCCTCCCAGGAAAACTTAAATGTGCCATAGCCAACCGGCTTTAACTGCGTTGGATTGTTAACATCAGGAACATCGGGGAAGGCCACGGTAAAAGCCGTATCTTTGGGAATTTTTATGGCATTCATTTTTTTTTGCAAAATGCACAAAATGTAGTTTTGTGCTGTAGGCGTGGTGTCACCTGCCAAACCACAGAAGGTCTTTGCCTCGCCTGCATTGGCATTAAACTGGGCCAATTGGTCAGAAATATAGGTACTCATATTCGTATCCGACGGAATGGGCTGTCCGGGGATGCGACCAATCATTTGCTCGCGGAATGAGATTTTTAAATCGTAGTAGCGGTCAGTCGGCTTCACGTCAGCTCCAACGGCATGAAGATAATCTTGATTATTGATGACTTTGGTACTGGTGCACGACCGGTCGAACGGTTCAGACATTTTTGGCTGCATGGCGCCACTGTTTGGACCTAAGTAGCTTAAGTTAACCCGCACGTAATACGGCGTCTCTGAGGTTGGAATGCTGGCATTTTCTTTCGACGATTGAGTAATTTGATCGCCATTGAACGTCATGGTATATGAAGCTGCCACACAGCCAAAATCAATGGCTTTCTGACCGGCACTACTGCCGGCTGGGCCGCCGGGTAGTTCGACTTCGGGGTTGTAGCGGTAGCGCAGCAGGCCGTCTTCGATGCCGGCCTGGGCGGCGGCCAAAGCGATGCTCCCCTCCTCTACCTTGGTGGTGTTCTGCAGCTCCAGATGAACAATTTGGGCACCGCTAACCGTGGCCATACCAATAATGCCGACGATGATAAGCGTGGAAATAAGGGCATTAGCCCTTTTTGCTTGCGCAATAGGGGCATTAGCCCTTTTTGCTTGCGCAATAAGGGCATTAGCCGGCAATAGTGCCCTAGACCGGCGAGATGTGACTGTTTTGCTTATCTTTGTCACACTTTTCACTAGCGTGATGACGGTAGGGAAAAACTTCACGGGGCCTCCCGGTTAATTTGCAGCGGTGCGGCGTCAGCTTCTAGGTGGGTCACTTGTCGCAGACGCTCTGGCACTTGCTCTATAGCGCCATCGGAGGCAATCCGTTTGGTAGGCTCGGTGGTTAGCGCAATGTGCACGGTTGGTTTAAGCGGCGTCATGGTGTGGGTAGCGTAGCAACGGCCAACCAGCCGTTTATCGTCATTATTGTCGAGCTTAATGCCATTGCCTGGCGCAAAGCTGGAGGTATTGCTGATGGTGTTATTGCTAAAACTGCGCCAAATAAAGCCACCCTCTCTTAACTCAACCCAACGTGCCTGCGGCGTGACCGTCGCCGAAGTCGGATTATCCGGTGGCCAGAAGTAGTAAATAAAGCGATGGATATCGGTGCTGCCCGAACCCGCTTCTAATTTAGCAAGTTCCGTTGCCGTTAGGCCGCTTTCGTCACGGACGCAGCTGACCGGCGCACCAGTCAAGGCAAAACTACTGACCGTAATATTATCAGACGACAACTGCGTCTCAACCTGGGAGGCATTAGCTCTGACCACAACGTCAAAATATGGGCTGCCGGGGATGTCTATCAAAATGTCCTTGGCCACACTAGAGTTTGCGATTGTTTGCGTGGGAGTGTTGCTTTGTTTATACTGCCGAGTTTGCAAAAATAAAGCATTGTGCTTATCAAAACCGTTGCCAGCTGCTACCATTTTGACGTAGTAGCGATGCTCGGTGAGCAGCTCCAAACCGTCAGAGCCTGCCGTTGAGTGGTAGATCATAAGCGGTGCGGTGGCCGGGGTCGTGCAACTGGGGTCAAGCTGGCTGCTGTTTGCGCCCAGCGGGCAAACCGGAGGGTTAGTGTCAAAGACGAAACTAGTTGCTGTGTTGGGCAAGATTGCGGCAAAGGTGCCGCCCAGTCGCACCAAGGCCTGGCTACCATTGGCGCCGCTAATATCGTCTGTGAGCTGACTCATCACATTGCGTGCGCCGGAGCGACCAGTACTTTTAGCAGACAAGGTTTGCTGGCCCGCGATGGCCTGGCCAAGGGCGCCGATAGCAATAACTAAAACCGCCGAGAAAATGCCAGTCGCAATAACAACCTCAAGTAAGGTAAAGCCGCGTCTGGACGGGATGTGTGTTTTATCCATCACTTCTCCAGTTGGTCAAAACCGTGTCGGCCGCTTCTTGTCGACCATCCGCCCCACCCTGCCAAGTGACCACCACGTGCACCAACATGGCCGGTGGGTTTATCGTGTCGCTAAATACCACGGGCTGCTTGGTAGCTTGATCGGTAATCGCCTGGTGATTGTAGTCGCAATTGCTGCTGCACGGATTACCAAGATAATCTTTACCGCTTGTAGTTGGATTAAACGGGGCCAGCGTAATGTAGCGGTGAAACTCTTGGCCTGAGCCGGCCACGTCGGTGGCTTGCACTTTGATAATTTCCACCAGACCACGGACAACGCCTGACACCTCTGAGACAATTTGGCTTTGCACGGCGATTAGCCCTGGACTGCAGGTGCCGAGCTGACTGCTTAGCGTACTAACCAGGCCAAACCAATCTACTGTCCCCGCCACCACACAAGAAGATACATCAGAGGCCGTGACCACCCGCCAGCGCGGATTAGTGAGATCAGTTTTATCGTACATAAATGCCTGCGAAGCAGCACTGTCCGTGAGATTAAATTTATGAGTACCGTTTCCAAGCCAAAAACCATCCACTCGCCAGTTTTCGTCACGAATAGCCTTAACTTCGTCAACGCCGGCTAAAGTTAGCGCATGTGCCTGGTTGCGCTGATCGGTGAAATTTGATGTTTTCTGGGCTGAGCTGGACAGTGTGGCCATAGAGCCAATAACCATAGCTAAAATACCGGAGGCAATAATAACCTCAGCCAGCGTGAAGCCCCCGTGAAAAGCTGATCTAGACACAATTGCCACCGCTAAGGTTTCTGGTGCTCACGCCTGGTCGCGACAACCAAATAGTTACCTCTCGACAGGAGCCTGAGTAATTACTGCGTTTGACGATAAGGCGAAGAAATGGGTTGTAGCCATCGTTTAGTATTGCCGTACCAGTATCAGTACTGGCTTGGCGATATGTTGGTGGTTCAAACAACGCTAAGCTGGGCCGCCCGCTTTGGGCAGACGCAAAAGCCACAGTTGCTATTGGTGGCACTAATTGGTTACTGACCGCCGGATCAGTAATAGATTCATCTTTGGCCGGGAAAGCCGACGTGTTGCCGGCGACCGTGCGGAAGTATCCTGACGGTAACAAGGCTTGGGTTCGGACATTACGCGGCGTCTGAATATAAATCGTACTCGGCAAGTGGAAGCTTTTGACCTCCGGGAAGTAACCTGAGTCGTCACTTAAACTCTGGGGTTGTTGGCTACTTTTGCCGGGGTCGGCTGGCTCTTGCCACTCGCGAATGGAGATGGTGTCCCACTCAGTTGGTGTAGACGTGCTACTCGGACCTAATAATAAGACGGTGCCAACATAATGGTGACCGGCATAGCTGAGGGTGGTGTCTTGAATGCCACCATTCACCTGCGATTTATCAGCATCAGTAAACTGGCTAGGTGCCGAGGCCAAGGCAGAGGCTGAATTGACCGCTTGCTCAATGGTCTGGGCAGCATTGTCTAGTTGTTGTTCGCGCTGCAGCACAGCCAAGCGAGGCACTGAAGCCGCCAAAAGCCCAGCCATGATGCCCAACACCACTAGCAGTTCAACTAATGTGTAGCCTGGACGCCCCACCTGCGCCTTTCTAATTGACAATTTCGCCCAGCACATCAAAGAAGTGGTCAGAGCACGGTGTAGCGTCTTGACTGGCCTGATTGTCCGCTAGCCGCAACGGCGTACCCAGCCGATAGCCGTAGGTGCGAGTGCCACTTCCACGCAGATAGGCGCAAGCAGTTTTTTTAGTCTCAAAACCAGTAAACACGCCGGTGGTGGGATAGGCATACGTTTCAAGCTGCGCAGTTGTCTGGTCCAGCTTGAAATACTGTTCAGCAACTTCTTCGCCTGATCTATCAACTGATTGAACCCACTGCGTAACAGCGTTGCTGAATAGGTAGTCTTTTTGGTACAAATACTGACCAGACGTGTAGTCCCCTCTGGTCCCCCGGAATGTAGCGTACGGCGGGGTCGGTAGTTGATCAATGTAGCCCCCCGTTTGCAAATCTGACAGCTGGTCGGGGTATGTCCTGTTTCGGGCAAAATAGTTGTCCAAGGCCCCTTGAATTTTGACAATGTCGGCGATCATTTTCGTTTGCTGGGCGCGTTTGCGGGCCGAAATGTAGCCGGCTGAAGCCCAAGCCGTGAGCACGGCGATAATGCCCATAACCACCATTAATTCAATGAGGGTGAAACCAAACCGGCGACGTGAGAACATGCGCCTCCTTTATGAGCATTATTATATGCTAACTAGGCTAAAAAAGCAGCTGGATGGGCTGGCCGGGCCAATGCATCATCAGCCAAACGGCCAGCGTGGCCAAAATGAGAAACGGGCCAAACGGCACCGCGGTATTAGCTTTGGTCTTTTTGCCCACAATGAGCATGATGCCGACTATTCCGCCAGCTATGCAAGCCAGGAGAAGGACATCAACCATCGCTGGCCAGCCGACAACAAGACCAGCCATTCCGCCCAACCATATATCACCGTCACCCATTCCCCTGCCTCGCGTAACAAACACTAAGACCGCCGGCAAAGCAGCGCCCGCTAGCAGGCCAAGCAGCGATGCGGCGTATTGCTGGCTAGCGAGCACCATTAAAGCGGCGGCAACGGCGGATGTTTTGAGCAGGACGTCGGGCAGGAGCATCGCCTCAAGGTCAGTCAGCAACAACGCGCCGAGCAGCGAGAAAACGATTGTGGCCGCGGCGAGCGGTTGCCAGGTCGGCGTCACATACGCCAGCAGACCAAAAAGGGCGGCGTAGCCAAGCTCTGCCAGTGGATAGCGCCAGCTGATTGGCTTATGGCACTGCCGACAGCGGCCACGTTGGAGTGCAAAAGAAACGATGGGCAACAACTCAAACCAGCGAAGATTTTTTTTGCAGCGTGGACAATACGAGCGACCCTGCCAAAACGACTCGCCGTTTAAACTGCGGCCAGCAACAACATTAGCAAACGAGCCGATAAATAAACCAAAAAGCGACCAGACTATAACCATGCGCTCACTATAGCCCAAAAATCAGGCCGAAGCCTGATTTTTGGAACTGCATGTGCGAAAGCAATTACTTGTCGATTACATTAACTACTAGTGAACGTGAGCGGCTGTGACGGATCAGTATGGGCCTCACACTGCAATTTGCCAGTCGTACCAAGTTTTTGACTGCCGACGGTCACGTTAGCATAGCTAGGACCGCCCGAAATCGTCAAACCAGAACCGAGAACTGTGGAGCTTGGAGATACTGTCCACCCAGTGGGGATCTCGTTTGTTGCACTTCCCGTACTCGTAAAGTCAGAGAAACCGGCAGTCGTATTATTGGCGCTAGCAAAGTCTTGGTAGCGTTGGCAAAGGGAACTGAATGCTTGTATGGCAGCATTGGCCGCCGAGCGCTTGCGGGCGTTGGTAATGGTTGGTACCAACAGCGCCGTTAGAATGGCAATGATGCCGATGACAACCAAGAGCTCAATTAAGGTGAACCCTTTTCGTAGACCTATAGACATGTGTCTCTCCTTTTTTGCCCGCGGGGCATATTTTATATCTTTAGTGTACCGCGCATTGGCTCGCCGTCAATAGGGTGCGTCATCCGCTAATGTTTTGAGTGGCAGCAAAGATTGGACCCAAAATAGCAAATACCAGGAAGGCGACACCGGCACCCATGAAAACAATAATGACTGGCTCAATCAATGAGGCAAAGGCCTTGATTTTGGTATCCGTCTGCTCCTCATAGAAACGCCCAAGTGTCTCCAGCACATCATCCAGTTTACCGGTTTGCTCGCCGACCAGAATCATTTGGCTGATCAAAATGGGGAAATCGGGTGTTTCCGAGAGCGGTGTTGACAACGGTACGCCCTTTTCAACCTTGCTGACAGTGTAGAGCAAAATGCGCTGGTAGACGCGGTTGCCAATAGTATCGGCTGTGAGTTTAATTGCCTCGACAATCGGGATGCCGGAGCGAATTAACAGGGAAAAGGTTTTTAAGAAGTTGGTCATATAAGCGCCCTGCATCAGTCCACCAATAGGCGGTGTTTTTAAGATAGCGACTGCAAACCAGTTTTTGCCAGTTTCAGTGCGCAGGAATAGCCGAATGGCGGTAGCTAAGACGATGACCAGGGCCAGAGCCAAGTACCACTGGTCAGTCAAAAAGTGCGACAGCCAAATAAGGAAGTGTGTAGAGATGGGCAGCGCCGTTTTAGTATCGGCGAACAGCGGGATGAGCTGCGGAATAATTTTTGTCGTCACATAGACACCCATCACCACCATGACAACCAAAATGACGGCCGGATACGCTAAGGCGCCTTTGACCTTGGATTGAAAGTTCGTGTCATGCTCCAGTCGGTCAGCCAACGACAGTAGCACTTTCTCTAGCTGGCCAGAGGCCTCGCCAGCCCTAACCAGCGAGATAAAGACTTTGTCAAAAATTTGATTTTGCCTAGCCAGCGCAGCCGAGAAACTTTGACCACCCTCAAGGTCTCGGATCATCTCTGCAATAGCGGCTTTGAATTTTTTGCTCTGGACCTGGCGGTCAACAATACGCAGGCCTTGAATAATCGGCACGCCGGCTGAAATCATCGTCGCCAGTTGGCGAGCAAACATGGCCCGATCTTTTAAGGAGACTTTGCCAAAGGGGTTGAAGTGTGCCAAAATCGAAGCCTTTTTCTCGATGGCCAGTGGCCGCAGTTTGTTGGCGGAGAGTAATTTTTGGGCATCAGCAATAGTCGACGCTTGTAAAACGCCGCTCAAGGTATTGCCGTATGGATCAAGGGCTTGATAAGAAAAAGTTGGCACAAAAACCTTTATATATAACTACTTATTAAGACGGGTGAGTAGTGGTCTCTGAAGGGGGAAGCATCTACCACCGGCAAAAACATCGGCAACAAAAAATTCATGGTTACCATATTAATAAATCAAACTCTTTAAAGTGGCTGAATCATTAGCGTGAGACATCGCCTCTTCAAATGTAATGTCGCCCTTGCTTACTAGGTTGGCTAGCACTTTGTCCATGGCAATCATCCCTTCTCCATTTGAAGTCGAGATGACGTTGTCGAGTTGGTGTGTTTTGCCCTCACGGATACTCGTCCGTACGGCCGAGTTAGCCAACATCACCTCGGTAGCCAGTACCCGTCCGCCGTTAATACGCGGCAGTAGTCGCTGCGACATAACGCCCAGCAACACCGCGGCCAGCTGCGTGCGTACTTGCTGTTGCTGATGTTGAGGGAAGACCGAGATAATGCGATCTGCCGTCTGGGCGGCAGAATTTGTGTGCAAGGTCGACAGTACGAGGTGGCCAGTTTCAGCCACGGTCAGCGCAGCTTCGATCGTCTCTTGGTCGCGCATTTCACCGATCAACACCACATCTGGGTCTTCTCGCAGGGCGGCCCGCAGGCCGCGACTAAACGTCAGTACATCGGCGCCCAGTTCGCGTTGGGTGACCATGCCTTGCCTGTGCTCAAAGAGAAACTCGATCGGATCCTCAAGGGTGATGACATTGGCTGAGCGCTCCGACAGAATTGCATCAACGATCGAGGCGAGGGTGGTTGATTTACCATGCCCCGTTGGGCCAGTCACGATCACCAACCCTTTGCTCTCGGTAGTGAATTTTTGCACAATTGGCGGTAAGCCAAGCTCCTGCATATTCCAAATTTTAAGCGGAATCAGGCGGAAAGCGCCAGACAAAGCATTTTTCTCGTGAAAGACGTTGACGCGGAACCGAATTTGGCCAAAGCCAAAGGAGAAGTCAACATCGCGCTTGGCCTGCAACTCAGCGCGCCGTGCGTCCGACAACAACGGCAGCAGCATTTGCTCAGTCAATTGCGGCGTCAGCGTTGCTTCACCTGGAACGGTGTAGAGCTGACCGTCAATACGTAAAACCGGCGGTCGACCGACAGTTACGTGAATATCCGAAGCCCGGCGCTCCATTGCCATCGTAAATAAAGTGGTTAACGCTGAGTTCAACGTGGCCATAATGCCCCATTTCTCATCTTTTTTCGTGCTGATCTTAGTATATCAGAGGCTAAGCGAAGTGGAACCAACCTCATGTTTGAGCCTCACGCAGGACCTCTTCAACCGTGGTGATGCCGGCCAGGGCCTTCAGGTAACCATCCTGTTTCATAGTGATCATACCCTCGGCTTGGGCGGTAGCCAAAATTTGATCGGCTGGCTGGTTTTTGTTGGCCAAAGTCTCAATCCCGACAGACATCGGCATCACCTCGTAAATGCCGATTCGGCCGTGGTAGCCGCCGTTGCAGCTAGCACAACCCTTACCAGCGTAGACTATCAGCTCGGCCGGAATGCGAGCGCGGTCGGCCTCATTGCTGGCTGGAATTTTGGCTAGTTCCCGTTGTATATCGGCCAAAATGCCAGGGTCAAGCGGTGCTTCAGTTTTGCAGTCTTGGCAGACTTTACGCACCAAGCGTTGGCCAATAACGGCGTTAATTGAGGAAGTGATGAGGAAGGCCTCCACGCCCATATCAATTAAGCGCGGCAGCGCACCGGCGGCGTCGTTGGTGTGCAGTGTGGACAACACTAAGTGGCCGGTTAGCGCGGCCTGGGTAGCATTCTCCGCCGTTTCACGGTCACGAATCTCTCCCACCATAATGATGTTCGGGTCTTGGCGCATTAAGCTCCTCAGCCCTTCGGCAAAGGTGTAGCCAATCTGCGGGTTCACCTGTGATTGGTTAATGCCAGGGATTTCAAACTCAATCGGATCTTCTAAGGTGGAAACGTTGACACCTGGCTTAGACAATCCGCCAAGCAGCGCGTAGAGCGTGGTCGATTTACCGGAGCCGGTCGGACCGGTGGCTAAGACAATGCCGTACGGCTTAGCGACCGCATGTTGCAATTCAGTCAACGCTCGACCCATAAATCCAAGCTCCGTCACAGTTAAGACTCCCTTGTCTTTATCCAGCAGTCGCATGACGATTTTCTCCCCGTGGGCGGTCGGTAATATGGAAACACGAATGTCCACTTGACGCTTTTCAAAGTTAACGTCAAAGCGGCCATCTTGTGGCAGGCGCGTTTCGTCAATTTTTAGACTGGACAGAATTTTGATACGCGAGACAACGGCAGGGTGCATCTCGTGCGGTAGACGCATAATTTCCTGCAGAATGCCGTCAACACGAAACCGGATGCGCTCGTCGTCATCTTCTGCCTCCAGATGAATATCGGAGGCTTCGAGGTGCAGCGCATAAGAGATAAGGGCGGCAACAATTTTCGGTACCTGACCCTCAAGGGCAATCTCTTCGAGACTCTCTGGCGCATCAATATCGTGGTCGAGCAGCTGACCGAGGTCGGTGGCAATCTCTTCAACCGGCGCTTCATTAGTCTTTTGCTTGGCAACTGACTGTATTTTATTATGGTCAAGTTGAAAGTGGACGTTTAAAATTTTCTGACCGTCTTTGCCGGTGACGTAACGCTCCATCGAAACCGGCGGCGCGACTGTTACTGGTTCGGCCGACGCCACTTCAGCCTGTGCCGGCGCAACCGTCGCCTGCGGCGTCTCTGCTTCTGGCCGCGGCGGCACTGTTGGCGGCGGAACGGAGTGCGCCTCAGAAGCTGTCTTTATAATAGTTGGTGGCGGCAGGACTCCGGGTTTTTCAGCATGGAAGAGGTGGCGTAGGAAATCAAAAATACCCGGACTCGGTTTCATAACATCACTGACCGGCGCTGGTGGTGGTGGGGCCGGACCAAGGGCTGGCGGAGCGGCAATCGCCAGCACATTCGGGCCTTGGGCTTTGATAATGTCAGCAACGGTTTTGTGACTATCAGCCGGCTGCTCCAGCAGCAGGTCGTATATATTTAAAGTCACGTCTAAGTCTTCGCGACTGGTTTGGTAGAGGGCGAGCGAGACACCGTTTTTCTCCTCAATTTGACGGATTAAACGGTCAAACGGCCGACTCTTGGCTTGGTCAGTCGCTACCCGAAAAATCGGCGTGGACCCAAAAATAGTCGGTACTTGTTCGTAGACTACTAGGCGCAATTTTTTGGCGCTCCCCTGGTCAAGACGGGCCAACGCCGTCGGGTCAAGGTGGCGATCAAACAAGCGCACCCGACCAACCGGCCGCTGCCACTTATACCAGTTCATCGCCTCTTTCAGTTGCTCTGGTGAGGTAATGGTTAACTGAACCGCTACCCCGTGGGCGGCGGCCAAGTCAGCAAAGATGCCCTGATGGTCACCGCGTAGCAGGGCTGGCCTGGCAATGGCTACGGAGATGGTTTTACCCTCAGCAGCAAAGGCGATAACTCCATATTTCTCCGCCACGCGGCGGGGAATGATCTCGATCACTTCTTTCGGAATTTCCTGTTGGCCAACAGCCACATATGGCAGCTGCCAATAGTAGGCGTAGGCCTGCGCTAGAGTGTCTGACCCGATATAGCGCTTTTTTAGTAAATACTTTTCAATAAGCAGATTCGGCTGCTGGCTGGCTGGCAGTTTGGCGTCGAGCGCGGCATGCGCCTCTAAAATGTAGCCGTCCGGCATTAGGTGATGTTGAGCAATGATGTCGAGCAGTGTTGGTGGTGGTGGTGGATCACCCAACAGGTGCTCCTCCGCGTTCGGTGACCCTGGGACAACCGAAACTTCAACTGGAGCGCTTTGCGGCTCTGCCGGAGACATTAAATTTGGCTCAACTGAGGCGGGTTGAGCTTGAACAGCGGCAGCAGGCGGAACGGTCTCGGCCAACTGCCTCCTTACTGGCTGCTAAACGGATTATCTCGCGAGAGGGATCCGGCTGGCAGACTGATGGGCCAGTCTACATTGGCTTGGTACTGCGGCAGTTGCTTAAACACCGGGCTCGTGAGCGCGTTCAGCGCAGCAACGTCCACCGGCGGTTTGGCAGTAGCGACAACCTTAGTCAAACTGGTGGTGATGAACAGGTAGAGAAAGCCGCCAACGATGACGAAACTAGCAATGAATGCTAGGAGAGTAGAGCTGTGGAGTGAGCTTTTCATTTTCATAGCGCTTCCTTACGGTACGATATTATTGGCTGCAGGGGCAGGCTGAGCCGTTAGGCTGGATGTTGCTGCTGGCGTGCCGGCATCGCTGGCCAAGATCGTTGTCCCCTGCAACTGAACAGTGATGGCCCCGTTGTTTTCTTGACTGCTCCAATTAATAGAGGTGGTGGTGATCAGACGTAAGTTGAGGTACAGCGCATCAATGTAGTTACGAATCGAAGAAAGCGGGCCTGTCACACTAACCGAAACCGGCACAGACTTACCGCTGGTCTGCAAACTTGGCGCAAAATTAGCCATTGTGACGCCGGCGCGGTCAGCCAAACCTTGCATCTGCAGCAACATAATCGGGATGCCGTCGCTCGCGGACGGTACGGCAATATCCAGTGTACTCAGGTCTTTCTTTTTGCCGTCCAGTTGGTTGGCGGCAGTGTCTAGCTGCGTCACAGCCGTTTGCTTAACTGTCTTTTCGGCGATTTTTTGCACCTCGTCGGTTTTGACTTGCATATACGCCGGCAACTGCCAGTGCCAAAAGGCGTAAAGGCAACCGAAACTGGCCACATACAGCAGCAGACCGATAATCATTGGCGTGGATGAATTTTTGGGCATCATGGGGCAACCAATCCGCTACTCGTAGGTAACGAATTTGTCGCTGGCGAAGAACTAGCAGATGGGACGGCTGATTGACCTGAACAATAATCGCTCTGGCTAAGCGGCGGTAACTCAAATAAACTTTTTGAGGGTGTAACGGTGAAGCTGACGGCGCTGGAGGTTGACGCACTAGTCGTTTGGCCGCTTGCGCCTGATTGTGTATCGGTACTGGGTGGTGAAACGTTGGCAAACGTCACACCAGAAAACACTGGTCGTGGCGTACCGAGTGTATAGCCGGCCTGATTTAAGTTGCTGGTCAGCACGATGTTGCTACCCGGCGCAAGCGTGCTGTCAGTTGGCTTACTATAGCGAATAATGGCTTTACAGCCGAGCATCAGGCTGGCAGTCGCATCTTGGATGTTTGTGGCTGTGAATGACTGTTTAATGAAGGCTAAATCAGAGCTGGAAAGCAGATGTGGCGTCTTGGTTTGAGTCAACTCAACTTCTTGGTAGTCCCTAAGCGCCAGGTAAAAGTAGGCAATATCTTTGAGAGTTTTGGTTTTGGCGTCCACTTTAACGGTACTCGAGGTCTGATCAATGCTCAACGTGGTGAGCTGAACCGTTTTTGGTACGCGAGCCGAAACCGCCGTTAAAGCTCGGCCCAGGTAAGGACGGTTCTGCGCTCCCTGAAAAATAGTCAACTTTTCAGCGATTTGGTTGAGCCGCGTAGCAGTTTGACTTAGACGTGGCGTAGCCAGCTTGATGTTCAGTCCCGCGATAGTTTCGTTGAGACCGATCAGGTTATTTTTTTTATTGACGGTAACGCCAAAGGTGAGCAAACAAACCACCGCTGAGATAACAAGAGTGACTGTAGCGATCAGTAGCACGTGGTCATTGTTTTTTGGCGTTGAGTAAAACACGGCCTGAGGCTGGCCTGAGGCTGGCGGCGCACCCGACGCGCTACTATTACCCAAAACGGGCGACGATATCGATGCGGGAGCTTGAAGCGATGGCGGAATCAAACCAGCTGGCGTAGCGCCAACAGATGGTGTCAAAACTGGCCTCGGTAGTCCCGTTTCAGCCATTTGCCTCCTCCTTTACATGTCTCAATTAGTATAACTGGCCTGATATGGGTTGTATATGGTTACCGGTTAGACAGTACTGGGCTGACTAAACGGCAGAAGTGTGGCGGACAAATTTGCGCGGATATTTGGTCAAAGGTCAAGTACATGACGTCCGCATCATTGGCTGTGCGATTAAAGCGAAGTGCAGCGGCAATCAACGCGCCATTGAGGTGAAAGGTTCCGCCACTCGTGCCAATATTGGCACTGCCGAGCGGGGCGAAGAAGCTGCCGGCAACTTGGCTTGCACCATCAAACGACAGTGCGCGGATAATGGGCTGGCTTTTAAAACTCTCCAAGTTCAGCAAAGTGGATAGGGTGTAGCTGCCCACAAAACTATTGGTTGAGGCTGGCGCTTGTTTCCAGCCGAGTGGTAAGCCATATTGGTCAGGCTTGCCATCTGCGGTCGGCTGGCGCTGAGCAGTCGTTGCTGTTGCCGAGCAGGTTTCCTGAGCTGGAGCCACGTATGGCCGGCCGCTTGGCTGGACTGACGGTGTCGGACTACTGCCGGAGAGAGCTCTTTTGCCCGGATCACAAACCAGGTCGCCGCGCAGGGCGGCAATACCAACGGCCGTCCGATTATCCGACCGGTCCTGCTGGCCGGCCGGATCTGTCCCATCCATAGCCATTGGAGTAGCAGCATTACCGAAAAGATAGGTTTGGGCATTGCTTGAGCTCAAATAACCGTTGGCCTTGCCGAGGACCTGGATGCTCTTGGCGCTAACCAAACTACCACGGCCGAAAAAGACCACATTGTTTAATATAAGTTCATTTTGCGTAAACCAGATGCGACCTTCGGGGTTTGTTTTGTCGTTCATGAGCCCCGAAATAGAGCAGTTGCTTCCGGGATTATTGAATTTATTAAGCTGATTCAGGGTCTCGGCGTATGGACCATACAGACCGGCCGTGCCGCCCAAAACGCTGCACGTGGCCCGTGCCGGATTGAGATAAAGCAGATAGGGATGAACCGCATCTTTACCGCGGATAACCAAAGCTTGCTCGCCCGTAAGGCTGTCCGTTTGGTAGCAAATACCGTAACTACTCTCTGAACATGGCAGGGTTGTTGTGTTGGCAATATCCGTTGAGTTGCTGGCCTTAAAACGAAGCAGCTGGGTTGCTTGATAATCTAAGTTAAAGTGATCGTTTGCCGCATCGCCGTGGCTGGCGGCAAACTGACGGAAGCGATCAAGAATAACCGAGTGCTCAAGCGATAAATTAGCGTACTTCGCATTTGATAAATCTGGTGAGTCAAAGGTGTACGCCGCCAACTGCTTCAAGGTCTGTTCAGTTCCATGCAAATCGCTGGTTCCGCCACGCCCCACGACTACGATGCTATCATCACTGATTGGTTTAAATTGAATACCCGCTGATCTAATATTGGTGCCGGTATACACATCACCTTCAATAATGACCCGGAACGATTTAACGCAGCCAGCCAGGCCAAAATAAACCGGCGGATACGCCGCAAGCTTGGTATTGGTCGGGTCAAAACTAGCGCGCACAAATGAGGTCATATAGGCATTGCGGCTAGATATGCTGGGTGTAAGAGTTTGGACAACCACGTGATTTGTAGCGTGCTGATTGGGCAGGAAAGCGGCCAGCCAGTCAATTTTCCAAGTGTGATCGGAGATAATGCCGCCACTAGACGGTGCTTTTGTTACGACAAACGTATGCGGCTCGCCATCGGTACCAGATAGGTTGGGCTGCACAGGCGAGAGTGCTTGGTCTTTAAAACTGGCAATGCGATCTATGGGGTACATCGCAAAGGGAAAGTCGTTACCAGATAGTGTCGTTTGGTTGTCTAACTTGTCATAAAAGTCTTGATCAACTGATTTTTTCTGCTGGAATGCTTCGTCCACCGTACTGCGTGGCCAATCCTTGGCCGCCAGCTGCTGCTGAGTAATGCCAAGATAGCTGTCGAGTTTGGTCCGCTCCGGTGCGGTGATGACAGCTGATGCCTGGCTTTGGTAGGAATTTTGATTGTCGGACGCGGTGCCTGTCGCCGTGTTAACCAATTCACCTTCAGCCGGTCCATCGATACTCCAGTCATACGTTAACGTCTGGCCGCCATACAGTGAACTATTGGCGTCGCAAATGCCCGCCACGGCTTGATGATTAACCGTATACAGCGTGCCCGCCACATTCCAAATGGCCAGATTGTGGCTGGCAGATGTTCCGACTATCCCCTGTGGCACACTCGGCATGTTGCCGCTGTATTTGGCTGAGACGGCAGCGATACCGGTCTGGTGACTGGCGCCACCAAACTGCACAACATAGTGCATCTGGTCGGCCGTTGGCGTTCCCGCCGGAATAACATTCACATCAGAAGTTGACCAATCAAGTTTATCCAGCGGTTCGGGAATAGTTACCAGCGAGCCAGTTGCGTCCCTGATCGTCACCGACGTCACAAAAGTTATTTGGCTAGCCGCGACTGTACCGTCCGCATTCTTTTGTCCGAACGGTAACTCGTAGCCGTTACCGGCTAAATTGACCGAGCTGTTGCTGCCATTTGTAAACACAGCTTGGTATGTCCCATCCGGAATCACGCTGGCAAGTCCACCAAAATAGAGCGGCGTGACATGAACGTACAGCTTAGTGGTTACAACGCTTGGTGAGTCTACGGGGGCGCAAGTGCCGTTGCTGAGGTGCTGCGGCTGAGCCTGAATGGTGTAGGTCAGGGTTTTGGTGGGGGCGGCGTAGCTGAGCGTATTGGTAAAGGTAAGCGTACGACTAGTCACCACACCGCTCGCAGTGGTGTTGGTTACGATCATGTCGTTTGGGTCAGATGCGGTGTAGCCTTGGTCGGTAATGATGTCGGGGCAGCCATCAGAGGAGATGCCGGTGTAAATTTCAGGCTTCAATGGCAAGGGAATGGCTAGGCCGCGTCCGACTGAGGCTTGACCAAGGTAATCATTAACCCCCTGACTCTCGGTAAAGCTAACCAATGATTGGGTATAACTGCCACTTTTAGCCACTTTGATCATTTGGCTGGCCGTCAGCGGACCGCCGGTGCCGGAGTAGGTGGCTTTGACTATGTTAATTTTGCTGGTAGAGCTATCGCTCCAATTAAGGCTCAGTGCCGCAGAAGTGGAGCCATTCACCATCCATGACAGTGCTGGATTAGTAATTTTTTCAGCAATGCGCTCGTACGACTGGCCGTCATAGATGCTCTGACAAACTTGATGGCGATACAGCGTAGCCGTCAAGGGCACGCTGTCAGTTGATTTGATGTAGAACGACCGGTTGGTAATGTGCAACGAGTAGCTATCACTGCCGCAAGTAGCCGCCCGGGTTGTATTTACCGGTACCCCAAAGCTCAACAAGCCCCCCAAAAGTAGAACAGCCAGCACTTTAATACCGACCGCTCTGATATATGTCACGCTCCCCCCGAACCGACGCTCATGGTGATGCGCAAATACAAGCTTTGATTACTGCCGTTATTAAGCGCTGGAACGAGGTTTTGCAGAGTCAAGGTGTGACCGGCAATGTTCCACAAGTAGCAACCTGTTGAATTGGGATTCTTCTTGATTTGCTCGGCACAGTTGTTGTCGATGGGCTGCCAACCGGTCAAAGCCGCTAAACCGGCGGCCGTTAATCCACTAGATTGGTTACCAATAAAGGCTAACAGTTTATTAGTCGTCAAGCTGTAAGCAATCGGCGGAGTCGGTTGGTTAGACGGCACGGGAGAGGGGCTATAATTGACATTTGGCGTGTAGTTCAAGGCGTCTGGATAAGCATCAGTAATGGTGATGTTTTGGGTTAGGGCATGGTTGGCTTGATTCGCTAGTTCAATATAGTAAACCACCTGGTCGCCACGCTCAAATTGCAAACTGCCGTCCTTCGGGTTGGGAGCGGCAATTTTACGCACAAACACCCCTGGGTTATCACAGGCACCAACAAAAATGATGCAGACGCGGCTACCGTACGGCGCCATCGCCTGTGTTGGGTTCTGCCAGGTGACTGAAAAGAGGAAGGCAACAAGCACCACAAAAGCCAACAGTAGCCGACTGCTTTGTCCACGTCCAAATCGTTTTAGGCCGTTCATACCTTTGCCCTGCTCCTATACTCAGAAAATGCCGGACATTCTCCGAGGCCCCTGCTGCTTGTCATCTTCTCCAGTGTACTGGTGGCCCAGTCTAACTGCAACCGGCAAATGATCTCTGCGCCAAACACAAGAGCGTTTAGTTGCGCATCATAATATGCTGCTGTGTACCCCGAATTGCACTCGTGCAGTTCCGCTTTGCACCTCAACATCGCCTAAAGGAAACTGCCCTTGGAAATCTATCCGAACCAACAGCGGTTCAGTAAAAAGTTCGTCTCCGACTACGGCAAACTCGGCAAACTGGTTGAAGGTCTCAAGTCCGTAGACCTGGTCGTCGTCATGACCATCGGCAGTTGGGACGGACTCCACGTCGGACACACTCGCTATCTCGAAGAGGCCAAAGCGAGGGGTGACTGTTTGATTGTTGGTGTCGACACCGACCGAGCAATCGAACTGTACAAAGAACCAGGCCGGCCACTTGTCGCTGAAGAATTCCGGATAGAAATGCTAGCCAATCTGGAGTGCGTTGACTACATCACGCTGGTGGGTGATGTCGATGACCAAGGCAACTGGCAATACGGTCTTGTCAAGGCGACGCGCCCGAACATCTTCATCGTACAGGGCTATCCGCCAGAACAAGTCGCCCAGCTCCAAACGTACTGCGACCAGGTCATCGAACTGCCCCGCCAGGAATTGGCCTTTTCGACGACAAGAATGTTCCGCAAGGCCGGCCAGGCGTATTTGGCAAAAATACTGCGCGCCGCTCAAGAGGAGGATAGCGGTGACTAACCTGCTTGCCCACATCCCCGTGCTCAGCCAGGCTCAGCTGGGTTTGTTTGTCCGTCTCAACGGTCGGGTAGATCGGCTGCTACTCATCGGCAGCTCACTCCTCCAGCAGTTCCAGCCGAAGTGGCAGGAGATCCGGGCGATTGCTCCGTCTGAAATGGCCGACATCCTCCGTCGCCTCAACTACTTTCCGGTGGTTGAGGTGATAGAGACAACATACGCACCAGACCTAGCCGGCCAAGAGCTGGTTGCCGCCCGCGATGCACTAACTGTGGCGGTACTCAACCACTTCTACCCACAGCACCTGGTAACCTGGGAGACTGCTTTCCTTCGTTGGCACACCGACAACGTCAAAAGCAGTCTGCCGGCCGTCTTCGATCGAGAGTCACACGACACCTTTGATCAAGACGTGGTGAGGCAGGCCATTCAGGTTGCAGCACTCAGTTCCGACTGGTGGCGTCATGTCGGCTGTGTGGTCGTGAAGGGGGGTGAGAACATCCTGAAAGGGTACAATCACCACCTACCATCAGACTACACGCCATACATAGACGGCAGCCCTCGAGACTTCGTGCCTCCTGGCCAAGACCGCATGATCGATTCGTCAATCCACGCTGAGAAATCGGTCATCGCCGTTGCGGCACGGTACGGCATCGCCTTAGAAGGCAGCAGCTTCTACGTGTCAGTCTTCCCCTGCCCCGTCTGCGCGCGCGACATGATCACCGCCGGTGTTCACCGGTGCTTCTTTCCGTCAGGCAACGCCTGGCTGGGCACCGATGAAGCCTTCCGAACCGCAGGTGTGGAAATGATCTACGTACCACTCAAAAACCCCTAGCCGTATGGCTAGGGGTAGTTTTTTTAACCGATTGGAAAGGTGACCGGGATAGCGCGACCGGTGGTCGCGTCAAGCTCTGGCTCAATGAGATGAAAGTGTAGATGCCTGATGGTCGCCCCAGTCCGTGTTGTGTCGCCGAAGCGCAACGCGAACCCGCCACCAGCCAGGCTGAACTCACGAATCGCCCACCCGACCAGCTCGCGAACAGAAGCCAGGTCTTCCACGGTCAACTCGCAGAAGGTCTCTTTATGCTCTTCGCCAATGATCAACAGCTGGACCCGAGCGTTTGGGTAGGGCTCGTTAATCCGGGTGATGAACCACTTGCCCTCGTGACGCAGGATCGGGTGCGGATGGTAGATAAAGCTGCCTGGGCAGAAGGGACAGTGGCCGGCGGCGAGGATCTTGGCCATAGTCTCTCGGTAGCTCACGCTTCGGACATACGTCGGATCAACGAAAGCGCCCGTCCCTCCCGGACGCTTTTGGTCAAGCGTGGTGAAGGTGTAGGCATAGCGGTGACGCTGGTCAGCCAGATGCTCCTCTCGGTGCACCACCTGCCAATCAGCCGCATCGAAGGCGGGGAAGTACGCATCTCCAGGCGGCTGAGCGTGCACCTCTGTCAGGTAGAGCCGTTCGGCCCGCGGTAGCGCTTGGGTGTATATTTCCGCGCCACCGGCAATCATCACCTCTATCTTCTCAGCTGAATTAGCCGGCAAGCCACGCAGAGCGTCGTCGAGTGAGCCGGCAAGCCGGCACGATGTAGTGCTACTCATCTGCCGCAAAGCTTGATTGGCTTGTTCCGAGAGCAGACCGGCTCGACTGAGGATAATCGTTTGACGATTTGGCAGCAGACCACCAAGCCGGTCAGTGATCGACTCGAATGTTCTGCGGCCCATAATAACCGTCTTGCCGATCGTTAACTCCTTGAAGTGGCGAAGATCGGCCGGGAGATGCCATGGAATCTTCCCCTGGTCCCCGATCACACGGTTATCCGCCACCGCTGCAATAATGGCAATGTTCATGGCGCCCTCTCTGTGCTTGAAAAAATAGGGAGCGACTTGCACTCCCCGTAGAGGTGTTAGTATCCCACCGGAATGCCTTTGATCAGCGGGTGCGGATCGTACCCCTCCAGGCTGAAATCTTCCAGCTTGAAGGCGAACAGATTCGTTATCTCGGGATTGAGCGTGACGGTCGGCAGTGGCCTCGGCTCACGGGACAGGATCTCCTTGGCGAAAGGGACATGCGGCAGGTAGATGTGCGTATCGGAAGTGTGGTACACCACCTCCCTCGCCCGCAGACCAGTGACTTGGGCCACCATCAGCAGAAGCAGTGCGTACTCGGCGATATCGAACGGGAGACCGACCACAGCGTCGGCACTCCGCTGGAAGACATCGACGCTGAGTTCGCCTTGGGCGTGGAAGAACTTGAAGAAGCAGTGGCAGGGTGCGATAAATACCCGGTCACTGTCCAGCGGGTTCCAGGCCGTCACGACCAAGCGCCGCGAGTCGGGGTTGCGCCTCAGCTCTTCGACCAAGACCTTGATCTGGTCCACTGGCCGTGCAACCTCGATTAAATGCTGCTCGATGAGGTGCGCGATGTCATCTTTAGTCCAGTCCGGGGTGATCGTGTCAGCAATCAGCCGGGCGATTTGCTCGGGTGTACTGCGCAGTCCAGCGTTGAAGCTGCGCCACTGGGCGCCGTAAATGCGTCCCAGCTCACCGACCGGAAGCGGCGGCGAGACGAGGTTGCTGGTTTTTTCGTCAGCCCACTGATCCCAAATCTTGGTCGGATAGATTGCTTTGAGATCAGCCAGGTTGGTACTGCCAGACAGAAACCAGAGCAGCTCGGCGCACAAGGGCTTAAACGAGCTTTTGAAGCTGCGGGTGGTACTGAGCGGAAAGCCGTCCTGGAGGTTGAACCGCATGGTTTGGCCAAGGGTGGCGAGGTTGCCCATCTGTTGCGGATCAGACTTGGGCTTGCCCTCACTGAGCACGCGCTCAATGAGATTAAGGTACTGCTGCATGGGCGGATCCTTTCAGAATTTTCAGGGACAGAACATACACTCCCCGGCATGGTAGCAAATCCCGTCTATTTTGCAATGAAATACACGGCTCTCTAGCCATTCAACCGAACTGCGGGTACAACAAAAGCATGGACTCCATTTTAACCGTGGCACGTCTTAAAAAAGACTACGGCCAACTGCACGCTGTGCGCGGCATTAGTTTTGCCGTCCAACCTGGCGAAATATTGGCCTTGATCGGCCCAAATGGCGCCGGCAAATCAACTACGCTTAAAATGGTCGCCACATTGCTGACGCCGACCGGCGGCGAAATTACCTTGGCCGGCACCGATGCTATTTGCCATCCCGACCTCGCGCGCCGCGCCCTGGCCTACTTGCCTGAAGAGGCCGGCGCCTACAAGAACCTAACCGGCCTGCAGTACCTACAATTTATGGCCGGCCTCTATGCCGATTCGGTCAACCAGGCAGTGGAATATGTTGAGCGAGCAACGAGCGTGGCCAGTTTGGGCGCCCGACTGAGGACAAAGGTTGGTACCTATTCTAAAGGCATGACCCGAAAGTTACTGTTGGCCCGAACAATGATGACTCGGCCGCAATTGGCTATTTTAGACGAACCGACCAGCGGCCTGGATGTTTTAAATGCGCTTGATATTCGCCAAACCATCCGCGCGTTGACCAAAGACGGCGCCGGTGTACTGCTGTCCAGCCACAACATGCTGGAGATTGAATTTTTGGCCGACCGTGTGGCGATAATTGATCAAGGTAAAATTCACGAAACCGGGACAACCGCCGAGTTAAAAAAGAAGTACCACGCCAACAATTTAGAAGAAGTCTTCGCCAAGGTGGCCGCATGAATCATTTTGTCGTCCTGCTGAAAAAAGAGCTCCGCGAGCTCGTCACCTGGCAAACACTCCTGCCATTAATAATTACCGTGATTTTATTTGCCGGCCTCGGCAAGGTCATCGGCAGTGAAGTCAAACGCGAGCAAACGGCTCAGCCGATTATCGTCCTGGACCACGACCGCTCAGCCGCCTCCACTCAGCTCAAACAGGCCATCAATCAAAACCATTTTACCGTCGTCGACCGTGACGAAGCGACAGTCGGTGCCATTCCTCTCCAGGATTTTCCCAAGGTCAAACTGGCATTGGTTATTCCGGCTGGCTTTGGCCAAGCCGTTATCAGCAACCACTCACCAACGCTTGAAACCTACACTATTCAGCGGAGCTTCTCAGCCACCGGCTTGGTTGGTCCTGCTATGTTAAAAGGCGTGCTGGAGGCCGTCAATGGCCAACTGTCGCAAACGCTCATTGCCGACAAACTGCCTGGCAGCGATCCCGCCAGTCTACGCATCCCAATCGCCAGCCAAAGCTATGTCATTGTTGGTGATAAAACCGCCCAGATTGACCCGAATGTTGTTGCCACCTTTATTAGTTCGCAAACCACCTTCATTCCGATCATCCTCTTCGTCGTCATCCTGTTTGCCGCCCAGATGGTAGCCACCGCAATTGCGAACGAGAAAGAGAATAAGACGCTGGAAACGCTGCTATCAACGCCTGTTAGCCGACAGAGCATTGTCGCTGCCAAAATGTTGGCGGCCGGCATTGTGGCGGGCATCTCGTCGCTGATCTACATGCTCGGCCTGCGCAATTTCCAGAGTGGCTTAACCGGCGGTCAGGCTATCCCACAGACAGCACAGCCGGCGCTGCATCAACTTGGCTTAGTCATGACGCCGCTGATGTACGTCGTTATTGGCCTGGCCCTATTTTTGGGCATTCTGGGCGCGTTGGCTATTGCGCTCATCTTGGGCGCCTTCGCCGAAAATGTGAAAAGTATTCAGGCCCTCCTGACACCACTGACGGTGCTGTTGTTAATCCCCTACGTTTTCACCCTGATATTAGATTGGAGCACGCTGCCCACAGCTTTGCATGTACTCATTTACGCCATTCCTTTCTCGTATCCATTCCTGGCCGCCCAAAACCTCTTTTTGCATCAGTATCACGTGATTGCCTACGGCATGATTTACCAACTGCTGTTCTTTTTGGCCTTCGTCTGGTTAGCTGCCCGGCTGTTCTCCTCTGAGCAGATTGTTGGCTTGAAGCTTAACTTCGATAAACTCAACAAATTGCGCAAACTGCGCCGATAGCTACTGATCAAAAAAAAGAGCCTTTGGGCTCTTTTTTTGAGAGTCAATACTTTGTGGCAGAGCAAATCGACCTGAACTGAATTGGCAGCTGCGGCCTTCGTAAGATATTGGCCACGTTTTGGTAGAAGTATGCTAACAGGTGGAGTTGTCAAAGAAATGTGGTCATTGTAAAGCTATCGTCGGTTATTTTTTAAATCTGTTCTAGACGGGTGTATGTTAAATCCAGGTCTTTTTCCCAGCCAGAACCTTCTCTGCGCATTTCGCCTTTGCCAATCATCGTATTACCGTCGCTCTCGATGGTTACCACGAATCGCTGTGAAAACTTGGGGGCATCTCGTTGCCATTTCCAATGGCTGCCCTCAACTTGGACAGTTTGTTTCCGGGAGACGCCACGCTCATCAAAGTAAAGCATGCAGATCTCTCCGCCCTCGTTATCGCTGCCGAAAATAGCTAAACCGTCAGGAAATTCAGGGTGGTAAATTTCCGAAGACATCTTGAAGAACGCGCCTCCTTCAATCCATTCGAACACAGTGCGGCCTAGAAGCTCTGTGCCAGGGAGGAGAGGGTGGGTTCCGACCGTCTTCCATTTTCCCACGATCATGGCTAGTGATTGAAGATAGGTATTTGGAATCAATGCCTTGTTTCTCATGATTTGACAATATCAGAAAGAAGTAGGTTGGTGCCGATTCTTCACACATAAGCAAAGAGAGTGTCATATCTATCTGTGATAATTTCTACAAGCTTCTTTACGTCGTGCTCCAAAATTGGTGAGGTAACCTCTTTGATTGAATTTCGGTGCGAGAAAAGCCGACTCCTCATTGGCTGAGGAAATTAACTGCAATATCACAAAAAACTCCCTCGGGGTCCTGACCCGAGGGAGAAAGTTGGTTGACGGTGGCCGCTAGCCGCGGCCGTCCTTTGTGTTGTCTGGGTTGATACCCACCACGGCCTTTAGAATCAAGACCGCGTCGACAACGGTCACCAGACCGTCGCCGTTGATATCAGCCAGCTTGTTGGCTTGCTGGCTTAAGACGTCACCTTGGTGCGTGACGCCCTTCAGCACCAGCACGGCGTCGACGATGGTCAGGTAGCCGTCCTGGTTGACGTCGCCTGGCCGGAAGGCCGGTGCCGTTACTGGCACCTCCTTCCGGCCGTAGCTGACCGGGAGCTCGTACAATTCGCCATCACGATTGACAAAATCAATCGTTTGGCCGAACCGCACCGGGCGGACCGTCGTGTCGACGGCGACCGACAACCAGTCAATCCAGCCTGTTCCTGGCACGTGGATTTCGATCAGGTTGCCCGAGAAGGCAACCAGCCCGAACCCGGTCACCGCCAGCTGTGAGTTGGCGGCTATGACGTGCCCGCTCAGCTGGAATGACTGTTCCAGGTCGTGGGAGACTAGAATGTTGCCGCCCGCTTGCGGCTCGACCGCGTACCAGGCCAAGCCGTCTTGGACCAAGCTGGCGTAGTAGCTAAGATTAGAGCTACCGCTCCAGCCAGATCCACGCATGACGCCGTCCGGATCGAGGGCAAAAATAATTTGCCAGTCCCCACCCGAGTCATCTTGGCCGACGACCCGAATGGCGCCGGTCACCGGGTTGGGCTGGACCAGTGCTACCTGGCCCCACTCAACCGGCTGGATGTGCCAGTCACTGAGGTTGGCGGAGTCGGCGGTGATGTGGCCAAATGACCACAACCGACCGCGGAAAGCCAACACCCGCTGAACGTTGCCGAAGCTGGTTGGCTGGCCGCGCCAATCGGCGTACTTCAGCTCGGTCCAGTTGAAACCATCAATGGACTTGAACAGCCCATTGTTGGTTCCGATTATGAATTGGTAACCCGTGTTCGTGCCATCCGGCCATATGGTGGCCGCAGTGTTGATACGGCTCACCTGGCTGAGTGATGGGACTTCCACCACGAAGTCGCTGCCGTCGAAAAACCGGTAGCGGCCCACGTGGTGCCACTTGTCGTGGCCATTGTTGATGGTCACGATCTGGCTTTGGTAGCCAGTCCCCCATGTTTCGACGGGGGTGACCGACATGATTTTGGCTGCCACGTATTGAGGCAGCGTGACCCGGTTTGGCGTGCCGAGCAGCGGACCTTCGGCAAGCCCGCCGGCCAGCGCTTGGCCGGTGATGCAGAGTGCGGCCACGAAGGCCGCGAAGAGCACGCGAAGAGCGCGCATTGTCGTCTCCTTTCAAGAGACGTCGTGGCGCTGGGAAAGCGCCGAAGGATGTTCAGGTAGATACTGCTTCCCAGGCAGCATCGTTTAGCATGTTTATATTACGTCAAAAATAATGATAGTGTCAAGTGTTTATACCCCTTGGCCGAAAACCCCAGGCTTTAGCCTGGGGATGAAGGCCTGCCTGGAGCGAGTCACGTGAAAACACGTGGCGAGCGGAAGCTGCTTGTGGCAGACTGGCGATATGAGCAGCAACCAGCCAGAGTTTTGGACCGGCGCGCATACGAAACATCGTTTGGTACACCACCTGTGCTGGATCCCAAAGTATCGCTGACGAATATTGCGCGGAGAACTGGCGCGCCGTCTGGTTGAACTTTTCCAACAGGCGGCAGAGGTGAACCAGTGGGGGTTGTACGAGTGTCAAGCCCTGCCGGACCACGTCCACCTCTTCCTCCAGTTCAGCCCCAGTGAATCCGTCGCTGAGGTGGTTCAGAAATTCAAGGGTGGGTCCAGCTTCACACCACGGAAAGAGTTTGCTGAACTGGAGGAATTTCTCTGGGGAGATCAGTCTTGGTCGGACGGCTACTTTGCCGAAACAACCGGCAGGACGGATGAGCGCGTCATCCGTCGATATATTCAGAACCAGCGAGCCAGCGCTGCCACAGCCTAGACAAAGCCGCGGGCTTTAGCCCGCGGAAGTTTACAAGAAACTTCTTCCAGTCTAGGGCTAACTATATTCATATTATGGATCTCCGCAGTTACGCTACACAGGGGTGAATTTGCTTTATTGATTTTACTGAGATCTTTTCCTCACGCAAGAAATTAATCGCTTCCTGAAAACTAACAATTATCAGGTTTGGAGAGTATGAAAAAACAGGCATTTGAACCTGTTCTTTCATCTTGGCAGGCCCTGAGCGAATCGAACGCCCGACCGTGGTTTTGGAGACCACTGTTTTGCCACTAAACTAAGGGCCCGCACTTCATTCGGCCCTTTTTAGTCGCTTACGCGCCTAATAGGGGCCCGCACTTCATTTGGCCCTTGCCACTCACTACATGCTTATGATAAGGACTACGCGTACACAGTAGCATATTTTAGCTATTTCTGACATCAAAATGCCGGTGGTAACCGGCATTTTCCCGCTTTAAACCTTAGCGCTTTTGCGCTTGTGGTTTAGTGTTCGGCATTTTTTTCTCGTCGTGCTTGGTTAGCGCGTGATCGTGTTTACAGTACTTATCGCGGGAGAGTTTACCTTCCACGTTCCTTGTCTTGGGGACAAAGTAGTTGGTGCTGTTACACGTTGCGCAAACAAGCATGACGAGCGTGGCGCCTTTACCTTTAGCCATATAGCTCCTTGCTGCTTCTAAACATAAATAACGATGGAGCTGAAGACGGGGATCAAACCCGTGACCTCGCCCTTACCAAGGGCGTGCTCTATCAACTGAGCTACTTCAGCGAACGCAGTGAGCTGAGGCAAGGTTCTGACGCAACGCGGCAGGTTCTTACTTCAGCGAACGCAGTGAGCTGAGGCAAGGTTCTGCTCTGCAAGAGCAGGTTCTTACTTCAGCACGAATGAAATGAGTGCGAAAGAAACGTTCTCATGCAGCGCATGAGGTGGTTATTCAGTCTGTATAAGGTCACGAGCTCCGCTTATCAAATGAGCTACTCACCCTCTCCTTTGTACGGCATTTTAACCTTTTTGTCGAGAATCGCTTATGTTTGGTGGGCCGGGGAAGAACCTCTTGCTTCACTCGAGAACCTTGCTAGTCTGCACAGAAGAAAATACCCGAGCTTGGCTCGGGTATTTTCTTCTGGTGGGCCGGGTAGGATTCGAACCTACGAAGCCGAATGGCAACAGATTTACAGTCTGCTCTCGTTGACCACTTGAGTACCGACCCTTAACATGTTCTGGAGCCGCCTCGCGGATTTGAACCGCGGACCTTTTCTTTACGAAAGAACTGCTCTACCACTGAGCTAAGGCGGCCTCACTTCGTTCGGCCTCTTGCCACTCGCTACGCTCGTGGTAAGGCGGCTCATTATACTCGCCTACCTTTTCTCTCGCGTTGATCGAGATAAGGCGGCGCGTTGTTTCACTGGTGTGCCTTTTTGCTCCCTACGGTTGCAATAACGCGGCATGTTTCAATCGCGTTAAACCAGCTCGGCATGCCTTAAACTAGCATAAAAAGGTCATTTATTAAAGTTACTTCCCTATCCGCTTCGTCAGCGTTTTGTGCTGTTCGTCTTTTTGCTTAGCCTCATCTAACAGCTCTTTCATCTCGGCGTTGCCCGGCTCAAGCGCTACAGCCCGGCGCAGCGCAGAGACAGCCCGGCCGTACTGGCGCAGCGTTAAGTAGCAAACGCCCAAATTGGCGTAGCGCAGCGCATTCTTGCTACCACCCTCCAGCGACAATTCGAAGTAGCAGGCAGCCTCAGTGTAGTGGTTGGTTTTAAATAAGGCCAAGCCTAGATTATGGGCCAAGTAGCTGTTTTCCGGATCGAGCTTAAAGGCTGCCTGAAACGCCTCGAGCGCATCAGCATATTCGTGCGTTTCATCGAGGTAAATGATGCCGAGCCGATTGAGGGCATGGACACTGTGCGGGTCAGAGGAGGCGGCTTTTAAGTAGCGACGCTCGGCCAAAGCAATCTTGCCCTCGTCAAACAGACGGTCGGCGTCATCAAGCAGTGCCTGCACCTCCGATGCGACCGGCTTGCCCGGCGGTGACTGCAGCAGCTCAGCAGCGTCTTCAATACTGGCCTCTTCATTTAGAATTGGCGGTTTCACTTCAGCTGGCGACGCCTGTTTTGGCGGACGCGGCATCGGCAAAGTAGGCGTTGACCGGCTTGAGCGGCGAGTACTCCACCAGAAGGCAGTGACTAAGAGCGCCAGAAAACCAACTTCAAGCATAGTCATGATGAGTCTGTAGAATGACGGCTAACTGCTCGGCTTGCAGTCGTTTTGAGGCGGTGCTGCCAGCGGCTCGCCAAGCGTGCAGCAGCGCTGTGAGCACCTGCGGACGCAGAACCGTCTCTTGCCGCGCAACTTCAAGCATCTGCTGGAGGAGTTGGCGGTAATCATCACGGCCGGCTAGCTCGGCAGCCGCTTGAAAGGCCGCTGACAGCGGGGGCTGCTGCAGCGCTTGCCAGTAGTGCTTTGTGTCAGTCGTCTCGGTCTCATTTGCCTGATTGTAGATAACCCGCAACCTCGACAAGGTTGTCGGCAGCAAATCCAGTCGCGGCGTGGTTAGTAAAAACCGGGTGTTCTTCGCCGGCTCTTCTAACGTCTTCAAAAAAGCCTGCTCAGCTTCTGGTAGCAAATCTGCGGCGTTATCAATTATGCCCAAACGAAAAGGGCTTGTAAGCGGCCTCAATGCCGCTTGGCTGATGAACTGGCGCATGGCGGCAATATTTACTTCGAGCAGCTGAAAGCGATCGACAAGAGCGACGCCGAGCGCATCGGCCACAGCGGCCGTGTCCAGTCCGGCGCCAACCACACAATAGGCATGGTGTAGCCGACCGGCCGCAAGGTCGGCCTGGAGCCGTTCAATGACGCGAGAACTATCTGCCATCTCACTCCCGAACATACGGCAGTTCTGTTATATTGACCATATGATAGACGACACAAACTCTAGCGCCGTCAACATGGAAATAGCGGCCGAGGGTCCTTTGGTTGACCAAACGCTCGAGTGCCGCGACTGTGGCGACCTTTTTTTGTTTACCGCCGTCGAGCAGGCACACTACCGGGAGAAGGGATTAAAACATGCCCCCAGCCGCTGTCCGAGCTGCCGCAAAAAAAATCGCGAAGCGGTTCAGGCGACGATGGTCCAGGTTGACTGCCGCCGCTGCGGCCGACGCGGCTTCATCCCACACGTACCGGACGGCAGTATTGATGCGCTCTGCGAGTCATGTTTATTGGCGATCAAACAAAAAGTCGGCGTCTCTCCCGAGCCCGCCGACTGGTCACAGTTACAAGCACTAAATCCGCCTGCGGAGACAAACAGAGTCTCCTCGCAATAGCTAGGCTACGGTGGGATGTGCGGACAGCTCCGCCAGTTGCAGCCGGCTAACCGTACGACGACAACTTGAACAAAGCATCATGCCGCTGGCGCGCTGCAAGTTTGGCTTGACGCGCGTAATGGTGCGATGCTGCGAGTGCGGACGGTTAAATTTTTTTTGCGCTGATTTCAGGCAGAGTGTGCAGATAGCCATGGCGATTCCTTCTATTTTTTGATGTAGACTGAGAGCTAGGTGATTATCGCCGAAGGCAATGTTCACATAGGACTCCTTTTAATTACGTCAGTCTTCACATATTGTATGGAAAATTGGCCTTCCGGTCAAGCAATCAACTCACAAGGAGCCCATGGGTCTGCTCGCAACATTTTTGGCCAATCCCACCGCCGGCATTACGATTGCCCTGGGTTTAGTTATTTCGCTGTCCGTACACGAATTTGCTCATGCCTATGCGGCACACAAGCTGGGTGACAACACGGCCGAGCATCTTGGTCGCCTGACACTTAACCCATTGGCTCACCTTGACCCAGTGGGTACGATCGCCTTGCTACTGCTGGGCTTTGGGTGGGGCAAGCCAGTACCGTATGATCCGCGCAACTTAAAACGCCAAAGTGATCCAATTGTGATCGCTTTGGCTGGGCCGTTGTCCAATATTCTGATCGCCGCCTTGATGGGGCTGGCTCTGCGCCTGGTCTTAATAAACCCGACGCTTCTAAACGGACCGGCGCCGACCATTTTGATTACCGTCGCCTCAATTAACCTATTTTTGGCCGTTTTTAATCTGATCCCTATACCACCCTTGGACGGCAGCCGCATTTTGTCGGTCTTTTTGTCCGTTCGGCAACAGTTGCAGCTTGAACAGTACGGCTTTGTTTTACTACTCGCGCTGGTTTTTTTCGGCCAGAATCTACTGCAAGGTGTCCTCGGACCGATTGTGGCCGCGCTTGGCCGCTTGGTTGGTGTCCCGGGCCTCTAGGGACTTCCGCTCCAAGTACTGCCGATTTTGCAGCTTCTCTGGCAGATAGCTCTTTTGGTCATATTTGTTGTAGCCCCGACCATAGCCCAACTCTTTCATTAGTTTGGTTGGCGCATTGCGAATGTGCAGCGGAATCGGCAAATTGCCGTGTTTTTTGACGTCGGCCTGGGCTGCCCGCAAAGCGTCATATGCCCGACGGTCTTTTTTGGCTTCCGCTAAATAGGCGACACCATGAGCCAGGTTTATCGCGCACTCCGGATAACCTATTATTTCGACCGCCCGGAAAACGTCGTTGGCCACCACCAGCGCCGTCGGCTGGGCCAGACCAATATCTTCAGAAGCAAAAATAACCATCCGGCGGGCAATAAACTTTGGATCTTCCCCCGACTCGACCAAGCGTGCCAAGTAGTACAGCGCCGCATCCGGTTGGCTGGCCCGCATGCTCTTGATGAAGGCGGAGATGGTATTGTAGTGCTCCTCGCCTTTCTTATCAAACCGCAGGGTCGAAGATTGCAGCGTTTGGGTCAAAGTCGCCACAGTTACGTTGTCATACAATTTGACAGTATTTTCTATCATGGTTATTAATTGTCTGGCGTCACCATTGGCCATCTGCACCAGCCAGTCGGCGGCTGCCGGTTCAAGCGCAACACCGGTGCGGGCAATAATTTGCATTATTTCCGGCTCATGCAGTTCAGAGAGCGTAAATATGCGACAGCGCGAAAGCAGCGCCGGGATAACCTCAAAGCTCGGATTCTCAGTAGTGGCGCCAATTAAGTTTAGGCGACCCTGCTCAACATAGGGCAACAAAAAATCCTGCTGGGCTTTGTTGAAGCGGTGAATCTCATCCAAGAACAAGATGAGCGGCCGTTGGTCTAGCCGCGGCGTTTCAACCAGCTTGCGGATATCCTCCTTGCCAGCCGAGACAGCCGACAGCTCCACTAAATCGCCATTCATGGCTGTGGCGTAGATGCGCGCCAGGGTAGTTTTGCCAACGCCCGACGGCCCCCACAAAATAAAGGAGAAGAGATGCTTTTGCTCAATCGCAACTCGGAGCGGGCCGCTTGGACCAACTAAATGCGTTTGGCCGGCAAACTCCTCAAGCGAGGTTGGCCGCATTCTGGCGGCTAGTGGCTCCATCCGTTTAGTCTAGCATAAACCGAACAGATGCCATAAGAAAACCCGGCGCTCGGCCGGGCTGCCTTATTTGACGGACATAGCCCTGAAGACCGGGAAGACATTCAGGGCACAGAAGTGGTTAATTTTTGGTCGGGGTGGTGAGACTTGAACTCACGACCACCGGACCCCCAGCCCGGTGCGCTACCAACTGCGCCACACCCCGTCCGATTCAGCAGCCATGCGAAGCATGGTGGCTGGAGCGGAATGGATGGAGGAGCGTGATTGGCAACGTTCTGGCCGCAGGCCAGGTTGTTACCAACTGCGCCACACCCCGCACCACACAACTGGTCCACACAGTGGGCCGGTTGGGCGGTGTAGAACGTGCGCATGTTGGCAAGGTTACCGAACGAAGTGAGGTGTTCTTACCAACTGCGCCACACCCCGACAACTTTCGTCTGCTTCCGAAGGGCCGGGCGGAAGGTGCTGATCGTGGCAAAGTTGGCAAGGTTTTCGAGCGGAGCGAGAAATCCTCGTATGGACATCGCTTCGCCTTATCCCCGCCCCGGAAAATTGGCGTTCAAACACCAAGTGGGTGCCCGCAGCCGACAGACCACGGTCCGCCGGCAATCTAGAGCGTTGTTTTAACGCACCGAAGTGGAAAAACAGCGCCGGTCAGAGACCTGCTCCCATAAATAAAAGTAGAACCCAATTTTCCGAGTGCGAGGTACGCTTACATTAGCACATTTTCATCGAAATTACTGCGCTAGTAAGCGTCTGACTAGCGCAGGCCGCGCCTAGTTTTACGCAAGCCTTTAGCTGAGCCGACTAGCACTTGGCTCAACAGTCGTTCCTCCATTTTTTTGAGCAGCAGACGATCGCTGCCGCGAATGATCGCCCTCTCATGGGCTTCAGACAGTGCGGCTGGATAACCCTGGCCGTCCGTCGCTTGGGCCAGAATGAGCGGCAATACGGTCGTCAACCAGCTTGATTGCTCAGCCAGCCATTCGAGCCGCACCCACTCGTTATCGACATGCAGATACAACATTTTGATTTGCGGTAGCGGCGATTTTTTGCCGAAGCTGAGTGTGAAGATTGGGCTCCAGATTCTACCTTCTGCGGGCGTCATCAGATGCCGATCTAGGAGATCGACACTGGCAGCTTTGCTCGCCAAGCCAAGTGCTTGCAGCGTTCGCACACACTCACTGGCCCCGGACTGGCTAATATATCCCACCACCGGCTGGCCAATAAATGAGCTCGTCATGGTATGCCATTCTGCCAGTGCCGCTGTCCGAACAGCCCCGTTCAGCCGAATAAGCGACCACGGGATAAGACTACCATCCAGCAGCAAGAGTGTTGGCAGCTGACTGCTTTTCATCACGTTTGATGCCAAGCGCCATTCAGCGGCAGCCCGGGCGCGACTGACCGCCTCTACAGTTACCTCAGACAGCTCCGGCACTTCCACTTGCTCCACCACCTGCGATGGCGCACCAAAACCAAGCTGCACCGCCGCGACGGTCAAAACCGGCAACGCCAACGCTTCGTGATGGCTGAGGAGGGCCTCTGAGCCGTCGAGACCTACTACCTGGAAGGGCGGCGGCCAGGCTGGCACCGGCGTAACCTCGGTCACCTCAATCACTAGTGGCTCTCGCAGCGTCGATTGGTAAATAAGCTGCTCGGCGTCAACTGTGGCAAAGTCTAATTCTCGCCAGACGGCTTGCAGTGCCAGACGGCGGGCTTGCCAATCGAGTAGCCGCGACTCTTGCGACTGCAAATACTGCTCAACTGTTTTGGCCGCTTTCTCGATATTTATATCGCTCCTCGCTTTTTCCCCTTGATGTACTGAGGCAAATCAATGAAGGCCCTGCGCATGAGGCTAGTTTCTGGATATACTAGAGTGGATAATCATGTCACAACCACTTTACCTGACCAGCGCTCGCCTGGCGACGAACGACCGTCTGCCGGATCGTTTTCTGCGCAGTGGGTTAGTGGCCGCGGACGGCCCCAACACTGAAACACTCGGACATCTGCTATATGTCATTGAAGTGCAAAATCCTCTCTACGCTGATTCCAAGGTAACTGACCTGATCGTGTCAACGCTAACCGAGGCCTATTTCCAGGCCGAAGTCGCCAGCGGTTCGGCGCTCTATCGATTTGAGCAGGCTGCTCGCAGCGTCAACCAGGCCTTAGCCGACCTGACTAAGACCGGAGAGACCGACTGGATCGGCAACCTACATGCCGTGCTAGGCGCGATTGTAGAGCGCGAGTTACTGCTAGCCCAAACCGGCACCGCGCGGGCCTATCTGTTTCGCCAGTATAAAATTAGCCACATTACCGAAGGTCTATCAACTGAACGAGCACCGCATCCCTTAAAGACCTTTTCCAACTTAGTCAGCGGCAAACTAACCGAAGGCGACCGTCTCGTGGTGGCTAATCAGACTCTGTTTGATTACTTGCCACTCGACCAGCTGCGCCAGCTCCTGCTCAGCGGCCCGCCGCGGCGGGCCGCTGAGCAGATTGCACGCACCTTGCGCCGCGAGCACGTTAAAGCGGTTGGCGCCATCACCTGCCAGTTAGACGAAGAGCCGCATCCGGAGGAGCCTCCCATCGTCATCTATCTTGATCAACCGGGGCGACAATGGTTACAACAAGGTTTGACGGCGACCATGCCACTAGCTAAGCGGACTGTGGCCGGCATGCGTGCCGCGACTATCTGGGCCGGGCCAAAAGTAGCTGTTAGCTGGCAGAAGCTGCGCAGTTTCAAGCCAGCTGTCGGCACAGCTTTAAGCTCTCGGCATTCGACCAAATCGTATGCTCCACGACCCAAGCATGGCAATAACACGAAATCCACATCGGTTGACGCTCAATCTATCTGGCGAGAGACGGTAGCACTGTTGCGCCTGCCGAAGCTGACGGCATTTTGGCGCGCTCATGAGACGACCTGGCTAAAAAACCGGCGTCGGCCGATACTGCTCTTACTCGGCGCCATTTTATTGTTGCTCATTTTTGTGCTACTCATCCGTTTTAACCATAAGCAGGGCAAACCAGCCGCAGCCACAACATCAGCGAGTAGCAGCCAAGCAAGTGATCTGATTACCGCCGGCAGCCAAGCCCTGGCTAACAATGATGAAACAACTGCCCGGGCCAAAGCTATGGAGGCCAGTTTAGCCCTGTCCAAGTTGTTGCCAGGCGACCAAGCAACAATTAGAAGCGCGCTCGCTACCTTAACCGATCAGCTCGATCACATTACACGCCTGAGTGATGTCCCTGCCGCATTGAATCTAGGTGACAAAAACATCGCTACTCTCTACGCCGACGATAAAGTAACCCTACTCTATGAGCCGAAAAGCGGCACTGTTTGGCAGTGGACAGGCGGCAAATTGAGCCCGCAGACCACACTGGCTCCACCACCGACGGCCTTAACAATTGCTCGCAATAACCAAGAGTTGTATGGCTTTGATCAAAGCGGGAAGCTGTGGAACCTGAGTAAATCTCCAGCGACGCCAGTGACCTTGGCTGGGCAGAGCCGCTGGAGTAGCCAAGTGCTCGATTTTGGTTTCTTCCAATCAAATCTCTATCTGCTTGACCAAAGCGCCACGATTACCAAAATCAGCGTCGTAGACGGCGTCTTCTCGGCCAGTACTACATACATGAAGAATGGCCACCCAAGCCCTGATGCCCAAGCTATGACCATTCCAAGCAGTATTTGGCTGCTGGGCAAAAGTCAGCTTGAGCAGTGGACGCGCGGCAGCCAAACCAAAACGGTGGCTTTAGCCAGCCAGCCCGCGCTCGCTGACACCACATGGACCGGCCTCACCACCGACGGTAGTACACTATTTGCTACAACCAAGCAGGGTCATGTGATAGAATTTGGAGGAGACGGCGCAACTCTTAAGCACCTCGCTATCCCTGTTACTCTTGGCCAACCAACGGTCAGCACCGTTGACGCCACGCATCGGGCACTGTGGGCGGTTGTAGGCGGATCACTCTACAAATTTAATCTGCCAAATTAATTCGTCAAACAAATATAAGGGGCGCTGCAGCATAAGGCAGCATCAAAGGACGGGCCGTGCAACAAACACTGACGTTTTTACAGTTTTTGAAACTCAATGCACCAGCTAATCTGGCGTTGTTGTTTTTGGCAGGTGTCTTTGTTGGTATGGCCGTTTGGCAGTGGAGCAAAAAACTATTCATCATCGCGGTAGGTTTAGCCTTTCTGTTTGCCGGCGGCAAACTACCGAGGCTGCAACACGCCTGGCCCTTCTCTATCTGGAATCGCGATAAAATCACCAACACGATCAGCCAGCAGACCGACCAGGTCGTCGGCGGCATCATTAAACAACAGGCCGATCAGGCACTGGAAGGCAGTCATGCGCCGACGCCTTGACGGTTTAACTGACGCACCCGACTGGCCGCGACCACAGCCACAGACGGCGGCCACACCACCGCAATCCGTAGAGAGTAGCGGCTACTTTTGGCCCAAAGAAACGGTGCAGGCGATGTCAACTGCCTTAGCCGAAGTTGAAACACTTGTTCAAGCCACATCCCCAAGACCACGGACACGTCAAACCGGCAAGCCAAAAATCATTCGCGTGTTTGAACGTGGTGGTACGCTGGCCGCGGAGTTGACAGTGGCTGCCGTCATTATGTTTGTCGTATTGAGTTTGCCATCATACTTAGATCAGATAAAAAACAAGTTCACCCTGGTGAGTCACGCAGACAGCCTGCCAGCTCCGACCGCCTTTCCACTCTCAGCCGAGGCGAGCAATCGATTTGATCCGTTCGGTCAAGCTGGCACGACTATCCCCGGCTCAGCGGATGCTCCCGCGCCCAATCCTGTCGCCGGTGAGCCTGACCAAGGCGACAACAGACTAATGATCTCCAGTCTCGATATTGACACGCCGCTGTTGACCAAAGTGCCGCTCGATCAAGCTGATGACGCCCTACATAAAGGAGTAGTTCAGTTAGATTCAACCAGCGATTTTAGCGGCTCTGGCGCGACGTTAGTTGCCGGGCATAGCTCAACCTATCCGTGGGACCAAAGCCAGTATGGACGTGTCTTTGCAAGCCTGCCGAATATTGCAGTCGGCAGTGAAATCAGTGTCCGGTCTAACGGCCGCCGCTACACTTACAGGGTCAGCCGAACCGAAACGGTCAAGCCAGATGCTATCATCTTGCCGGGATCGCGCAGTCTCGTTCTCATGACCTGCGTACCAGTTGGCACTACTAAAAATCGGCTACTCGTGATTGCCGACCCCGTTTAGGAGGGCACCTAGACAGACAAGCAAAATAGTTTTAGGCTGGATACAAAGCATAAAAAAGAAGGGCCGAAGTTGCGGCAGTTGACGGATTCAAAAGCCGTCGACCAAGAAGGTGAACGTTTTTGCTTACTACGTTCGCAAGAAGGAGGAGGAGCATGCAAGAAACTGATGTAACCAGCGCCCGCGGCCTAGGCCGACACGGATTTTTGGTGCTGCTAGCAGCCGTAGTGCTGCTGGTGGGCGCCCCATTAGTGCGGGCGGATGATTCACCGCCAGCTATTCCAGGTGCCGAAACAACCACCGCAACCAGCCCAGCGGCGACCGATACCACTACGCAGGCCGCAACCACTACCACTACGACAACGTCGGCCCCAGTCACTGGGCCAGGCTCGGTTATCGCCGTCTCTCTGGCTGGCGGTCTGCTCATGATGATTTTCCGCCGCATTGCCACCACGAGCAAGGAGTAAGATGCCGGACAATACTAACAAACAACGCACCCGCCTACGTTGGCTCGGTGCAAGCACGGCCGCGCCCGTAGCCATTTTAGCCTCCGCTGTGCTTGCGGACGACGAGCAGCCGCCAGTCTTGCCTGGCGATGTTTCCGCCGCACCAGTCTCAAATGACGCCGCGGTCGCCATCCAGCCGATCTCAGTCTCTGGCAGCTCCGTTCGCTCCACCGCCGCCCAAACGGCCGTACCCTTTCAAACGCTAGTTTTCTCAATATTGGCGCTTCTATTCTTGTTCTCGCTGGTAATGTCACTGTCCAGCCGACGCAGCGAGTCGAAGCGGCTTGGTATTCAGTTAGCGCTGTTTTTTGGCCTCATCGGTATTTTGTTGTTTTTCGCTCGCGGTTCGCTATTTCCAAACGCTGATCAAGTTAAAGTGGTTGGCACCAGCCTACGGCCCGAGTTAACCTTTGAGACAATCGACACGCAAATTCAGCCGAGCAGTACCGTTCACGTTACGTTAAAGATCAAAAATAACTCGTTGGCCAAAAGTAGCGCCGGCAAATTAGAGGTTTCCGCGGTTGACGGCCGCGACGATCCATCTAACTATCAAGCTGCCGCTGTTGATGTTTCCGATTTGGCAGTTGGTCAAGAAGCCAGCATTCCAGTCGCCATTCCGGTGCCGGCAAGCGCCATAGGTAAGTTGTATATTCATGCCGTAGTTAACTGGCAAATTAGCGGCAAGCAGTACCCTGGCCGCTCTGAAGTTGACTACCACATTCCAATTACATCGCCGCGCTTAACCATCAATAAAGGCTACAACATGGTTAGCCTGCCGTATCTCCTGTCTGCTGACAGCACGGCGGATGTCTTCCTGTCTAAGCTTTCCTTTAATAAATATATGTACTGGTACGACCCGACATTGCCGGGTGGCGTCAATGACAAGTGGGTGAACGGTTTTGATAAGCAGTCGGCAATGTCCAAGAGCCCGATTGGCCAACATGCATATATTCTTTACACCCGCGCCGACAGCGAGTCAGTCAGTGTACCAGTTTCGGCCACTAGCAATTCAGGTGCTTTTTACCCGACCATTTTGAAGCCAGGCTGGAACATGGTGTCTAACCCGTACCCTCGTCCGGTCAGTTTAGCTAATGCGACCATCCACCAGTTCCCCTTCCCGTCTCTCCCGAAAGAGTATGCTGACGAGTTTACCTTCGCAATTCCCTTCACGCCGCTTGGTAATGCCCAAAATAGCGGGGAAATTTCAACTATTTGGTTCTTAACCAATAAAGACGGTAAGCAACAGTACGATGCCTACACCGCCCCCGTCTGTGACGTCAAGAGTACCGACGCCAACTTCGTCAAGTGCGTCGACCGAACAATTCCGGTTGGTCAAGCAATCTGGATTAAGAACAAAACAGATCACGATCTTAAGGTGCAGTTCCAATCTCCACGGGAACCGAAAAACAATACTTCAAGCGCCAGCCTGACGGCCGGCCTGCACAAATTCCAAGCTAAAGTACTGTACGGCGATGTTAACAATGATGGCAAAGTTGATAGTACAGACGCCTTATTGCTTCTGGCTTACGTCAAAGGCAATGCCCCGGCCGGCCTCACACTAAATACCACTAACGCCGACTTATCGCCGGTCTACTCAGATGGCAGTTTTGGCGATAGTCAGCTTACACTTGACGATGTAGATATACTGCTGTCGGCGCTTGATCAGACCAATCCCGGACAGATCGTACCAGGCATGACCTTGGCCCAGCTGCTCGCTCAGTTCGCCGTCGACACCGCCCCAACATATAAATTCCCGGTCACCAAAGGTCATATCTACGGTGATGCCAACCAAGACGGTAAGCTAGACATGGTTGATGTCAGTACACTTAACAAGATGATTCGGGGTGAGATTGCCGCTCCAAAGATTACTGACACGCTATTCGAACTCCTCGATATCGACAGTTACGGCTATGAAAACGGAGGCTTGCGCCACGGAGATGGCAAGCTAAACGATGAAGATGCCATTACTTTGATCAGTATGATTCAGGGCGACCAGTTGCAACGAAAAGTCTATGGTTTGCCCGATAGCGTCTTTGTCGCAATCGCAACGCCTGTCCAAGCCCCTGCTGGCACCGGCAGCAGCCTGAAGTACGCGGTTGAAGCCAATGCACCATCCTCAACCGCAGGTCCTTATGGTGATGCCAACGGTGACCGCGTAGTCAACATTCTTGACGGTGTAATTGAGCGCCAATATGCCACCGCTTTGGCCGCAACCCCTTCGCATGAAGCGCCCGCCCCTGACTCAGCCTGGTTCGAACGTCTTGACCTTGCGCCCTACGACACTGCGACAAAACGTCATGGTGATGGCAAAATTGATCTCGCCGACGTCAATATTCTATTGAAAATAGTCAGCGGCGGTAGCAGCGGCAAAGGCAGCTCTGATATAACCGCTATCAACACTCTTTTCGGTGGCAGCAATAAACCGACCGCCCAAGATATCAAGGGTGACCTCAATCACAACCAGATATATGACATATCAGATTCGGTAATTCTGCTTGCTTATCTTGCTAAAGTGACTGCCTGCAAAGCTGGTCAAGGCCCATGCCCAGCCTATAGTTCAGCGATGGACATTCACTTTGACGGCGTCATTAATCAGCAAGACAACGTTGATTTGCTTAGCCTGATTGCCAGTAAGCCGATATAAACTGCAAACAGTCAAACCAAAAAAAGTGCCCCCTGGGGCACTTTTTTTTGGTGCTTATCAGCAGGCTAGCGAACTGAATTTGCTTGCCGTATACTTGAAATATGGCAAAACCTTCAAAAAAACCGGTCTGGGGAAAATTTAATAATCCACTGAAGCCACAGATAACGCCCAGCAAAACACTGTCACGGGCTGAACGACGACGGCGCTTGTGGCGAAAGATTGGCCGGGGCAGCTTGATTGCGCTCGGTGTTTTGCTGCTAGCTATCGCCATCGCCTTTGCCTGGTTCTCCAAAGACCTACCGGGTCCTAGCACTATCGCCAACCGCCAACTACCGGCTTCAACCCGCATATTCGACCGCAGCGGCACATTGCTCTACGAAGCGTTTGGTGACCAGAAGCGGACGATTTTGAAGCCGGCGGAGGTGCCTGAACTAGCCAAGCAAGCCGCCGTCGCCGCTGAAGACAAGAACTTCTACAAACATCACGGTATCTCTTTTACCGGCATTGCTCGGGCTATTTTGGTTCGCCTGCACTTGCTGCCCAACCGTGAAGCCGGGGGCGGCTCAACTATTACTCAGCAGTACGTTAAAAACGCCATCCCAGAAGTTGGCAATGCGCACAGTCTGACGCGTAAAATTAAAGAGGCAATCCTAACTATTGAGCTTGAACAGGTCTATTCCAAAGATGAGATTTTAGCCGACTACCTGAATGTCATCCCATACGGCAACACAGCCGCTGGCATCGAGTCAGCCACGGAGACCTATTTCAGTAAGTCCGCTACAAAAGAGGGCTTATCGGTCGATGAAGCGGCCTTCCTGGCGGCCATTCCGCAACGGCCAACCTACTACAACCCATGGGGGGCGCACACTACCGAGTTAGTTGACCGACGCAACTACATCCTTGGCCAAATGAAGACGCTCGGTTACATCAACCAACAGCAATATGACAGCGCCAAAGCAACCGATACCCTAGCCAAACTCGGTAAGCGACGAGAGAACATTCAGGCTCCACACTTTGTCTTTTATATTAAAGAGTTGCTAGCCCAAAAGTACGGCGATACCGCCGTTGAAAGCGGCGGCTTGCAGGTGACGACCTCGCTTGATCTAAATATTCAAAAAATGGCTGAAGACACTATTGCTGAGCGCTTCCCAGCCGTAGCCAAGAATACGAAGGCCAGCAACGCTGCCATGGTGGTAATGGATCCGACGAACGGACAGGTGCTAGCAATGGTTGGCTCAGTTGATTTTTTTGACGTCAGCAAGCAAGGCAATGTGAACGTGGCGACCTCGCTCCGACAGCCCGGCTCGTCTTTCAAGCCAATTGTCTATTCTGCCGCCTTTAAAGATAAGTGGAATCCGGGTTCAACCGTCTTTGACCTGACAACTGACTTTGGCGGCGGCTACAAGCCGTCGAACTATGATGGTAAGACTCACGGCCCGGTCTCTATTCGCACGGCTCTGTCGAACTCCTTAAACATTCCGGCGGTCAAGATGATCTCACTGGTCGGCGTTGACAATGCCATCAAACAAGCTAAATCGATGGGCATTACATCACTTAACCGTGGCGCTGACTTTTACGGCCCGCCATTGGTTTTGGGCTCCGGCGAGGTGCGATTGTTAGATCTGGTCTCCGCTTACACCACTTTTGCCAACCAAGGCCGACACATGCCGGAATCGCCAATCCTGAAAGTGACAGACCAAACCGGCAAAGTGCTCGACGAGACCAAAGACGAGAAAGGCGATCAGGTGCTTGACCCGGCCATTGCCTTCCAGATCTCAGACATTTTAGCCGACAATGTCGCCCGCAGCACTGAATTCGGTATTCGCTCGCTGTTGAACATCGGCGGCCACACAGTGGCGGCCAAAACTGGGACTACCTCTGACTATAAAGACGCTTGGACACTGGGCTTTACTCCGTCTGTTGCGGTCGGCGTCTGGGTGGGCAATAACAACGGTACACCAATGGTACGCGGCTCAGCCGGCGCCATGGCGGCAGCGCCGCTCTGGAACGGCATGCTGACCAGATACCTGTCCGACAAACCGGACCAGGCGTTTACGCGGCCTGACTCTGTTCAAAAAGTAACCATAGAGAAATTCTCTGGCAAGTTGCCTACCGACCAAACTCCGAACGACGATAAAATCACCGATTGGCTGGCCCCCTGGCAGTTGCCTAAAGATAAGGCCGATGCGGTTGTTCGGGTGAAAGTATGTCGAGACAGCGGCTTGCTGGCGACTGATAACACGCCGCCTGACCAAGTCGAAGATCGCCTTTACGCCAACATCCATTCAGAAATGCCCAATAACCCCAATTGGGAGGACCCGGTTCAAGCATGGTTGCAACAAAACGGCTTCGGCTCCAGCCGACCACCAACGGAGCAGTGCACAACCGTAGCGCCAGCGCCAACGGTAGCTATCACATCACCGTCCAATAACCAAACGATTACCGGCGATAGCGTTCATTTGGCTGCCAGCGTTCAGAGCGCCTTCGGCGTCAGCCAAGTGGAATTCTTGATTGACAACATTTCGGTTGGTCGCAGTCAGTCTGAGCCGTACACTCTGACCTACCCAACGAACCAACTCTCCAACGGCGCCCATGAGATGGCTGCTGTAATGACCACCATAGACGACAAAACCGCCAGAGACAGCGTCTCCTTTATTGTGGACAAGACAGGCAGCGGCAGTACCTCAAATGGCGGCCCCAGCAATGGAGGCAGCACTACCGGCGGAGGCGGCAACCAAAGCACGGTCATTGTCATCTCTAACATCGGTGCCCAGAGCAGCAAAACCGGTGCTGTCATCAGCTGGCAAACCAACACTCCGGCCACCGGAAGCGTCGACTATGGTACAACACCGGTCTTTGGCAACAGTACTCAGGCCGGCGGGATTGCAACCAGCCAGTCTGTGACTTTAAGCAACTTAAAACCGGGCAGCACCTACTTCTACCGCATTACCGCGCGCGCCGACGGCAGCAGTACCACATCTGGCATCCGCTCCTTTACGACCCAAAATTAGAACTCACTCTTCAAACCAACCGCGCAGCGCTTTTTACTGCGCAATGATTGCTGCGCGCAGCGTGGCCGTCTTTGGCATTGGCTTCAAGCCAGCCCGTTCAATTTCCAGCCGGCGACGATCTTCCAATGCCACACGGCGAATTTCTCCAGCTAAGCCAAGTTCGCCAAAGTAAACGACATCGCTGGGTAAGTTTTTGTTGGCCGCGGCACTGGCAATCGCCATTGCGACCGCCACATCGGCACCGCGGTCTTTTACGGGGATGCCGCCGACGATATTGATATAAACGTCACGACTAGCCAGCTTGACACCGGCCCGCTCCTCAAGCACCGCAAGTAGTACGTGCAAGCGCGACAAATCAAAACCTGAGGCCGCCCGCCTGGGGCTGGCAAAACTAGACGGCGCCACCAGTGCCTGAACCTCCAACAAAAACGGCCGTGTGCCCTCGAGTACGCAGGCCACTACCCGGCCCGGTGCCGGTGCGTGTTCGGCGTCGAGAAAAATGCGGGCCGGGTCGGCCACGTCTTTTAAGCCGTGCTCGGTCATCTCAAGCACGCCCACCTCACCGCTTGGGCCGAAGCGGTTTTTCACACACCGCAGTAGGCGCGCCTCGGCGTAACGATCCCCTTCAACATACAAAACCACATCAACTAAGTGCTCAAGCAGGCGCGGCCCGGCGATAGTGCCCTCTTTTGTCACGTGACCAACTAAAATCAGCGGTAGCTCCAACTGTTTTGCAAACTGTACGAGTGCCATGGCCGATTCGCGAATTTGGACAATTGAACCAGGTGTAGACGGAAAATCCGGATGATAAACGGTCTGAATCGAGTCAACAACCAAAAGTGGCGGGTTGGCCTGCCGAGCACCAGCGATAATCTCTAAAACATTCGTACTGGTAGAAAAGACTATCGCCGCACTGCCCGCGCCCAGACGGCGGGCGCGTAGGGCAATCTGTGATAGCGACTCCTCGCCGGCCACGTAGGCCGTGCCCGGCAATCCGGCCGCCAGTTGCAAAGCCAGGGTTGATTTACCGATGCCCGGATCGCCACCGAGCACCACCGCCGCTCCTGATACCAAACCGCCACCTAAAATAGCCGTCAGCTCGGTTGAGAAGGTCGGCAGACGCGGCGCCTCGGCTGCAGAGCCAATGCGCAGCGGTTGAAACTCGGCCACTGGGGTGGCATTCGTTGCACCGCGGACGCTACCGCTGGCAGTCGGCTCCCGAAAAACAGTCAGCGAGTTCCAGGCACCGCAACTTTGACAGCGGCCACTATAGCTGGCGAAACTGTCGCCACACTCCGAGCAGAGGTACGTCGTATGCGCTTTGACCATTAGCTTGCCTCGGCCGGCCGGCCGTCTTGAATAACCAGCTGAACACGTCCCTCACCCATGTAGTCGTCCGGCTCTAGCTGAAACGCCACGTCCAGCGCCGTCCCCGGCCGCAACCAATCGGGCACGGCCGTATCCCAGCTGACTGCCCTCAAGCCCGATACCATCAATTGCAGATGGTTTTTCTGCTTACCGACCAAACGAATTCTCTCTGCTTGCAGATTTTTTAGACAGAATAACGGCACGGCATTACCAACCCCAAACGGCTGCAATTGCCGCAGTAGCTGGAGCGTGCGGCCGGACGCCTCAGACAGCTCCAGTAGGGCGTCAATCGCCAGCTCCGGCAGCGTAATTGTAGGCGCAACTGCCGCTTGCTCACACAGGGCAACAACCGCCTGCTCAAACTTCTCGGCCGCAATGGCCAAACCGGCCGCTTGCTGATGGCCGCCAAAAGAGTGCAGCTGCAAAGCCGCACCCGTAAGCACCGGCAAAACCGGGTGGCCGTCTACGCCGCGGGCGCTGCCGCGCCACAACTCGCCCTCTTTGGTTAGGGCCACGGCCATTTTTTGGTACTGACGTGACAGGCGACTGGCAATTAAGCCGACTACACCGGCCGGCCAGCTGCCGTCAGCCACCACCAGCACCGCGGCGTCCATTTGATTGGCCAGCTGGGCTTCTACCGCCGGCCACAGCCGATCGATCACCGTCCGACGGGCACTGTTGGCCTGACCAAGCTGGCTAGCCAGCAACCGAGCTTCGTGAGGCTTTTGGCTAAGCAGCAACTCGACTGCGACGCTCGGCTGCAGCATGCGGCTGGCAGCGTTCAGCCAGGGTGCCAGCACCATACTAATCTGTACAAAGGTCAATCCTGCCGGCTTGAGTCCAGCTTGCTCACAAATAGCAGCCAGCCCAAGGCGGCGGCCGCGCTGCAAGACCTGTAAGCCAAAGCGGGCCAATACGCGCGATTCATCCGAGAGCGGCACCATATCGGCCACCGTGGCGATCGCTACTAAATCGAGTAGCCACTTGAGCTCTTTCTCGGTTGGAGCGCCGGTGGCGATCGACAGGGCCTGCAGCAGCTTCCAGGCGACCGCGGTGCCGGACAAGCCGCTGAACGGATAGCCCAGATCATGCTTAGGATTGATAAGAGCTACGGCTTGTTCAGGAAGCAGCTCGGCTTGTGGTTCATGGTGATCGGTCACGATCACGTCAATGCCCTGGAAGGTAGCGGCCTCAACCATCGCCCGGCCGGTAATGCCGCAGTCGACGGTCACAATCAGGCTGGCTCCTTCAGACTTGAGCGCCTCAATACCGGCCGCTGACAGGCCGTAGCCGTCGGTACGGTTTGGAATATACCAGACGGTGTTGACGCCAAAATGGGCTAAACCAAGCTTCAAGAGCACTGTGGCCGGAATGCCGTCAGCGTCGTAGTCGCCAAAGATGCCGACCGTTTCGCCGTGCTTACGCGCCTGTTCGAGCCGCGCCACCGCCGTCTTCATTTGGCTGAACAAGAACGGGTCATGAACATCACGGCTAAAGTTGGGCGACAAAAAAGCCGCCTCTGCTTCCTTGGCCACGCCTCGGCTCCGCAGCAAGTGTTTGAGCAAATCAGTCTCTTGCCGCGGGCGAATCTGCCAGCGACGCTCGCTCCAAGTCATATGTTCTTACAGTAGCAGAGACCACCGCTCTGACTAGCCTCTTAGCCGTTACTTCACAAACGCCAAGCCTTGCACACGTAAATCAATGTACTCGTGAATAAGGTCGTGCTTCTCCTTGAGAATGCTCTGCAGCGAGCTAATTTGCGGATGCAAGCCGCGGTCGGTTGCCAACATCACCTGCCAGCCTTCCTTGGCTTGAAAGGAAACATCAAAGGTAGTTTCGATGAAATGAGCACCGGTGATCGTCAAGCCGGCATCCTTCTCTAGACTGCTTTTGGCGTTCAAGACAAAACTAATCACTTGTGGCGTCGCCACTGGCTGGCCGAGTGTGACTGCCACATTGGCGGGGTCGGTGATCAGTAAGGTGTCTGACGGGGGACTACTGAGCTCACCGTAAGCCACGCCCTGACCATCCACTGCATACAACTTGCCGCCGCTCTGCCAACCAACGGCCAGGCTGCGTTCTAAAATAGTGACCTTCAATTGGCTGGGTAAGCCTTTGTCGACGCTGACGTCTTGAATCGCCGGATAAGCGGCCCGCAGCTGGTCTTCAAACGCAGATACCGGTACCCGCCAAATATTCTGGCCGAGCGGCAGTTTCTGCTTGATATTGTCTGAGGGTAACGAAACCGTGCCGCTGACCGATATAGCGCTCACAGCAAACAGCGGCGACAGCAAGACGGCGGCCAAGACGGCGACAAGCGCCAGCAGACCAAGAGTCTGCCAGAACCAGCGCGGCAATGGCCGTCGCGACGGGGCACTGCGTTTTGGCGTAAATAATCGTGAGCCGCGACTCAACTGACTTGGCCGACGCACCCGCGCATTAGTTTTGTCGCGCCAAATACGCGGCAGCTGTTGGCTTTGCTGCTTATTGGGCGGTCGGCGCCACATTCGGCCCCCACTCGCCGACGTACTCGACCTCTTCTTCAAGTTCCGTGTTGTATGTTTCTCTGACTGTAGCCTTGACCAGCTCGGCCAGGCGGCGAATATCGCTGGCTGAGGCTTGGCCTTGATTGACGATGAAGTTGGCATGGTCACGCGAGACGATAGCGTCGCCAACGCTCAACTTTTTGCCACCAGCCTGATCAATTAAATAGCCAGCCGTCTCCTCCGGCGCTAAGCCGCGTTCGCCGTGGGAAGAGCCGCCGGGGTTACGAAAGAAACTGCCGCTGCAGAAGCGGCCGATTGGTTGATGTGCCTCATGGCGCTTGTCCCGCCAAACTTTCATGTCTGCTAGCACTGCTTCGCGTGGTTTTTGGCGCAGTTTAAAGCGAGCGGACAAGACAATTGGTTTGCCGTGGCTATTGGACATCCGCTTCAACTTGCTTGAGCGGTAACGGTAGCTAAACCACTCTGGCTCGACCGATAAAATTTGCGCCTCGGCGCTGTTGCTAGGAACCAATACTGTCGCTCGGTCCAAAAAATCAGAGACAGCACTGCCCCAGCACTCAGCGTTGCCATAGAGCGCGCCGCCAACCGTGCCCGGCAGGCCGGCCAATTTCTCCATACCGCCGAGACCACGCACAGCCGCTTCGTTGAGCATCCGGGCCACAGTCACGCCGGCGTCGGCCAGGACGGCGTTTTCTTCTGGCAAAACAACCACCTTAGCCGCCATATTGCGAATAAACAGGCCGTGGTAACCCTCATCAGCGACGACAATATTGGAGCCGCTGCCAATCACCTGATACGGTAGGCGCAGACGAATAGCCGCCGACACCGCCGCCAACAGCTCTTCAATGGTTGTCACCTGAATGAAACCGGCGGCCAAGCCACCAACATGCATTGTTGTGTAGTCGCGCACCGGTTGATCAAATTTGACAGCTGGCAATAGCGCCTGAAGCGCCTGCTTATTGTCGTCAATCACGCTGCGCCTCCTGTTTGCCGCCCACCAGTGTCTCGGCCACCTTGTGCACTGCCGTGGCACCCATCGTCAATACTACTATTTTACTACTTAGTCTATTTTGAATATTTTCTATGCAGTCATCATAGTTTTGGAGAGGCAAAGAACAATTCGTCATTTTGCGAATGAGCTGCTGTTGTAAATCGGTCGACGTTGGAAAATCGGCATCGCGGCCGGGAACCTTGTAGACCGGCAGCAGCAATGTTTCATCCGGTAGCGACAAGGCGGCCGCAAATTGGTCTAAGAGATGTACCGTGCGGGATATTTGGTGCGGCTCGTAAACGAGCACCAGCTGGCGCTCAGGATAGCGAGCTTTCAGCGCTGCAACCGTCGCGGTAATTTCGGTTGGGTGGTGGCCGTAATCATCATAAACTTTGGCGCCGCTTCTCTCGCCGAGATACTCTAAACGGCGCTTGGCCAATTGCAAATTGCCCACCATGGACAGGGTTTGACTGAGCGGGAAGCCCAGGTGCTTCAAGAGCAGCAAACTGCCGGTAAGGTTAGCGGCTTGATGACTGCCGGTCAACGCTGTCTCGACACGGTGAGTTTGACCCTGCTCGTCCCGCAGTGAAAAGGTCATGCTCTCGGGATGAATATCAACCGCCGTCCACCGGAGTTCATCGCGTTCGCCGCGGCTGCCGTACCAATGCACCTGACCGGGAAAACGGCCAAGTACATCGGCCAGGCGTGGCTCATCCGAGCAAACAACCAAGTGACTGTCTTTCTGAAAAGTCGCCAGCCATTGACGGAAAGTCTCCATCAGCTCAGCTTCCGTGGCGTAGGTGTCAAAGTGATCCGGCTCAAGAGAAGTAATCAAAGCATGCTTAGCCGGAAAATCGAGCAGCTGGCGCTCGTATTCGCAGGCCTCCAGCACAAAATAGCCGCTTTGGCCCAGGCGCAGTCCGCCGTCCCAGCCAGGCACACTGCCGCCGACCATGACTGTCGGATCAGCGCCCAGTTTTTCCAGTAAGCGGCCGAATATGGTTGTCGTTGAAGTTTTGCCGTGTGTACCGGCAATGGCAATACCAATTTTGTCCCGCATCAACTCGCCGATCACCTCGGCGCGGCGCTTGACCGGAATGTGCAACTTTTTAGCCGCTTCTACCTCAACCCAGCCAGGCGAATCCGGGCTGACTGCTGAGGTGATAATCAGGCGAGTGATGTCAGGTGTGATATGCGCGGTGCTGTGGCCGGTGGATGACACGTCTGAGCCGCCAACTTTATGCCCAGCCTGACGCAACAGTTCGGCCAACCCGGACATCGAGACGCCGCCGATGCCCACCAAAAAATCGTATTCCATATACGCTCAGTCTAGCAGATTTGACTGGCCGGAGTCGGTTTTTTGCTGTCCCGGATGTGGGCCGACCAGGTCGTCGACAATGGCGACGACGGCATTCTTGGGCATCAATCGACACGCCTGATGAGACAACTTAGTTAATTCCGCCTTGTCCGCCAGTAATTTCAAAATAAAACGGCCCAAGAGGTCGGGCGTTGCGACTTGCTCGTTGACAGCCAGGGCAGCACCATGACGCGTCCAGTAGGCTGCGTTATGCGCTTGGTGGTCCGCGGCTGAAGTTGAGAGCGGGACAAAGATGGTCGGCACACCTGCCGACAGCAGCTCGATGCCACCGCTGCCCGACCGCGAGACAGCCAGCGTCACCTGAGGCAACAGATCGAGCAGCTGCTGGTGAGGCAATTGCGCCGCCGGTAGATAGCGATAGGGCGCCCGCTTGAGTTGACGCTTGAGCGGCTGAAAAGTCGGGTAATCTAATGGGCCAGTGCTATGAATAACGGTTGCTACTTCAAGCAGTTCAGGCAGAATGGGCCGAATTAACTCATTCAAACGTCGAGCGCCCTGACTGGCACCGATTATCAGCACGAGCGGATCGGCTGGCACACCCTCCCAAGCAGATAGCTCGCCGGCAATCGGCAAGCCAAGCGGCCGGACTTTCGGCCGCAGCGTTTCGGGATAAAACTCGGCCGGAAAAGCGGTATAGACGCGAACGGCAATGCGGGCCGCGAGCCTGTTGGCCAAGCCCATAACTGTGTCTGACTCATGGACGACAATTGGCAGGCTACGCAGCCAAGCGGCCACAGCCACCGGCAGCGAGACATAACCGCCCTTGCAAATAACCAAGGCCGGCCGCAACCGACCGAGCAAGCGGTAACTTTCGATAATGCCACCGAGTAGGCGAAAGGGCATGCTGAAATTACTCCAATTAAAGTGGCGGTGCAGCTTGGCTGCCGAGATGGGCCAAAATGGCAGGCCAGCGGGCGGAACAAGATCGGCCTCTGGGCCCCCGCGCAAGCCAATATAATGCACCTCGTACTGATCGCCGCGCCGGCGCAATTCTTCAGCCAGCGCCAACAGCGGGTAAATGTGGCCGCCGCTGCCACCACCAGCCAAAACGATGCGAACCTGCTCTGGCTTAGTCACGACCGGCCTGCTTACTGATGCTCAGCAGAATGCCCACTGCCAACAGATTCATAAGCAAACTGGAGCCACCGTAGCTCATAAACGGCAGCGGTACGCCCGTCAGCGGTACCAGCTGCAGCATAGCCGCAATATTTAAGATAGCTTGACCAATCAACCAAACGGTGAGGCCGGCCGCCAACAACTGGCCAAAACGGTCCGGCGCCCGGGCGGCAATAGCGTAACCGCGCCAGGCGATAATTGCGTAAAGCATAAGCGGCAGCAGTGAGCGGATATAGCCGAGTTCCTCAACCGTGACAGCAAAAATCGAGTCCGTTTGCGGCTCCGGTAGGTAGCCGGTTTTTTGGATGCTGTGCCCAAAACCACGGCCGAACAGCCCGCCCGAGCCAATCGCAATCAAGGCTTGTTGGTTGTGGTAGCCAGTATTTTGGACATCCGCCATCGGATTTAAGAAGGCTTTGAGGCGGTTGACGCGATACGGCTCAACAATGATCAACAGTGACACCAAAGCCACCATGACCGATAGGCCAAGGCCAAGTTGCCAAACTTTGGCGCCGGCGGCATAAAAGATGGCAAAGCTAATCAATACCACAATCAGCAGCGTGCCGAGGTCGGGTTGGCGCATGATAAACAGGCCAATCAGCGCCAGCGTGCCGGCAAACGGCACCACCGTGCGCTGCCAGGCGGTCATTTCACCGCGGCGGTTGGTAAACAGAGCGGCCAAGTAGCAGGTGAAGCCTAATTTCAGCACCTCGGTTGGTTGTAAGTTAAAAATGCGTAGATCGTACCAACGGTAAGCGCCATTAATCGGCCGCACCAAGTGCAGCGCTAACGGCAACAGCAGCAGCATCGAGGCGGCGAACAGCCACACACCCCACCTACGCCAGTTGTGGTAATCAACCATGGCGGCGACGAGCCACAACAAACTGCCTGCTAGCAGAAACAGCAGTTGGCGGCTTAAGAAGTAAGTACTTTTGCCGGACAGATTGATCGCCGCTGAAATGCCGGCCGAGTAGACCATGGCCAGCCCAAACAACACTAGAATGAAGACCGCTAAACTCAACCAGAGGTCGGCCCTCGGCCGTAGGCGCTCCATCATTGACTGCCGCCATTTTTGGCTAGTGCGGCAAATCGCTCACCGCGGTCGGCTGCTGACCGAAATTGATCGAAGCTGGCGCAGGCGGGCGACATCAACACAACGTCTCCAGGCACAGCCAGCCGCTCAGTGGCGGCCATCGCCCGCTCCAGCGTACCGCACAACTCAAAGCAATTGCCGAGCCCCTGCAGCGCCAAAGCGGCACCAATACGCTCGGCCTCTTGGCCAATGCCAAAAATGCGTTTGGGTCTGACTTGGCGCAGCGCCTCGGCCAGCGGGGAAAAATCGGCGCCTTTGGAGGAGCCACCGACAATCATCAGTAGTGGCTGCCCGATAGCCTGAGCGGCAGCAATTGCTGTCGCCGGATTAGTGCCGTAGGAATCGTCAATATAGCGCACACCATGGTGCTCAGCGACGGTCTCGAGGCGATGCGGCAGTGGCTGAAAACTCTTGAGGGATGCTGCCACTTGTCGGGCCGGTAAGCCACATTGTAAGGCAACGCCGACGGCGGCAGCAATATTGGTCCAGTTGTGCCGGCCAAGAAGAGGTGAATCGGCCTCATCAGCCAGGTGAACAATGCGTTTGCCGTGCATCAATCGTAGCTCATGGTAGTAGAAACAGACCGAACCGGGCCCAAGTTGATGTTGGCCAGAGGTCAGCATCAGACGGCCGCGTACGCGACGGGTGTAGCGGCGCCATGATGGTCCGTCGGCAGAGATGACAGCTATATCAGATAGGCGCTGGTGCCGCAAAATGTGTTCTTTGGCCAGACGGTAGGCGTCCAGATTAAGATGAAAGTTAGGGCTCTCTGGCGACAACGGGGCTAGATGGTCCGCTGATACCGGCAGCACGACGGCGATTCTAGGCGATGTCTCCATATCCTCTAACTGAAAACTGGACAGCTCCAGCACCACAAAGTCACCGGTAGTAGCCTCGGTTTGGTTAAAAATGGCGGTGCCGATATTACCGGCCAGCTGGACGCGGCGGCCGGCCTGTCGTAAAAAGTGCACGATTAAACTGCTGGTGGTGCCTTTGCCCTTGGTGCCGGTGACACCGATAGTCGTCGCTTGCGTGCGCAGCAAAAATAGCTCCAGCGGCGTCATAACCAGACTGCCGCGGCGACGAGCAAATATCAGCGCCCGCGTGCGTGTCGAGACGCCCGGTGTACGGAAAATGAGCTGGTACGGCTTGAGGTTATGCAGATACTCTGGACCACCAAGGTAATTCACCCCTTCGGGCAATGCGCTGGGCAAAGTTATCTCGGTCCGCTGGTCGAGTACCGTGACCGCGGCGCCTTCAGCCAGCAGCACCGGGAGCAGATGACGGTTTTCTTGGCCAAAGCCAAGGAGCGCCACCGCCACGGCGCGGAGACTGCCGTGGCGGCGAAGCATGTTCCGGGTCAGTCCTGCGGGCACGCTAGCCTCGGTGCAGAATTGCCAGGCCAACTGCCATTAAAGTGGCCACGGCTCCAATAATCCAGGCGCGCATCGTCACTTTGGTCTCCGGCCAACCAATCGCCTCAAAATGGTGATGAATGGGAGCGGACAGAAAAATTTTACGCTTCAAGAGCCGCTTTGAGCCAAGCTGCAGCACCACCGAGGCGGCCTCTATCCAGAAAACTAGGCCCAGGACAGGCAAAATAGCGACTGTGTTAGTTAGCAAACAGAGTACGCCAAGCGCCGTACCGAGCGCCATGGCGCCGGTGCCGCCCATAAAGAAGCGGGCCGGGTAAATATTAAACCAGAGAAAGGCCAGCAGTGAGCCAAGCACGGTGCCGGCAAAGGCAGCCAGGCCGTATTGGCCTTGCAGGTAAGCGATGACGACCAGTCCCAAAAAGGCTAAGCCCAGAAGACCAGCAGCCAGGCCGTCTAGCCCGTCGGTAATATCAACGGCAAAGGCGGTAGCCATGACGGCGACGAAGAAGACAACAGCGACGGCCGGACCAATAACAGCGCCGCCGGTGAAGGGGATGTTAACCGCGCGATGCAGCCAGTCCAACTTGACAGTGAAGTAGTAAGCCAGTCCGGCGGCGATGACGGTGTAGATGAGCAGCCGCTCACGGAAGCGCATGCCGCCGCGGTGCGGACCAATGCCAAAGATATTCATCAGGTCATCGATTACCCCTAGTCCGCCGGCGAGCAGCATCGCAACGAGCGGCAAGAGCGTCGTCTGTTTGTGCAAATTAAACAAGATAGTCAAGATGGCCGTCGTACCCCAAACTAACACTCCACCCATCGTCGGCGTCGCCTCTTTACCCTTGTGCAGCTTGTTAAAGTAGGTGGCCTTCTCTCCGCTGTGAGCGGTGTCACGAATTTTCTTGCCCAGCTTAAAGCGGTAGAGCACGTCTGTCCAAACCGGCGTGATCAGCATCGCCACCGCAAAAGCCATCACCGCCAACCAAAAAATACGCGCCAGCGCAACCGGATCAAGGGTGATTGTTTCCATGACCTTACTGTACCCGAATAGCCTGCCCCGCGGCCAGCCGTATCATGGCCTATCCCAAGCTCGTCCTTGACGTGTGAGCAGCCGTGCCGCATCAGCCGGGTTTTTCATCAACACCTTAACCAAGCGCTCGAGACGCATACCGTTCTGTGAGGCTTTGACGAGCACGGTGTCTTTGGCCTTCAGCAGCCGCGGTAGCTCAAGAATGGCCTCTTCTGGCGTGGCGAAGTGGCGGTGTTTGCCGGCCGAAAAGCCGTGCTCAATGGCCGCTTCGGCAATCCACTGGCCGCGCTCACCAATCGTAATCAGCGAATCGGGCTTCATTTCGGCAACTGCCTGGCCAACTTCAGCGTGGCCAGCCTTGGCATAAGCGCCCAGTTCATTCATATTGCCCAGCACAGCAACGCGACGGCCGGTCGCTGGCAAGGTGACTAAGCTGTCCAACGCCGCCACCATGCTGCCCGGACTAGCGTTGTAGCTATCATCCAAAAGTGTCATCTGCCGCTTGCCGCTGATCCGCTGCAATCGTCCGGGCGTGCCGGGGAAGCGGGCCAGCCGCTCGGCAATCGCCTCGGCAGACACGCCTAACTCCCGGGCCACAACAATGCTGGCCAAAATAGCCGGCACAAACTGGCGGCCCAGCAGCGGCACCTGGATGGGCAGCAGGCTGCGGCGATCGGGCAGACGAATAGACAATGCGAGACCGGCAGCGGCTAAGTTAACTTTCTTAGCCTGGACCAGAGCCTCGCGGCCGCTACCAAATGTCACAGTCCGCGCTGGCGTTTTGGCACAGCTGCGGCGCACTAATGCGACATCCGCATTTATAACGGCCAGGCCATCCTTCGGCAGTGCCAGCAGTAGTTCAGCTTTTTCCTTGGCCACTTCCTCCGGCGTGGCAAACTGGCCATGCTCAGCGTCCATGTGCGCCGGTATCGGCAAAACGGTAACGAAAACAGCTACCCTTGGTCGAGCAATTTTGAGCAGCGCTGCCATATCGCCAGGCGCGTCAACACCGTATTCCAGTACCAAGCAGTCAACCGCCGGCTCGGTGTATGCCCGCAACCAGGCACTAAACGGCAGGTTCAGCCAGCCCAGCAAACTGTCAGGGTGCGGCAACCCAAGCACCGTCAAAGCCAGACCAAGCGGGGTATTCAGACTCTTTTTGGTCACCCGTAACCGCTTGTCTGGTGCAACTAGGCAAGCAATGAGCTCTTTCGTGGTTGTTTTACCGGCTGAACCGGTGATGCCTATAATTTCTGGCCGCGTTCGCCGCAAATAAATACGAGCCGCAGCCGCTAATTCTTGCTCGAGCCAGGTCAGTATTTTTTGGCGCATAGCACTCATTTTATTTTATCAGGCGCGACCCGATAATAGGACAACAGGAAGGCGGCAATTTCAGAGAAGGTGGGCGCGGCCGAGCTCTCGGCAAACTCAACCGTTTTTGGCCGGTCAAGCTTAACAATGATGGCGTATTGCGGATCAGAGATCGGCACGAGGCCGGCGAAGGAGCCCACGTGGTCGTTCGGATCATATCCGCCGTCAGCTGACGGAATTTGGGCGGTACCGGTTTTCCCGCCAACGCGGTAACCGGCCACAGCGGCTTTTTTGCCGTGACCGAACAGCACAACGTTTTCCAAGTACTGCGTTACGGTGGCAGACGCATCATCGGAGACTACTTGGCGCACGGTTTGCGGCACGGCCGCCGTCCGTTTACCGTCAGCGCCAATCGTCGCGCCAACTAAGTACGGCTTCATCAGTTTGCCGTGATTGCCAATGGCCGCATAAGCCATGACAATCTGCAGCGGTGTGACGGTTATGCCTTGGCCAAAGGAGACGGTCGCCCGCCGAATATCACTCCAGGGATTTTTCGGCAGATCACCGGCAATCTCGCCGGTGACGTCAATGCCGCTTTTTTGGCCAAGGCCAAATTTATCTAGCTCAGCGCGCATACGGTCGTTGCCGAGATGATTGGCAATGTCCACCATAGCCACGTTATCTGAATGCTCAAGAATTTGTGAGAGCGTCTCTTTGCCGAAGGCAATGTTGGTGGCGGTATGAATTTCTCGGCTCTGAATGGTGACCGATGAGCCATAGACACCGGTAAAATCTTTTGGTACTGCGCCGGTATCAAGTGCGCCAGCAATCACCAACGGCTTCATTATTGAGCCTGGCTCCCACGGCGCGCTAACCGACTGATTGCGGTAGGCCTGTGTCTGGCTGGCCGGCACTTTACTGAACTCGTTTAGGTCAAAGCTTGGCTCCTGAGCCATAGCAACAATGGCTCCCGTTTTTACCTCAACGACAACTGCCTCGCCAGCGACGGCCTGGAACTTATCAATGGCCTGGCGCAATTTATCTTCAACCACAAATTCAATATTGCGGTCGATAGTTAACTCGTAACTACGACCGTCCTGCGGCGGCTCAGCATGGGCGATCGAGACAAAACCGCCGCCTTTGGCCACCAATCCAACTTGCTTACCGGCCTGGCCGGTTAGCTCATTATCGTAGGTTGCCTCAATACCATAACCGCGTCTCTCGCTGTTTAAGAAACCGATCACTTGGGCGGCTAAATTTTTCTCCGGGTAGACACGTTTTGGCTCCCGGACAAAGGTTAAACCGGCCAATTTTTTGGCTTCCAAACTATTTTTTTGCCCTTCCGCTACATCGTGCTGTAGTGGCGGCAGATACCACTTGCTCGTAGCACGTGCAAAAGCGGCTTCGGTAGTTGCAACCTCTAAACCGACTGTATCGTGCAAGGCGACCGCCACAGCGTGAATATCTTTGACCTGCACCGGAATAACACTGACTGCATAGGCATCGCGGTTTTCGGCCACAGTAAAGGTCGCTTTTTTGTCCGGGCTGTCAAGCAGCTGAATCTCGCCGCGGGTCGCCACCACCTCGCTCTGCCCGGTCTGTTGCCCGTCAGCTAAGGCTAAAAAGGCCTGGTGATCGGCAATGGCCGTCTTGGCTAAGCGCAGCCCCAAGAGCAGTATAATGAGCACCGACAGTCCGGTCATGAGCTGAAACCGGCTGGCGCTGCTGCCTTGGTCATGGCCATTGACCGGAGAGGTGCGGCCAGGCTGACGTCGAACATAGAGCCGTCTCCGCTCTCTTTGTCCGCCGCGCCTGAACCGGTAAGCTGGCATGTCGCTCAGCGGTTGGCCAGAAACCCTCCGCTTACGCCCACAACTAAATCTGGCCTGGTTACCGGCTGCAGATTAAATTTGTCGCGGCTGGCTTCAATGTTTTGCAACGATTGGGCCGATGCTTTCTCTGTTTCTAACTCACGCGTTTGGCGCTGCAGACTATCTAACTGCGCATTCAAGGCCGATAGCGCTTTGGTTTGTCCGGCACCGCTGGCGGCTTGATGCAGATAGAACAGGCTGGCCAGGCCAAGCAGGGCTACCAGCAGAAACCGGCCAGTCACGCGACCAATGCGTACGCCAAACTGGCGCTGTTCGGTGCGCGTACTAATGGCGCCAGTTTGGTTACTGATCGTGCCCATACCGGCATAAACGAAGCTTTTTACTCGCTGCGGCTCGTAATTCGTTAGACGTGCCATGATGCTCCTTTTTTTCAGTTTTCGTTATAATGCGAGTTTCTCGACAACCCGCAGACGAGCGCTGCGCGAGCGGGGATTTGCCAACTGCTCCTGGCGGCTGGCTTGGACGGCGCTTTTGGTAATCAGGCGAAATTCGGCTTTGCCAGGGCAGGTGCAAACTGGTTGCTCAGGCGGGCAAATGCAGCGCCGGCTCCAGTCGCGGAACGTCTGTTTGACTAAGCGGTCTTCGCCGGAGTGAAAGCTGATCACGGCCAGACGACCGTGCGGCGTGAGGCACGTTTTGACCGCCGTCAGTGCCTCAGTCAGGGCGGCAATTTCGTCATTGACGGCCATCCGCAGCGCTTGAAAAGTCTGGGTAGCCGGGTGATGGTGGCGGAAACCGCGACCTTTGACCGAGCGCACCACTTCAACCAACTGGTCAGTGGTTGTCGGCAATTCTGCCTTCATGGCTTTGGCCAACCGGCGGCTTTGCGGCTCTTCACCGTACCGCCAGAGGATATCGGCCAGCTCGGCCTCCGGTGTGGTTTGAATCAGGTGAGCCGCCGTTTGACCTCTCTCTGTACTGCCTTGCCGCATATCCAGCGGTTCAGCGTACTGAAAGGACAAACCCAGTCCACTTTTCTCTATCTGCCAACTGGCTAGACCCAGGTCTAAGAGCACGCGGTCAACGTGGCCGCCGAAATAGTCGTCAATCACCTGGCCAATCTGGCGAAAATTGCGCTGGAGTAGGGTAATGTCCGGCAGCGCCGCCAATGCCTCGGTGGCCGCCGCCAGCGAACGAGCATTGTGATCAAGAGCAATTAATTTGCCGCCGGGCTGAATGCCTTCGGCAATCCGCTTGGCATGGCCGGCTAGACCAACCGTCCCGTCAACTACCTGCAGTCCCGGCGAAAGCTGGAGCAGACGAATCGTCTCGTCCAGCAAAACCGGCGTGTGTTCCACTTAAATACCAAGTTCGGAGAAGCGGTCGGCCAACTGCGCCGGATCTTCTGACCAGGGGAGTGTTTCAGCTTTCCAGCCCGCCTCCGACCACAGTTCCACTTTGTCACCAACGCCGGCCACAACAACCCCGGTTTTGATACCGGCGTAGTCACGCAAGTAGGCCGGCAGATTAATACGGCCCTGGCGGTCCAGCTCAACTTCCATCGCACCCGACAGCATCAAACGCTGAAAGCCGCGCGAGGCGCGGTCAGTCATCGGCAAAGTTGACAACTGGTCGGCGATGTTCTGCCAGGCCGTTTTGGTGTACAGCGCCAAACTTTGGTCTAAGCCGCGTGTGACAACGGCACCGTCCGAGAGTTGCAACCGAAATTTGACCGGAATCATTAACCGGCCTTTATCATCCAATCGGTTTTGGTACTCGCCCAGAAACACCTTGCGTCCGTTCAAGCAAAGCTGATTTTTAGCCGCCGAGCCCGCGTTGGCTCCCCCACCACCTCAAGCAAACGACCAGTCAAATCAACCGGAGCTTGTGCCGCCGGCTGAACGTCAATAATCAGTGCCTGGCGCTTCGCAACTATCCCCCGCTTTGGTTTGCTCATACTTCCCTTTTCCGAGGTTGCGCCGATCGTTTATGCATCCTCCTCTGGCGCATAACCGACCGGCGCTCGCCTATTTCCCTGAGTTTTCCCCAACTTTTACCACTTGTCCCCATAGTAATCCCCAGGCCGAGAGTCGTCAAGAGAGCAGCTCCCACTTTGTGCTTCGTATCGTAGCTTGAATAATGTAGTATTTATGGTATCAAAAAGACCGCTCTGTAGCGGCCTTATATGACCAGAGGGGTTAGCCCAGACGAGAGTGAATGAGGCTGGCCAGCTCGGAAACCGGCACGCGGGTCTGCTCCATCGTGTCTCGGTCGCGCAGCGTGACGGTTTGATCCTCAAGCGTTTGGAAGTCAACTGTAGCGCACCACGGCGTGCCAATTTCGTCCTGGCGGCGGTAGCGCTTACCTATATTGCCGCTGTCATCAAATTCGCAAAGAAAGTCCTGCTTCAGTTCGTCAAACAGCTTCGTCGCCTGCTCGACTAAGTCTGGTTTATTACGCAACAGTGGAAAGACCGCCACCTTGACTGGCGCCAACCGCGGCGGCAACTTCAATACCGTCCGGGTGTCCTCGCCGGTTTGCTCGACAACATACGCCTCGGTCAACATGGCGAGCAACATGCGACCAACGCCAACCGACGACTCAATAATGTGCGGCAGATATTTCTCCCCACTCTGCGGATCGGTATAGGAGAGGTCTTGGCCGGAAAATTTTTGGTGCTGGGTTAAGTCGTAATCGCCGCGGGCGTGCACACCCTCAAGCTCTTTAAAACCAAAGGGGAATTTGTACTCAATGTCGTAGGCCTCTTTGGCGTAAAAGACCAAATTCTCATGCTTCTGCCAGCGCAGATTGTCGGGATTCATTTGTAAGATGTCGAGATAAAATTGCCAGCGGTACTGGCGCAGCTTCTCGTACTCCGTCATCTCGGTCTCGACGTTGGTGAAGTACTGCATCTCCATCTGCTCAAACTCGCGGGTGCGGAAGATAAACTGGCGGGCGGTGATTTCATTCCTGAAGGCTTTGCCGATTTGGGCAATACCAAACGGCACTTGCACTCGCACCGAGTCCAGCACATTTTTAAAATTGACATAAATGCCCTGGCAGGTTTCTCCGCGCAGGTAGACCGGTGTCTTTGTCCAATCGCCTTCAAAATTGCCTAGATTGGATTTGACCAGCAGGTTAAAGCTCTTGGCCTCCGTAAAGTCAGTTTTGCCGCAGTGCGGGCATTTGACCTCGGCTTTGTGGGCGTCAAACAGCTGGTTAATTTCCGCTTCAGACATTTTTTCATCGGCCGTGGCGCCGACCGATTCCAAGGCATGATCAACTCTAATTCGGGCGTGGCAGTTTTTGCACTCGGCCAGCGGGTCAGCAAAGCCGGCCACGTGGCCTGAGGCTTCCCACACTCTGGGTGCCATAAAAATGGCGGCATCCAAGCCGACGATATCGCGCCGCAGCTGGACCATATACTTCCACCAGACCGCCTTTAAGTTATTGGCCAACTCGACGCCGTAGGGACCAAGGTCATAAACGGCAGCAAACCCGCCATAAATTTCACTGGACGGGTACACAAAACCACGCCGCTTCAGGAGCGCCTGCAGTTCGTCCAGTGATACCGTGTCTTCTGCCATACTTGCGCTTAGCCTAGCCGATTTCCGTCCGCTTGGCGAGTGAAATAAAAACCAGGCCGCTGGGCCTAGTGAAACTGCAAGCGCTTACGGCGAGATTCTCGAGATACGTAGCGTTAGCCTGCGCTGTTTAAATCAACACCTTCTTGTATCAAGGCTTCCAGCAGCTATTTTCCTGCTGGCGAACTGGACCACTCGCAAAACCGCAAGTTGTTGTCTTACTTAATTACATTATACAATTTAATCATATGTACGTCAATTACGATTTTAATTACTCGCTGTATCGGCGAGGAATGGTTGGATCAAGGTGGCTGACAATTTCGTAGCTAATAGTATCCATCGCCTCGGCCATGTCTTTCGCTGTCAATTCAGCGTGGCCCTGGTTGCCAAAAATAACGACCTCCTCGCCGATTTGCGGCAACACTGGCAGGCCAGAAACATCGATCATGGTCATATTCATACAAACGCGGCCAACCACTGGACAACGCCGGCCGGAGACGAGAACCGAGCCCTTGTCAGATAAGTGCCGCCTAAAGCCGTCAGCATAGCCAATCGGCAGCACGGCTAGGTGTATCGGTTTTTCGGTTTTGTAGGTGCGGCCGTAGCCGATCGTTTCGCCGGCTGCTACCTTGCGCACCAGGGCAACCCGCGTCTTCAGGCTCAACACCGGCGCCATGCCCGGAAGTACCGGCGACAGGCCGTACAAGATGCGGCCGGGGCGAACAGCGTCAAAATACGCTTCGGATAGTTCGAGGGTGGCTTGCGAGTTTGCCAAGTGTACCAACGGCGGTGTCATACCGTGGCGCTGCAGCTCAAACAGCACGCTCTGAAAACGGCCGAGCTGCTCGTCAGAAAAATCACGGTCGGCGACGTCGGCAAAATGTGAGAAAATGCCGTTTATTTGCAGGCCAGGTAGGGTGCGCACCTCGGCATAGCTATCAGCCGCCTCCTCTGGCGCAAATCCCAGCCGATGCATACCGGTGTCAATCTTAATATGCACCAGCGCCGGCGTCTCGGTATGGCTGGCCAACTGACTCAGATAGCTGGCGGTTTGCAGTTCTGAGATGGTCAGGTCGATGCCTTGGCGCAGCGCCTCGGGCAGTTGTCCGGCCGGCACATAGCCAAGCACTAAAATTGGTGCCTTTAAGCCCGCCGTTCGCAGCTCCAACGCCTCCTCAATTTTGGCGACGGCAAAACGCTCAACACCCGAGGCCCACAAACTCATGGTGCACGGTATCAAACCATGACCGTAGGCATTGGCCTTCACCACGGCAATCAGTGAGACATCTGGCCCAATGTGTTCGGCAATTAGGCGGGCGTTCTCGGTTAGTTGACGCAGCGACACCTCTGCCCAGACGCTTTCATCTCTCATAATGCTCGTTTCTCCCCCAGGTCAGGCGTACCGTAGCGATTGAAAAAGCCGGCCGCCCGGCGGCCCGGTCGCTCTGTATGGTAGTTGAGTAGCGTCTGAACAGCAAGATGGACCGATTCGCGGTCAGCGGACGCAAGCCTCAGCTTGCCGAAGTCGGTAACCGGCCGCTCGGACAGCAGCTTCAAAACAGCTGCTTGCTGCGGCGACAACGGCAGCGTGGCGTCGCTGCCTGAGGTGTGCGTATGGCAAACGAAACCGCCGCGCTGCGTGTCAAGCCCGACCACGGCTGCTTTCGTCAGTGGTTCACCGCCGAGGCTACAGGAATTGAGACTAGGCTTAAAACCAAGCTCAGAGAGTAGCTGCAGCCGAAACCAGGCTACCACCAGGTAGCTGTCGACGCTCGGCAGCGCTTGGAGCGCCTGCAACAACCGAGCATACACCGCCGGTTGCGAGGCGTGCTCTGGTAGAATGGTTTGAATGAGCTCTGACAGCACATACGCACCAGAAACCTGCTCCAGCGGTGCCCCGGCCGAGACAAAAACGGCTTTGACACTGGCCGCGACCAAGCGCGAAAAGCCGCGGCCGGTGGTCTCATAGTCAAGCTCTAGCCAAGAGAACGGCTCAACCGCGCCCACCCACTGGCTGTGCGGCCTTCTGACCCCCTGGACCAACACATCAAACCAGCCGACCTCCGGTGTCATGACGGCGATCATCCGGCCATGCTCCTGAAAATCTCGCCGGCGCAAGACAACGGCGTCTGTTTTATGTTTCATGGGTCATATATATTGACATTTTAACTATAATCTTGTATATATTAACCAGGATTTGTATGGGATACCTGTGCTGAGCGTACCACACTCAGCCCCTTGCGACACGGAGGTGAATATTGACTGAACAAGCCCAACAGCTCGGGGCACTCGAAGAGCTGGTCCCGCTCTTGACGAAGGAAAAGTGTCGTCAACTGCGACGAGACCTGGCCCGTGTTCGCCAAAACCCAGAAGCATTGCCAGAGTCTCTTCTCGGCAAGCTTCACGCCAGCGCCGTCGAGTTTCAGGCCGCGCTGAGCAAACTGTCGGAGTTGCTTGCTGCGGCGAATTCCGCTGCCGATCGGCCCGATCGAAATACGTCCTCGACAGCGACAGGAACCCCGACCTCGCCCCA
>JBBRAU010000005.1:0-62527 GCA_038206475.1 Patescibacteria group bacterium
GGTGAGGATGGCGAGAATTTAGCACTTGAGGCAAAAGGCATGTTCCGTCTGGCTAAAGAGTACTATGATTTTCCGGGCGTGATTGAGCCTGGCGACAGATTTCATGTTGAGCCCGGGTATGGTTTGTTGACAAAAAAACGCGACGGTCAGACAACGGCTTTCTCAGAAGTGCAGGTGGTGCGTATTCTGCAGGATGAGTCTGCCGCGGGAGGGCCACTCAACCCATCGACCGTTAGGGTCGTTATGCGACCAGTGTTGGGCAAGGGAAAAAATGCGGGCTTTGGTAGTGGTGAAATTGCCTACTCGCTTGGGACACTGATGCAGGGCAATATAGCTCACTACCTGGGAAATGAATCAAGGGACCGTGGAGCAGCGTCATCGTCCGGCATATCAGAATCAAATGAATCGAGTGGTGCTGAACAGAATTCATCTGCAGAGAATCTGATTCATCCCGACAAGGCTGCAGCAGTGAATGGGGACTCGTCAGCAGAACAAATAAGCGACCAGGCTACTCCTACTCAACCGACCGAAGCCGAAGAGGCTAATTCAGTAACTGCGACGGCTCCTACTGGACCGGAACAGCCAGCGGAGGTCGAGCCTGGCCGCTACGCAGTAGGTCAAATTTATATGCTTCAGAATCGTCAACGTTTGGAAATAGAGGATAGCTACGTTAACGCTCGCGGTGAGACGATCTACGCTATTCGAAATTTGAGTCAACCCAACCAACCGCCATCAGTTTTGGTGCGCAATCAAGAAATGACTAATATGATGGTTGGTGCTCAGCTTGTTGAGCCGAGGGTGTTTAAGCCAAGTAAATCTCGTGAAATCACCACTGAACAAATGGCTCACCGTGTTCATCAATCAGAATTAGCTGAGATTCGACGGGTAATGGAAGCGCGTAATGGTGGTCAAACAGTCACTGATGAAGTAGTTCGGGTTGAGCGAGAGCGCCAGCTGCGACAACTCGCGGCGCGACAACCCGTCAGCCGAGAAGCACCCGCTGTTGTAGAGCGGTCAGAGGATAGACGGGCCGCCGAGCCCCACGTGGGCGATGTGGTGGCGGTGAGTTTGCGTGGAGAGCAAGCCGATCAGCAGTATTTGGTAACGGCACTATACGGCGACTGGGAGCATCCTCAGGCTGGTGAGCAAATTGTGCTGACTCCACTAGAGCAAGCGGCCGAGACGCCATACGGTGATGCGAAGATTATAGCCCTCGAAACGTATCGCGACGCCGATCCTCGCTTCCTGGGCAATGAAGAAGCACTGGTGGCAGAAAATCAGGAGCTAGCACAGCGTAAGCTGTTGGACAGCGTATTTCTCTATCGCATTAATACGCTGGAACAGACTGAAATTCGCAATTGGCCGTTTCCTCGGGAGGGTGACTTTTGGCAAGTTCAGGGGGAGCGTGCCCAAATCCTCGGCTTCGATGTGGTCAATCAAGGCGTTCGCTTAAGTGCCGATCGAACTGGTGAGTACACTTATCCGCTCTACCTCTTTGGTTTGCAAGCTGAGTATTTGGGTGGACCAGATGCCTTACCCGCGACAACTGGAACTACTACTCCGACTAACCCGTTGGAGCCGGAGGCGATAGAGCAGCCCACTCCGCCAGCAGGGGAGCCGCCAGAGGCTGAAGCCGAGTCGACGGCCGAAAACCCACCCAGCGAAACAGAGGCTCCGGTTCCTCCTGAAATATGACCCCCTGTTGAGGAGAAATTGCGGGATGCCATCAATCGCAACATAGACGGCTTTAAGCCCTTTATCGTTGGTAAATATGTGGGGAAAGATGTTCTAGCTAAAGACGGGTCTTTAGTTGCGGCGAGAGGTCAGATGATCACTGAGGACACTGCCAACCAGGCATTCGAGCAGAATAGACTGTATGATCTTTGGGTCGCCGCTTCGACCCACCCTCCGGAGACTGAAACAGAGCCGTCTGCTGTTGGTACTGCGCTTGAGCCTTCCGAGCCGACGGTTGCCGCTCCAGAATCAGCGCAAACAGAGACTCCTGAAAAATCGGCGGAGCAGACGGTTGGTGATGCGGAGACGCGACGTGCTGAGCTGTTTAGACGATTGTTTAACGAAAGAGAGCGACATGACCCAGACGCAGCGCAATATCCGGTGCCGAAACAAGGTGACATCTGGGATCTGGCTGGTCAGCCCTGGCGGGTAGATGGGTTTACGAATAATGATGAGATTGCCCTTACAAACGAAAACAGTGGGATAAAAATACTCTTTACATATTGAACCATTTGCCAGCATGGCTAAACCAGCTTTCTAACCGTTTGCAACAGAGGAGAGGGAATGGATAACACACTGATGCCGGACAGTGAGGCGCCGCTACCTTCACCGCCCGAGCAACTACCGCCGCCGGTTGATTTGGCACAGTTAGAGCCGGCAAGACCGAAGGTAGCCAGTCCGTCGCTTGAGGGTGCGCCGACAGGTGAAGTGATGCCAGAGCCACGTGAAACTGTGCGGGCAGCGGTTGAGGTGCCGGAAGCCGAGCGAATGCCCACCGAGGTGCCTTTGGCCCACATTGATGTACCGCATGAGGACGTAGCGGGCGAGTTTGCCCTGAGCCAGCAAGTGGCAGGCCTTGACGATGTACGGACGGCCGAAATGCAAACTATCGAGTCTGCAAAAGATACAGCGGCGCAGCATATGACCGTGATGAAAAAAATGCCGCTGAGAGAAATAGCTCGACAAGCCGGCCAAGTTGAACGCTGGGCGATTGCCACGCGGGCGATGCGGCAACAACTCAACCTCGACCGCACCGGCCAAGATCGGACCGAGGCAGCCTAGACCGTGGACTCCGCCGCCTACTTTATTTTGCCGCTGGTTATCGCTATGGCTGCCCTCGGGGCGGCCGCTATTTGGTGGGCTTGGGCTATGGGTCAAAAGCAGGAGGAGGAGTTTGAGCGCGGTATAGATGTTGTTGCTCTGCAGGTGTCAGTGCCGCGTGAGCAAAAAAAAGAGGACGAGCGCAAAGATTTTAAAGAGTTAATTGCGGTGGCCGAGCCGTTTTTGGCCGCCATCTCTTCGCTCTACCAGCGTGATTTCAAATACAGCTGGCTTGGCCAAGAGCATGTCACGTTTGAAATTGTCGCCCATTCGGGCGAGATTTGGTTCATCTGCCTGGTGCCACGCAGCCTTAAAAACCTGTTTGAGCGCCAAATTCACGCCCAATACCCAACCGCTCAAATTGAAGAGACAACCGACTACGGCGTTTTCCGGACAGACGAAGCGGCCGTTGCAATCGGCCGGTTAGCCCTAAAGCGCAAATTTGTTTTTCCCATTCGCACCTACAAAGAGCTCGAATCAGATTCGCTGAACGCCATCACGAACACCCTCTCTAAACTGCCGGAGGGAGCAACCGCCGCAATTCAGTACGTGGTCGCACCCAAAAACGATCGGTGGCGCATTCCGGTTGCCAAAGTGGCCAAATTAATTCAAAAGGGCAAAAATCCGCACGCTTCCAAATTCTCGCTGTTTTGGCAGAAGACGGCTGAGACGGTGGCCACCACAAAAAAGGAAGAGGAGCAAAACTCGTACCAGCGTTTAACGCCCATTCAAGAGACGCAAATGAAGCGGCTGGAAGAGAAAGGCGCCAAGCTTGGTTTTGATGTGGAGGTCAAACTGGTGGTCACGGCCGGAAGCCAGCCGGAGGCCGACACGCAACTGCAGAATATGTTTTCGGCCTTTGGCCAGTTTGATAACCCGGAGGAGAACGCATTCAGGTTGTCAGGCAGCGACCGCGACGAATTAATAGCCGCCTTTATTCTGAAAAAAGCGGCCAAAAAGTCGATGATATTAAACACCGAGGAATTGGCCTCCATTTTTCACTTTCCTAACCGCAACGTTGACACGCCAAATATTCACTGGCTACGGGCGAGAAGCCTGCCGCCGCCGACCAACCTGCCAGCCGAAGGCACGATAGTTGGCCAATCTATCTACCGAGGTGAGAGCAAAGAGGTCAAAATTACCGCCTCCGACCGCCTACGTCACGTTTATATGATTGGCAAAACCGGCGTTGGCAAAACGGTGCTATTTGAAAACATGGTCATGCAGGATATCCGGTCCGGTCAGGGTGTCTGCTACCTAGATCCAAATGGTGACGCTATCGAGTACATTTTAAACCACCTACCGGCTGACCGGGCGAAGGATGTCATCTTGTTTGAGCCGGCGGATGTCGATCGTCCAATGGGCCTCAATTTGCTTGAGGCCTCAACGACAGAGGAAAAAGACTTCTTAGTGCAAGAGTCGATCCAAATCTTTTACAAACTGTTTGACCCGGGCAAAACCGGCATCGTCGGCCCGCAGTTTGAGCACTGGATGCGCAACGCGGCGCTGACTGTGATGGCTAACCCGAAGGGTGGCACGTTAATTGACATCCCGCGTCTGTTTACCGACAAGGCGTTTGAGGACGAGAACGTGAAGTATGTGACCGACCCGGTGGTCAAGTCGTTTTGGCAGCAGCAAATGGCTAAAACATCCGATTACCACAAGTCAGAGATGCTCAACTATTTCGTCTCAAAATTTGGCCGCTTCATGACCAACGATATGATGCGCAATATTATCGGCCAACCGAAGAGCGCCTTTGACTTTCGGGCGGTCATGGATGGCCAAAAGATTCTCCTCATTAATTTATCAAAGGGATTGGTCGGTGAAATTAATGCTAACCTGCTTGGCATGATTATTGTGACTAAGTTGCAAATGGCGGCCTTTTCACGTCAGGACACACCAGAGGAGCAGCGAACACCGTTTTATTTATACGTCGACGAGTTCCAAAACTTTACCACGGATGCCTTTGCCACCATTTTGTCTGAGGCGCGCAAATATAAATTAGCTTTGGCAGTGACCAACCAATATATTGCCCAACTGCCGGAGATGATTCGCGACGCTGTGATGGGTAATGCCGGCACCTTAATTGCCGCGCGTATTGGCGCTGCCGACGCCGAGTTTATGGTCAAAGAGTTTGAACCGCTGACGGTTGATGACATGATCAACATCGATAAGTATAATTTTTACCTGAAAACCCTGATTGACAATGCGCCGACGCGGCCGTTTAATGTCCGTAGTCTGCCGCCAGAGCCAGCCGAGCCAGGGGACTTGCCAGCTGCTATCCGGCAGTTGTCACGCTTAACCTACGGCCGTGATAAGAAAATCGTCGATTGGGAAGTTCGCGAACGCACCCGCATTTTAGATATTTTACCGGAGCAGACGCCGGCGCCAGCTGCGGCCCCGGTTGTGCCTGCGCAAAGTTAAATCTAAAAAATCGTCTGTCTTGTAAAGACAAGACAGACGGTGAGGTCGAGGGCCAGTTAGCGCTGGGTAGTCGCTGACTGGCGGGGTGATGTGCAATAAACGTCATCCCCGTCTCCTCTGGACCAGATAGGGTACGACAGTGACTTCCTGTTTGTACCACATTCAACCGAGCGTTTGCAAGATTGATTTTTTTGTCTGGGCAGCCTAGCGTGAAGTCATCCCAGTTTGTTAGAACACACCGCGAAAAAGGAAAAAATGAGGGTTTGGCCGCTGTGCCAGGCCTTCATTTTCTTTCAGCCGGGGACTGACCACTAATATTGCGCTCTATACAATTTATGGTAGAGTGACATTATAAGAACAACAGAAAAGGCCACGCCTGCCAAGATTCCGAAATGGACATTTCATGTTCCTATGGGTGCCTGCCACCGGTTATCACCAGCGAAACCTGGTGCCTGGCAGGTAAATAAAGGACGGGTAAACAAGTTAGCCTTGAGGGCACCGCGACAAGGTGCCTCGGTCAGCGAGGAGCAGTATGATTGAGCGAGCCAAAAAGCATCTAGCAACCGAGTCGAGCGACATAATGACGCTTGACCCGCTTAAGATTGTCCAGCAGGCCACTGAAAATTGGAAAGAACGCGAAAAAGACATTATTACCTCTCGAAACGGCCTGTTCACAGAGACCGGTCGCAAAATGACCCTCGACAGCCTCGGTAAACGCTATCGATTGTCACGTGAGCGTGTTCGTCAGATTGAGCGCGACGTTTACCGTCGACTGGATAAGGTGCTGAAAGAGCGCTTTACGACGGAGCGAGCCTTCCTCCTTAAAGCCATTGATGCCTTTGGCGGTATCGCCAGGCACAGCGCTTTAGCCGAAATGATCGTTGAAAAGCCCACCCGTGAGCAAGAGTCAGCACTGCGCGTGCTTTACAGTGCCATTCCGGAGGCCAAACGGCTGCCGACCACCAAGCAGAACTTCTTTGGCTGGACCACTAAGCAATTGTCATTGACCGACTTGCACAAGATGCTGGCTGGTTACCTGGCGGTTTTGGACAAGCACGGCAAAATTCTACCGATTGAGCAGGCCTTGGCCAAGCACCCGTCTGTTGACACTGAAGATGAACGCACGCTCGTGTTTTTGCCGTTAATCGGTTCTCGCCTGGTGGTTTTCCCGGCATCCGGTAACAAACCACACCGCTTGTTGGTTCGGCCGAAAAATATCGGTGACAAAATTGATTTTGTCCTGCGCGAAGCTGGGCGACCGCTGCATTTCCGCGACATCACCACGCGCATTAAAGAGGCTGCTTTTGACAGCAAACGTGTACTGCCGGAAACGGTGCACAATGAGTTGATTGCCGATGGCCGCTTTGCCCTGGTTGGCCGCGGATTATACGGATTAAAAGAGTGGAAGATGCTCGAAGGCCCAGTCTATCGTGTCATTGAGCATGTCCTGCGCGAAGCCGGCACGCCACTCAAGGTTGAAGAGATTGTTGACCGCGTCTCCGCCCTGCGGAATGTGAAGAAGGGGACCATCGTCGTCAACTTGCAAACCAAACCCCAGTTCGCCAAGTTGTCTAAGGGTCTTTACAATATCCAAGAGGGTGTCGAGATGCCGCCGCGTAAAAAGCGCGGGCCTTCACATAAAAAGAAGCTTGAAGAGGGTGCAGTTTAAACAAGCGAGATCGCACACTGATAAAAACCAAAATCCGCCCTAGACTGGGCGGATTTTGGTTTGGGACATTCCGGCTAATGGCACGGTAGCACAGCAACAAGAGGGAGGTGGGGCAGGGCCATGTGGTAGGTATGTCAACAATTTCGGCTCCGCGTCAAACCGGAAATCTGCTATACTGAGGCCAATGATTGCGCTCATTCTTGCTCTGTTTACCGCCGCGCTTGGTTTTGCTATGTACGGCTATTTTCAGTACCAGGCAAAGGCGCTTGAAGAGGAACAGAAGTTCGAGTGGTTGCGCCACCGCGAGCTGGTTGTGCTCACCATCCAAGTGCCGAAAAACAACGATAAATCGCCGCTCGCTGCTGAGCAGGTCTTCGCCTCGCTGCACGGCATCTTTCAAAAAGGCGCCTTACTGCAAGAGGAGTTGTCGTTCGAAATCGTCGCCATTCCCGGCGCTGTCCGCTTTTATGTTGTCGTGCCGAAGCAACTGCGCGACTTCGTCGAGGGCCAAATTTATGCCCAGTACCCAAACATAGAGGTGCGCCAGGTTGACGACTACATCGGCGCACTGGACCGCAGTAGCTTATGTGTGATTGGGGCCGAACTTGGCTTGGACAAACCGGACGTCTACCCGATCAAACAGTACCAGAGCTTTGACGTTGACCCACTGGCCGGCATTACCTCGGTACTGGCTAACCTGAAGGAGCAGGAACAAACCTGGATTCAGATGATCATTCGGCCGGAGGATGAAGGCTGGCAGCAGCGCGGCATTGATCTGGTTGCCGCCATCAAAGCCGGTAAGCCGGCTAAACCGAACTCGCCGCATCCAGTCATAAGGCTGATCACTTTCGGCTTTCATTTCGTCGGTTCGTTGGTGCGGTTCTTAACCGGCCAAGCGACAAACGCTCCGGCTGCCGCTGACGACAAAGCGGCTAAAGAGCTGTCCTCACCGGTACAAGAGGCATTGCAAGGGGTCGAAGAAAAAATTACCAAGCTTGGCTACGCCACTAAACTGCGCCTGACGGCCATTGCCAGCAGTGAAGAGGCTGCCCGGGCTAATTTAACCGCTACCGCTTCAGCCTTCAAACAATTCAACACCAATAACTTAAATAATTTGGTGCTGGGCCCAGTCAAAGCCAACGACGAGGAGTATTTTGGCTACCTCTGGTCGCGCCTATTCCTCGATAGCGGCCACGTTTTTAATATCACCGAGCTGGCCTCGCTGTTTCACTTTCCGTCCATTTCAGCTGAGACGCCGAACATTGTCTGGGCCGGCGCCAAAAAATCGGAACCGCCGGCCAACCTGCCATTAGTCAATGAGTATGACCCGGCAGATATTACCATTTTGGGCGTCACCGATTTCCGCCAACGCATCGAGAAATTTGGCATTAAAATCAAAGACCGGTTGCGCCACATGTATGTTATCGGTAAATCCGGTACCGGCAAATCAACACTGCTCGAAAACATGATTCTTGACGACATTCGTGAGAATCGCGGCGTCATTGTCGTTGACCCGCACGGGGAGTTAATCGACCATATCATTGACGAAATTCCCGACCACCGCATGCAGGACACCATTTTGATGGATCCGGCCGACCGTAACTTCCCGATTGGTTTGAATCTGCTAGAGGCGGTCGACGATGACCTGAAGGGCATCGTCGCCTCCGGCTTTGTCGGCATCTTAGAGAAAATCTTCGGCAACTCCTGGGGGCCGCGCATGGAACATATTCTGCGTAACTGTGTGTTGGCACTCCTTGATACCCCAGGCCAAACCATGCTTGGTATTCCAAAAATTTTGGTTGAGAAGAAGTACCGCATGGAAATCATAAAGAACGTCAAAGACCCGGTAGTGCGCGATTTCTGGGAGTCTGAGTTTGAAGCCTGGGACCCTAAGTTTCGCACTGAAGCCGTCGCGCCAATTCAGAATAAAGTCGGTCAGTTCTTGTCGACGCCGACCATCAGAAATATTGTCGGTCAGGCCAAATCAACTATTAATATCCGCGAGGTGATGGACGAGGAAAAAATTCTGCTCATTAACCTGTCCAAGGGCAAAATTGGTGAAGATAATTCAGCCCTCCTTGGTGCCATGATTATTACCAAAGTTCAATTGGCGGCGATGTCGCGGGCCAACCTGGAGGCCGCCGAGCGGAAAAATACCTTCCTATATGTTGATGAGTTTCAAAACTTTGCCACCGAGTCGTTTGCCACCATTTTGTCGGAAGCGCGCAAGTACGCCCTCAGCTTAACGATGGCTAATCAGTACATTGCCCAAATGGAAGAGGTCGTTCGCGAGGCAGTTTTTGGCAACGTGGGCTCGTTGGTGTCGTTCCGGGTTGGTGCGGGTGATGCGCCGTTTTTGGCGAAAGAGATGGCGCCCATTTTTGACGAGCAGGACATGGTTAACTTGGACATTCACCACATCTACACAAAGATGTCCGTTGACGGCAAGAGCGCCCAAGCTTTTTCGGCCACCACGTTGCCGCCCATCTACAACCACACCGGCCACGCCGCCGAGATTCGCCGCCTCACTCAGACTAATTACGGTGTTGAGCGTGAAGCAGTTGAAGCTGAGATTGCTAAATGGAACGAGGATACACGACCGAAGCTGGTTATTCACCCGGGCCAGGAGCGATTTTTAAATCAACAAAATCGCCCAGCCGGGCAGGGGAGTGCGCCACAAACGGGAAATGTCGGCAGCGGCCATTTCGCTCAGCAAGTCACTGCCGCACCCGCAGCGCAACCCGCCATACTGACTGTGAAGCCAATGGCAGCGAATGCTATTAGCGATGCCAAAATGACGGTTGTTACACCCATGGCCGCCAAACCGATTGAACAACTTTCTCCTATTACGCCGGCGCAGCCTATGCCAGTCGTCTCAGAGCCGGTCGCGCCGGTGGCTGAGCAGCTGCTACCTCCCCCAGAAGCCGAAATTCAACCGACACTGCCTGCACCAGTCGCTGCTCTACCAGTACCTGAGTTGCCCTCAGCAGGAGAAGCCGCCGAGTTAGCGTTGCCGGTCCCTGATCAGGCAGTAGGGGAGCCTCATTATTCTGTCGAATCAGAACAGCCAGCCGGCCGCCCCTGGCCAAAAAATGTTATTAATGGCCTGCACTACCGCGAAGTGGCCAAACGCGGCGGAGAAAAATGGTACTTTGGCGTACCGTACTATCTGCCGGACGGTCGTCAAGCTGGTGATTTCAGTGTTCCGGACAAAGCTTCGGTCCAACCACCGCCGCCAATCGCTCAACACCAGCCGACTGGCAGGACAGGGGAGTCGTCTCGCTCGGATGGGCGGCCAGCCCCGGCCCGCGCTACGGCGCAAACGTCTCTGCCCGCGCGCTTTGCCCAGCCTACCGCCCGCCCCAGTGAACGTCCGGCATCACCGACAGGCTCTCGTCGCAGTGTGACCTCAGCCGAGAAAAACGATGCCCTGCGCCAAGCTATCTTAAAAATTCGTCAACAACAAGCTGTCCAACCGGCCGCGTCAGACGCGCCAACTGTACCAACGCCGGTGCCGTATACCCCAGCTCCCAGTCCGGCATCGAGTGGTATTGGCCACAGCACCGATTTTGCCGCCATTCCTGAAAATCAGCCAATCGAACTGTAGGCTTGACATAGAGTCACCGGTCGACCTTAAGAGTACCTATAAGCAGGAATGAGTAGCATAGCTATGCGTAAAACGTGGCAAGAGAAGATGGGGGATAAGGACGCCAAACCGAAGGTCGTTCACTTAAACGCCGAGGGCCAGCGCCATTGGCACGCCAAAACCATGCTCGTGCCGACGCCGCACTTAGTTGACGACTACATGCGCCAGGTGCCTAAGGGCAAACTGATCGAGGTTAATGATATCCGCGACTGCCTGGCCGATCGCTTTCAGACCGATATCGGCTGCCCGATGACTACCGGCATCTTCACCTGGATTGCCGCCAATGCCGCGGCTAACACCGCTATGGCTGGTCAAAAAAGCACGACGCCTTATTGGCGGACGCTCAAGAAAGGCGGAGAGTTAAATGCCAAGTATCCTGGTGGCCTAACGGGGCATAAGCGCCACTTGGAAGCCTAAGGTCACACGATCATCGAAAAAGGCGACCACCTGTTAGCCGCCGACTTTGCCGAGATGCACCACAAGCTGACGAAGTAATATTGTACGACGTTACAGTTGGTTTTGTCGGAGGGAGAACCAGCCACGTGCTCTGTAGCCGACACTAAGCTTACTGAGGGCAGGGGAGTAGGCGACCAAAAACAGGGAGGACGGGTACCAAACGATAGGTGAGTGCTGCAGAGTTGGGAGCTGGTCAAGGCTAGAAAGTCGTTTCAGCTAGGTATGAAATACGTGCAGAAACACTCAACGCCGTTCTGAGCACTCCATTATTGTACGACGTTAATAATCCGATAAACCATAAGTGTGAAGACAGGCGTTTTGATTATCTGCTGTGCTCGAGAGAAGTGGCAGGTAGGGTAGTTGGAACGGAAAAAATTCCGCTATCTTGTCCACGCCCATTTTTAACCGTAAACATGATGATAGTAACCGAAACTGCTGTGTAATGTAGCCCGAACAAACCAATAGTTGCCTGAATGATAAGGACATCTGCCGAGCTAGTCCACATTCTATGCGTGGCTAGGTGCAAATAGAGCGTGGTCTCCCCCGCCGCCCGAATGGGCCGAGAGAGGGGTCGGAGAAGTGGTTAGCTGACGCCTGGAGCAATCCAGGTGGAGTAACAGACGATGTAGCAGTCGTCTTGAGAGAGATAGCGGGCCGTGAGGGCCGGCTGAGGTCTTTATGTACAGCACGCTGTCCTGCGTAATTTAATCGAAGCCGACTGTTCATACCTTTCAAATCAGTTTCATAACGTCGTGCAAGGTACAATGTAAGACGTTAGACTTGGTCCCGATGGCGGCAGCAATGATAGCCGAATTATTATGGTCAGCCGGTTTGTGTAAGATTCAGTGAAAGACTATTTGTGAACACTTCCTTCGATGTGTGTTCCCTAGCGCTTTAGGTCGTCTGTCTGTATGTATGCATTCTCCCTCTTGCCGAGGTGTTTCTTCTGGGCTGGCTCAATATTGAATGTGCTAATACGTCGGACAATGTAAAGTTAACGCAGGAAAAAGATGCGGTGGACAACTCTGCGCTACACGGTCGCGCGGCTTTTGACCAAATGCTCAAAGCCTCTTCTGCACGCGATGCTTAGAGATTCGGCTGGTACTTCGCCCTGGCAGAAGTGTGGTTGTGCCAGGGTCGCATAAAGCTCCTGCGGTCAAAGCGGCGCTGGAGGGGCCGGTTAACGAGAATTGTCCAGCTTCCATTCTGTGAACTCTCCCCCACTCCATACTGTGTCTTGATCGCGATAGCGCGGCATTGCTCGGTCCCGAGCCGATGGCACAAAATCGCATTTCACACTCCCCCGCTCTGGCTCCGACCAGGCGGATTTTTTAATATCTCAAGACTTGGTGCGCCTAAGCCGACTAAAACAAGTTAATTGCCTCCGCTTCGGACGGCGGCAGAGTAATCTCACGCTCGGCCCAGTGCCGGAAGAAATGGTCAATGCGCGGGTCAGTTTGAATGTCGCGCATGTGCACCGGGCTGACTAAGCGAATGCCCGCCAGCGTACGGCAGCGGCTTAAGGCGACGTAGGTTTGGCCGTGGGCGAAGGCGCCACGGCCGAGGTCAATTGTGACGCGGTCAAAGGTTTTACCTTGGCTTTTGTGGATGGTTACTGCCCAGGCCAGCTTGAGCGGAAACTGCGTAAACGAACCGACCGGCTCAGCTGAGATAATGCCTCCGTCAAGGCGCAACTGTGTCATCTCCCAAGTGAACGGCTCGACCTCGACGGTGCGGCCTTCGTCCAGCCGGACAACCAGCTTCGTGATGCCATCTTTGCTCTCTTCGATTCGCCTAATTTGGCCGATTGAGCCGTTTACCCAGCGGCCCTGGTTGTCATTGTTGAGCATCATAATTTGAGAGCGCGGCTTAAGCTCCAGCAGCTCGCCGGTCGGCAAATTGCCCTGCCCAAAATTGCCAGACAGTACCCCCGCCACCTGAACCACTCGGCCGGGCAAAGCGGCCAACTTGGCGGCGTTTAACTCCTCAGACTTTGCATTTGTCGTCGTCAGCGTAATTGCGTAGCAAAAATCTTCGCTTATGACAAACTCAGTCTCCCCCGCTCCGCGGCTGACTTGGCCATTCAACACCGCTAGCTGATCAGCGTGCAGTTGGTTCTGGCGGATGCCGTTTAAGAGTTCGATAAAGTCGGCGTCCTGTTGCCGGTAGACGGTTTTGAGTTCAACGAGCTCCAGGGGCAGATCTTCCATTACTTTGGCTTGGAAGAAGTACGGGCCATCGTAATGGCCGGTAAAAATGTGCCGCTCCTCCGGTCGCACCACCGGCGGCAGCTGGTAGAGGTCGCCGATAAACAGCACTTGTAGGCCGCCAAACGGGCGGTTTTTGCGCTTGCCGTTCAGACGCAGAAAACGGTCAACGCAGTCGAGTAAATCGGCCCGCACCATCGAAATCTCATCAATAATAACCAAGTCCAGCTGTTTGTAGAGGTTTTGGCTGTCGTCAAGCCGCAGGTCGCGCAGGTCACTGATGGTCACATGCGGCTTAAAGCGGCAGAAGGAGTGGACGGTTTGGCCCTGCACATTGAGGGCGGCCACGCCGGTCGGCGCCAACACAGCCACCTTTTTGTCGGTTTGCTCACGCAGGTGGCGTAAAAAGGTTGATTTGCCGGTGCCAGCCCGGCCGGTCAGAAATACGTTTTGGCCAGTTTCAATCAAGGCTAAGGCCTCGCGAAACTCAGGGTTGATATCAATTGGGTCGTCAGTCACTGCTGCAGTATACCAGCTCCAAAAAGTGTCGCCGCGCTTGACAGAATACCTAAAAAAGCGAACGCTAAAGAAAAATGGCCTCAAGAAAGGAAGTTATGTCGCGACACGTCAAATGGCTACTAGCCGCTGCCGCCGCAGCCACGTTGGCGGTACCCCTGGTTGCTCACGCCGCGGAGTTTAAAACCTTCACCGACAAGCGTACCATCACCATCTCCGAGCGGATGAAGAATCTGTTTGTGGCGGGTAATGGCGTACGCATCGAGGCGCCGATTGCCGGAGACCTGTTCGCAGCTGGCTCAAATGTTAGTGTGGCAAGCGCGGTTGAGCACGACGCTTTTGTGGCTGGCCAAAACGTAACTATCGACAGCACGGTTGGCGCTAACTTGTTTGCCGCCGGTCAGACACTCATCGTCCGCCAAGCGGTTGGCAGCGATGCCTTTTTAGCTGGCAGCGACGTCACGCTGGATAATGCCGCCACGGTGTCGGGCGACCTCCAAATTGCCGGCATGAACCTGTCAATCAACGCCCCAGTTGGTGGTTGGCTGCGCGCCACTGGCCAAACCATAACCCTCGACAGCACGGTTGGTGGCGACGCCATTATTGACGGCACACCGGTGCTTGGCGACAGCGCCAGCATCAATGGCAATTTAACCTATTACGCTGACCGCGACGCCACGATCGACCAGAGCAAGGTTAAAGGCACAATCACGCGCAAACCGGTCAGTCAATCCCCTTCAGCCAACAAGCGCGAGCACGTCGCCCGACCGCTGGCGATCATTGTCGGCATGCTGGCCACGCTGTTGTTTGGCTGGGCGCTCTATAGCTTCTATCCCAAGCAAGCCGAGAGCACTACGGACACTGCTGAGAAAAAGATCGGCGTTTCTATGCTGACCGGCCTGGTCAGCCTGATAGTGCTGCCGATTGTGGCAGTGCTACTGTTCGTCTCGCTCTACGGCGCCCCGTTTGGCTTCCTGCTCCTGGTGCTATATGTTGCCGCGATGGTTTTGGCCGCCTTTCTCTCCCCCTGGTTGCTTGGCCGCCTTCTCAAGCGCTGGCTGATGAAAGATGCCGAAGTTAACCGCGTGGCAATCTACGTGGCTGGTATTATTGTACTATGGGCCATTACCTGGGTGCCGGTGGTTGGTTGGCTTACCCGTGGCCTGATTTGGCTCTGGGCCTTCGGCGCTATCCTCTATGCCGCCAGGCCGATGAAATCTGCCGTCTAGTCCCCTACTTGACATACAAACGGGCGGAAGGTGTAAAACCCTTCCGCCTTTGTTGGTGTGCCGTGACTACTTGCTTGACGCTGTCGGTGCAGACGCGGCCTGTCTGTCATCCGGCCATCTGGCCGTGGATGACGTCGCGTTATGGCGCTGGTTGCACCGAGGACGCTTCAGCAACCGCTATCATGACGGCGATGAAGTTACGCATGGATACGCGGCTGGGCATGTGGATGTCTGCACCGGTGTCGAGCATTAGCCCGACATTCACTTCAGACGGATTCAGCTCGTCCAGCCATACTCCGAGCATGCAGTGTCGGTAGGTTCTGTTGATGACTTGTTGAACAGCGGATACGCCCATACTTCACCTCGGCGTGGCACCCGGGAGAGGAACAAACGCTTGACCCTTTAAACCTCACAAAGTTCGTTCATCAAAGATAGCTAGCTCACCGCTTGCCTGATGAGGTCTTTGTCGGTAGCCTCTAGAGTATGTCTGACTACTACAATCCGCATCGGACCAAGAATCTTTATCAGCCGGGGGCGGCGGAGCCGTTTCGGCTCAGCCGATCAAAAATTGACCTGTTTTTGAACTGCCCGCGCTGTTTCTATTTAGACCGCCGGCTTGGCGTTGGTCAACCGCCTGGGTTTCCATTTAGCCTTAACTCGGCCGTGGATGGCCTACTCAAGAAGGAGTTTGATATCCACCGCGCCGCCGGCAGCAAGCATCCGCTGTGTGAGGCGTACGGGCTAGACGCCGTTCCCTACGCACATGCCAATCTGGACGCCTGGCGCGACAGTTTGCGTCGCGGCATCACCCATCTGCACGCAGCAACCAACTTTTTTGTCACGGGTGGAGTTGATGATGTCTGGGTCAATCCAGCCGGTGAGTTGATTATTGTTGACTACAAAGCAACCTCCAAGCCCGGCGAAGTGTCGCTTGATGCCGACTGGCAAATTGGCTACAAGCGCCAAATGGAGGTCTACCAGTGGCTATTCCGGCAGAACGGCTTTACCGTCTCCTCGACCGGTTACTTTGTCTATTGCAATGGCGACCAAGACAAAACCACCTTCGACGGCAAGCTCGAATTTAAAGTAAAGCTGCTGCCATACACGGGCGATGACAGCTGGGTTGAGCCAGCACTCATGGACGCCAAGGTCTGCTTGGACGGCGAGCTGCCAGATGGCAGTGCCAGTTGCGACTACTGCGCCTACACGCAGGCCGTGGCAGAGATGACTTCGGGCAAATCGGCTTTCCTCTCCCCTGCTCCGCTAGTTGAAACAGCGACTGAGCTGAAATTGTTTTAACCGCTATATTGCCGAGTCGCCTTCTACTGGCTCGTTGTGACATGTTTTTAAAGAGAGGCCTCAGCCTCTCTTTTTGTAAATCGTTAGTGGACTATTTGACCGCTACGCAGGGCGTTTACGGGCGGAGTTTGCGCCAGGCGCCGGCAATGGCGCCGAGAATAGCGGTGATAATGGCGCCCAGCCCAGCACTGGCTGTGTGGCTAGGGGCGGCTGCGGTTGAACTCTGGACACCGTCTGACTGAACGCTCAGGTTGAAGTCATTGGTTTGGCTGTTGGATTGTACTACTGAGCTTTGGCTAGCGGTGGTGGCGACTGCTTGGACGGCAGCAGTTGAAACGGTGTGTGTGGCGCCGGCTAAGCGGATCATCGGGTGGTTGGCTGCGACATTCATGATTAGGCCATGACTGGCGAGAGTGGCCGCATGCGGTTGGCTAGCCAGCGTTGCGGCAGCCTGGGCGGCGGCTATTGCCGCAGGGTTGGTCGCGGGGACCGGCATCGCATGTTTGTGCCAGCTGCCGAAGATGTTGATGACACCGATCATTACTTTGCCGGTCTGGGTGCTGCTGGTGTTTAAGAAGTTCATGAAGTTGGCTAGCACCGAGATGTCGCCAGTCGTTAGATTGCCGGCTTCGGTATTGCCGGTGATGCGGTTGTGGCCAGTGTTGGCGTTAACCGTCACCTGGTTGTTGACGTTGGCCGTGTTGGCAATATTGGCGTTCAGGTTGCTGCTCTGGCTGCTGTAATTTTGGTTATCCGAGTTTGGACCAGTGGCAGCGTTCTTCAAGACATTCACCACATACTGGCCTGGTGAAACGCCGTCGAGGCCGGCTTGGCCGTCCCAATCGCCAAACACGTTGACAATATAGAAGATGGGATTATCGCCGTTGGCCAGTGTCAAATCCTGAGCGTTTGCCTGAGCGCTGCCGGTGATGACACTGCCGGCCTTGGTGTTGTTATCCACTTTGTTGCCACCGGTGTTGCCATTAACAGCTAATGCATTGTTGGTGTTGGCCTGGTCGTTAACCTGAATATTGGCGGCGCGGTTTTGGTTGGTATTGTTGACGTTTAAAGAACCTGGCCCTGTCTGTTGGTTGCCAGCCACAGCAATGTCGCCGACCGCATCGCCTTGCACGGCGTAGGTGTCAATTTGGACGTCAGTATTTGGCATTACCACATTGGCCAGGTTAATGACATTGACCCCGAGCAAAATGTCGCCGGTGGTCATGTCGCCGGCTGAGGAGTTACCGCTGATTAAATTCTGGCCAGAGTCGGCGTTTAAGGTGATGCCGGTATTTAAGTTAGCGTTGTTGCGCTGAATAATGTCGGCGCCGTTTGAGGAGCTTGAGATATTGGTGTTGGCCGAGTTTGGGCCGGTGGTGCTGTTTTGGCCGTCGTTCAATAAGGTGCGGCTGTCTGACGGTGCCAGCACAATACCGCTGCCGCCAGCCACACTTTGACGGCCGACGCTTGAGCCTGCGCCCAACTGGGCATTGGCAATATTGATAACATTAACTGAGGCGTCAATTTGGCCGCTTTTTAAATCGCCGGCACGCGTGTTGCCGCTCTCCCGGTTGTCGCCGCTTGAGAGGGTGCCAGTGACTTGGTTGTTGACGGTAGCGTTATTCGTGGTTTGAGCATTCAGCTGACTGCTCTGGCTACTGGAATTACTGTTGCTGGAATTCGGGCCGGTGTTTGTATTGTTGGCAACAGTGGTCATGTCGGGGCCGGGGCTGGAAACAGGACCGGGGCTGCTGGTCGGACCAGGCGAGCTAGTTGGGCCAATCGGTCCAATTGGTCCAATCGTTGAAGTTGGCCCCGGGCTGCTGGTTGGTCCAACGGGTTCGGTTGGCCCATACGCCTGTACAAAACCGACGCTCAGTAAGATAAGAGCAATCATGGTGCCTGCGGTGAAGAAGTTTCGGAGCTGTTTCATGTCATCCTTTCGTCCCATGTTTGTTTGTGCTGAAACGGATCGGCCGGAGTAATCCGGCCGATCTCGCCTAAGCGCAAATTAGTTTGCGTTAGTCGTGGCGCTGAAGTCCAGCACAATGTTGCCGCTGGAAACGCCACCGGTGGTGGTGTTGCCATTGGATTGGTTGTTGCCAGAGGTCAGATTCGCCTGGAGATTGTTGTTCGTCGTGACGTTGTCAGTCGCGTTGATAGTCGTGCTGTTGCTCACGCTCGAGACATTTTGGTTGCTCGAGTTTGGACCAGTGGTCGCATTGCCGAAGCTGGTGGAGTTGTTGCCTGAGCCAGCCAAGGTGCCGCCAGAGATGACTGGGGAGCTGTTAGCAGTCGTGGTCGCGTTAACTACAGCAGCCACTGTACCGGTGGCGACGCCGCCAGAGGTGGTGTTGCCGTTAGACTGATTGCCGCCAGAGTTGGCCGTAATACCAAACGTGTTGTTGGTGTTGGCGGTCCGGTTAAGGGTGGCGCTTAAGGTGTTGCTGATGCTGGTCGAGTTGACATTAGAGGAGCTTGGACCAGTGACGCTGTTCATACCGGTGGCCATGCTGCTACCGCCGGACATGCCGCCGGTGCCGGTCAGAGCGACTGGCGAGCTGGTGTTGCCACCATTAAGGCTACTCACACCAAACAGGATGTTTCCGCCGGAAACAACGCCGATTGAGGTGTTGCCGTTGCCCTGGTTGTTACCAGAGTTCAGGTTGGCCTGGACGTTGTTATTGTTAGTGGTCGTGTCGTTAACTCTCAGGGTGGTTGAGCGGGAAATACCCGAGACGTTTTGGTTGCTGGAGTTTGGACCGGTCCACGCGTTGCCAAACATGCTGGTGTCGGTGCCGAGGCCGGTGTCCAAGGTAAACTGCGGGGCGGAGCTGTTGTTGAGCATGCCACCAACAGTACCGGACAGAACGATTGAACCGCCGCCAATGCCACCGGAGATGGTGTTGCCATTACTGATATTGTTGCCTGAGTTGGCAACCAGGCCAATGGTGCAGTTATTAACTGCATCACGAACGACGGTGAGCCAGTCGCTGCTATTCAGCGACTGGCTGTTTAAGTTGTACGAGCTTGGGCCAGTGCCGGTGTTGGTACCAGTCGCGGTTGCACTTGCATAGGTGGTGGAAGCACCCAGGAAGAGCGTGGCGACGGCCATCAGCACAGCGGCGCGATTACTCGCCAGCTGTCGAAGAGTATTCATTACTCTGTCTCCTTTGTTGTACCTACTATAGAGCAGGTATATCTTAATGAATCGTGCCTGATTGACTGCTCACGTCAGGCGGCGTGCATAGAACGCTGTATCCTCTGCTAATGCCAGCAGCAGATACAGCCAGGGGAGGACGCCTCGATCGCATATGCGGCGAAAGAGAACGATTGGTACGCTGGGCCTAGGTTCCCGTAGTACCTTGGTCTGTCCAATCGCCTCATATGGCGGCAATCGGTGACCGGTGATGCGGGCATCCCACGAAAGCTCCGCTTTGGTGGGTCCCGATGACTAGTCCGGTTACCCACCAAGCCAGAGCTCGGATGGGTACCTGCATCATGTTTTGAAACATCGGTTAAGGAGTTGTCCCGCCTCAAGCTTTTTAAGGCTTGAAATAGGGTCATCGCCTGTCGCGATATTTCTTGATCATTTTCTCTACCTGGTTTGTCCTGTCAAGCCTACCGGAATTGCCAAGAATATGGCTTTCATACTTTTTCATACTTCGTAATCATCACGTCAAGGCCGATTTTGTGCCTAATTATGGCATGCATCCGATTGGTTGCGAAAAGTCGGCCCGACATTTCGGTTGTCGGCTTGGCCTGCTAAACTGGCAGTAATGGAGGAACCGCAAGCCGATCGGCGAGCAAAACGCCGTCGTATTCAGCGAGTCTTTTTGACCTCGCTTGTTTTGAACTCGGTGCTTATTGTGGCTGCCCTGATTTGGTTCCCGCTCACGACGCTGCACATCCATAAAGTCAATCAGCAGCTTGGCGAAACCAACAATCAATTAGCGGAAAGCCGGGCTGAAGCGAAGTCGGCCAGCAAAGAGGCACAGCAAAAAGCCGCCGAGGCGCAAACCGCCTTACAGGCCCAGGCCAAAATTGCCGACCAGCTCAAAAATCAGCAGGCCCAGCTATCGCAAAATGCCGAAGAGCTGCAAAAATTGCGTAAGCGGCCTCCCCTCTTTTCCTTTAAAAATGACTCAGCCTCGGCTGACCGCTCGGACGACGAGACGGCCATTAAAACGCTCCTTGAGAGCAGTTTTGATGAGTTGACCGCCCTTTACGGCTTCCCCTACCTGCTGCACCAAATCACGATCGATTTTGTTGACCAGTTTGACCGCATCGGCGTAGCCGGCGAAACCGAGATCGACAACACCACCGCCGGTTTTTCTATTACCATTCACCTCAAGGGCTTTTCACCTAACAGCTTTCAGGACATTAACACCGTCATCCATGAAACATCGCATGGCTTCCATGGAGTGTCCGCCTTCAACCCGGTCGCTTATGAAGAGGGCATGGCCGTGGCAGTTGCTGACTTAACGATGGACCGGCTGCAAGCGCAGGATAAAATTCGCACCAGCGAGCGTTACCTAGACCAAAACGACCAGTCACTTGAGCTGCTACGAAACACCGTTAAAGTGCCGCGGACAACGGATGCTTTCTACCAAGGCACTGACGTCAGCAAGCGCTACCAAATTGTCGGTCGAGCCTTTTATGATTTAGAAAAGAGCAACCCAGGTTTTATGTTGCGCCTGAATGAGCGGACTTACGGTTATGTCGCCACCGGCCAAGAGATGGATTACACCACCATGCGACGCTTCATTACTGATGCTTATACCGGCACCAATCCGGATCTGCTGCAGGTCAAGGGCATTCTGCTGGACTAGCGTTTGTCGTCGCCAAGCAAAAAACGTTCTTCGTGCGTAGCGCCCTTGTGTAACTGTTTGCGAAGCTACACTGTGGTCGCGGTAATAGTGAATATCAGAAACTTGCTGCCCGCCCCTGGGGCATGATACATATAGTGCTGTATGGAAGATGACTTTATGGTCCGGAGCGGCCGACACGGCGGTGGCGGCGGTATGGGCTGGATAATCCTTATTTTGGCCGCCTTTGGCGTGGGTTTTGGTTTTTGGAGCGGTGCGCTTAAACTGCCGAACGTGGCTGGATCACCCAGCCCGTCCGCCAGTTTAGCCACGGCTGCGGCCACCACTGATCTGCCGAGCATCCCAGTTGGCCAAGCCGCCACCAATAAAAATAACAAAACCAAAACAGCCAACAGCACCGTCGGCACTATTACCGATAGTGCGCTGTCTGAAGCCATCCCGGGCGCTATGGTCGTTGTTGGCAGCAAAACTGATAAGCTGCCCAGCCGCTCCGATATATTCAACCCGTTTGAGCTGGCGGCCGAGTTTACGCTGCCGGACGACAATGTCTCCTACCAATACAATAAAGATGGCTACGTCATCAACATTGCCGACGGTCTGGGCGATGCCGTCATTATCGCTCCTTGCTACCAACCCAAAACGCTGAGTGTGGCTGAACTCAAAAAGACGCCGTCACAGACGCTCAAGCGCAGTTGTCCGGACAACAGTTTCTTCGGCCAGATTGTCGACAGCGTCTCCGGCAAGGGCATCGGGGGCAATATACTTTTATCAGCAACGATTGACGGCACAAAGCAGCTCAAAATTGATGACTCTGGCTATTACACCGCCTCGGTCAGCAATAAACAGAACCAAAACTTTAGTTTTAGCCTGCAGCTCGGTGGCTTCAAACAGGCCGGCTACAAAGGCGCGATTGACTCCAGCCAGCCGCCGTCCAATACTTGGCAAGACATTACGCTCATTCCAGCCACGGTTCAAAGCGGGGCGTAAACGTTCATATCTCCTTCTAGCGACTCAGAAAAAACGGCGGCTTGGCCGCCGTTTTTCATTTCTGACAGACTACCTTTCGTCGTTCGCCCGGGGTTGCGGTTCGGCTTCATGTGAAGTAGCCACCTGTCGGTTGCGTAACAGCGCTATAATCACGAAAGCGACAAAGACGATAATTCCAACTGCAGCCGTACCAAGCAGTGTCAAGAAGGCAATGACGTGCGATAGCGGTGTACCGGCGCCGAGAAATTCGAGCATCAGAGCGCCTATTCCGAGAGGAAAGAGCCGGCCTTCAGTCCGCTAGGGCCGGAGCATGCCCCAGGCTTTAGCTTGAAGCAGTTCATTCACTGGCTTCTTTGGTGTTCGAAACCAGTTTTGTTTGTCGGTTACTCATGCGAAGCTGCGCCTCTTCACGAGAGCCTTTTCGACGACGCGCCCGTTCAATCAGCTTGTCCAGAATGTGGTAGCGAATGCCTGAGATATTGGAGAAAATACGCAGCATAAAGACAATAATAACCGCCAGGTAGAGATCGAGGGCCAGAGCGTCGCCCAAATAAGTCACGGCGGTGCCGAGCAACATATTCATAATTAAGCCGGACAGAAAGATGGTTTGGTTATAATCTTTGTCGAGGTCGGCTCGGAGCGCGCCCAGAATTGAGTCTAAAATGCCGAGCAAGCCGACGGCGGTGTAGCGGGCCAACTCCGGCGGAATACTGACCGGAAAACGAAAGCCGAGCAAAATGCCAATAATCAGTCCGATTAACGCCATCCACATACTCTCTCCTTGCTTGAGGTGCTTGTTAGCCCCACTATATCGTACGTCGTGGTAAAGAAAAACCCGCCTATGGCGGGTTAGGCGCTGCGTTTACCGCAGCGCCGATAAGTGGTCGATGGCTAGCAGATTATTTGGGTCGGTCACTCGACAGCGGGCATCTTCCAAGCTCAGCCAGGCGCTGTCATAGTATTCGCGCTGATCAACCTGAAAACCGCTGCCGTCAGTCTTGAACAAATGCCACAGGTCGAAATGGCAGCGGCAGACCTGTGGCGGGTTGTCGATGTCGGTGATAGTGGCCAAAAACGGCCCGCTGACCATCTGCCGATCGGGAACTATCCCCAGTTCTTCTGCGATCTCCCGCAGCACGGTATCAAGTACTAACTCGGCCGGATCAATGTGACCGCCTGGGAATAACCACAGCCCGGCCTTTTTGTGGTGGCCAAGGAGAACCTGCTTCGTCTCGGGGTTGAACGGTACAAAGTAGGTCGCGAAGTGCGAGAGCTGGTTTTCCGTCCGGACCAAAAACGGTTGGCTCAAGCGCTCTCGGTAGCGCCGATGCGTTTTAGCGTTCGGGGTGAGTGTCCGGTAGTCGTACTGTTTCAGGTTGTGCAGTAGTGCATTCATGGCTCCCCCGCTATTCTTCGGAGTGTTTAGGTGCGGCGGCGTTTCAAGTTTTGCCAGGAGACAAGCAGCATCGAGGCGTTGAAAATGGAGGAGTACGTTCCTGAGCTGACGCCGATCAGTAGTGCCAGAATGAAGCTGCGCATACTCGGCGCCCCAAGCAAGAATAGCGCCAACAAGGTCAAAAATACTGTCAGCGAGGTGTTGACTGAGCGAGCCAGGGTTTGCGTCAATGACAGGTCAACTACTTCAGATAGGCTTTGTTTGCCACCCGACAGCCGCAGGTTCTCGCGAATGCGGTCGAACACCACAATGGTGTCGTGCACCGAGAAACCAAGCACTGTGAGCATCGCAATGACAAACAGGCTGTCTACCTCGACCCACAGCAGGAAGTGGCCGATGATTGAGAATAATCCAGCCGTAACGAGCAGATCGTGCAGCAGGGCAACAATGGCCGCCAGGCCAAATTGCCAAGCCGAGGCAGGTTTGCGCACGCCACGAAAGGCGTAAGCAATGTAGAGCACAATAAAGACCGAGGCCACCACCACGGCTTTAACTGCTCGGGCTTGGGTGTTTGAGGAGACGGTCGGGCCAACCAGCGAGAAGCTGACTTCGGTCACGCCGTCGGCGTCTTTGCTAAGGGCTAATTTTAGGGTGTCCAACCGGCTTTTAGCTTCATCTTGGTTTTTGGCTTCATAGCGCAAGAGCAATTGCCGGTCTCCGCTCTGCTGGACGTGCAGGTTGGGTACATTCGTCGCTTCAACATCGTGCTGAATTTGGCTGATTGCCGTGCTGCTGTTTTGCCAGCCGAGCACCGCTTCGGCGCCGCCGACAAAATCGATGCCGAATCTGAGCCCCCAGAAGATCAACGCCAAGACGCCGGGGATAATCAAAATGAGCGACAGCAGGTAAAAGCGGCTGCGGAAGCGGACAAAGTTCATACGTTCTCCTGTGGTTTGCTCGTGAGCGGCTTGCCAGCCAAGTTGGCCGCGTTGTGGAAGCGTTCTGATTGAATTAAGAGGCGCAAAAAGGTGCGTGTAACAACAATCGCCGTAAACAGTGAAACCAAAATACCGATAATTAAGGTGATGGCAAACCCGCGCACCAAGCCGCTGCCAAACCAGGCTAAGATTGTGGCCGTAATTAAAGAGGAGACGTTGGAGTCGCGAATGGAGGCCCAAGCGCGACGGAAGCCGTCCTCGAGGGCCACCGTCAGCGATTTGCCGCGCCGCTGTTCCTCGCGCATACGCTCAAAAATGAGAATATTAGCGTCGACGGCCATACCTACCGACAGGATAAAACCGACGATACCGGCCAAGGTTAAGGTAACCGGAATCAGCTTAAATAGCGCCAGGACAAACAAGGTGTACAGGCCAAGGGCTACCGTCGACAGCAAACCAGGCAGGCGGTAGAGCGTCACCATGAAGATGCCAACGGCGATAAAAGCGAGCAGGCCGGCCGCAACCGCTTGCTTGAGCGGGGCGTCGCCGTAGGTGGCGTCGATGTTGCGCTGCTCAGTCAGCTTGAGCGGCACTGGCAGCGCGCCGGAGTTTAAGACGCGGGCAATTTGTCGGGCCTCGTCAACCGACCCGTAGCCGGTAATGACGGCATGGCCGTCAGCAATAGCCGACTGCACCGTCGGCGCCTGAACAATTTGGTTGTCGAGGATGATCGCAATTTGCTTGCCGATGTTGGCGCTGGTGGCGTCGGCAAATCTCTTTGTGCCGCCGGCGTTTAAATCAAGCGCCACTTCAGCCCCTTTGGTGCCACTTTGATCTATTTGGGCGGTCGCACGTTGCAGGTCGCCGCCGCCTATCACCTCTTGGCCGTCTTGGGTGACAAAGCTCAACTTGGCCGTTTGGCCAATTAATTTAACCGCCTGGTCAATATCCTGAATACCCGGTAGCTCAACTAAAATGCCGCTCTTGCTGCCGATGCTAACCGTCTGTAGCAGCGGCTCAGACACGCCCAAGCTGTTGATGCGGCGGTCAATGACGTCGAGCGCACTGGAGAGGGCATTCTTTTGGTCGGCGGCGGCAATGCCGGTCATATCGGCTTCGTACAGCAGATGCGTGCCCCCTTGCAGGTCGAGGCCTTGGTGCAGCGTAATGTCGTGGCCAAAAAACTTCGGCCCGCGCGGCAGGTCAACCAAAACGGCTAGGACCAATAGGGCGATAATCCAGAACAGGGTCCAGAGCGACTTTTTGATCATGATGATAACCTCCGACTCGCTAGCGAGTGGTATCCGCGTGGTATTCAATCAACAGTTGGTACTCTTCCAAACTCGGAAAGACATCAGTCTGGAACATGGCGAAGCCATGGCTTGGAATATAGCGGAAAATGTCCGGTGCGAAAATGTACAGGCCGCGCGACTGTGCCTGGTCGGTGTAGCATACCGTGGCGACGCGGTTATTACGCTGGTGAAATTGAATAAAGTCAGATAGGTCAACCGCCGGACAGCTGAGTGAGTTCATAATCATCAAAGTGCCTGGGGCAAACAGCTGGCGGTTGTCGCGCAAGGCGCCGGCGTCGCCGGTTTCAGCGTGGCCAAAGCGTACGTCTAGGCCGCTGGTCTCTTCGGCCCCTAGAGACTCAGTTAAAACCCTGCCCCAGTAGCCAGTAATTAAGGCGAGCCGGCCAATGTGCATATCGCGGCAGCGGGCCAAATAGTCGGTTAGGCAGGGTTTGAATGTTTGCGCTTTGTCGCCGCCGGCCAAAAAGACGGCCTGCTCAACGCCGTTTTTGTCAAAAGCCTCCGACAGCATGGATTCTATAACGTGCGAACGATTGCGCAGGTAAACGCCGTCAACTCGGCGGTCAACTAAATCCAGCAGCTCTGGCGAAATAGAAATAGTCAGCCGCTCTTTGTTGAGGAGCGGCGACGATGGCGTACGCAAACCGGTTGAGTTGTCGGTTTGGTCCGAATTGTCCGAAGTGTTTGTCATCTCTGTCAAACCTACGGTTTTTCACGTCAAGCCGTCAACCCTTGAAAAGTGGCAAAATCATACTTCTGCATACATCGTCATCAGATTTGCAAGATTCCAGAATAGTTGTTTTTTGCAAAGCGGAACGAAAGTCAATCGGCAGCGGGGCCTGAAAGACCATGTATTCACGAGACTGCGGATGACGCAGTCTGAGACTTGCGGCGTGCAAGGCTTGGCGGGTCAGACCTAACTGGCTGCTTAGCTCCCTGCAGCCGGCGGTGGTATAGGTGCGGTCGCCAAGCACTGGCCGTGAAATGCTTTTTAAGTGCACGCGGAGTTGGTGGGTGCGGCCGGTTACCGGCTCAGCGATCACCGCTGACAGTGTTTGACCACCGAACTCAAGCAGTGCACAGGGCTGAATGCGGGTGACGGCTGGTTTGCCGGCGGCGGTTACAGCCATCAGTTTACGGTTTTTGGCATGGCGCCCCAGCGGTTTGTTGATCGTCGTCGCTTCATCCACGCGACCGTGCACCAGGGCGATATACTGTTTAAAAAAGCGGTGTGCCTCTAGCTCTTTGGCGAGAAAGCGCAGGCTGGCGGTCGTTTTAGCCACCACAATGACACCGGAGGTATCTTGATCCAGGCGGTGGACAATACCTGGCCGGAGCAGTGAAATAGCGTTCGTCGGATCAAACACGGCTTGACTCATGGCTGGCCAGCGCTTGAGTAAGGCGTCGACTAAGGTGCCGCCATTGGTATGAGCGTGGGCTGGATGGACTACCACACCGGCGGCTTTGTTGAGCACGATAATCGCTTCGTCTTCATGCAGCACGTCAAGTGCCGGCGCTGGTTTTACGGTCGCGGTTTCCGCTGCGGCCTCAGCTGGGATATCGCTCAGCGTCAGTTCGCTGTCCTCAGCGAGCGGAAAGTCAGGCTCGATGATAATGCTGCCGTCCACGGAAACGCGGCCGGCCGCAATTTGTTTTTGCCAAAACCCCCGTGAGTGCTCCGGGTGTTGTTTGGCTAAAACGCGATCAAGCCGCTCTGTCATGCCACTACTGTAGCCGATGTTGACTAAATTATCTACCTTCAGTATTTTGTTTTGAACGAGTGAGCCTCGGTCGCGCCGAGTGCGTAGCATTGTCGCCGCTTCCCGCCGCCTCGACGGGATTTTTAATAGCTATTCAGCTATATTTTGACCATGCCTACAAACTACGACTCACAAAACATAAATACATCGAGAATCCGCTCGCTGCCCGCTCTTATATTCTCGCTCTTGCTGTGGTTTGTGGTGGCGGTTCTCTATATTGGCCGAACGCCGGCGACGGTGCGCACGCACGACTTTCAGGGACACATTGACTACGTGCGGCTGATCCAAATACAGCACCGCCTGCCACACCCCAGTGAAGGCTGGGAAGGCTGGCAGCCGCCGCTCTACTACCTGCTGATGAGTCCCCTGTCACCCGGCAATCAGGCTAAGCACATTGTCCTGGTGCGCCTGGTCTCGGTTTTGCTCGGCATGGGCTTTTTAACTGCTGTCTGGTGGTGGCTCAAAGAGATGCGTCTGTCGGCGGAGTGGCAGGCGGCGTTAATAACGTTTTTGGCTACGACGCCGAAATTTCTCATCCACTTTACAACCTACAATAATGACAGCATGGTGGCAGCACTCTCGGCTTGGTTGCTCATCTGCTTTTTGAGTCTCAGGCGAAAGTTTCGCTGGCCGCTGGCCGTCGTCGTTGTCCTCTTAGTCACCGCCGCACTGTACACCAAACTGACCGTCGTCATTTTGCTGGCCACGCTGGCACTTCTGACGCTGTCTGATCTGTTCACGCCTTCCCGCCGTCCCACGGCGCTGAAACTCATTGCTCTCGGGCTGGTTGCCGGTTTGCTGTACGCGCCGTGGCTGTTGCTGCACAACCTGCCGCTGTCCGGCAAATTATTCCCGGACAACTTTGGTCTGCTTGGCGACGCCATTAAACTGCAGCTGCCAACCTGGAAGATATTTCTGCCACCCGGATTTATCCATGGCCAGTGGACGACGCCGTTTGTTTACACCGGGCCGATTGTTGGCTTTATTGCTAAAGGTCACAACTACTGGTCGATGCTGCTTGCCACCGCTGCCCATGGTGAGTTCTCTTGGCCGCAGCCGAGTGTATTTTGGTTTTGGCTGGATATTTTAACGCTCCTTGGCGTTTGGTCGCTGGCAGCTTGGGGTACGGTTGCTAACCATTTCTCGCGCTTGCTGGGCGCTGTCACTTTTGGTGCGGTGTTCATCCTCGGCTTGTACCCCATCGCTCATCCCTATATCCCCAACATGGACTGGCGTTTTATCGCCTGGGTCTGGCTGCCAGTAACCATGCTTGCCGGCTACGGCGTTAAACGTTTGGTTAACCGCAACCTGGCCTGGCTGCCAGGCGCTATTCTCGGCCTCGGCATTATTATCCATCTCGTCATTGCCGCTTCAGCTTAGCGGCGGCGATTTTCACGAATGATAGTGGCGGCTTGCCGCAGGCCGTCGCGCCAGCCGATCTTTTTCCCTTCGGCGTAGGTGCGCCCGTGGTAGCTGACCGGCACCTCAGTGTAGTGCCATTGCTCGCGACGGACGCCGGCGGCTACTCTGGCTGTCACCTCCGGATCAAAGCCAAACCGCTCTACCTTCAGGTTTGGCAGCACTTCGGCAATCACCTCGCGGCGAAAGGATTTGTAGCAGGTCTCAGAGTCGGTTATTGGCAATTGACTTAGCCAACGCGTTAGGGCAGATAGGCCGTGGTTGCCGAGGCGGTTGCTGGTGTACGGAAAGTGCCGCGGTTTGTCGCTTGGCAAAAAGCGCGAACCGTAAACCACATCAGCTTTGCCGGCCAGGTACGGCGCCAGCAGCGCGGCGTAATCGGCCGGGTCGTACTCTAAATCGGCATCTTGGATGATAATAACGTCGCCACTGGCGGCTGCCAGTCCGGTCCGTACTGCGGCGGCCTTGCCGCGATTTTTGGCATGTTCTAGTAATGTGATGCCTGGGTAGCTTTTAACCAGCGCGGCAGTGTGGTCGGTTGAGGCATCATTAATGACGATAATCTCTTTCTTGAGGCCAACGCTGTTCGCTGCCTGCACGGCGTCAAGCAACTTCTTAAGCGTCGCGGCCTCGTTGTAGACGGGAATGATAATCGAAAGCTTAGTCATCGTATTTACGGTAGCATGCCGCGCGGTGATCAAAAACCCACCGACGGTGGGTGGATGAACAAAGCTCTTTACTCGGCAATACATATATGTGATTAATCAGTTGTTTGGGTACGCATGGGTAATTATAAATAAGTTAAAAATTTACGCGTTTGAGAGTAATTTAAAAGGCTTGGCACTATGGAAGCTGCCAAGCCTTTGAGTTTAGGTGCTGGCCGTTGATCACGGCCAGCACCTACTGCGCCCCTATATTCGACCCACGACACCGCGCGGGTCGAACTTCCACGCGTGCCAGTCGCAGCCTCGCGGCTCGACTGCGCAGCTAAACGTGCCGTCTCCATTGACGGTCAAGCCGTCAATGGAGAAGCCGAACGGAATCAGAGGACGGAGTTTACTCCGCCACTCCTCGTTATCCCAACTCGGATCTGAGTTGGGAACGGGGCAGGACCCCAGGTCGCACAGGTGGGGTCGATACCCCACTCCGCAGGCCCTGGCGATCTCTTTGATCGCCTCGTGAGCATGCGCCCACGAGACAATTTGGAGCACCGGCACCGCATCGCGCCGGCGCGGGTGGAGGGGGCGGTAAATCACGTCCCCCTGGACCTGCGGGACCCCCGTAGTCACTTCCGCGGGTTCGCCTGGCCCTTTGAGGGCGTAGGCGAACGGAAGGAAGTTGAACTGGGCAAGGTTGACATTGCCAACCTCGTACCAGTCCGTGGCCGCATTTCGCGGCCGGTACCAACCGACTTGCATGCTTGCCTCCTTCAGCCGGTCAGGCGGCTGTAGAAGCGAGGTCGCCCCGGGACGGGGTCGAGCTCGAATTGCAAACGGTCCTCCCTGGCATGGGCATGCCAGGGAGGACCGGCTTTCTTTTGTTTATTTGCTAATCGTTAACAAAGATATAGCACATGCAAAACAAAATGTCAATAGCTGTGCCCTGTTTGAGTAGCCGTGTATCACGGGGGGGGAAAAAAAGAAATGACAGGCTAGGCGCCATAAGCAACGCGTCACATCGACATTTGGGGTAAAACAGCCAGCCAGTCGAAGTAACTAAACCCGGATGGTTAAATGACTCCCCTGCTCGTCTTTGGTCACGACAATCTCTTGGTCAAACAGTTCTTTGAACTCGAGCAGGTGGGTGACAATAATAATCTGTTTGAACTGCGTACGCAGCTGGTTCAAAACCTGCACGACGGCGTCGCGGCCGGCTTGGTCGAGCGCGCCAAAACCTTCATCAATAATCAAAAATTCAATTTCAGCGCCGGCTCGCTCGGCCAACAGCAGCGACAGGGCGACGCGGATGGCCATATTGATACGAAAGGCCTCGCCGCCGCTATACAGCTCGTACGGCCGCGTGCCCTCAAGGTCCGCGATAAGGATGTCCAGTGTATCGATGGTTCCCTCACCGCTCTTCTTGGCTCGCTCCGTTTCAAAGGTTAGCGTCATGGTGCCGCCGGACAGCTCGTACAGCAGCTGATTGGCCCGCTCCTCGAGCAGTGGCAGTGTTTCCTCCAATATGAGCGTTGGGATGCCGTGGCGGCTGCAAGCCTGGGCGAACTCCTCCAGCACGTGCAGCTCACTGCGTTGGCCGGTTAGCTGTTTAGTGAGCGCGGCGGCCGTTTGAGCCGAGGCTACAGCCGTCGCCAGAAGGCCTTGAATGCGGCCGAGCTCACGCTCAGTGGATCCGGTGGCGGCCTTAGCCGCGCTCAGCTCAGCGCTCAACCGCGCTTGCTCCTGCGGCGACACGCTGGCGGCGGCAAGCTCGGCACCGACGGTTTGGCGCTCGGCAGCGAGACTCTGCAGGTGCTCCGTAAGTTCTCCAAGCTCAGCGGTTAGCTGCGCTTGTTCCGTTTGCAACTCCTGCTGTTTGCCGGCGGCGCTGGCCAGCCTTTCGCGCTCAAGAACAACCGGCTGCAACTGCTCCAGCTCTGACGCCGCCGCTCGGTGCGCCGTTTCACGGTAATTCAGTGCTTGCCGCGCGTCCTCCGTCTGGCTGATTGTTTCAGTCAAGGCAGCTTCTTCGGCCGAGGGGCTGCTTAAGGCTTTGACCTGGGTAATCAGTGGGTTAATTTGCTGCAGTGTTTCGGTGCGGATAGCGTCGACGCACTGGTCGGCGGTGTGTTCGGTGCTAAACGGCCGCGTGCACAGTGGGCACTGTTTGCTGGTGCTAATCGCCGCCGCCCGTTTGCTTTGGCGCTCTTTAACACCGGCAATTTGGCCCTTTAATGCCTCGGTCTCGGTTTGGCGCTTGCCGACCAACACCGCTAAGCGTTGGCGCAGCTCGGCTAACGTACGTTCCAGCTCACGCTGAGATGCCGCTTTGTTTTGCCAAACTTTCTGTTCAGCCGTAAGTGTTTCAATCCGCTCAAAGCGAATTTGAACCGCCGCCTGCTGCTCAAGCAACCGTTGCACTTCCGTCTGCTTAGCTTCAATGCCGCGCAGAGTTGCTGTGCGCTCGTCTTTCAGGCGCTGCTGGCGAGACAGCTCTCGCTCGATGTACTGCAGTTTTTGCTCAATTAAGCTGCGCTCACGGACGGCGGCCATGAGCGGTTGCAGCGCAGCTTCTAACGCTGCAGTCTGGGTGGCCTGCTCAGTGGCTGTTTGCTTCAGCGCTCTACCCTGCGTTTCAAGCTCTTCGCGCATATCTGCGCTGGTTAGTGTATCAGCCAGCCGCTGCTCGGCCAACTGCATTGCCTGCTGTTTGAAGCGGGCTTCCTCGCGCGCCCGCTCAGCCAGACGGTCAAAGCGCTCTAAATCTAAAATATCGGCCAGTACTTTTTTGCGCTCAGAGGCCGGCTTCGTCGTAAACTCATCGGCGTGGCCTTGGCGCAGATACACTGAGTTGGTGAAGGTGGCATAGCTTAATTTGAGGCGTTCGCTGATGATTGCTTCCGTCTGGCGCAGAGAGATGCCGTTTTGCAATAGCCATTCATCGCTGTCGTGCCCGCGCGACCAAAAATCCAGCCGCGTTTTGCCGCGGTTGCCCAGTGTGCGTTGGCGCAATACTCGAAATTCACGGCCTTGCTCTTCAAATACCAGCTCAACGGTCATGCTGGTTTCACCGCGCGAAACCAGGTCATCGTCAGATGGTGAGCGTGCCTTGCCCCAAAGCGCCCAAGTCATAGCCTCTAGGAGCGACGACTTGCCGGCACCGTTGTCGCCTGACAGCAGCACGAGCGATAGGCCGCGCAAATCAAGCTCGGTAGACTGCCGGTAGGATAAAAAATGCTCGATATTCAAATATTTAGGTATCATAAGTCAAATAGTATGACATAGTATGCATTCATCATACTTTGTCATTTTGCCACTCTGCGTATAACTTTTGCATGCCAGCGACCTCAGTTTTACTCTTTCCGCGACGTTCACCGTACAACTGTATCAACTCTTGGTCGGTGCGCTCCTTTAATTCGCGACTGCGTTTTCCGGCCGCCTCCGGCCGGTGCAGATCCCAGACAATGCCGGCGGCAAAGTAGGCTTCGCGCAGCTTTTGCCGCACTTGCCGCTCATCAGTCAGTTTCCGCACCTCTGGCGTGGCCTCAATCACTAAACGGACAACTTTGTCCTCCAGCGGCTCGATGGCTAAGCGTTTGAGCACGGTGTCGGTTGGGTTCGGGTCGCTTGGCTGCACGGCCACTTGAATAGACTTAAGCAGTCGAACCGTCAGCGGCTTAAACTGGTAGCCGACCGATAGCACGCCAGCAGTTTGCAATGCCTCTGGAGCATGCTGCCGCAGTTTTGACTCGCCTATTGAGATGAGTACAACCCCCTTTTCGTCCTGCCACTCCGACCAGTCAATGTAGTTGGGCGAGCCGGCATACACAACCGGCGGCTGTTCATTGACTACCTGGTAGCGATGGATGTGGCCCACCGCCGTGTAGAGCAATGGCTTGGCCGTAAACCAGGTTTTGGGCAGTGGCAAATCGCTGCCGCGGAATATGGACGTTTCGCCCTGGTAGGCGGCGCCTTCGATGGCACCGTGTACGAGGGCCACGGTCGGCGCCTTCGTTTTTGTGGCATCATCCAACAGTTGATGCCACACCTGGCCCATATCCTCGAGTAACTTTGCTTCTACTTGGTCGGGCGGCAAAGGTTGTTCCAGCCGGCCGAGGTAGAGCGACGGGTTCACCCACGGCAACGTTACCACCTGCAGCAATCCGCTCTTGGTCTCAAGTTTCAGCAACTCTGGCTGGCGGGAAACGGTTAAGCCGGTAATTTCCAGCGCGCCAAACACGTCGAGCGCATTGGCTCGGCCTTCAGCGTTCGGCACGTCGTGATTGCCTACCAACAATACGGTCGGCAGGCCGGCTTTGGTTAAGCGGCGCAGCCGTTTGGCGAACTCGCGCTCAACCGTCGGGGTCGGGTCGCGCGTTTTGTAGGCATCACCGGCAAACAGCACAGCGTCTACATGCTCTGAAATAGCCAAGTCAACAATTTGGTCCAGCGAAGCCAAAAAATCGCGCAGCCGACTGTGAATGCCGCTGGCCGGATCTAGCCGCCCAAAATTCTCCATTCCTAAGTGGAGGTCGGAAAATTGCAGAATCTTCATGATACTCCAAAAACGTATCAATTTTTGGGGGCCCCGGCGAGCTTTATCTCAGCATTCGCAAATAACCCGACCGTAAGGTCGGGGGATAAGCGGAGCAGATCAGAACTCGCCTCCTGTGCGAACAGGAGGCTACCCCAACCGTAAGGTCGTGGGTAGTTCATCTCGGCTGGTCGTACCGCACCGAGCAAATGAGCAAAAAAACCGGCGTGAGGCCGGCTTTTGTCTTGCGCCGAAGAGACTAATTCAGGCCGAGGGTTTTTTGTAATTGGGCTTTGGTTGAGGCGCCGGAGTGTTGGGCGATAATTTTACTGTCTTGAAAAACCACCAAGGTTGGAATGGCTAAAATAGAGTATTGCTGCGAGATGTTTGGATTTTGGTCAACGTCGACTTTGACAAAGGTGTGGCTGGCTTTTAAATCCTCGGCTAGCTCCTCAAAAATGGGTGCCATCACTTGGCAAGGCGCACACCAGGTAGCCCAAAAATCGACGACGACCGGCTTTTCGCTTTTGGCTAAGTTGTCGGCAAAGTCGGCATCGGTCCAATGCTCAACTATTTCCTCAGGATTACTGCTGGCGGCATCTGGCATGGTTCTCCTTACTTGCCCGCGGCGTTCAGGTGAACGCTGTCGGGGCGGTTGCTGCTTGCCGTGGCCGGCCAGGCTGGACGGGCCGACGCGAGTTTTGGCTTGTTCAACGTAAGGCGGGCCAGGACAAATAGGCTGAGGGTGGTGGCCAGGTCAGACAGGACGGTTGGGCCAAAGAAGGGCAGGGCGGCCACGTAGCTAGCCAGTTGGCCAGCCAGCGTGTGCTGGTAGAGGCCGTGGCCAACCGTCAGCCAAACGCTGTTAGTCAGCAGGAAAAACAGCGAACTGGCGCCCAAGCTGGCGCCGCCAATAAGCAAAAAGTTAGCTTGGCGTCTGATAGTCGTGCCGAGCAGCCAAATGAAGCCAAAACTGAGGTAAACGGCCAGCAGTTGACCGTGCCAAAACGGCTGGTGACGTGTGGCAGTCAGCAGATAATCAGAGATGAGCATACTGCCGAGCGGCACCGTCCAACTGGTACGTCTCGGCAGCGCGGCACCGGCAAATAGGCTCAAGCCGCCGATGGCCGTAAAATTCGGCCAATGCGGGATAAGCCGAGTGAAAACACCCAAAATGATGAGTAGAATCGTCATTGATACACCTTTCTCAGTACATCTGAATTGCCTCAATCAGACAAGACTGTGAAAACGGAATATTTATTGTTTGGTGTCTGTTCGTGCCTACAGCGAGCGACAGAGAGAATGTCTCGGCCGGGATATCCCGGCCGAGGTGGTAGTAGCGCGGAGCAGCGACTAATCCCAGGTCTGAAGCACCAGGGTATCGCCGAGAGCAATCGTCGAGCTGGCGATGCTGGCTTGGCCGCCGAGCACCAGTTTTCCGTTCTTCAGAAACCGCCAATACTGCGTGCCATCTGCTCCGATGATCGTCGTTTGGCCACCTAAGGTAATCGACAACCGGTCCAGGAAGCGACTGCCGCCACTACCGTGGGCAGTGTAATCGACGAACCTCCGGAGAGTCTGCAGGAGAGCTTCGACCGATGCGGTTTGCGCTTGAATGAATTCGGCATGCAACAGGACGGTTGGGTTGACCTGGTTGGTGAGAATATTGAGCGTGGTGCCGTTTGCTTTAGCATCCAACCCCACACTCTGTCGTAGCAGTTTGACCGCGTCGGCGATGTCGAGGTTGCCGGTTTGATCGAGAATGGCCTCCGAGGTCAAGGGTGAGACGCCAACCACCTGTTTGAGATAAAGTACCGCATCGCTGATGTTGACGACTCCGTCATTGCTCAGGTCACCGACAACCGCCAAGGCGCGTTGCCAGGGCAGAAGCAGGGCTGCGGTCGTGCCGGTCAGCACGCTGCGCCGAGACAGTGTATTCAAAGAGCAAACTCCCCTTTCTTGCCGCTGCGGGCAGTGAACGGCCAGCGATTGACCGCTCAGTCACCAGCAGCGACGCCTACTACCAACGCTTAGGCCGTGCCGCCCGTGTAAAACTCCAAAGTAAACCACTGCCGGCCAAAATAGCCACGATTAACAATGCGATCCTGGTGCGATTTGGTTGGCTGCTTGGTTGGACAAAAGCCGCGGAGGGGGCGTTGGTGACGGCTTGATTGACCGCGGTCGGTGCCGAAAAAACCACAGGCTGATCTTGGTATCTGGCCAGTAAAGGCTGGACATACGGGGTGCGAGAGCTGGCTGAAACAGGTGTTTCAGACACGTTATCCGCTGATGACGAAGTATGAAAACTGGACAAAACTGCGGCATTATTGTCGTAAGAATAAATAGTATGGCTGGCCGCGGCCGCTGCGACTGCAGTTTTGGCAGGCGTTTTACCGGGTATCATCACCAAGCTTTGTCCCGATAAGGCCATCAGAGCATAGGCGTTAGTGAGCGGGCTGGCGCTGTCCTCGCCGCCGCCCGGATTATATTCGACGTGGCCGCTGGGCAAAATGCGGGCGCTGAGCCAGCTCACCGGGTCAGACTGGCGTTGCCAATCCGCTGGGTTCTCACCTATCGCAATAATGGCTTGGACCACCCAGGCCGTCGAGGCGCTGTCAGAGTCATCGCCCGGCTGATACGGGAAGCCGCCATCGACATTCTGGGCCGTTTTGAGAAAGGTGCGGGCGCGGCTAATGACGCTCCCCTGTTTTGGCGTGTCTGGCATGGTGGTCAAGGCTTGAATTACCGCCGAGGTGGTATTGGTTTCGCTTGGGTCGGTGGTGTTCCAGGAGAAGCCGCCGTCGGCGTGCTGCGTACTGGCCAAGTGGTCGGCGGTAGTAGTGACCGCCGGATTGCTGGCTGGCGTGCCGGTGTCGCGCAAACTGAGCACAGCAAACGCATCGTCATTGATTGCCGCTGAGTTACTGACGCTGCCGCCAGGCTGGCTGGCTAGTTTAATAGCCTGCTGGCGCGCCTGCGAGGCGGGTGTCGTGGCTTGATTGGTTGCGGCGTCGACCAACAATTGTCGCTCCTGATCGGTGACGGTATCGCTTGGGCTGGTTTGACCGCGCCGGTTGGCGTCATGCGTAGCGATGGCCGTCCAGTCTTGCTCGCTGGGACTTGAGGGTCTCCCATCGGAAGCTTCGCTTCCACTTTGTTCCCTGGCAGTTGATGCAGCGGCGGGCAAAGTGGAGGCAACTGTCGCCGGCGTTTGGTTGGCCGACAGGCTCGTCGCGGGAGGCGGGGCAACCACGGCCACCGTTATTGTGACTGGGCCGTCCGGTGTTGTCGCGCTCAGCGTATAGCTGCCAACCGGCCGCGTGCCAAACTCGACCGAACCGTCAGCAGACGTTAGCTGGCTGGTGCCGCCTAGGCTGACCGGCACGTTGGCCTCTGGTCGTAGGTCCCCCGTGGTCGGCGTGGCCAGCACGACAGTGGCCGCAATCGGTTCAGTCGGCAAGTATTGGTAGTGTGTGGGCAGAATAGCCACAGAGTTGCCGGCGGCGTCGGTGGTGGTGGCAAACGACAGCCAAGCGGCCGCGGCCAGGGTGAGGAGCAATACTTTTTTCACGAGGAAGGTTCCAATTGCCAATCAATCTGATCGCCGTTATGTACCGTTGCACTGCCAGCGCCGCGGGTGGCAAAGGCGCCGTTCAGGCGCAGCAGCCAGTAGCGGCCCCCGTCACCATTGGCCTGGCCGTTCAGGCTGGTGACAAGGACGCCCAAACTGCTCGTCTCAATGGTCATGCTAATTTGGCCGCTTTGCTGCAGTTGTTTCAGAGCATCATAAACACTGCTGCCGGTCGGCAGGTTAAGCTGGTAGGTTTGGCTGCCGATGTGCAGGCTTGCTTGGATCGTCTCAGGCGTGGAGGTGATTGGTGCAGTAGTATTTTGCCTGGCTACGCTCGTTTGATTAGGTGCGGAGACCGCACCTGGGGCCGCTACAACGGCGATTTTCGGCCGGCTGTGTTCTGGAGCGCTACTGGCTATAGATGCGGCGACAGGCTGTTGTGGAGCCGCGGAGGTGACGCTGGCGGGCATGGCGGATGCAGTTGGTTCCGCGCTGACGCTGGACGGGGCAGCTGGATATGTTTGGCTGTCGGCCCGCGGTGGCAAATAGGCGTAGCCAAACAGGCTGGCCGCCAGTGCCAGAGCTAACATCACCCGAGTTGCCTGCAATTTCGTCATTCAAAAAAATCCCGGCCAAGCTGCCAGGAATATCAAAAAGTCCCTTGCTGCTCGGCAAATTACGGAACAGCGTACTGTTCCTGGCGGCTTGGTTTTCCGGCTAAATACTCATCAGGTATGGCCTCAGAGGCCTCGGCAAAAGCTTGCTTCTGTAGAGTATTTTTACGGTTGCGGCACAGCGGTCGATTCACGCGACACTTCCCAGAGACAATAGCTCCCATTTAGACGCGTCGTCGAAATGAGTAGTCTCTATGGGCCACCATCAGATTGTTCCCTTCCAATGTGGCAAATCAACAGAGACTGTCAATGCTACCGTGGTTGACAAAAGTGTGATACGACGTTACCTTGGTATGGTGCTGTGCCTCAATCACGAGACCGGCTTGCTCTTTACTAAAGGAGATCGAATTTGCCATATAAGCCCCGATTCGACGTCATGGTGGTTGGACCAGTTGGTTGCGGCAAAAGCACCTTGGCGCAATCTCTGGCCGAGGTGCTCCCGGCGCCCTGCTGCGTGCTGGACTGCAGCGCCACCCTAAAAACCGAGGCGACGCCTGAGGAACAGGCGGACATGCGTGCTGGTAACCTGCTCTCGAATGAGCGCGCCAACGAAATATTCTGCCAAAGCTGGCGCGAGGCGCTTGCGGCCACGCGGTCGTTGGTGCTCACCGGTTTCCCGCGCTCGTTGGAGCAGGGCCGCGATGCGCACTGCTGCTGTCTGGAGCCGACTCACCTGTTTCATCTGGCCATCCCGCCTGAGGTTTGCTTGGAGCGGCTGTCTGGTCGGTTAACCTGCCAAAGCTGTGCGGCCGTGACCAATGTCGCCGTGGCGGCGACACACTGTCCCCGGTGCGGCGGTATGCTCAGCCAGCGCCCGGATGATGCGCCAGAGATCATTCGCAAACGGCTTGAGCTGGCGGTGGGCGTCGACGGCCAGGGCGGCTACGTCGCTGAAGTCGTCGAGTTCTACCAGAAGCAAACCGAAGTGGCGATCTGCATAATTGACCGCCCGCTATCAGAAAGCGACTTGCTGGCGCGAGTTCGCTCCTGGCTCGACCTGTAACCCCCTCCCCCGCGGTCTCCGCGGGGTTTTTTTGACCAAAAAAAAGGTGCCTTGTGGCACTCTCCTTAATTAATGAAAGGCTTAGCTCATCTGGCATAAGAACTGCTCATGCGGAGCAGAACCTTTTGCCATCGAAGCAAAAAGAAAACGGCCTTGCGGCCGCCTCCTTATGTATTATTGAGGCTTCAGCTTCGGTGGCATAAACACCTTGTCTGATCTCTCAACCTCGGGGAATTATCTCCCCTACACATATTAGTCTAACATATCCCCGGATGCTGTGAATAAGAGACCAAAAAAATCCCCACCGCGATGTATTGCGGTGGGGAAGGGTCTACTGGCGGGCCTTTATAGCTTCGCCGAGACGCTGGCGCGCCTCAGCGAGCTTCTTCGCCGCATTAGGCAGCGGCGAAGTGGAGCCCTCAAGGCACTCCCGGGCCATCCGGGAGCTCGATGGGCCGTACGCGGCCCGTTGCCAGCTTTCCTCTGAGAGCCGGAGGGCCCTCAGATTCAGCTTTGCCGTTTCGACCGCGTCTCGCGCGGTCTCAACGGCGTCCCCCGCCAGGGGGAAGGAGGTGGGGAGGGGTACCAGCTGGTACCCCTCCAACTTGGCCACGAGGAGAGCAATGCTCTCACTCATGACCGTTTCGGTGAGGCTGGCGCCGGTGTTGGCGGCGTGAATCCGCCAACACCCCCCACCGCACTCCTGGGTATAGACTTTCATGGCGATTCCCCTTTAGCCATTGCTCGGCAGACGGTGGCAGCAGGATGCTGCACAGCGTCTAGCGCCAAGCATGGCAATGCCGTATGGCATGGGTGGTTCCGGCGAGGACCGGAGCTCTGTGAAAGCAGCATACGAGGTACTGTGTGACAGCCATATTAAATTGGCCTGTCAGAAAATGTTGTGAACGAGTACCCCAGATGCTGCTTTCATTAAATTGTTCAAATTCAATCTTGCTGCTTACAGTATAGCAAATAATACAAAGATTGTCAAGCACCACACGCCTAATTAGGCGTGAATAGGGTAGATAAAACCAGCAGTTTACAGCCCGAAAGCCTTCATCCTGCTGGCACTGTGAGCATACATCAATTACCACACAAAAACAGGCGCCGAAGCGCCTGTTTTCGCTTGTTTTATCCTATCTGCTGAGCGAGGTGCTGGCTTTGCCAGGCGCCATAGCGCCTGCTTTATATTACAGATCCATCGAGAAACTGTGCAGCTTTACTGTCAGTTTCGAGCACTGAACGGAAAGGGTGACAGCGAGTGAAGCGAGTGTCCTGAGGGGAAACCGCTGCGCAAGCCGGGGTTTCCCCTAGGAGGGCTTTAGCCGCACTTCGAGTAGCCGCAGTCGCTGCAGGTGGGGCAGCCAGACTGCAGGACGTAGTTGGCGCTGGAGCACATTGGGCAGAGGCCGAGGTCGCCGGCGACAAAACTGGAGGTGTGTTTTTTGCCGACCGGGGCGGTCATGAGTATCGGGTTGCTTGGTGCGGCTACCACAGCGGCGTCTGGTGCAAACAGCGACTCCGTGGCGCTAACCTCGGCTGCCGCAATCGGTGCCTCATTGCTGGCAACTGAATCAGCCGCTTCAGCCGTTGACGTCTGTGCCGTCAGGGGGGATCCGGAGCTGGTCGCCAGGCCAAGTGAATTTTTGCGGTCAATGTAGCGCTCAAGCGTTTTGGCAATGGCGTCGGGCACGGACAGAATCAGCTCGCCATTTTGCCAAACCGGCGAGCTGCCGCGAATGCCTTTTAAGTGCTTGATGATGGTTTTGACTTCGATGCCGCTCCGTAGGCTAACCGAGATCAAACGGCCGATGGCTTCAGTCAGCGAGGTTGTTTCATTACCGGATTTGCCGATCGAAGCAAACACCTCAAACGGTCCGTGGCCATCTTCGTTAATTGTGACGAACATTTTACCCATGCCGGTGTTAATCTCTTCGGTCGTGCCGGCAATGACGGCTGGCCGCGGCCGCGGTTTAATCCTGAACTCCTCTTGGGCCTCTTGGATCGAGCGTACGCTTTGCGAGTCTGATAAAGCCGGCCCCAGCATGACGGCCGCTGGCGGCTCACCTTGCCCACTAGCGGCTGAGCCGAGAGTAGGGCCCTTGCTGGTTTTGCCGTCACACGGCACCGAAACGTTTGAATCATTATTAACCGCTTTGTTCTCGTCGACTTTCTCCAGGTTCAGCACCTGAACGTCGCGGCTCTTGTCGCGGTAGATCGTGCCGCCCTTGCAGCCCAAATCATACATCTTCTCGTACAGCTCGCGTGTTTGCTCGATAGTGTAGCTCTCGGGCGTGTTGCAGGTTTTGGAAATGGCCGAGTCTACCCAGCGTTGGATATCGGCTTGCACCTGCACATGCTCACTGGGCGCCAGGTCCATGGCGGTGACAAAGTAGTCAGGCAGCGTTTTGCCGACGTTCTGCTTTTGCCAGTCTTCAACCAGTTTAATTTTTTCTTCATGCGTACCCAAGCGAGAGGTACGGAAGTAGGTCCAGGAATAAAACGGCTCAATGCCGGTTGAGGTGCCGACCATAGTGCCGATCGTGCCATTTGGCGCCTGGGTCAGCAGTGTGACGTTTCTAACGCCTTTTTCGCGGACCAGCTGGCGAATCTCTTTTGGCATGGCCTGCATGTAGCCGGACTCTAAGAATTTGTCGGCTTCAAATTGCGGGAAGGCACCCTTCTCCTCTGCCAGCTCAGCCGAGGTTTGGTAGGCTACACCGGAGATAAAGCGGTACAAGCGGTCAATGAAGGCCGACGAGTCCTCTGAGCCGTAGCGGATACCCAGCTGAATCATCATCTCGGCCAGGCCCATGGTGTTTAAGCCGACACGCCGCTCGCCCTTTTGCTGATTCTCATTTTCTTCAAAGAAGTAGGGTGTCCAATCAATGACATTATCCAAGAAGCGCACAGCGTAGCTGACGGCCTGGCGCAGCTTTTCCCAAGCCACGTCGTGGGCGGCTTCGTCGATAAATTTAGATAAGTTAATGGCACCGAGGTTGCAAACGCCCCAGGCCGGCAGCGGTTGCTCGCCACACGGATTGGTGCAGGTCAAAGGCGCAAAGTACCAGGAGTTAGACATTTTGTTGGAGCGCTCAATAAAGTACAGCCCTGGCTCAGCCGACGCCCAGGCCGACTCAATTAAGGTATCCCACAGCTCTTTAGCCCGAACCGTTTTGTAGACTTTGGTTGCTTTGCCCTTGGCCCGCCAAGCGTCTAAGTTGCCATCCCAAAGTTCGTTGTACTGAGGGTCGTCCATGTCAGGGAAGACTAAATCCCAGTCTTTATCGGCTTTGACGGCAGCCATAAAGTCGTCGGTGACGCCGATGGAAATATTGGCGTTAGTGATTTTGCCGGCTTCACGCTTGGAGTTAATGAACTCAAAGATGTCTGGGTGCCAGACATTCAAAATAAGCATCAGAGCGCCGCGCCGGCTGCCGCCTTGCTCAATTAAGCCGGTTGAGAAGCTGTACAGCGAGCCCCAAGACACTGCGCCCGAGGAGCGGCCGTTGACTCCTTTGACGTAAGCGTAGCGGGGGCGCAGCGAGGAGAGGTTAATGCCGACGCCGCCGCCGCGGGAGAAAATTTCGTTCATCTGCGACAGCGTCTGCAAAATGCCGCCGCGCGAATCGTGTGGGCTAGGGATAACGTAGCAGTTGTAGCAGGTCAACTTTTGGCTGGAGCCGGCGGTGGTTAAAATACGGCCAGCCGGCACAAACTTGTAGCCGTCCAGTAGCCAGCGGAAGTTGTTTTCCCAGGTCGTTTGGCCTTCTGGTGTGGCTTCTACGCTCGCGATACCGCGAGCAACTCTAGCCATCATTTCGACCGGCTTCGTTTCGACTGGCACGTCAATGTGCTCAAGCAGACGCTCGATAATAGTGCCGTCACGCAGCTCAACCGTGATATTCTCACCGAGGTGTTGGGCAACCAGGCCAATTTCTCGTCGGCCGGTTTTGGTGTCTGTGCAGACGACCACCGTGTCCCCTACCTTGAGGCTCTTTTTGGTACCGTCCTTTAAGGCGTAGCGATCAAGAAAAATCTTCTCGCCGATTGACGACAGCGAGTTATCGCCGGAAAAAATATACTCCGGCTCCGTGGCTTTGTTTACGGCGGCTATTTTGGTGCGCGCGGTTCGTGGCATGTCCCTCCTTTACCCGCTCTAATCACGACAATTGAGCGGGCCCCGTTACTTTGGCCTGCTGCGACCGGAGTACTCCCTCTTTGTGAAGCAAGAGAGTGTGGCGGAGGGCAGCCGTTGGTTTTCCTTCTCTACTATCCCAGACTAAGCGTTTCTGACAATCTGCCCAAACCACTGCTTTTTCAGTTTTGTTATGCCCAAAATTGACAAGACATTATTAAGCTATTATTCGTATGCGGATGACATCAAAGCGTAACGGACAATATAATGACAATATAAAAAAACCTGGCCTTATTTGGCCAGGCTGTAGGGCGTTCACTCGCCTCCGAATCCACCGAACAGCATGTGCGGCGAGGAGATCGGCCTGCTAGGCGACGTCCGCGTATACACATCCACGATCAAGCGTTTGGCCTGGAGACAGTACCAGTGATCCATATCGGACGGGATTAAGCGTGCCAGATTGGTCAGGATGACTAGCGTTGCTTGGGCGTAGTTGTCCACTTTGCGATTGGCATTAATCGCCTGCTCCCACCCCGCGGTGATCCGGGTGATTTCGGTCAGATAGCTTCTTTCGACGCCGCCGCTCAGCCTGTTGGCGCGATCAGACAAGTGCTCAGCGTAGACCGAAATCTGGTCCAGTGGGTTTTTGTAGCGACCGAGCATCGGTTTTACGACTTGCTCGATATACGCTTCGCCGTGAAGTGAGCTTTGGCAATTGCTGGCGTCCATCGACCTCTCCTTCCTCTCGAAGGTGCAAAACAAAAAGCGTCCGAAGACACTCTTTGTATGCACGCTTTTTTCGGAAACGTCAAACCTTTTTTTCGTTTTTGACGCGGATCTCTTTGCCAATTACCGTACCGTTCTCATCAATTTCGTACATGTGCACCTCGCCGGTGCCAATTTCGTGGTTGGCAATATCGTCATCGGCGATACCCTCTAAATGTTTCATTAAGGCACGCAAAGAGTTGCCGTGGCCAGCGATGATGACATTTTTGCCGGCTTTCAAGTCGGTCAGAATGTGCTGTTCGTAGTGCGGCACGACGCGGTCATGTACCTGCTTCAAGCTTTCGCCTTCTGGAATTGGGTGGTTCCAAGCACGACGAACGTTGGTAAACTCCTCGTCGCCCAACGTCTCTTTGGCTTCCCACTTATTTTTGCCGGTGTAGATGCCGTAATGGCGCTCTTTTATCTCTGGTGCCACCACCGTTTCAAGCTCGGTATGGCTTAAGGCATGTTTAATCTCTTCCAGTGTTTGCTGTGCCCGTGCTAAGTCTGACACGTAGGCTTTGTGCAGCGTCAGGTCGCGCAGACCTTCCGCGGCCCGCCTGGCCTCTTCGCGGCCCGCCTCGGTCAGCGAGGTGTCCGTCCAGCCGGTCCACTTCCCTAGCGTGTTCCATTCCGAAACGCCGTGGCGGACTAACACTAAATAGGCCATGTTAACGCCTTTCGAAGATTGAATTACCTGGGAAGATAGCCTGCTCGCCAAGTTCTTCTTCGATGCGCAGCAACTCATTATATTTGGCCACACGGTCAGTGCGCGACAGCGAGCCGGTTTTAATTTGCTTTGTGGCCAGGCCAACCGCCAGGTGGGCAATGGTCGTGTCCTCGGTTTCGCCGGAGCGGTGCGACATAACGGCGTTCCAGCCGGCGGTTTGGGCCATTGTAACGGCGGCAATCGTCTCTGACAGTGTGCCGATTTGGTTCGGCTTGACCAAAATGGCATTGGCCGCTTTGTCGGCAATCCCCCGCCTCAAGAAATCAACGTTGGTCACTAGCAAGTCGTCGCCAACCAACTGAATCTTGTCGCCCAGCTTGGCGGTCAACTGCTGCCAGCCGGCCCAGTCATCTTCGGCCAGACCATCTTCAATCGAAGCAATGGGATACTTTTCGGTCAATTCGCTGAGCCAATCAACCATTTCCTCGCTGGAAAGGTCACGGCTTTCGGTAGCTAGATGGTACGTGCCATCCCGGTAAAGCTCTGAGGCGGCCACGTCCAGCGCCAAGACAATATCTTGGCCGAGCGTGTAGCCGGTTTGTGTGACGGCTTGACTAATCAGCTCCAAAGCCTCGGCGTTGCCCTGCTTGACGTGCGGGGCGTAGCCGCCTTCATCGCCCACAGTGGTGCCGTAGCCGCTCTTGGTCAATACTTTGGCCAGAGTGTGAAACACCTCGGCACCCATCTGTAGTGCCTGGGTAAAGCTCTTGGCGCCAACCGGCATAATCATAAATTCTTGAATATCGGTTGAGCCGGCGGCGTGTTTGCCGCCGTTGATGATATTCATCATCGGCACCGGTAGGATACTTACCTTCCCCTGCCCGGCCAGTTTGGCGGCGTAGGCATAAAGCGGCGTATCGGTTGCTGCAGCAACCGCGTGAGCGGTAGCCAGCGAAACGGCCAGAATGGCATTGGCGCCAAGTCGCGACTTTGTTGGCGTGCCGTCGAGCTCGATCAGTTTTTTATCCAAGTCGGACTGATTGGTCGCGTCAAAGCCGAGCAGAGCCTCTTTGATTGCATCGTTGACGTTCGCCACGGCTTTTAAGACACCTTTGCCGCCGTAGCGTTTTGGATCGCCGTCGCGAAGCTCAACCGCCTCATTGGTGCCAGTTGAGGCGCCCGACGGCACCGTCGCCCGACCAAAGCCGCCGTCCTCCAAATGCACCTCAGCCTCAACGGTTGGGTTGCCGCGCGAATCAAGGATCTCGCGGGCGTGGATATCAGTGATCTTCATCACATCCTTTCTACTTGAAAAAGCAGCGTTCATCGCTTCTTGTCAGTTTTTACCGTAGCAGAAAATAAGGCCTTAGGCAGGCAAAAAAGACGCCGGTAGGCGCCTTTTGGGTTAGTGGCCGCGAGCCAGCGCGGAATCAACCGGCTTGATGGCTCCCGCAGAATGCGTCTCATTCTGAGGGTAATGTTGGTGCTGCTTTTTTGGCGGCAGCCGGTGAAACGGCAGCTTACCGGAAATCTGCACCTGCCGCTCAGCCCGCTTGGCTGGACCGTGAGTATCGCGATTTTTGGCCATATGCTCCTCCTTCCATTAATACTTTCAGCGCAGTCGTCTGAACGGTGCTGACAAGTTTAGGCCAGGAGTTTGTCCAGACTAGGGTGAAACTGAAGGGCCCAGGGGGTAAATCGGGCACTACCAGAGCGGTTGAGCCCTGGGGCTCGCCCTTATGATCCGGGACGAACATGGTGTCCAGCGTGGCCTGCGTGGCCAACGTGGCCACGCATCCAAGCACTCCCCCGAGCAGTATCTTACTCGCGGTGTGCATCCTTCTGATACGCCGGAATAGGCGCATGCCTGTTCTCCTGCTAAGACGGTGACACTTCGGGCAAGTGTCGAGAAGTTGTTCAGGTGGATTGCACTCCCGATGTGCAGCTTTATTATGTATTGATGACACTATAAAACAAGTATGTCAATATTGGGCACGCCACAAAGAGTAGGGCACAATCATTTTTGGCTGTTTTGTTTGTAACAAAGCGTTTATGGGTTTGCTGTGCCGGCTACACGTGGCTCGTATATAAACATTGTCTACGCCGAGAATGATATATGACCCTGATCGTCAGAATGCCCTGGCGGTGAGGGAGCGCGCCTAGAGCTTACGGGAGGAAGCCCATGCCATAAGCTTGCCCGTCGCTTACTTCAGTTTACGGCGGATAAAGACAGGCACGTCCAGCTCGGAAGTATCTTCTTCAACGTCTGGGTCTTGCTGCATGGCATCATAGGCTGAGGACGGCTCAGGCGAGGCGACGTCGTAGGGCCGGGCGGTGGGGTAAACTGGTTGCGGTGGCTCGGGCTGCGGCGGCGGATCATTTGGCATTGGCCGGAAGGGGTGGAAGGGGCTTTTTTTGGCCGCCGGTGGCACCTCGGGCAGCGAGCTGCTGCGTGAAGCGTAGGGATTAACCGGCTGCTGCTCTTCACGCCGAATCGGTGATGGCTGATTAACGTAGTGGCCGAAACCGGTTTGGGTCGGCGCCATTTGCGGCTGCCGTGACAGATTCGCCGAGGCCGGCGAGGTCAGTTTGCGAATTGGCCGCTTCTCTTCAGCGTCAAAGCCGGTGGCGATGACGGTAATTTTAATTTCGCCTTGCATAGCCTCATCAATAGTTGCGCCAAAGATAATATTGGCGTCTTCATCGGCCGCCTCTGTGATGGCCTTAGAGGCCTCTTCAATTTCGTACATGCCCATGTCGGCACCGCCGGTAATATTGAACAAAATACCCTTGGCGCCATCGATTGACAGTTCCAGGAGCGGAGACTCAATGGCTGCTCGGGCAGCCTCAATGGCGCGGTTATCGCCGGAGCCAAGGCCAATACCCATTAGGGCGCTGCCGGCGTCTTGCATAATGGCTCGCACGTCTGCAAAGTCCACGTTAATTAAGCCGTGCAAGGTGATTAGGTCTGAAATGCCTTGTACACCTTGGCGCAGCACGTCGTCAACAATGCCGAAGGCGTCAAACAACGAGGTTTTTTTATCGATGACTTGCAGTAGGCGGTCGTTCGGAATGGTAATCAAGGTGTCAACTTTGTCCCGCAGTTCCTGGATACCCAGCTCAGCCATTCTCTTGCGGCGGGCGCCTTCAAAACTAAATGGCTTGGTGACCACGCCGACAGTCAGCGCACCCAACTCTTTGGCGATGCCGGCCACAAATGGGGCCGCCCCGGTGCCAGTACCGCCACCCATGCCGCAGGTCACAAATACCATGTCCGAGTTTTTCATCGCCTCATATAGCTCTTCTTTATTTTCTTCAGCGGCTTTGCGCCCAAGTTCCGGGTCAGCGCCGGCACCCAGTCCGCGCGTGGTTTCCCGGCCGATGTGAATTTTGGTCGGGGCGTCGTTGACGGCTAAGTCCTGGGCATCGGAGTTAATAGCCACAAACTCTACGCCGCGTAGGCGCGAGGAGATCATGCGTTGGACGGCACTTGAGCCGCCGCCGCCAACACCTACCACTTTAATACGGGCAATACTGGCCGTGTCGCGTTTGGTTGAATCCATATAGACGGTTCCTCCAAGGTACGGGATTGCCCCGTTAACGTCGCCTTCTCCTAAGCTGCTTTTTTTGGGCACGGCGTTCTCCTTAAAACTCTTGTTTCAGGCATAGCAAGACTTCAAGCCTGGTGCAATGAAGTTGATATGTGTCTCCAGTATATCATGCCTCGTCAACGCTATTGTGGCGCAAAAGTTTCATATACATATTGATAGTGAAGCACTGTAAAAAATAGCCTGCGTGAGGCTATTAATACGCGCAATGAGTGAGTGAGCTTTATGGCAAGAAATGCTTAAACATGCCGGTGACTTTATCTATCACGCCTGAAAGGGCAGCGTTGCCCTTGCCGACGGCATGAAAACTTTGGGCTTGCACGCCAGCGTCGTCCAGTCCCCACATCATCAGGCCAACGGCGGTGGCGTACACCGGGTCATCGGCTTTATCAATCATGCCCGACAGGTCTACTGCGGGTTGGCCAATTTGAGCCGGCAGCTTTAGCGACTCTTTGCACAGCTCCACCACACCGTCCAGCTTGGCGCCGGAACCAGTCAGGACAATCCCTGCCGGAAGCATCCCCTCTTTTTCCACTTTTTGCAGTTCATCGCGCACCATCAGGAATATCTCTGACAGCCGAGCCTCGATAATCTCAGCCACAAAACGGGCCTCAGTTACCTGATCGTCATTTTTATCAAATTTGGCCAGGTCGATAATAGTTTTTTCGGAGATGCGTTCTGGCATGGCTGAGCCGTATTTAATTTTAACCAACTCAGCGGTATCAATGGTCGTTTTTAAGCCGATGGCTAAGTCGTTGGTGATGTGGGCGGAGCCAACTGGCAAAAAGACAGTGTGTAAAATATCGCCCTCTTCAAAAATGGTTAGGCTGGTTGAGTTGGCGCCGATGTCAATCAAGGCTACGCCAATTTCTTTTTGGCGCTTGGTCAACAGCAGGTTTGCTGTTGCGAGCGGTGTGTAAACCAGGCCATTAATGTGCAGGCCGGCCCGTGTGACGCAAGTAGTAATGTTTTTAATGGCATTGATTGAGCCAGAGATAACGTGCGCTTCAACCTCCAGCCGAGTACCACTCATGCCGATCGGATCGCGGATGCCTTCTTGACCGTCAATGGTAAAGCTTTTGGGGATGACGTGAATAATCTCGCGGTTGGGGTGGGCTGGAATAGCTCGGGCGGCCTCAATCACGCGATCCACATCTTGGGCCGTAATGTCGCCGTCGGCCCGCGAAACAGCGATCACGCCTTTAGACAGCACCGAGCTAACGTGGGTGCCATTTAAGCCAACGTAAGCGTCGGTGAGCGCAACGCCGGACATGCGCTCCGCTTCTTCTAAAGCGGCGCCAATAGAGGAAACGGTCTCTTCAATATCAACCACCATCCCTTTGCGGATGCCAAATGAAGGGCTTTGACCGAGGCCAATAATGTCAACGCCAATTTCGGTTCGCGTACCAACGCAAACCGCCACCTTACTAGAACCGATGTCGATGCCAACGATCGCGCTGCGTTTACTTGGCATCAGAAAGAAATTGGGATAGCACCATTACATGTATTGTATACGGCTTCCGGCTGGTTGCGAAGCATTTAAGCGTCGGTCATTCGCGTATTGGCCCCTGGTGGTAAAGAGCGTGTTTGCAGTGCGGTCTCCCAGCAAGCTTTCTTGCTTCTGGTGGCTAAAGCCAATGGCCGTGCTTTCGACTTGCGGTAGGGGGCTTGGTAGGCTGCTGGGCTTGAGACGAGCTAGGTACGGCCAGAAGGTCAGAAAACCGACCACGGCAGCGATGATGGCGGCAATAAAGGTGGCGCCGGCCATAGCATCTTTAATAAAAGCCACCTGGCGGTGGTTTTCGGGGTGAACTAAATCCAGCAGCTTCTCGATAGCCGTATTGGTGATTTCGACAATGAACACCAAAGCGACGGCGAAGAACAACACGGCTGCTTCGAGATGATTAACGCCAAAAAGATAGGCTAGGGCGCCAACTGTAATGCCGACCGTAAAGTGAACCCGGGCGTTCTGCTCCGTTTTGAGCAATGTCAGGATGCCCTGCAGGGCGTAGCCGAACGAGCGGATGAACTTCTTCAAATCCATATACCCATAGCATAGCCTGATTGGCCTGAAGCGAAAAGCCGGATAAAAAAGTGACTCCCTGTGCGCGGTGCACAGGGAGTGATTCCGGCATTATTGGGCCGACCTGTCTCTACAGCCGGGTATGTAGATTCAGGCCCTCCTTTGGGAGTGTCGAGCATAGTCCTGGCGGTGCTGATCCGCAGTGACGTCTTTTATCGCTAACGTTTGGCGGGCAAGTATTAGTGAAAGACAGACGAAGCCTGTGTGGCCTACTATCCTGCGGTCGCGGTAGCATTGCCTGTGGCTAAAACGGACTTGTCCGCTTGTCAATAATAAAAAGCCCGGAGGGATACTCCGGGCGGCAGGCAAGACGCGCTATGTTTCCGACGCCCTACTGTTTGGAGGGACGGTAGGGCTTGTTCATGGTGGCGGGGTTCATGGCGTGGTAGATGATGCCCACCACGTCTTTGAGCTCCAAGCTGGTCAGCGGCGTGTCCGGGTAACTGGGCGTGCCGTTGAAGATATTGCCACTCGGTTTGTCGTAGTACCACTCCTCGGCACCCGCGACTGTCCCTTCTTCGGTCAGCACGGCAACGGGTAGTGGCTGCTCAAGCCCCTTGGCTGCCCGCTCCTGGATGCGCAGGTGCTTGACGACGGTGTCCAGGCAGACACCCTGGCGGGGGTTGCGGAAAATCTGGATCCAGCCGGTCTGCGGATTACGCAGTACCACCACCGACATGTCCCCTTCTTTCCGTGCATAGCTGGCGATCTGCGGGTCAGCGATTTCGACGACGGCCAGCTTGCCGGTTGAGCCGTTGGGCAGTCCGATGAAACTCCTTTTCGCTGCGGCAGCAAACAGGCGAGCGCACTCTAGGTAGTAGTGGGTCAGCGAGGCGTATTCCACCTCGATGCCAGTGATCATAAAGTCGATGACGTCCTTAGGATCGCGTTCAAGGACGAACATCTTTTGGGCGAGCCTGCCCAGGTCGAGCGGTCCAGCCCCGCCTTTCGTGTCGACGCGGCTGACGTAATCGACGATCTGGTCCAGAGCGCGATTTTCGTACAGCCGAAGCTCACGGAAAACCAGGGACGCTGAGCTGTGTGCCTCGTCTCGCTCTTTGCCTGGACGGTTGTGTTCGTCGAACCGACCACCGCCGACACCGAGTAGTAGCGCGCCTTCTGCTTCCCACTGCGCTGCAGACTTGCCGTCGAACTGGCCGAATACCAGCCCTGCCGTTTCGACGCCCGGAAACTGCTTGCCTCCGAACTTTTGGAGCATCCAGTACCCGAGAACCTCGTCCAGATGCGGACGTTGGTGGGTGCCGATCCTCAGTACCCTTGTGCGACTAACCATCTGTCGACCCCTTTCCAGAGTCAAAGTGGCGCTTCCGTGTTGCCAAAAAACAAATCGGCACGAATGCCGATGTAATAATTACATGCAATACTTAATAATGTCAATGTTTAGGCTTCAAATCCGATTGTTTGGACTTGGTTGGGCAAGGCGGAGAGGTCAACGTTTCCCAGACAGTTTTTGCTTGCCTGGTATACCTCGGTCCAAGCAGTAGGGTCGGTGTGATGATCATAGCCTAGTAGGTGTAGTAAACCGTGGTGGACTAAAAAAAGCATCGGCTCTCCCCTATTGATGGCCACTTCGGGGCAAATGACAATGTCGCCAAGCTGACGTTCGACGGCGCCAGGGATGGCGGCAACCGGAAAGGACAGTACATCGGTTGGCCCACTATGCTGCAGGTGTGTCTCGTTTAACGTGGCAACTTCGACTGGGCTGACGAAATGGATCGACAGTGCCGTCGGTTGCTCCGGCAATAGCTTGGCCGTCACGCAAGACACTAGCGTCTCAACCGCGGTTGACTGGACCTCGTCCGGCACAATACCCGCCAGCTCAATCACGGTGTTTCGGTTTACTGGCTTGCATCACCCGCTTGGCTGTTTGTTGCAGCACTGACACTTTCGGGTAACTGATGCGGCGGTGAAACACCGGCAACAGCGCATTGGTAAAAGCCTCAGACAGATTAGTGAGATCTAGATCAGATAAGTGCGACTCGGCCAACTCCCCCTCTGTCTTGCGCGCCTCGATCGTTGCCTCGACGACCTCGCGGATGGTTGGCTCGGTGATCTCCGCGAGGGCGCGAGCGCGAGCCTCAATCGCATCGGCCAGCATCAAGATGGCCGTTTCGCGGCTCTGCGGTTTGGGCCCGTCGTAACGAAAATCGGACTCGCGCACCCACTCCAGCTTGCCGGCGGCCACCCACTCTTTGGCGCGGTGTTTAAAATAGGTAATTTCAGTCGTGCCGTGGTGCTCGGCGATGAAGGCGATGACCTCTGGCGGCAATTTGTAGGCCGCGGCCAAAGCCTTGCCGCCCTTTACGTGCTGCTTGATCATCTCGGCCGACTGGCGCGGATCAAGTGCGTCATGCGGATTGTCTGATTTAGCCTGGTTTTCGGTGAAAAATTCTGGGTGCTTCAGTTTGCCAATGTCGTGGTAGTAAGCACCGACACGAACGAGCAGAGCGTCAGCCTGAATAGACCGAGCAGCGGCGTAGCACAGGTTGGCTAGGTTGAGCGAATGGTGGTAGGTGCCAGGCGCTTCCACCGACAGACGCACGAGCAGCGGATGTGACAGGCTCTCCAGGCGTAGCAGGCGGCGAAAAGTAGCCAAGTAGTCGGAAAAGACGCGGGAGGAAAAGATAAACAGCAGCGACACAACAAGACTGTCCAGCAGGATGGTTACCGCCAGCCAGCCCAAGCCGCGTGAAAGCTGGCCGGCTTGGTCGAGTGCCCACAAGGTCAAGGGCGCTAAAATAACGAGATGGATGAGCGATAGGCCCAGGATGAACAGCAGGAGGGCACGAGTACCTCGACCAAACATGGAGGGCCGCTAGACGGCGAGTTTGGCTCTAAGAATGACGGTGACGCGGTCGCCACCGGCTCGGCCAGCTACCGCTTTCATAACCTGACCCATCAGTGGACCAAAATCACGGTTGTCGGTATCGGCCAAAACATCTGAGACGATGATCTCAAGCTCTGTGTCTGACAGTTCGGCCGGCAGATACTGCTGCAGCTGGTCAACGGCGGCTTGGTCAGCGATCGCCGTGTCAGTGCGGCCGACCTTTTCGGCAAAACTGATGCTGTCCTTGAGCTGTTCAATCTGTTTTTTGATAATGGCAGCGACTTGTGGCTCAGCCAATTCCGATTTGCTCTTAATCTCCTCGTTTTTAAGGGCAGCCTGAAGCATACGAAGAGTAGAGACTTTGGCGGTCTCGCCGGCTTTCATGGCGGCAATCAGGTCAGTTGAAAGTTGAATTTGTAAGCTCATGGGTTTATTTTCTCGTATGGTTATGTGCGCTGCAAGTAGCGGATGTGTATTGAAACAAAAAAAGGTGCTTGCGCGCCTTTTTGTGTTAGTAGCCGCGGCGAGATTGGCGGGTGGCGGCTTTGCGAATGGCCGAGGCGCGGCGGAAGCGGCGGGTGATTGGCTTCTGAAAGTAGCGAATAAACTTAACCGTACGGGCTAGGCCGCTCTCTTGGACAACGCGATTAAAGCGGCGCAGTACTACATCTGGCCGTTCGTTGTCGCGGGCTTGGACGTCGTTATTGGTGGTCATATACAACAGAGATTAGCATAACCTGCCAATTGTTTCAAGCCAATAAACGGGCTCTAAAAAGCTGTTCCCTGGCACCTACGGTACAAAAAAGGCGCCACCGGAGAAACAGGTGGCGCCAGGAACTGTCCTTCACTGCGAACGCTCTTGGAGGTGAAGTTGAGCTTATTTATGCTCCCATATGAAAGATGTGTCAAGCAGACGTTGCTTCTAGGCGATCGGGCCGAGTTCTTTGCCACCGAGCAGGTGCAAGTGCAGGTGGTCCACCATTTGGCCGGCATGCAAGCCCTGATTAATCACGACGCGGTAGCCGTTATCATTTAAATTCTCTTTGTCGGCCAGTTGCTTAGCCACCATCAGCATTTTGCCCAAAGTCGGCATATCGGCTTCGGTGGCGCCGAGCAAATCGGCAATATGTCTGACCGGGATAATGATAATGTGCGTGGGCGTCTGCGGATTGGTGTCACGAAAGGCCGCTATGTCAGCGTCTTGGTACTCGATTGTCGCCGGCGACTGGCCGGCAGTGATAGCGCAAAATATACACTCGTTCATGGCGACTCCTCACATCCGTTCGTTAGCGGATAGTGTTGATAATTGGCAGCCAATTAGTCTTAACCCAGGCTTTTTGCTCTTTTAGCGCTGGCCCCAAGCCGCGCCGTTTAATTTCTTTATCTACGATGCCACCCTGATGCGGGTAACGGCACAACTGAGGCAGCGGCGACTGAAAGCCGTGGCTGTAGTGGACCAGTTCGTGGGCCAGCACGGCATCCAGCACCACGTCAGGGATGCGCCCATCGCGCATATAGCCAGACAGGGTGATAACACTGGCCCCTTTGAGTTTTTGGCTGCGCATGAGTTGAATTGAGCCCAGCCGTGTTTTTGAGCAGCGGCCAAAACGTACGTACACGTCATTCGGTTTTGACACATCAACAAAATAGCTTTGCCAAAGCCAAGCCAGTTTGGTGGCCAACCAATCGTTTGTGCGTGCTTCCTCCATCTGCCCGCATTGTAACCGTCTCTCGTCTGAAAGCGAAGGGGGAAAGGAAAAATAAAACTGAATAATCCCGGCGTTTTGGTATCGACGCTAGAGCTGCGTCCGGGCGCGGCGCCACAATGCCACCGAAGTACTCCGGGCAGGCTGACGGCTTGGCCTCGTGGAGGGTGCGTACGTAGCGGCTCTGGAGGGCACACGTTCCACGTGCTTAAGAATGTCCAGGAGGAGATTCGAGAAGAAGTAAATATTTTTGAGCTCTTCAAGATCCTCCGGGTCAATCCGGAGGTCCGGTACTTCTAACCGGTGCCGAAGCGTGAAATTGTAATTTTCACTTCCCCTTTTATGCCTGGCAGTATGCCAGGCGTTTTATTATAACTCAAGCAATCTCACGCCTACGCCAGAGCCTCTATTTGTCTGTTCACGCCTGTAGATATTGACTTATCTGGCCATTATGATACCCTCAAACAGTCGTGCAAAACGACAGAAAGGCTTTAAAAGTCAATATGTATCTCCGCTACAAGCGGATGCTCACGCTGAGTATTCCGTTTGGGGGCAGCCGCCAGAAGCGCATTGTTTCTGCGCGACTCGCTAAGGTGGGACAAATGGGTACCCAATTGAAACTTCGTTTCACTTGGGCTAAAAGTACCTTAACACGTATCTTTGACAGTCTGGCCACTCGTGGTCAGGCCGCCGCAGTCGTTTTGCGTAAAAATGGCTGGTCGGTATTGCGACACAGCCTGGTGGTGCTCATTTTAGCGGTTGGCTCAGCGGCGGTTATCCCCGTCGCCAGCAAGCCCGCCAGCGACGCGTCAAACCACGAGCTGCGCTCGCTGCCAAACCGGTTGGCCGTAACCACGCCCCAACCGATTGCGGTCGTGGCGGTCAAAAGCCGCTCAGCTGAGGCCCAAGAGGCCGAGGTAGCGCGTGCCCAGGCAGCGGCTCAGGCTGACGCCGCCGCTCGGCTGGAGCGCACCAGCGCCAACCGCAGCACGGTTGGCCGTGCTGAAGTGCCAAGTAACGCCCAAGCGTTGTCGTACTCCAGTTTGCGTGGCCTCTACCAAGCTGCCGCCGCACAATTCGGCCTGAATTGGCAAATTTTGGAAGCGGTGCACCAAGTAGAGACCGGGAAGTGCAGCGCCAACTGCCGTTCGAACTCGTCTGGCGCCAGCGGACCAATGCAGTTTTTGCCATCGACTTTCCGCAAATACGCGCTCGATGGTGACGGTGACGGTGTGGCGTCTATTCACGATGTCTCCGACGCCGTACTGACGGCGGCGCATTACCTGGCCGCGGCTGGTGGCCAGAGTAATGTCGACCAGGCTTTGTTCGCCTATAACCATTCGTGGTCATACGTGGACATGGTCAAGCGTGTTGCCGCCGGAATCGGTGGGTAAATAACCTGGCGCAAAGCGCCAGAACCTTGCCCACTTCGGTGGGTAATAACCTGGCACGTTGTGTCGGCCCTCGTCCGCAAAAGTTGGTAACCACGGTAAAAAATCCCCGGGCGCAAGCTCGGGGATTTTTGCTTGCCCCTGGCGATAAAAATGTCTTAGACTAGCGTGGGTATGTGTCTACAAACAGTGAGCCGACTTTTGATCGCACCAGCTCAGAGGATCAATCCCCGAAGATATATTTACCGTTTGCGCCAGGATTCGGCGAACAGCGTAAGAAGGTCGAGACCGAGCGACTGCACACAATACTTGAGGACGTCGCCGGGTCTTGCCTGTCACAATTAGCCAAGAAGATGAGCAGCTTAAAGAGAACATTGGTCAAATGGGCATTGGGGTAGATTCGCACAACGGCAACACGTTGTATGCTGCCACCAAGAAATTACAGCAGTACATGATTATTCAGAAAACTGGCAGGAAGAAAACGACATTCAGCGCTCTGTGCAAGGTATGATTTTCGTTTTTTATGGCCTAGCATCCAACGCCCCGATGATCGGCGAGCAGCGTGCGACATTGTTGGCGGATGATCAAGCTGTTTTACTTCAGCAAGTCAAAGCAGTAATCCATAACATGTACGAATGTTGACAAACGCATTTATACGTGTCAAAAAAATGTTTCTACGTTCATTGAGAGGAGAAGCTAATGAATGAACCTGATGACACAGTGGTATCCTCGCCCGACAACATGGACTACGAGCGTAGTCCGCTTTTGATGGATGAGTTTGCCTTCAGCCGAGGTCGATAAATTGCAGCGTCCTTGCTTCGGTGTCCAGCACCGCCGCGCGCAGGTTCATGGCGGATGGCACTTGGACAACCGTGGTTTGGCCCATCTGCCAAATACGTTCTAAGCTGTGCAGATGGCCGGAGAGGTGCCAGGTTGGCATGTCGGCCAAGCCAGGCGGCACGCTCCCCTGCCGCGGAGGCACGTGCGTTAGCAAAATACTGCCAGCCAGGCGCGGCCGAAACGGCTGCTCTCCCGCTCGGTAGCCTAGGCCCACCACCCGTTGGCCGCTGGCGAGCGTCTGCTCTGCGTTATCCAAAAGACAGCCGGCCTCAACCAAAACAACCAAACTGGCCGGGTCATCGTTATTGCCGGAGATACACAGCACCGGTCGCCTGTCGTAGCCGCAGGCGGCTAAAAAACGCTGGGTATACGGTCCGGCCGACGGGCTATGAATCGTCAAATCACCCAAGCACAAAACGGCCTCAATTTGCCGGCGAGCCACGGTGGAGGCTAGCGGCGCCAGGACCATCTGTTGGCTGTGCAAGTCAGTGACAATAAGAATACACATGTCTTCCAGTGTAGGCGTGGTTTAAGCGTAATTCAAGCGTGTTGGTATTGACATAATGTACAATACTTGCTATAATATTAGTAATAATTGAGCTTGACATTTCGAGGGCAGCGCGAGGGGCATCCCCCAGCAACCACGCATTATATATTTGCATATTTTATTCGCGTGAAAATGGGGCCCCCAGAGCAACTTGTTGCTTCGGGAAAATAGGGTGCCTCCCACACTGTCCTCACAACTGAGTGTAGCAAGCTGGATACGAGCTCCCCTTACTCGCATCTGGCTTGCTGCACTCATCTATGTACAACCATCGGGAGGAGAGAATAGTTTCTGATTAGTTCTAACACTCCAAAGGCCACGAGCTTCTGCCGAAGGAGCTCTTTTTTATATGCAAAATTGTCGAGCGCGAGAAGCTCGTAATGGCGACCTAGCTTTTGCCAAGAACGAGCTGGAGGGTCGAAGAGATTGATGATTCCTCGAGTTTGGCCGCCTTGCCGTAGGCAGTTTTTAACGCTTTCGCTTCGTCCAGTCGGCCGGATTGGTAGTAGATGATTGTTGAAGCAAAGGTGAAGCTACGGGCGTTACCGACTTTAACGTTGACGTAGCCATCTTTTTTAAGGTTGGCCGCCACGGTGCTAGCCTGACCGGTTTGGCCGTTGCCATTTAACACCTGGACACTCACCTGGCTCTTGCTGAGCGCAGCTGGCGCGTCTGGAGTTGGTGAGGCGGCCGGTGGAGTTGGTGCCGCGCTTGGGCTTTCGGACGGCGAAGGCGACGGGCTGGGGCTGGACGATACTGACGGATTGACTGACGGCGAGGGCGACGTCACACCAATGTTGCCAAGTGTGCTTGACAGGGTCGGAACTGGCGATTGGCTGATGGTACCTACAACTGACTTGTTTTTTGATTGACGGTAGAGCTGCCCTCCGGCGACGCTGGCAAATAATAAAACGCCAACAAACAGGGCAATATTCAGCCAAGCAATCCGGCGTTGGCCTTTATGCATAGCCGGGGCAAAGCTGGAGGTGAAATTTTCTGGATCAGCCATTGGAGGTGGCACCTCAATAACCCGGGGTTCGACCTTTTTTGCCGGTTTGGCGACAGGCTTGATTGCCGGCGCAGTCAGCTCGGGATCAGTAGCAAGCACCACCTTGGCCGGCTTCTCCCTCCTCACCGGCTTCTTGCCAGATGGACGCGGAGCCGGTTGGATATCAAAAGATTTGACCATAGGCTTATGATAGCCGGAATGGCCTGGTAACAAAAACCGGAGCTATATTGGCCGGCTGAGACATATAGAAACCGGATCCGCGAACCGCCAAGGTTTCTTGGCCCATTGGCCCGCATACTCAACACCGATGCGTGGCGTAGCAATAACCTGCTGTGGCATCCGGGCGGGCTCAAGCCACAACTCTGTGCCATGAGTCATATCGCAGCCACTAAGCGCTTGGTCTATCTGCAGCGCACGGGTGAGCTTGCCGGGGCCACTGAGACAGCCTGAATCGCTCACGAGAGATGTCTCAGTTGTCGGCTCTAAAGCACGAATGAGCACGGCCGACGGTTGGCCCTCAATTTCAGTCACTACATTCAGTAGCCAGTACATGCCGTAGATGAGATAAATGTAGGCACGGCCGGGTGGTCCGTACAACGGTTCGCTACGCTTCGTCCGGCCAAAACGGGCGTGACAAGCTAAGTCCTGCTCGCCCCAATAGGCTTCGGTTTCCACTATTCGGTTGCCTACTTTTTGTCCGGTCGGCAATTGCCGCCAGAGCATACTGCCAACTAGGCCACGGGCGACCGAGACCGGATCTTGCAGAAAAAAGTCGGTAGTAAATCTTGACATATGTCCGCTATTATTACCCATAAAGCACGAAACGGACAAATAGCGTGGTAGTTTACTCTGCCAGATGCGCCTGGTCGTTCCAAGTCACTAAGCGCCAACGTCCGGTATTATCTTGCTCGCAGATAGTCATGCCGGTGTTACCTAAAACCGTGTGCATCAGAAATTGTTCGTGAGTGTAACTTGAGAAGTGGTCCTCGAGCATGATCAGGCCAACCAAATAGCGCAGGAAACGACCGTGACTGACGACAGCAATATGCTTGTGTGGCAGAGTATTCAGTAAACCAATGACGCGTTTTGCCTGTATTTTCGTATCCACAAAATTTTTCTCATCAGAGTTATGCCAGTCAGACTCATGATAATGCTCGATAATCTCGGTTTGGACAGCTTCCCACTCTGGGCTTCGGGTGGATTTGCCACGCGTAGCGCTAGGCCGCCGTTGTTCCATGAGGTCGTCGGATGGTTCTACCGCAACGCCGGTTATCCCTGAAATTGCCTTGGCAGTATCATGGGCCCGCCGGTACGTACTGGTTATGATCTTCTCAAGCGGCAGCGTCCGAAACCGTTCGGCTAACTGCTCAGTTTGCTCAACGCCTCGCTTGTTAGCTCAGATTCGCCAGCCCGATAAACGTAGTCAACATTGGCTTGGCTTTCGCCATGCCGAACGAAATAAACTACCTTGGCTAAGACCTTCGGCGCCATTTGGCCTTCAGGAGACGTCGGCCAGTCTTTTTCTCTCGGATTCATGCAGGGGCGGCCGTCCATGGTGCTCGCCACAGCGGAATGAACAATTTTAGACAAGGAGACTCCTCGTTTTGTCCTTACTCTTCCGACTGTCTTGACAGGCTTGTACTCCTCAATATATATTTGACAAAGAATTACGATGAAAAGGCTCCAAAAGGGTTGCTCCCTAAGGGGTCATTTTCTTTTTTATGTAGCCAAGTTTTTTCTCAAGCCCATTGAGAAAAGCACCGTATTGACCTCGAATCACCTTTCGCAGTAATGCCGAATATTTATTTTGGTTAGGAATAATGACTCGCTCCAATTTCTGCTGCTCTAATAGATACCTCACCAAGCAAGTGAGGTCCCCATCACCGGAAACAATAACGGCTTTGTCGTAGTTTTTGAAATCAATCATAGCCTGGAGTACCAGTTCAGCATCGCAATTGCCTTTGACGGTCCCATCTTGCTGTTCAAGCGTTGGCTTAAAAATTAAAATATAGCCAGATTCTTACAGTGAAGCGCAGAGGACACTGTTGTCCTCTATATAGCCAATGAAATAGTAGGCTTTTTCGACGTTATACTTCTCTTGCAAGTACACCCTAAACCGACGCCAATCAAGTTTCCAGCCTAATAAGCTACGAACGGCTAGATCTAAATTCTGACCATCAATAAACGCATAGTTAGTTTTCTGGCGCTTCGGCATAGGGTCTTACTTGTTTTCTTCTCTTAGGACAAATTCGGCCCATTCGACTTGGCCAGCTTGGATGAGACTTTTTATTTGTCGCTGTAGGGCCGATAGCTGGCTGCCGCCGGTTTTAAACTCCATGAAGATAATTTTATCGTCCTGAAATTGGATGCCGTCAATTGGTGTGCCGATAAAACGGAAGCTCTGCGGATTGTACGGGTAGTGATCCAGAAACGGCATGAACTGTTCGGATAGTTTACCATACTTGGTTGATTGGCTCTGCTTAGCAAAACGCAGCGACTCAAGCTCGGATTGTAACCGAATGTGGTCGCGTCGCAGCTGGCGCAGTAAAAAGATAGCGACCACAAACAGAAGCAGAACGGCGTACACCAGCAGCGCGGGCAGCGTGATCATGCAATATGAAACTTGCGGATGACGCCCTTGACACGGCCCTGGACCACCACTTTGGTGGTTAAAATAGGCTGGTACTTGGCGTTCCTCGGCTGCAGCCGAATGTGGTCCTTTTCACGGTAGAAGCGCTTCAAGGTGACCGCGTCGCCGTCAACTAAGGCCACGACAATTTCGCCATTTTGCGGATTATCGGTTTTTTCAATAATGACGTAGTCGCCGTCTAAGATACCGTCGTCGACCATTGAGTCACCACGTACTCGTAAGGCAAACACGTTCTTGCCCATCATGTCACGAGGGATATCGATGGTTTCGGCGGTGCGGATGGCCTCAATCGGTGAGCCGGCGGCAATGGCGCCCATTAAGGGAATCGAGAAGGTTTGGACATCGAAGGCCGGGGTCAATTGCAGTGAGCGGGCCATGTTCTCTTCGCTTTCCAAGTAACCTTTGCCCTTCAGTGAGCTGATGTGCTCGGCCACGGTTGAGACAGACGACAATTCAAAATATTCGGCGATTTCTCTGAAGCTGGGTGCGTAGCCGTGATCACGCAAGAAATCCTGAATAAAATCTAAGATTTCTTTTTGACGTTTGGTTAGTGGTTCCATATTCGCCTCCTTATTTGGGTGGTTACCGTTGATTTGCGGGGTTGGTTGTTATGTACGTTTGCGAAGAGCGGGACCTCTGTCACACGCAATCTATTCGTATAATGTACGGGTTATACACATGGGGACAAGGCTGGGGACAAGTTCGGGTAGAGAGCGGTATTTGTTTCTGCTTTGTTCGTATCTAGTGTAAACCAGACAAAAACCGTCTGCAATACGTTCCCTAATCAATACCTTCGCAACACTTGGAGTGGTGTTTGGAAGTCAAGACCAATGTGCAGACGTTCGTTATTGTAGTGCGGCAGGTATTCGATTATGGCTGCTTGAAACCCGTGAGGGTTGAAAGCAGCTTTCTGC
>JBBRAU010000006.1:0-55471 GCA_038206475.1 Patescibacteria group bacterium
GCTAAAAATAATGGAAACATTCGTCAATTCAATGCTTCAGCAGAAGCGAATGCTTCTGTGTTCAATATTCCCCCCAGGACTGGTCTGGAGCTATCCGGGCTATTTGAACACCGAAATTAGCCCTTGTTACAGCGCGATGAAGGATATAACTGACCAACCTGTCCAGTGTGGTCGGGGTGCGCGGACTTGAACCGCGGGCCTCAGCGTCCCGAACGCTGCGCGCTACCAACTGCGCCACACCCCGACAACTTCAGGCATCAAGCGCTAGCTTGGTGACTGGAGTTGTATGGATAGGTAGCAGGTGGCAACGTTCTGGCCGCAGGCCAGGTTGTTACCAACTGCTGTGTGAAAGAGGTACGGCCCTGTCGACACAGCAGATAGTTTCATGCTAACGAGCTGAAATTACCATTTCGTCGAGCCCATCCAAAATAGCGAAGAATGCTAAATTATTCAACCTGCAGCAATTGTTTCGCCGTATCAGTTGGCCACATCTGCAACCCATTCAAATCAAGTTTCAGCTCAGCCAGCCCAGGCAGCACGAGCGTCCGCTCACTCAGCAGCTCCTGCTGTTTCTGTCGTCCCCAGAGCGTCAAAACCATCTCTGCCTCAGCTTCCGTGATACGGAGAGCCTGGGTTAGCGCCTGGACGGTCGTCACGTGGCCACCTCTTTGAGCAGTTGCGTGGCAGTAGTGCCATCTGTGGATAACTCAAGCAGTACCGCGGCAAAGCTAACAGGGCCGCTGCCAATTTGGTGCTTTTCAGGCAGGCCAGTCAACGCCTGTTTGACTAGCGGTTCAATATCGACGCCCAAGGACGACCACTTCAGGCCGACCATGCCAACATCGGTAATAAAGGCCGTGCCTTTGGGCAGTGTTTTGGCGTCGGCGGTGGGAATGTGCGTGTGTGTGCCAATGACGGCGCTCACCCGGCCGTCAAGATGCCAAGCTAAAATGGCCTTCTCGCTGGTGAATTCGGCATGAAAATCAACTATGGCCAGGTCGAACTTGCCGGCCTCTTTGGCCAAAATAGCGTCAGCCACCTCAAACGGCGAATCGACGTAGCCAGCCATGATACGCGGCGAAATGAGATTAATAATCAACACCCGTTTACCGGCAACTTCAATGATTTTGGCGCCCTTGCCCGGAGCCAATCGGCTTAAGTTGGCCGGGCGGACAATCGGCTGGGATGAGTCATCAAGCAGCGGATAGGCGTCTTTGTTGGCAAAAACATGGTTGCCCATGGTGAAGAAATCGACACCAGCCTTTTGCATTGCAGCAATTGTTTCGGCGCTAAAACCGCGGCCGGAGGTTAAGTTCTCGCCATTGGCAATAACAAAGTCGAGATCGTACTCGGCCTTCAAATCCGGCAGCAAAGCCGAAACCGCCGTGCGCCCCGGCCGACCAACAATATCACCGATAAAGAGAATTTTCATTACGTCTTTTCTAGTATGTGTTTATTTGTCGATGCTGAAAGTAACAGGCTGGTTGGGTGTCCCTCTCGGCGTTACCGCGCGTATTCAATCGCACGGGTCTCGCGAATTAAGGTGACGCGGATTTGACCAGGGTACGACAGCTCTCCCTCAATCTTATCAGCAATTTGCCGTGCCAGCCGAACCGCCTCTAAATCGTTAATGTTGTCCGGCCGGACAAACACCCGCACTTCTCGGCCGGCTTGAATAGCGTAGCTCTTATCAACGCCAGTGAAGGAGTTAACGACGTTTTCGAGGTCGCGCATGCGCTGCAGGTAGCGCTCAAGCGACTCGCGGCGAGCACCCGGCCGGGCGCCAGAGATGCCGTCTGCGGCTTTAACCACAAAGGCCTCGACCGTTTGGGCCGGAATGTCGTCGTGGTGAGCCATAATGGCATGAATAGTCGCTTCATCGATGCCGTACTTGCGGGCGATATCACCAGATATGTGGTGGTGCGGGCCCGGCACGTCATGGTCAACCGCTTTGCCAAGGTCGTGCAACAAGGCTGCCCGGCGGGTAATTTTGACATCGGCGCCAATCTCTTCAGCGATCATGCCAGCCAAGTTTGACACCTCAACGGCGTGCTCCAGCTGGTTTTGACCGTAGGAGGTGCGGAACTTTAATCGTCCAAGCACTTTGATGATCTCAGGTGGCAATCCGACCACTTGAGCGCGGTAGGCGGCATCTTCGCCGGCCTTTTTAATATCCGTCTGCACCTCTTCTTCGGTTTTTTGGACCACCTCTTCAATGCGGCCTGGATGAATGCGGCCGTCTTTTAACAGCTTCTGCATGGCAACAAAAGCAACGTGGCGGCGAACTGGGTCAAATGACGACAGAGTGATGGCATCCGGTGTTTCGTCGATGATAACGTCGACACCGGTTGCTTTCTCAAACGACTGAATGTTGCGCCCCTCTTTACCGATGATGCGGCCTTTCATCTCCTCGTTTTCAATTGGCACCGGCTGTACCGTCACCTCGGTGGTCTGCTCTGAGGCCAGGCGCTCAATGACTGTTGAGATAACCTCTCTAGCCTGCTCCTCAACTTTCTCCTCACTTTGGCGCTCGAGCGAATGTAAACGTTTCTCTAAGTCTTCGCGACTTTCTTTCTCAACCACATCCAGCAGGACCTGCTTTGCCTCGTCTTTGCTGATTTTGGCGATGCGCTCCAGTGACTCTTCCTGTTTTTGCCGAATTAGGCGCAACTCATCTTTTAAGGCTTCGATCTGCTCTTCGCGCTGCTTCAACGCTTTGGCTTCACTGTCTAAACCATCTGCCCGTTTATCGAGCGTCTCCTCGCGGCGACGAAGCGTGCCTTCTAGCTCCTTGACGTCGCGGCGGTCAACTTCTGTTTGTGCTTTGGCCTCTTCACGAAGCTTCATGGCTTCATCTTTGGCCGCCAGCATCAGCTCTTTCTTCTGCTGCTCAAGTTCGGCTTCAAACTGCTTGCGTCGCTCTGATAGCTGCTTTTGCTGCCGATTGAGCGTAGTTTGGCGAACGACGTATCCGGCTCCGGCACCGCCAAACAGTGCCAGGATGACGGCAATAATTTCTGGCATAAATCCATCCTTCTGGGCTCCCACCGACCAATGGGTGGGGGTTGCCCGGCGAGCACCACATCAAAGCTAGGCTAGGACGGGCGTACTCGGGTAGTGCGGCAAAACCGCCATAATTTGCATGTCAGGTTCCCGCCGAAGCCATAACTCCGTGGGTCCCCTCCAGATTCCCATGAAAGCGCGGCTTTTATGGGTAGGCACTGCTGTCCCGCCGGTAAGCAGGAACAGGTTGGCCGCGGTGTTTAGTAAATATGTTGGGGAATTACCCCACCTTGACTGTAGCGGAAGTAGTGCCTACCGGCAAGCTGCCTCTTGGCAACAGACCCAAGGTCTGGCAAACTGAATAATATGGACCTGCAACCAGAACGACACGTGCCCGTTTGGCTTTTCGCTCTGCTTGTTGTGCTGGTGTTGGCGGTGGCCGGCAGCGCCTGGTGGTGGTTGACACGCCTTCCAAGCGCCCAGGACCAAGCCGCGATTTTGCCCGCAACTACAAAGAGCAGCCCTGCTGCTCAAGCCTCAGCGAGCCCGTCCGTAAACCTCAATCAGGCTGCGACCGACTTAGATAATAGCGTAAAATCACTGGATAGCAGCTTAACCACGCTGCAAAGTATTGATACGAGCCAAGATGCCACACCAGCCCTCTAAATTTATCCGCACCACCTCTACCGTAGCGCTGATGGCGACACTGCTTGTATTGCCACAATTAGCGCTGGCTGAAGACGGCTCAGGCAGCAGCGGCACAACCACCGAGCTGCATCAATCTGACCGTGGTAGATTGGCTAGCCCCACGCCGCCAGCCCACACAACTGACGTGAAGCAAACCAACACACTCACCACCACATCCGAGCCTTCTGAGCCGCCTGAAGTTGATGACACAAAAGATAAGGCGGCAACCAGCGAGGCCGTCAGAGCTTTTAAAGCGGCGAAAGTGGCTGACCGTTTGACGAGGCTGCGCGAGGTCGGCAGTCATATGGTTACGCAGCGCCAAAATGTGCTGGCCAAGCTGCGTACCCGCGTACAAGCCGACACCGTTATCTCCGCTACCGACAAGTCGACGCTCCTAGCTATGATTGATGCGGCCGTCTCCGGCCTCGGCCAGTTCACAACCAAATTTACTGCCGACACCACACTTGACACCCTAAAGACAGATGTCAAGTCTCTGCCGGAGCAGACGCGCGACTACTTGGTAGTTATTCCGCAAGTTGAAGGCCTTTTGGCTGCTGATCGCCTGCAAACGGTGGTCACCAAAGTTAGCGGTACAGCCGCCGCTATTCAAAATCAAATTATCACCTTAAAATCGGCCGGCCGAATCACGGCTGAGTTAGAGTCAGCCCTGGCCACCTATCAAACCGCCCTCAGCAGTGCGGCGCAAAACATTACCAGCGCCAAGCAGAGTTTTCAGGCCATGAAAGTATCCGACGTCAACGGCAGTAAATCGCTGGCCCAAACTGGCCGCAGCGCTCTGCAGGCGACGCGCAAAGACCTGTCTAGCGCCAGCTTGGCCTTAAAAACGGCCATTAAACACCTTCAAAGCAGCGCTTCTTCATCCGCGCCCATCACCACCCCGACAGCCACCAGTATTCCGATTACGCCGTAATATTATGAAACCTATAAAAATGAGCCCACGATGGGCTCATTTTAGTGCTTAAGCAACCGGTACGGCCAGCGCAGTAACCGTAGTAGCCAGACGCTGCCGGGCCAGCCAAACTTGGAAAAATAACGGTCTTGGCCCAGGTCATAAAACTGTTTTTGGTTGCGCGTTTTCATGACCGATTTACCGCCGTAATGAATAATCGGTAGGTCAAGGATGACAATGTCATATCCTTGTTGCTTGATACGGCGGCAGAGGTCAGCATCTTCGAAGTAGAAGAAATACCCTTCGTCAAATCCGCCGACCTCAGTAAACACTGACTTAGGAACAGTCATGGCGGTGCCAGCCACCCAGTCTGCTAAGCAAGCGCCCTCATTGAACTGCAACGTGCTGTCCCAGCGGCGGCTGATGATTGCCGATACGGTTGGTGCAAGACCACCAGCATGCGGTTGATCATCGCCTGATTCTAACTTGAGACGTAGGCTCGCGACACCAACTTGATGATGCTTCTCCAGGTAATTAACCAGTTTTTTAAGTATCCCGCTCGGTAGATCCACATCATTATTAAGAAACATAAACCATGGTGCCGTCGCCTGTTTTGCTGCGTGATTGCAGGCTGTGCCAAACCCTAAGTTGCGTTCATTTTGGATAAAAATGTCTACCCCTGTGGCGCGCTTTATTCGCATCACCGAGTCATCGCTTGAAGCGTTATCGACCACAATAACCTGGAGCGGTAGATGTTGACGCTCACGCTCAAGCATCTTGAGCAACGCCAGCGTATAATCTGGCGTATTATAGTTCAAAATGATAACTGATAGATTGGCCGGCATTGCGCTTAGTCTAGCAGACAATCTTCACCAACCAAAAAGCCGGCAACATTGCCGGCTTTTTGGTTGGTGAAATGTTACTCTTCGTCTTTAGCCTCAGCTTCAGCTTCTGGCTTTTCGGCGTTCAAGGCCTCGATAGCCTCAGCCTCTTCGGCTTCTGAGGATCCTTCCAGCTCTTCCTGCTCTTCTTCTGAGCGCGGCGGCTGGACCATAAACAGCACTTCTTCCGGATCTGTCAAAATAGTGATAGCCTCGGGCAACTTCAAGTCATCTACCCGTATCTGATCGTCAAAGTTGGCGAGCACCGAAATGTCCACTTCGATCTCTGGGATCAGGTCGCCTGGCAGGGCTTCAATTTCAATGCTGTCGCGCGGCTGAACCAGGGTGCCTTCTTGCTCCAGCACCACCGGTGATGTGCCGGTAGCGACAACAGTCACTTCGGTGGTAATTTTCTCGTCCATGCGCACGCGGTAAAAATCAATGTGCAGTGGCATATCAGTGGTCGGGTGGTAGTCCGGCTCGTGCATCAACACGTTAATTGGGTGTGCCTCGCCTTCAATAGCCAGCGCCACCAGAGTTGACGTGCCAGCATCACGAAAGACGCGCTTCAAGTCGCTCATTGGCACCGACAGCGTCTCTGCCGCAAAACCGCGGCCGTACATAACCGCCGGCGTTTTGCCGGCCAAGCGACCCTGTTTGACCTTTTTACCAGTGATGGTCCGGCGCTCGGCCGGAAGGCTAAATGTTTCTGCCATACAACTCCGTTTTCTCGTCTTGTCAGCTAGGCTTTGGTCACATCCGACCAAAGCTTGTTAAAACTGCCACGCCATTGCTTGATATCAGCCGCAAACTGACTGGCGTCTTCGGCGGTCAGTTGCAATGATTTTTCGATCCGGAAGCGTTTACGCTCATTTATTACGCGTGCCAATGCCATCATCGGCAAGTGCCCTGGACAATTTAATTGTACAAAGTAAAGGTTGCCGAGGTGGCCACGAAAATGAATGGCCTCGACATTATAGGCTTCGCCGCACTCGGGACAGCGGAAACTATGCCGAAGCTCCTCAATAATCCGCTGCAAATGCAATCGGTTCATTGACACTAATCTAGAACATTTCTGGCCAAGCGTCAACTACGCCTGGCCATTTAAGGCGCAATCAACTCATCCACAAAGCCAAAGCCGTCCCAGCGCTCCGTTTTTTGCACTGTCTTACCGGCGGCATCCGGCCAAGACAGTGTGAAAGATTTGCCGCCTGCTTCTGACACCGACAGTCGAACTTGGGCGCCGGCGAAACTCCAGACTATGTGCGGCTCACCGTCAGCCATGATTTTATAAACAACTACGCCCTGACCAGGCAGCAACTGCACCATAGCGTCATTGTCACGGTCAAGCGACATGGCGGACGTTTTGTCCGGCAGGCCAGTATTGGCCTGAGGCTTTGCTAGCTGCTCAACCACCGCACGTAAGTCACGCTCGGTGATCGGCGTAAACGGCACAGCGACTGTAGCCGAATCAGCTGTCAGGCGAGATTGCAAAGCGTCAATCGTCGCCTGATCACGCTGCAGCCGGTCATGGTCGCCAAAGTACATGCCAACGACAAAAAAAACGATGGAATACAGCAGCACAGCCAATGTGCGCATGGCGAATTGCCGACCAGGCAGTGGCTGGTTTGTAGGCACGAAAGCCACGTTAGGTCTCTTTCATGGTGCGCAGCAGTTCATCAAAATCAGTTTCGTGATTTTGACTGTCCGGCGAAGGCGTCCGGAGATTGGCCTGCCAGACGGTACCCTTCAGGCTAAAGTACGCCTCTTTGAAGAGATTTTTTCCGCCGGCGCCCATGTCAACCGGTGCGCTCTGAATGTAGCGCTGAATAATAGCCGGTCGGCCAAATACCGTTGCTGGCGTAATCGTGACATTATTATAGGTCACCGTGCCCTCGCTGGTTTGGGCCGGTACACTGCGGTTTGTCTGCTTGGCGTTTTGATCGAACCAGGTTTGAAGTGTATTGACCGGCACTGCCACCAAACGACGAAGGGTCACAGTTGAGTCCACAAACGGTGCGTCCGCCGGTTGATTTGAAATTTGAATAACCGTCTCATCCACCCCGTTGGTTGAGCTACTGTTCTCGCTTAATTTCCAACCGTTCGGATAGAGAAACGATAAGCCGTGGCTCGTACTTTGATACTTTGACCAGCCGGCTGAATGATCGGTCGGACCGCTGAATAAATTGGACGGCGCTGCGCTTGGCACAGTGCTTGAGACAGCACTTGGCGAGATTGAGCTAGGTACCGAGACAGTTGGGCTATGATTAGCCAGTAAAGTAGCAGACTGAAACGTCTGGCCGTAGAGCATCCCCAGCCAGAAGAACATCCCAGCCGCAATCAGAATAATCGCCAATCTTGGTAAACCGGCAACGGCTCGACGTGGCGTTTGGCGCTCATTCAGGCTCGGAAATTCAGGCATGTATATTAATCTACGAAGTAAATTTCGCGGTTGCAGGAATTTGACTTGTGTCCTGGTGTGCTTGTATTAAATCAGCAGGCACATCTTGAGCCACACTGTAAACAACAACATACTGGCTATTCTGAAGCAACACCGTTGGTTGAGGGCCATCTTGGATTGAAATCTGCTTCCAAACCTCTGGGGCATAGACGGTCACTTTAATAAGCGAGGCTTCCGATTCACTCAATTGTTGCTTCCAGTCGTGATCGGTGGTGGGCATACGAAAATCGTAACTAGCTAACATTTCGCCAGTCCCGGACTCTTGCTTAACGGTATAGCCCTTCCAGCTCGGCGGCGGTTCTAATTGGAAGTGATACGTTGAGTTGGTGTAAACCGAGGTCACGTCGACGCTCCCTGAAGACGACGCACTCGGCGACACTGATGACACGGGAACTAAACTGGCCACCGGACTGGGAGACACGGTGCTCTCACCGCTTTGGTTGAACTGTCGCTCAGACTCGCGGCCCCACAAAAAAGCGAGGGCAAAAATAACCGCGCCGAGTGTCAACCCGATCAGCCACTTCATTGGCCCATCCACTTTATGGTTTAGCCTACTCTGGGGCGGCTCCTGATAAAAATTATCCACGCACCCTCCTTTGGGAAAATATTATTCTTCACTGTTTAGTGTATGGGGATTCCGTGTCCTGCGCCAGAGGTTAATGACGGTAATGCTTACTGCGTGGGCCGCGTTTTTGATGCCCAGATTCAGTCTCTGGGTTTTCGCCGGCCAGAAGTGCCAGTTGGTCGCGCAGCATGGCGGCTTTCTCAAATTCTAAATTAGCCGCAGCCAACTCCATTTTCTCGGTCAGGTCTTTAACCAACTGTTTCTTTTCTTCGGCTGGAATGGTGTCACCCGGGTGGACCGTCTCTGTCTCCGGCAAATCCAATTGCATCTGCGCTTCAATATCGCGTGAGATAGTCTGCGGCACAATGTTGTGCTCGCGATTGTACGCCTCCTGAATACCGCGTCGTCGCTCAGTCTCTTCGATGGCCACCTGCATTGAGCCGGTTATGCGGTCGGCATACATAATAACTTTACCTTCAAGATGGCGAGCGGCCCGACCGATCGTCTGAATCAACGAGGTCGATGAGCGCAAGAAGCCTTCTTTATCGGCGTCCAATATAAGCACCCGTGACACCTCCGGCAAATCCAAACCTTCCCTAAGCAGGTTAATGCCAACGATTACGTCATATACGCCGAGACGCAAGTCGCGCAAAATTTCAGAACGCTCGAGCGTTTCGACATCAGAGTGTAAGTAAGCCACTTTAATGCCAAGGTCGTGCAAGTAATCGGCCAGCTCCTCAGACATCCGTTTGGTTAACGTTGTCACCAGTACGCGCTGCTGATGTTTGATACGCCCTTGCACCTCAGCCAGCACGTCGTCAATTTGGTGCTCAGTTGGCCGCACCTCAATGACCGGGTCAACCAAGCCGGTTGGCCGAATAATTTGCTCGGCAATCCGGCTCGAGCGTTCCTTCTCTTCATCGCTTGGCGTAGCAGATACGTAAATAGTTTGACCAGTACGGGCCAGAAATTCGGGATACCGGAGCGGCCGGTTATCATAAGCCGCTTTCAGACGAAAGCCATAGTTAATCAGCTGGTCCTTGCGGGCACGGTCGCCGTTGTGCATGCCGCGTATTTGCGGCACCGTCATATGCGACTCATCAATAAACAGTAAAAAGTCCTTCGGAAAGAAGTTGAGCAAGGTTGACGGCGGTGTGCCGGGCGCCCGCTCATCAAAGTAGCGCGAGTAATTCTCGATACCGGCGACCGTACCCGTTACTTCGAGCATCTCTAAATCCTGCTCGGTGCGGGTGCGCAGCCGCTCGGCCTCCAAAATTTTGCCTTCACGTTGGAAGGCGGCCACTTCCTGGTTCATATCCGTCCGAATATTGCCGAGAATGGCCGGAAAGTCATCAGATGGCGCCACGTAATGCTTGGCCGGGTACAGCCATATTTTGGTTTCGTCAGACAGTTTTTTACTGTGAAAGGGGTCCCGCCGCTCAATTGCCTCAAGCTCGTCACCAAAGAAATTCAACCGGATAGTCGCGTCATCATAAGCCGGAAAAATTTCGATCGAATCGCCCTTGACGCTGAACGTACCGCGCCTAAGTTCAGTGTCATTACGCTGGTACTGACTGTCAGTCAGCTGCTTCAGCAAGGCATGGCGCGACCACTTACCTCCCTGCTGCAGCAACACCGCCTGAGCTTTATAGCGCTCCGGCGAGCCGAGACCATAAATACATGATACTGAGGCGACGACAATCACATCGCGCCGCGTCAAAAGCGCTTCGGTAGTAGCGTGGCGTAGGCGATCAATCTCCTCGTTAATTTGAGCGTCTTTTTCAATGTATAAATCCGAGGTCGGCACATAGGCCTCCGGCTGGTAGTAGTCGTAGTAAGAAACAAAGTAACGAACGGCGTTGTTGGGAAAGAAGCGTTTGAATTCATTATACAATTGGGCGGCAAGCGTTTTGTTGTGCGCCATCACCAAGGCCGGCCGGTTCATGGCTTGAATAATGTTGCCCATCACAAATGTCTTGCCGGTGCCGGTGGCCCCAAGCAAGGTTTGGTAGCGCTCATCCGCCTTCAGACCGGCGGTCAGCTCAGCAATCGCCCGCGGCTGATCGCCAGTCGGCTGGTATGGCGCTTCGATCTGAAAGAGAGGTTGACTCATTCAAGCAAATATAGCACAAACGCTATGACTTGTCTCGTGGCCACAGCCGGTCACGCTGAAAGAAACAGGGATTTTGACTATTTTAAAGATAGGGGTGAAATATACACTATTTCGCAGTTTCCTGTTGCGGGCAATTCTCGGTCTTGCCGATTGGTGCGTCTATTATTCCTCAACAAACTCATCCGACGAGACGGCATCAGCTGGCCCAGGCTAGCTCGCGGTAGTCTTCCGGATATTCTGACGGCGCCATTTAGCGATTTCAGCGTGGTTGCCCGACAGAAGCACCTCTGGCACCTTCTGGCTCTGCCACTCCTCAGGGCGAGTGTACTGCGGGTACTCCAGCAGGCGCTCACCCCAATCGGTTTTTAAGCTCCAGGATTCTTCGTGGGCACTAGCGTCGCGGCCGAGCACGCCCGGCAGCAGCCGTGCCACGGAGTCAACAATCAATACGCTTGGCAATTCACCGCCAGTTACCACAAAATCGCCAATCGAAATCTGCTGGTCAACTAGACTGCGAATACGCTCGTCAAAGCCCTCATAGTGGCCGGCAATTAGGATGAGATCTTGGTCGGCCTTGGCCAACTGCTCAGCTGCCTCTTGGTTGAAGCGTTGGCCTTGCGGCGTTAGCAGGACAGCTTTGGCCTCGGGCAGCAGCTCTCGCGCTGTTTGGAGGGCATCAGCCAGCACATCAACCCGCAGGACCATCCCAGCGCCGCCGCCGTAGGGTGTGTCATCAACGGTTCTGTGCTTATCGGTGGCGCTTTGGCGAATGTCTTGAACCGTCACCGTTAACGCGCCGCGCTTTTTGGCACGGCCCAGGATGCTGGCCTCAAGCATCTGCTCGACCATCTCCGGAAACAGAGTTAAAATATGGAATTTCATGATGAACCTTGACTTTTATCTGTTTGTCTCCTATATTACTAACAGAATTTGCACCACAACACCACTTGCAACACCTTGTCGGAGAGGAACCAAATGTCCGTTCCGCTGAAAACGCTTTTTAACCCGGCCCAGCCGGCCGTTCCTAGCTCATGTCGGCTGGAGCGGTTCGACGAGATGGCAGCGACGCTATTGAATGGTCAGGCAACTAAGCAATCAGAGGCAACCGTGCACGCATGGCTCACTGGGCTACGATGCCAGCTCGACCGGCTGGAGAGTGACTCTTTCGTGATCGTCATCCCCAAAGAGATCGTTCCACTCTCCTACCAGCTGGCCATGCTCGGCATCGACCACGGTCCATGCCTGGATGCCGACACCATCAGCTCAATCGGAACAGTCACTGACAGTCGGCCATATTTGGTCGGCAACACCACCTTCACTCCCCAACGAGCCTTTGAGATAGGCAGCTGTGGAAATGGCTGCTGTGTCACCCTTGAAGAGCTCCTGGCCATCTTCCGCCACGCTACCGGTCAAAGAGGGGTGCAACAGGTGCTGGCGCCTGGATCTGAGGATGCGCTCGGAGGCATTCCCTACCTTCAGCCACACCAGTTTGAGCGAAGCGATCTTCGCTCGACTGCGCTCGACTACCCCCGGCCGACTGCGCTGGTGGCACGCTGTGCTCAGCGTGTGTTCCTGCCACACCACTCGTTCGGATGAGCACCGAACCAACCAATGGCCCCCGCGAAATCGGGGGCCATTTTAAATCCCCGCGAGATTTTCATCTCGCGGGGATTCCGAACGCTATGACACAGAGGAGCTAAACGAGAACGTCAGTTGGGACGTCGTCCACGCTTGGAGTGGCGGCCTCTTCGGCTTCGGCGGTGCCTTCTTCAGTTGGCAACTCGGCTTCGTTCGTCTCAGCGGTCTCGGCCTCTGGCTGTTCAGCACCAACCGGCTCAAGAATCTTCAAATTAACGCGGGCATTCTCTTTGGCGCCAAAGACGCGCAGCAGCGTGCGCAGAGCTTGGGCATTCTGGCCCTCTTTGCCAATAACTTTGCCCATATCGGTTGGGTCAACCTGCAGCTCAAGTAACACACCCATTTCATCAACCGAGCGGTTTAAGTTCACCGCATCCGGGTTGTCAACCAGTGATTTAACAATGTAATCGACGAATTCGACGTCTGATGGTGCTTGGAAAGCCATGAGGCTCCTTTCAGTCGGCCCAGACAGTATGTACTGGGGGACTCTTGTGCGGTTTAGACCGCGTCTTCCTCGACGACGGATTGATCGGCTGCCGGAATTTGCGCTTTTGTCTCAGCTTGGTCAGAGGGCTTCGGATCTTCGGCCACTTCGTCAACTTTCGGTGTCGTTTCAGCCTCGGCCGCTTCCGCAACTTCAGTTGGCGCAGCTGCTTCCGTCTCCGGCGATTGAGCCGCTTCGATTGACTCAGTTGCTACGCTTTCCGCGGCGGCGTGAGCGACAGGGGTTAGTTTTTCAGCTGCGGCTTCAGCCGCGGGTTTAGCCTTGCCGTAGACAATATTGCGCTTATCACCCTTTGGCAGTACGCCGTGGTGGCAGAGGAGGTTCCAGACGGTGTCCGTCGGTTGCGCCCCCTTACACATCCAGGCCTTGACAGAATCTGCGTTGACCACAAAATCTTTGCCAGCGTCGGCAGGATGGTAGTGGCCAAGAATTTCGATGAATTTCCCCTGAATTGGCGCGCGCTGGTCAGCAACGACGACGCGGTAATGCGGGGAGTGAGTTTTACCTACGCGGGTCAGGCGAATGCGGAGCATCTGATCCTCATCAGTCCGGAGTAGTGTGCGGACGGTTTTCTGATTTACTCCTCATAATCTAGCAAATTTTGCCCGAAAGATCAATGAGTACTCATGATTTTGCCGCCCAGGGCAGCGTGCCGCCACGCCAGCCACGCTCAAACGCTCGGCGGTCAGCTGGATTGCGACCAGCGAGCTGCACCACTGTGGGAACATAGCGGCCGTCTTTAACCAGGCCGGAGTGAATCAAAATTCGCTCAGCACCAGCCTCAGCCCAAGCGCCTGGCCAGGGGTTCATCGCGCGTACTTGGCGATCAATTTGCTCAGCCGGCGCCATCCAGTCGATACGGCCGTCCTCTTTGTTTAGCCGGTGCGTCTCAGTCACACCTTTTTTTGGCTGCTTTTTTGGCACAATCAAGCCGGACAGCAAATAGATAACGCTAATCGGCAAGAGCCGCGCTCCAAGCTCGGCCAGTTTGGCCGACAAACTGCCGGTCGAGTCACCTTGGGCAATCAGCAGTTTTTCCTGGCTGATAATGCTGCCGGTATCGAGGCCCACGTCCATCTGCATGATAGTGACACCGGTTTCGGCATCACCAGCCAAAACTGTAGCCTGAATCGGCGAGGCACCGCGGAAGCGTGGCAGCAGTGAAGCATGGACGTTAATCGCGCCATGCTTAGGGACTGCCAGAACATTCGCCGGCAAAATCTTGCCGTAGGCCGTAACAATAATGAAATCTGGCTGCAGCGCTTGCAAATGACTTACTGCCTCAGTAGTTTTCAGACTTTTTGGCTGCCAAATCGGTATTTTTATTTGCTCTGCATAGCGCTTGACCGGCGAGCTGATCATGCGCTGACCACGACCGGAAGGTTTGTCCGTTTCCGTCACGACTTCAAGCAGACGAAAGGCAGAATGCTGGTGCAGCGCGGCCAGCGTCGGTACGGCAAATTCCGGTGTACCCATAAAAACAACCGAGAATGGCTCGACGCGGTCCGTAATCAGCACACCGTCCAAATGATCAATTTCGTGCTGCAGTACGCGGGCAGCAAAGCCATGGTACTTTTGGCTGACGGCCTGGCCGTCGAGCAGCTCCGCCTCGACCGTAATGCGGTCGGCTCGCCAAATCGGTAGCTCGATGCCCGGTAGCGACAAACAGCCCTCAAGGCCCAAGCTTTGCTCTTTTGAGCGCGCCATAATGCGCGGATTGAGTAGTGCAGTATCCGGCAAAGCTGGCTCGCCGGCCTCGCTGTCGCCGGCATAGGCCGCGACCAACAACCGAATATCCTGATTAATTTGCGGGGCAGCCAAACCAACACCACGGCTGGCTCGCATAGTCTCGAGCATGCTGTCAGCCAAACTCAATAATTCCGCCGAGGGCCGAACAGGCCGGGCTCGGCGGTGCAATATCGGGGCCGGATCAATGACGATTGGCAATATCATGTCTGTATTTTAATCAATTTCCTTTATTTTTTCAACTTTTCATACGGAATGTGATGTTTGATCATTTTGTCGTAAAAACGAATTACATGCTTAATAGTGACGTCAACGCTGTAGTTAGCGGCCCGGATAATTGCGGCTTTGGCCAGCTTGTCATGCAGCTTTTTATCCTCAAGCAACAAGCTAGTTTTAGCAACAGCAGCAGAGATCAACTTAGCCGGATCATCAGCTGGCAGTAAGTAGCCCGTTTTACCACTTTCAACAAACTCCGTTGGTCCCAGTCTGTCAGCCGCAATGACCGGTGTGCCGGCCGCCATCGCCTCTAACACGACAATGCCTTGCGTGTCTGTCAATGATAGAAACAGGAAAGCGGTGGCTTGGCCAAATAATTGATTGGTAATCTCCTTTGGTTGCCGGCCGAGGAAGTGAGCGCAGCTAGCCAGACCGCGCGCTTTGGCAAGCGCCCTATAGCTGTCCACATGTTCGCCGTCGCCTACCAGCACCAAGTGCGGTTGGCTGGGGTGGCCTTTGACTTGCGCCATAACCTCGATCAGCGAGGTAACATTTTTTTGAGGCGACATACGGCCGACGAACAGGAGGAGTGGTCTATTAGTTGGTAATTTGAATTTTCGCAGCAGGGCCACATCGCGCTTGCGCATATAATTATCGAGCATAATGCCGGTTGGGATTACCTCTGGCTCAGGGTGGCTGATGCCGTAGATTTTTAATAGGTTGGCAATAGCGCGGGTTGGCACGACAAGACCGTTTAAGACATTGGCATAGCGACGACTACGCTCCAGCTCTTCTAGTCCTGCCAGCTGTTTTAAAATCGGCCAGGTAACAACATCTTTGGCGTACTCGACGTACAAGGTGTGGTAGGTGCCGACAACCGGCTTGCCCATCTCGTGCGCCAGCTCAGCTGCGGTCCAGCAGAGCGAAAACGGGTGGTTGACGTGAACAATATCTTGTTCGCCCAGCAAATCTTCATAACCGCGCCAAGCAAGCTTAGGCACATAGGGAAAGTCCGGCGCCATAGGATAGCGCACGCCGGGCAAACCAACCGTCATTACGCCTTTTGGTAGTGGCGGCAGCGGCGCATCGCTATCGGGTGTAACAATAGTCACTTGATGGCCGGCTTTGGCCAGCCCGCGGGCGAAGGTCAGCATTGAAACGACTACTCCGTTGGAGGTTAGAGAAATCGGGGCCTGACCGGCTAAGAGAATACGCATAACTTTAGTATACCCGAGAACCGACCAATCTCAGAGACACCTTGCCAAAAATCTCACTTGCCAAGCAGGCGAAAGCTACTATACGCTCAGAGCATATCGCTTGGATTGCGCCGAACAGTGAGGCCAGCCTCTCCCTGCAGCACACGCAGACGGTCAGCCAGGCCATCCGGCCAGGCGCGCACTTTGATGAGCAGTTGGAAGCGAAAGTACTCCGCCAGACGCGGGAAAAAACAAGCAGCTGGCCCGAGCAGCTGGCAGTTTTCAGAGACAAATGGTTGCAGCTGCTCGGCTATCCGCTCAAGCCGGACCCGCGTTTTGACCTCATCACGACCGCGAACGGTAACTTGAATAAGCTCAGCAAACGGTGGAAAATGCTCGGCTCGGCGAAAACCGGTTTCGGCCCGGGCAAACTCAACGTAGTCATGGTGGGCTGCGGCCTGGACGGCTGGATGCTCCGGCGACAACGTTTGAATGTAGACGGTGCCACTTTCCCGACGGCCAGCCCGGCCAGCCACTTGGGTGAACAACGAGAAGGCCCGCTCAGTAGCCTGGTAATCGGGGAAGTACAATTGCTGGTCAGCTGAGACAACACCAACCAGTTGCACGTTTGGAATATCCCAACCTTTGGTCACCAGCGTAGTACCCATTAAAATATCGGCTCGGCCATGGCGAAAATCTTCGTACAGCTGGACAAATTGCGCATGGTTTTTCATGCTGTCACGATCCAGCCGCAGCAGACGGGCGCCCGGCCATGTAATCCGCAGTTCGCGCTCCAGTGCCTCCGTGCCCCATTGACCGCCGCGAAACAACGGATGACGACAAACAGGACAGTGCGGTGGGAACGCTGTCTCATAACCGCAGTGGTGGCAAATGAGCGGCCGCTCACCGCCGAGTTGCTTATGGTACGTCAGTGGCAAGTCGCAAGAGGGGCACAGCAAGGCATTGCCGCAGTCTTGGCAAATGACGGCGCCGGCTAAGCCGCGTCGGTTCAAAAATAAGATGGCCTGCGAGCCGTGCTCTAGTGCATCGGACAGCGCCTCTTTCAAGACCGGGCCAAGCAAGGCGGTCTGAACGGCGCGGTCATGGCGACGGTCAATAATGTGTACATCTGGCAGATGAATGCCGTAGCGCTCTTTAAGTTCGACTAGGCCAATTTTGCCAGCTTTGGCCCGTAGGTAGGTGGCCAACCGCGGCGTGGCAGAGCCAAAAATAGTTAAGAGCGACGGGTCAAGCACCGTCAGCTGCTCAGCCAGATCGCGGGCGTCGTAGTACGGTGACTGCTCTTGCTGGTAAGAGCTGTCATGCTCCTCGTCGACAGCAATCAGGCCCAGGTTTTGATACGGCAATAGCAGGGCGCTGCGCGAACCGACGACGATACCCAGCTCACCGCACTTGACGGCGTGCCAAATGGCGGTGCGCTCCGCCGCGGACAACATCGAGTGGTAAATGGCAATCGGCTCAGAAAAACGCTCAAGAAAGCGCCGCGTAGTCTGTGGTGTCAGAGAAATCTCCGGCACCAAAATGGCAATTTGCTTACCGGACTGGCGCATTTTTTCAGCAATCTCGAGATAGACCTCTGTCTTACCGGAGCCGGTCACGCCAAACAACAGCTGGGTGCCGCTGCGCATAGCGGTCACCGCTCGACGTTGCTCATCAGTTAAAAACGGCACGTGAGATTTGGCGACACCCAGTTCGGTTTTAATGGCTGTACGGCTCTTCTTGGTGAAATTTGGCGGCAGTAGGCCAAACAGTGCCTCAGCCAAACTGACAAAATAGTGTTCAGCTAACCACTCGGCGATTTGGCACTCACGCTCGTCCAAATAGGGCTCCGGTCGTATTAACTTGAGCACCGCCTTGAGTGTTCGCGTCGGCTCAGCCGCTGACTCGATGCCCATCACCAGGCCAAATCTCGCTTTTTTGCCAAACTCAACTTTGACCACTTGGCCAAAAGTTGGCGCCGGCCAATCAGCCGGCCAAGTGTACGAATAGGCTTTGTCCGAAACCGTATCAGGCAAAATGAGAGCAATCATGCCTCAACCATACGGAAGCCGCATACAAACTGCAAAATAGTCCGCTTTCCACTAATTACAGCGGTACTCATTGCCATAATATAATAAACATGTCAATATGCAATCATGTTACCACCTATCGTTGCCCTTATCGGCCGACCAAATGTCGGTAAATCGACCATCTTCAATCGCCTGATTGGAGAGAAGTTTGCCATTGTCTCGGAGCTGCCCGGCACCACCCGTGATCGGGCAATGATTCAAATGGAGCTTGAGGAGCACCCGCTGCTGCTGATGGACACAGCCGGCATTTTGCCAGCAAGGACGGACGAACCGCTGTCAGAGCAAATTAACCTGCAATTAGATATCGCTTTCGCCTCTGCGGCGCTGCTCTTGTTTGTCATTGACGCCAAAGACGGCCTGACCATCGCGGACGAAACGATTGCCCGCGCCCTGCACCGCAGACAGAAACGGACCGGCTTGCCGGTGCTGCTGCTAGCCAATAAAGTTGAGCGCGGCGACTACGCTGAATTTGAATCTATCGTGCGCCGGCTTGGCTTTGGCCAACCGTTGATGCTGTCAGCCACCCAGGGCCGCGGTTTTGCTGCACTGGCCACAAATATCATTGATCATCTGCCGGCGCCAACCGAACCACCAGTCGCCGGTGAGGCCATTAAAGTGGCTATTTTAGGTCGGCCGAATGTCGGCAAGTCAACCCTGCTGAATGCCATCATCGGCGAGGAGCGGGCTATTGTCTCGCCGATTCCGGGCACAACGCGTGATCCGGTCAATGCCAAACTCAAACACGCCGGCCAAACCATTGAAATTATCGATACCGCCGGCATCCGTCGCCGTGGGTATTATCGCGGCAGCAGTTTAACCGGCTCGGATGCCAAAGCCGCGCGCAGTATTGAATTTTGGAGTGTGCTGAGGGCTAATAAAGCGCTGGCGCAGGCCGACATTGCCATCATACTCCTGGATGGTGAACGCGGCCTGGCCGATCAAGACCAGCACGTAGCCGGTCTCCTTCAAGCCGCCCGTACCGGCGCGATCATCGCCGTCAATAAGTGGGACGCTCGCCTGAACGCTGGCAACGATGAGGCAATGGCGCAATGGCTGACTATGCTTTCCAGCAAACTGCCGTTTCTGAATTTTGCCCCCGTGGTCTTCTTGTCTGCTGCAGACGGCACACACGTTTCGGCGCTCCTTGATCAAATTACGACCATCAACCAGAACCGGCCGAGTAAAATTTCCTCGCATTATATTGATAAAATTGTAGACGATTTACGTAATCATCATCCGGCTTTGCCACCGATGCTGTCACTGAAGCAAGACCCTGGTCAACCAAACCTGTTTACGACCACTAAAACCCGCGGTCAGAGTATTCACTTCTCCCTGCGCCGCGCCTTAGAGAACACCCTACGCGCCCACTTGGGCTGGGTGGGTTGGCCGATTATTGTCCAATCAAGCTCCGGCAAACACGGCCCGAATTAATATTTAGCGGTGTCCACATGGCTGGCGGCTGAAACCGGCAATACAATGTAGTCGGCGCGACCGACCAGCTGACTACGGCTGACAGCGCCAAGGTTTCTGGAGTCAAACGAGTGCGGGCGATTATCACCCATCAAGAAGTACTCGTCAGGACCAAGCGTAACATCTAATTTACGAGCGGCATCACTAGACAAAAAGGTTCCCTGACCGTGCACATACGGCTCCGGCAGCACCCAGCCGGCAGAATGCTGGTCATTATAGACCATTACCTGCCCGTTTTGGATGACAATGCGGTCGCCCGGCAAACCAATGACACGCTTGATGTACGACAAAGCCGGATCGGAAACCTGAGGGTTAAATATAACCACCTCACCGCGCACCGGATTGCGCAAGCGATAACTTAATTTATCAACTAAAATATATTCTTTGTTCTCGAAGGTCGGGCTCATCGATTCGCCGTCCACCCGAAACGGTTGGATAACGAAAAAGCGGATAACCAAGACAATGGCCACCATCAACAGCGCCGACGACAAAAACTCAACGGTGGCCTCTAGCCAGTGGCGCTCAGGAACCGCCGGAGCCGCGGCGTGATCTTCTTGCATACTCACCTCATATTGCCAGAAGTTGCCCATAATAAAAACCTCTAGACAGCGCTGGAGGTTGGGTGTTTGGACGTTGGACGCATGAGATGCTATGGCCCGTTTTGAGTGATCGTGTGGGCTCGATTTCGGAGCGCGATAATCCAATTACAACTGGCCTCCCTCTGCTCATTGGTCGCCGAGTGAAGGATGAGAGGACGATGGTCAAATACGGCGCTGAACTCGTTAATTTTGGTTGTCGGACGTCTGAGCACGCGTTCAGCTGCTTGTCGCTGCCACCATCAACCGATTCGGAGGATTGCTTGGTCGACTAACCGCACAAACCAGGCCGGCCAGAGACCGTCATCACGACAGTACTGGCGGTGTTCATCAAACATGCCCATGACTACCATCAATTCAAAAAACGTGGCGGGGTGATTCCTCACCAGGAATCAAGATTCAGAAAATCCAGATTTCTGGTGGGCAATACTGGGTTCGAACCAGTGACCTCTGCAATGTGAATGCAGCGCTCTAACCAACTGAGCTAATTGCCCCCGCGAAAGGGCAAAAAGGTTTTTGGCACAGCCAAACTTCTTGTTGCCCAGTACTTCGTCCAGATAGTGCTATATAACAAGTAAAAAATCAAGCGCGAGAGAATCTCTCGCGCTTGATTGATGTGTGAACAGCCTTACGATTTAAAGCCGTCACTAGAGCTGGGGCTAGAACTGCTATCAGGATTCGGAGTAACGGTATTGGCTGGCGCGGTTGGTTTACAGCTCGGACTATAAACAAATGGACCAGTCGCTTCGGCAAAGGTTATCGGTACAACAGCACCATCAGGCAATAAAGTATACTTATCCTTCAAATTTGGATTAAGCGCTGGCAGCTCCGCTGTAGCAGTGCCTATCACCGTGACATTACCGGTCAAACGATTAGCCACCGCCGTCACGTCCACTTTTAAAGTGTAAGTTGTCACACCAGCAAGAGTGCCTACGGTCTTTGACACTTGATCAAAGAACGGGATGATGCCATTGTCTGTTTTCACGCCCGGCATAGGCATAGTCAAAGCAATCGGCTGGTTAAGTTTAAAAATAATGCTGTCACCGTTTTGGCTGACTTGTTCCATCTTGAAGGCCTTATCAGCATCACCCCATGTATTTGGCACTAGCGGCATGTTCAATCCATGACTACTATAACGCGCCTGGACGTCGACCTTGGCTTTATCGGGCACATCTAAAGCAGAGGCAGCGTCTCCAACTACAGCCTGCATATAGCCATCTACCATCTTAATGGTGATTCCAAAAGTAACTACGCGACTGTCTGGATTTACTTTACCGTCTTTGCTGTCTTTCTTTAACTTCCCGAACAGATCATTGGCGAGGTTCACAGCCTTCGCGTAAGGCAATATTTTGCCAATCGTCCCACCGATCAAACTACGACGCTTCTTTTTCTCAGGCACAGCAATCGTGAAGTAGGAACTGTTACTACCGAGACCGTTCCACTGCCCGTTTGCCCACTCATTAATATAACTTGTTGCGTCATAAGGCTTACCATCTATGCCAGTTGCATTGGCATTGTAGGGGAGTGCCATACGAGAAGTATTTGGTCGATATGGCTTATAACTGTCAAAACAAATAGTATATGCCGCTCTAGCCGCATTTTCGCCATTTGCCCCCGACGGTATGCCTACCCCTGCATCGATATCCTGACCGTCCTCTACACTCTTCCAGCGGGCCTCATGCTCCCAGCCGACTTTGCCGTACGGCTCAGCCGCTTCCTTAAGCCAATTAGCTAGGGCTTGGTTCTGTACGGTCACCGTCTGTTTTCTAATAGCCGAGAGATCGTGTCTTGCTTCATTGTAAGGACCCGGCCTCTCCTGGACCCACACCGAGACAGTATCGAGTGGAATACTGCTGTCTAGGGTGTAGCCATAAACCCAGTTATAACCTTGCTTAGCACCGCCGTTCGTGCCCCCGCCCGGTTTGCTACCAGTGGCTGGTTTATTACTCGGCCGTCCGCCACGGCCAGCGCTACCCCGGCCAGCCGTAGTGCCAGCATTACTCGCGGCGGCGCTGACAGCTGTACGAGCAGCCCTTAGTTTGCTCGAAGTGGCGGCTTCAGCCCGACCAATCAAAAAATTAACGGCAGCTGGAGTTGGGGAACCAGTACTGACAACGCCGTTGATTTTATTCTGAAGAGCTTCGCCGCGCATGACTTCGTCATTGGCAGACCAAATAGCGCCTTGGGCGCCGAACCAATTCGAACTCAAGTAGTAGCGCGCCAGGTTAAGGTCGGCATACGCCAACGAAGCGTAGGCATCAACCAACGGGCTGGTACCGCCAACACTTTTCCCGACCGACTGGACCAGGCTGGTGATATAGCTATCAATCACACTGATGTCCTCGACTGACTGGTTAGCCTGCTGAGGCGTGGGTAGCGACGCGGTATTCACCTGGACTGCATCGGCAGCTTGAGCTAAGCCGGGCACCCATTCGATGACATAATCTGGCGCCTGTTTGATTGCCCGGGATGCGACGTCCGCCCCGGTGTCAGCTTGCTTGGCGGCTACATACAATAAGATACCGATCAAAACAACGATTGCGCCGGCGCCAAAGAGAACGCGCCAGGGTAGCGAGGTTGAGGTAGTTGAACGTTGCGCCATAGATGCTCCTTTTTTACTTGCTTACTAGTAGTGTGCCCTGAAGCGCTTGTCTAATCAAATACTACTCATATCATACAAAAAAATGCCTCTCGGCGATCTTTTGTTTTGGGTACTTCCGTGCAAGACGTCACGGGCGCGACCCGTGTTTGCAGTGGCACACCTTCTCGGCGATGATATTGCTTGCGGGCCCAGCAAGTAAAAAGGGCTCGCTCCATGGGCCTCAGTAAAATACAAAACAGCGGTCAGAATACCCGCGCAAGAGCGGGTTAAGTTAGGTGAAGACGCAAGGTTCTGCTCTTTCAGAGCAGAACCTTATCGTTTGATTTGGCCGGCGACGGCCGAAAAAGCGGCCGGTTCATGCTCGGCCAGATGAGCCAAGGCGCGGCGGTCAAGCAACACGTTAGCCTGTTTCAAGCCATTCATAAACTGGGCATACGGCAGGCCGTGTTGACGAGCGGCAGCGTTAATTTTAATAATCCACAGCCGGCGGGCCTCCCGCTTTTTCGTCCGGCGGTCACGGTATGCCTGTTGGCCGGCCTTCAAAATGGCCTGGCGGGCTTGACGAACTAGGTTGTGCCGACCGTGACGGTAGCCTTCGGCTAACTCCAAGAGTCGCTTATGCTTGGCCCGGCTGGTAACTCCACGTTTTACGCGCATATAAAGCTCCTTCGCAGCAATCGCGGCTAAGACTGGCCAATCAATTTGGCGATCTTCTGGCGGTCAGCGGCCGATAATTTACTCAGCTGGCCTAGGCGAGCTGACTTGTGTCGAAATAGGTGACTGGTGCCAGCCTGATCGCGCAAAATACGGCCGCTGCCGGTAACTCTGAAACGCTTCTTAGCGGTTTGGCTGACTTTGACTTTCACACTGACTCCTTGCTATTCACTTGAAGATTTTGCTTGCCGCTCTCGGCCGCTTGCTGCTTGGCATGGGCTTTGGCATCTGGTGCCAGCACGGCAATAATACGGTTGCCGAATTTCTTTGGCTCCTGCTCAATAATGGTTGGCATAGACAGATCACGGCGGAACTCCAGCACATCTTGCACCGCCTCAGCGCTAAACATTTGTTCGCGGCCGCGCAGACGCATCTCGATTTTGATTTTATTGCCTTTGGCCAGAAACTCTCCGGCCCGGCTTATCCGTACCATCCGGTCATGTTCGGCCATTTTGTAAGACAGCCGAATTTCTTTGACCTCGATCTCTTTCTGGTGGGCTTTGGCTCGCTTCTCTTGGCGAGACAACTCGTAACGATACTTGCCGTAGTCAACGAGCCGGGTGACCGGAGCCACCGGGGATGCGCCAACTTCCAAGAGTGACAGCCCGCGCTCTTCGGCCAGGCCTAAAGCACGCTCTAGCGGCAAGAGGCCGATATTCTTGCCCGTCTCGTCAATAACAAGCACTTCGCGAGCGCGAATTTGACGGCCAATCCGAAATTTAGGCTCTTCGGCTACCTTGACCTCTCTACGGTGAACCAATGCGTGTTGTGGCTGTTCATGCGCCTGCACCATACCACATTTTTCCGCCCAAAGTCAACGAACTAATCAACCGGCGGGCCCCACATGCGCGGCTTGGGCGGACGGGGCTGGCTCAAGACTGGCACAGGGGTTGATTCAGCTTGATTGGCCAAGCTATCAATTGGCCCGGGCTCATCAACCCCGCGCTTGCCGACAATCAATCGTAGCCGATCTGGTAAGGCACGAAAAACGGCCGGCGTCTGAAAAATTTTCTCCTCGCCAACCAATACTGGGTGCGGATCACGTGTCTGAATGCGGACCGCTTCTGAAGAGAAGTGTGAAGTCCAAGCCTCTTCCGGTGCAGATCCAAAGAGTTTGTGCAGCATACCCTGCTCGGGCTTAACGCCCCGGAACAACACAAACAGCTGTCCCGGCCGTACCTCACCAGTTTCAGGATGGATCGTGGCGATGACCACCTCTTTGGTTTGAACAGTGGCGGCGAAGCCGTCAAAGATAACCTGAAAGAGCGTCGGCAGTCGCGATGCTAGCGAAGCATGGGTTAAGAAGACCGGCCCCCGAATAATCTCGCCGACGGTCACTGAGCGCAACTTTCGCATACGCAGCCCTTGCAGCGCCTCTTTCCAGGAGCTAACGCCGAGTAATGAAATAAGCGCCGAGGAGGCCTGAATCGGCAGCACACCAAGCGCTACACCGGTACCGACCAATGTGGTCGCTACCTCGCTGACGTGGCGATCGTCACCGACGGCGACAATGGTTGAGTAGCCTTTTTGCAGCCCGAGGTGTACCAGCTCATGGGCGCTGCGCAACGGATTGGTCGTCACCATTTCGCCGGCGATACCAAGTCGCAGTAAGTCGTCCTTTAACTTAGCCTGCTCACGAGCGGCTGTTTTATTTCTGAGCGCTTCAACTACGTAGAAGTACATGGCCGCCGCCAACGCGCCGACATCTAGGTCAACGTCTCGTCGCCCTCGTCCTCTGTTTCGTCCTCAGTATTCTCACTATCTCCCAACAAGGCCGTTAAGGCCTCTTCGCTGCGGGCACGGCGATGCGGCGCTGCCTCAGCAGTGACTGGCGCACTGGTTTGTGGTCCCGCCATCGCGCTCTGACCGATAAACGTCGCGCCCTGCTGGATGACTAAAAGCTGCATCGTGATGTCGCCGTTAACTTGGCCGGACGGCATAATCTCCAGCTTTTCGCGAGCCTCAATCTGGCCATGCACTTCGCCGGCGATCGTCACGTTACGAGCGTGAATAGGACCGCGAATTTTGGCAGTCTGGCCAATAACCACGTCTTGCTCAGAACTAATTTCACCCTCAACCTCGCCGTTGACTTCAATTGAGCCGGCATTCTTTAAATTCCCCTCGATCTTGACATTAGCACCGATCGTTGTGTCGGCTACTTCTCCAGCCACTTTGGCTCCTTTCTTCAACTCCATCGCATCAAACACCCCGGGCCGGATCGGCGTCTCTGCTGGTGTTTCGACAAACTCATAACGCTCCGGCAGTGGTTCTTCGGCATCAGCGCGGTTCTTGCGGTTAAAAATTCCATCCACGTTCCTCCTGTCTGGTCGTTTTTACCCTAGCAGAATTACGCCTGAATGCTAGGCTTTGACCTTGTGCCCAGGTTGGCTGGCAGAGATAGCCTTTGTGCTAGCCATAGCCAACTCAGAGAGACCTCGGTAGACTACTTGTCTGATGCTTGACATTGGTGGTATAATTCACTTGTTTATTATGAGCGAAGCGAATAAAAAGCTTGGCTTATTATGAGCGAAGCGAATAAAAAGCTTTTGCTTAACCTGTCGAGAGCCAATTGCACTCACCAAATGAGGGTCTATACACTATGCCACGCAAAACCACGTCAACCGTCCCGCCGACGCAACCTGCTGACCAAGCTAAATTGGTTGTTCGCGGCGCCCGCGAGCACAATTTAAAGAATATTGACGTTGAGCTACCTAAAAACAGCTTGGTGGTCATTACCGGTCTGTCCGGCTCCGGAAAATCCTCGCTCGCTTTTGACACGATCTACGCTGAAGGCCAACGGCGCTACGTTGAATCACTTTCATCTTATGCCCGTCAGTTCTTAGGCATCATGGAAAAGCCCGACGTGGACTCGATAGACGGCCTGTCGCCTGCCATCTCTATTGACCAAAAATCGGGTAGTCGCAATCCGCGCTCAACGGTTGGCACAGTCACCGAGATCTATGATTACTTACGCCTGCTCTTTGCTCGCATTGGCCAGCCGCACTGCCCCGTCTGCGGCAAACCAGTTGAGCAGCTGTCGGCTAGCCAAATTACGGACCGTATCCTGAACCTAGGTTGGCCGCGGTTGCACCTAATGGCGCCGTTGGTCTCAGCCAAAAAGGGGGAGCATAAGGGCGTCATCGAACGCGTCGAGAATGCCGGTTTTGGCCGCGTCAGAATCGACGGCGATATCATGCCGGTTGAAGAGGCGTTGGAATTGACACTGAATAAACAAAAACGCCACACCATAGAAGTTGTCGTAGACCGATTAGTCCTGGAGGAAAAAACTCCCGATGACGAGTCGCGGCAACGCCTGTTTGATTCGATTGAAAAAGCATTGGATCTATCGGACGGCTATCTGCTGGTCATGAATGCCGAAAACGATGAGACGGTACCTTTCTCCTCACGTTACGCCTGCACGGAACATCCTGAGACGGTGTTGCCAGAGATTGAGCCCCGCCTGTTCTCGTTTAATAGTCCACAAGGCGCCTGCCCAACCTGCCAGGGTCTCGGCCACCAGAAAGTGGTTGACCCAGAACTTGTTATGCCCAACAAAGAGCTGTCACTGGCCGAAGGGGCGGTGCGACCGTGGGTTAGGAGCGTCAACTCGGCCAGTTGGTACGACCGCATCTTAGAGCGCATGTCGGCCGAAAATAATATCCCTTACACCAAGCCGGTCAAAGAGTTAACTCCTGAGCAATTGCAAATTGTACTCTATGGCACCGGTGATCGGCTTTACCGCGTTGGCCGGTACGTCACTCCATACGAAGGCGTAGTGCCTAATTTGGAGCGGCGCTACCGCGAAACTGAATCTGACTTTGTCCGCGGTGAAGTAGAGCGCTACCTCGTTCAAATCCAATGCCCGGCCTGCCATGAACAGCGCCTGCGGCCGGAGGTACTGTCGATTACCATTGGCGGCCACAATATTGCCGAGGTGACCAGCTACGACATCACCCGCGCCCGCGCCTTTTTTGATGGTCTGGAGTTGTCAGAGACCGAGCAGGCCATTGCCCGTCTAATCATCAAAGAGGTTCGCGAGCGCCTGGCTTTTTTAGACGGCGTCGGCTTGTCATACCTGACGCTCAATCGCAGCGCCACCACGCTCTCCGGCGGCGAAGCCCAGCGCATTCGGTTGGCCACTCAAATTGGCAGTTCGCTGACCGGCGTTTTGTACGTACTGGATGAGCCGTCAATTGGCCTGCACCAGCGTGATAATGACCGGCTGTTGCAAGCGCTGCGCCGCCTGCGCGATCTTGGCAACACGGTACTAGTAGTTGAGCACGACGAAGATACTATGCGTTCAGCCGACTACTTGTTAGACATCGGCCCCGGCGCCGGCAAACATGGCGGCCGAGTGATTGCGGCCGGCACGCTGTCTGCCTTCTTAAAGCAGCCTTCGCTGACGGCCGACTATCTGTCGGGTAAGAAAAAAATTGCCGTGCCGAAGCTGCGCCGTGAAGGCACCGGCCAGAGCATTAGTATTATTGGCGCTACCGAGCACAACTTACAAAACATTACGGCCACGATCCCACTTGGCACGCTGACCGCCGTTTCTGGCGTCTCGGGCTCAGGTAAATCCACCTTAATTAACGATATTTTGTCCAAGAGTTTGCGTGCGCGTTTTCATGGAGCCCGCGAATTTCCCGGTACACACGAAAGAATTGCCGGCCTCGAACATTTAGATAAAGTGATTGCCATCGATCAGTCGGCCATCGGCCGGACGCCCCGAAGCAACCCGGCCACCTACACCGGCATTTTCACACCCATTCGGGCACTGTTTGCCAGCACGCCTGAGGCCAAAGTGCGCGGCTACAAAGAAGGCCGCTTTAGCTTCAATGTCAAAGGTGGTCGCTGCGAAACCTGCAAAGGCGACGGCGTCTTAAAAATTGAGATGCACTTTTTACCCGACGTCTACGTCACCTGCCCCGACTGCCACGGCAAACGCTACAACCCAGAAGCACTGGATATTCACTACCGGGGCAAATCGATCGCAGATGTTCTCGAGATGACGGTCGAAGAGGCGCGGGAGTTCTTCAAAAGCCTGCCCTACCTTAAAAACCGCCTACAAACGTTGACGGACGTGGGTCTTGGCTACATCCACCTTGGCCAAAGCGCGACCACACTCTCCGGCGGCGAAGCTCAGCGCATTAAGTTGGCCAGCGAGCTGTCGCGCCGCGGTACCGGCCAAACACTCTACATATTGGATGAGCCGACCACCGGCCTGCACTTTGAGGATGTCCGTCGACTGCTGCAGGTGCTGCACGCTTTGGTGGATAGGGGCAATACCGTCGTCGTGATTGAACACAACTTAGATGTATTAAAAAATGCTGACTGGCTGCTGGACCTTGGCCCAGAGGGGGGCACCGGCGGCGGCATTATTGTCGCCGAAGGCACACCGGAAACCGTATCCGCCACCCCAGGCTCCTACACCGGCCACTACTTAAAAACTGTCCTTAAAACAAAATAGCACCTCTGACCTTGCAAGCTTTGCTTATTAAAAATAACCCGCCAACGATCTGGCGGGGTATTAGATTATCATGATCGCCAGCGAAGCTGGTGAGCAGGGCAAAAGCCGTGGGGTTTTGAGGGAGCCCGTGAGTCCGTCGGTAGTTTATTCCTCAGGCACCTGAACGATGCAAAGCCGGAACTCACGAGGTGCCGTCGGTCGTACGCGACCGTAATACATCTCCTTGGCCAGCTTCATCAGAGGACGCCTAGACGGCGCCGCGCTCTGTTCAGCCTGCCATCCCTGGCACTTGTGCAGTAAATCGCCGTGTGTGAAAAAAGGAAACTTCACGTAGCTCTCCTCATCCTGCTTATCCTGCAAACACAGGACGAAGGGAACCATGCGAGCCTGGGGTGAACGGAAGAGGGGCTGGCTGGCAATTCTGCTCGCCAGTACTACATCGTGCTGAGCAGTCGGCATGCCCGCGAGTTCCTTCAACTCTTGACGCAGCGCTGCCAGTGCATTGTCGCTGGAGAATACCTCTGCCTCGAAATACCTATCCATGGGTCACCTCCTAAAAGAGCAAAGATTAGCTCCAACCTAAGCCGATTGTCTACTGGACGCAAGCATCTGCTACAACTGTAGTGTGAACTCATCCCACACTTCCAATCTCGCCGAAATCAAGTTTTGCCATAAACTCTATGATTATCGGCATTGACGAAGTTGGTCGCGGCGCCTGGGCTGGGCCACTGACTGCGGCGGCCGTTGGCTTAACACCAGAGGCGGCCGATGCCTTAATGACGTCCGGTCTGGCCGACTCAAAAATGTTGTCGGCGACTCAGCGTGAGCGGCTGGACGCGCAAATTCGGGCAGAGGCCAGCTTTATCAGTATCAAAAGCGTCAGTGTGGCCGAAATAGACCAGCACGGTGTTGGCCGCGCTAACACCGTCCTCTTTTTGCGTTTGATTACCGCCTGTCCAGAGTACGACATAGTCTGCGACGGGCGGCCTTGTCTGGAGCATCCACGTGTTCAGTTCATCATTGATGGCGACGCCCTCCACCCGGCCATTATGGCCGCGGCGATTGTCGCCAAAGTCAGCCGCGATCGGTTATTAACAGTGCTGGCCACCAACTGGCCGGCTTACGGCTTTGACCGACACAAAGGCTACGGCACCAAACTGCACCAGCAGGCCCTCGCCGCGCATGGCCCGACCGTTCACCACCGCCAAAGCTTTAAACCGATTCAAGCGCTTTTGGGTTAAAAAATTCCGGACGAGTTTCCGTCCGGAATGAGTTACCGCACTAACCGAGCCACTACCCGCTCAAGCTCTCTGAGCGAGAACGGCTTGGGCAAGCTTTCGCAAGGCCAGCCTTGAGCAGCTGCTCGTTGCCATGCTCGGTACCCGAGATTGCCAGAATTGGCAACTTTGGGTGGGTATTGGCAATTTGTCCCACCAGCTTCTCGCTCGTCTCGCCGCCCAGATCATGGTCAGCGATAACGAGATCAAAACCTTCTCCACCGAAGGCGGCCAGCCGAGCGTATGCCTCGGCCACACCACTCGCCAGTTGCAGCTCGTAGGCGGGTGTGAGAATCTCCCAAATGAGCTGACGCATGGCGGCGCCGTCTTCGATGAGCAAAATGCGCTTTGTGGCATCATGCATAGGTGCACCCCCTTTCATACAGTGTATATACCATATATAAACATGTTTGACAAGAGAATCGAACCTGTGTAGTATACAGGTACCTGGGCGTGATTTTACTCGACAGGCGTACGTGAACACTTTTGGGCAAGCCGGAGAGCACATTCTCTCACTCCGTTAACAATGAGAATGAACAATAAGTGCAATCTTTGCCTTTATCGGTGCTGGTCTGTTCGCAGCTAGCCGTCGCTTCCGCGACGCGCTGACTCCGGCACGTCCAGCCCTCGCGTTCGCCTAAACCCGAGCGCCGTTCTGCACCCCGCTCCGCGGCCGGGTTGCCTGGGCGTTATATTGCCGCGGTGCGCATAGTGCCTGGCGAGTGCACGTTGCTAAGCCCTCTCGCCCGCCTCGTTGAAGTTAGCACGCATTAGATCCAACGTCGGTGTATTGAAACGCGCGCTGAGCTTGGAAGTACCGAAAGTGCCAACCCGTCTGGACGAGGGTGCAATTCCCTCCACGTCCACCATATGAGAATTTGGGGCCCTAAAGGCCTCTTTTTTCGTCTTAACAAAAGCGACCTGCGTGCCGCCAGAAAAAAGAGCGCAATCGGCTGACTGTACTAGTTGCTGTCACCTCCCAGCAACTGAGCTCTACCCGACACCGTTATGGGTCGGTTTTTTTTCTCCTTGACAAAAATGTAAAGTAAACTTTACAATTGGCACATCATGAGCGACCGTCCCCGTGTCCGCATTTCAATCCGCGAGCTGCGCAAAGCCACTGGCTTGACCCAGGAGGCATTGTCGGCCGAGTTGGGTATCTCGCGGCAGGCGCTAATTGCCCTCGAGCAAGGCTTAAACAGCCCGTCTTTGCCGCTAACCTTCCGGATTGCCCATTTCTTTAATCTGTCGGTGGACGATATGTTTGGCAACGTGCGCTCGGCTACACCGGCCGACACGAAGAAAGGAGTTTTGATGACCAAAGAGCTAGTCCCATTTTCGCCGTTGCGCGAAATGCGCGAAACAATTGACCGGATGATGGACGACAGCATGCTTGGCTTTACCAACCCTCGCCCGGCCGTGCCAGCGCTCAACGTGCACCAAGATGACCAAGCCATTACGGTAGAGCTGCACGCACCCAGCTACCGCGACGATGATATTGAGATTGAGATTGGCGACGGCTTTATAACCATTTCCGGCCAGACCGCCGAGCAAGCCGAAGACCAGAGCCGCCAGTACCTGCACCGCGAGTGGCAGCGCCAAAACTTCTGCCGCACCATTACCCTGCCAGACAGCGTTAACGCCGAGCAAGCCAAAGCAGAATTGAAAGACGGCGTATTGACGATAGTGCTACCAAAGATGGAACCAGAAAAACCAAAAGTGACAAAGCTGAAAGTTGGGAATAAATAACACTATAGCGAGTTAAGCATGTGTTGACGAGGGAAGACCCGGTTGGATGCGACCGTTGCAATTTGCGTCCCCTACCGCTAGCCGAAGAAAATACGAGTCATATTACAATGAAATTTTGAAAGAATAAGGAATGAATTTCAACAAATTAACACTGAAGGTTCAAGAGGCACTGGCTCGGGCTCAGGGCATTGCCCAGGAGCACCACCAGCAGCAAATTGATGTGCCACATCTGTTTTTGGCCATGTTGGAGCAAGAGGGCGGCATTACCCGGCCGGTGCTGCAGCAACTCGGTGCGCCAATTGAGGCACTGGAGCAGATGACACAGCGCATTATTCAGTCGCTGCCGCAAATTGTGTTGGCCGCCAGTATGGGCCAAATTTACGTTACGCACGCCTTGAATCAAGTGTTATCAGAGGCGGCACACCAAGCTGAAGAGCTTGGCGATGAATACGTGTCGAGCGAACATTTATTGCTGGCCATGACCGAGGTCAGAAGCCCAGTACGCGACCTGTTAACTCAGGCCGGCGCCAACGAAGAGGCCTTGCTTTCAGTGCTGCAAACGGTTCGTGGCAATCAGCGCGTGGTTGATGAAGACCCAGAATCGAAATATCAGGCCCTAGAGAAATACACGATTAATCTGACCGAACAGGTGCGCCGCGGCAAACTGGACCCAGTCATCGGCCGTGATGAAGAGATCCGCCGCGTGGTCCAAATCATCTCGCGCCGGACCAAGAATAATCCGGTTTTAATTGGCGAGCCGGGCGTCGGTAAAACGGCCATCGTTGAGGGCCTTGCCCAGCGCATTATCTCTGGCGATGTCCCGGAGAGCCTGAAAGGCAAACAGGTTATCGCCCTCGACCTCGGCGCCCTAATTGCCGGCAGCCGTTTTCGTGGTGAATTTGAGGAACGTCTGAAAGCAGTGCTGAAAGAAGTCCAAGCGGCTGAGGGTAAATTTATTTTATTCATCGATGAACTGCACACCATTATTGGCGCTGGCGCCACTGAAGGCTCCCTTGACGCTTCGAATATGCTCAAGCCCGCCCTGTCTCGCGGCGAATTGCACGCCATCGGCGCTACTACCCTCAAAGAGTATCAGAAGTACATCGAACGGGACGCCGCCTTTGAGCGGCGCTTCCAACCAATTGTCGTTGGCGAGCCTACACCCGAGGACACCGTCGCCATCTTGCGCGGCGTCAAAGAGCGCTACGAACTGCACCACGGCGTACGCATCACCGACCCGGCTTTGGTGGCAGCCGTGCACCTGTCACGCCGCTACATTAATGACCGCTTCCTGCCCGACAAAGCTATTGACTTGATTGACGAGGCCACCTCAGCCCTGCGCCTGGAAATTGACTCCATGCCGGCTGACCTTGATCGCAAGCAACGCCGCCTGCGGCAGCTAGAAATTGAACGCCAAGCCCTCAAGAATGAGAAAGACAAAGCCTCCAAAGAGCGCCTGAAAACGCTGGAGAAGGAAGTGGCTGAGCTGCAGGAGTCAACGCACGAGCTGGAACTCCGATGGCAGCGTGAAAAAGACGCTATCTCCAAAATTCGTGACTTGCAGGAACAAATCGACACGTTAAAGGTAGCCGCGGACAAAAACGAGCGGCAAGGAAGCTTAGAACAGGTGGCGGTTATTCGATACGCCGAAATTCCCAAATTGGCACAGGCCATGCGTGATGAGCAGGCCAAGCTTGACCAAATCGGTAAAGGCGACCGCATTTTAAAAGAAGAGGTAACAGAGGAGGACATCGCCAAGGTGGTCGCCCGCTGGACCGGTATTCCAGTGGAAAAAATGTTGCAAACTGACTTGGCCCGCCTAGCTAACATGGAGACGGAGCTGAAACGGCGTATGGTTGGCCAAGACGAAGCGCTCGGCGCCGTATCGGCGGCTGTTCGCCGGTCGCGGGCCGGCATTGCTGACCCGGGCCGGCCGATTGGCTCGTTCCTGTTTTTGGGTCCGACGGGCGTCGGCAAAACCGAATTATCCAAAGCCTTGGCCGAGTTTTTATTCCACGATGAGCAGGCGCTGGTGCGTATCGATATGTCAGAGTACATGGAAAAGCACGCTGTCGCCCGCATGGTTGGCTCGCCACCCGGTTATGTTGGTTTTGACGAGGGTGGCCAGCTGGCCGAGCAAATTCGCCGCCGGCCGTACGCCGTAGTGCTGTTTGATGAAATCGAGAAGGCCCACCCAGAGGTATTCAATATTCTCTTGCAAATTTTGGATGATGGCCGCTTGACCGACGCCAAAGGCCGGACGGTTGATTTCAAAAATACAGTTATCGTCATGACCTCTAACCTGGGATCAGACATTATTCAAAACTACGCCCGTCAAGGCTCAAATAACATTGGCTACAAGACCAAAGCCGGCGCTATGCAGACCGAAGAGCTGCGACAAAAAATTCTCCATGAATTAGAATTGGCCTTCCGGCCGGAGTTCTTAAACCGTATCGACGAAATTATCCTCTTTCACTCACTATCAAAACCGGATATCGCCGAGATCATCGGCCGCCAGCTGGAAAAGGTTAATCAGCGTCTAGCCGAGCGACACATTCGCTTGGAGGTTACCTCAGCAGTCAAAAATCACCTGGCCGACAAAGGCTACGATATCGCCTACGGCGCCCGGCCGCTCAAGCGGGCGATTCAGACGGAACTCTTAGACCCGCTGGCAATGCAGTTACTTGAAGGCAAGATCAAAGACGGCCAAACGGTTGAGGTTGGCATGAAGAGTGGACAAGTAGCCTTTAGCGCAAAATAGGCGTCACCAAAAAAGCGGCCTTTCGGTCGCTTTTTTGGTGTCTAGCTTGCGTGTTTAGACAGCCTCGTCCATGCTGTCAACCGTGTCGGCAGCGTCGTCTTTAATCTTTTCCGCGCCACCTTTGGCTTCGTCTACTATTTTTTGGCCTTCCCCTTCAGCCTCATCCCACTTCTCTTTTGCTACGCCCATCGCATCTTGAGCACGCCCTTTGACCTCGTCAGCCACGTCACCAGCCTTATCTTTCCAGTCATTCATTTTGTCAGCAGCTTGATCTTTCATATCCATCGCTTTCTCCTTCATCTTGTCGGCCTGCTCGGCCAGCTTCTTGCGGTTATCCTCATCTGACAGATACACCGCCGCGGCCCCGGCCGCGGCCCCAATGGCCCCGGCCACCAGCGGGTTGACGCCTTTTTTGTCGTGATCGGACATGTGACTCCTCTCATTTACTTATTACCGCGCCAGCGCGTCCCCACACCTCTCTGTATCGTTCCACACGTATTGCACGCCGTCAATGTTACGAATATTGACTATACAACCGAAATGTATTACTTTTTAAGCACTTGACGCAAACTGGCGTCTGCTCACGAACAACTCGGAGACACCCATGGTCATGCCCAAATTCATACTAGCCGCAATCGGAGTCGTCTTAGTGGGTCTGTTGGCTGGGAGCTTAGCGCTGCCGATCATCGAGCATCCTGCCTCCCGCTCAGCGGCATCTCACCAAATGTACTACCTCTCCCCGCTACCAATACCCACGCCTGAGCCATCTGCCATACCCACAGTCACCACACCCCCATCCCCCTCAGCTATGGTTACGCCACGCCTCCAGCATAGCCCTCGCCACAGTGCCACTCGGCAACTACCAAAGTCAGTCGCTGCGACGCCATCACGACCCGAAGAGACCGACTTGTTCAGCCCTGGGGGACCGGCCTGCGATGACGCCTCAATGATGCGCTTGCTTCATCCGCGCATTATTGTCACCCTCGGCGACCACCTGCTAACCCTGATGGACGGAGCGGAAATCGTTCTGCAAGCCCCGGTCCGCACGGGTCGTGAACACGACCCCAACCACCGCACCCCGCGCGGCCACGGCAGCGTCACTTCACGGCTTCAGATTACCTGGAACCCGATCTGGCGACCTGGACCATCAGCACGGCGTGAAGCCACTGCTCGCGGCGAACACCTCGAAAGTGAGGAAGCGTCGTATCTAGGCGACGGTTTCGCACCACCCAACCCCAAAAACGGGCTGGGCGTTGCCAAGATCAAGCTTACCGGCCATTGGCCGAGTGGCTTTCTGCTCCATGGCACGAACGCTACTGAACGCAGTCAAGTTGGCACTGATGCCAGTCTGATGTGCGTTGGTCTGCCTAACGAAGAAATGGAGTACCTGATCTGCTTCCTCCTGCCAACTCTCGACAGCGGTACGCAAGTGCCGGTCGACATTACTGGTGGCAACTTCGCCACCGGAGGGCACAACATTGACTGAAGAGACAACTTCCAGTTCCAAGTGGAGCGGCTGGGCCGTAGGAGCAGTGTGTGTGCTCCTGCTCTTAGCCATCGGCATCCCAATGTATCGCGCCAAAAAAGCCACCGGCGAACAGCCAACCATCGCCATCGCCACCCAAAGCGACATCGACGGGCTCGGCCAAGAGCTCGTCCACGTCGGCGACAAACTCTGGGCGACGCTCAATACACCGGGCGTCACTCTGACCGCGATCTCCACCGTGGCCGACAATCAAGCCAAGCAAGCCTTGGTGATCAAGGGTAAGCTGGACGGTCGCTTCACCGAGCATGGCTCAACCGTGCTGCCACCTGAGCTCGTTGCTAAAGCCCAGGCGCTGCAAAAGGCTGACGTCAACTTGATCGCCTTGTGCGACAACCTGAAAAAAGTCGTCACCAACCACAAGAGCGACTCGGCCAGCGAAAGTGAAATCACCGCCACCGGCATGGCAATCGGCGACCAACTCCAAGACGCCCTTTCCGAACAGGCTAAGGCGTCGTTTGACCCAATGCGCTTCCGACTGGCCAGCAAACTGGCCGGCATCGTCGCCAAATCGCAACCGAAGGCAGCGCCCGTCCAAATCACCACCCGCACGCAGCACGACGTTGTAGTCGTTCACGACGGTCCGTCGGTTCCAGCCGGCGAGTACCGTTATGCCTGGAATGGCCAAAGTGTGGTCGCGCCAGTCAGCTACTACGACAGTCTTCGCGAAGTGGTACGACAGTACGCCGCGCTTCGCTCAGATTCGTCGCTGTCACGCGTCGCGCTGGCCATGCGACACGGCGCAGTGCCAGCTGATAGCCAAATCGTTATCGAACAGGCTATTTCAGCCCGCCAAGCAGTCATGCAGCGACTGTACGGCATTGAGCTGCCAGGCTCGCTCGCATTTTACAAACAAGGCATCTTGGACACGCTATCGAACGCTATCTCGGCGCTCGATTCCCTGAAATACGGGAGCTACAGCTCGTTCAAAGCCAAGAACAATCAGAACGATCAAAGCATGAGGTGGCTGATGCGCGAGTTCAGCGTTCGGCGGGGAGGCGGCTACAAATGAAGCGCCTTCTCCTGATCGCACTCACTTTCTTAGCCTGCCTGCCGGCAACGGCAGCGCGGCTGGAGCTGAACGTCAGCAAGACGGCGCAACGACTGGTCGTTCAACTGGACGGCAAGACCGTCGCCACCTATCCGGTCTCAACCGGCAAGGAGCGGCGCGTCTACCCGCCATCTGGCGGCTCATACGTGGCGCACACGCCGTCGGGTTCCTTCGGCGTCGCCAAGCTGGAGCGCCGACACGAATCCCGCACCTGGCAAGTGCCCATGAATTACGCTGTCTTCTTCACCGAAGGCTGCGCCATTCATGCGACACTGCCTCAGCACTATCGCATGCTCGGCCGGCGCGACTCCGGCGGCTGTGTGCGACTGACGCTGAGCGCGGCCCGCAGTGTGTATCGCCTGGTCCAAAAAATCGGACCGGAAGAGACCCAGATCAGCATCAGCTAAGACCCGCCCGCAGCGCAATCTGCGGGCTTTTTCATGCCCTTACTTCGACAAATATGGTTGTTTTTGGTATTGTGTGTATGTTCTCGCTCGTTACCCGCCCCTGTAGTTCAACGGATAGAACAATCCCGTCCTAAGGGAGAAATAGAGGTTCAATTCCTTTCAGGGGTACCAGTCGCAAGTAGAAAATCCCGCTCAGGCGGGATTTTTGTTATCGTCGGTATTTTGCTAGTCTGTTGCCATGTATGAAGTAGAGGTAAAAACCCACATCAACAACATATCGAAGTTGCTAAACCAATTAGCGCAGTTTGGCATTACACTGTCCGCACCAATTGAACAGTGGGATACGATTTTGTGCAAAATCGGCCAGCCACCGCTGGCCGTGCATGCGCCGGGTCGCGTGGTGCTTCGGTTGCGTGAACAGGCTGACCGTGTTGAATTTAATTTGAAACAAGACCGCAGCAGTGAGCTTGATTGTCTGGAGCGGGAGGTGAGCATATCCGAGCGCCAGCCAATGCTAGATATTTTAGCATTACTTGATTTTGAACCGGTCATTGAGGTGCACAAAGTGCGCCAGAAAGCGACATTTCAGGGCTTAGAAATCTGCGTTGACAGGGTGCAAAATTTAGGCGACTTCATTGAGATTGAAAAGCTGACCAACGATGATGGCGAGACGGTACAGGAGGAGCTTTGGCAGCTGCTGGAGCGGCTTGGCGTTAGCCGTACCGACCGTGTATTGAAGGGCTACGATACACTATTGGCTGAGCAGGCTCTTGACAAACACACTACACCGTCCTAATATCAGTATCATGCGAGCGTAACAGGAGTAAGTGTCCCGTGCTCGCCAGTGAGAGGGAGGGTTCCCTCTAGGGCAGGCGCAGTCCGCTCTGTAGTTGCCAGCTAGGCGCAAAGCGCGCCCCACGGCGCTGCCTACATGGTCCGGACTCCGGCCTTGGCCAACATAGGCCGTACCCCCTGCCCGACTGGGGCACATGGCCCCAAGCGATTTTTTTTGCTTCCCCTGGACTAGTGACCTCGGTCACTTTTCCCCCCACCCCTACCCGGGCTGACGGGTAGGGGATTTTTTAACATCTGTAGTAGCCTGAGCTAAACCCGAGCCGGCGATCTGGCCTACGGCCAGGCCTTCGGCAACTAGCTTGCAGCTAGGCCTTCGGCGATCTGGCCTACGGCCAGGCCTTCGGCTAGACTCAAGGTGTGAATATGTCAAAACAATTCAAATTCTCCGCCCTACTACTGCTTGTTGGCCTGTTTGTTGGCCTGTTTTTTGCCGCCCAGCTGCAAGCCACACCCAGCCGCCTACTCAACCTCACTATTCCGCTGGACTCACAGCAGGCCAAGTCGCTGGCGCAAAGCTCACTGGAAGAGACGCACCAGGGCTTACTGCTAGACCAAGAGACGCTGCGTGGCCAACTGCGGTCCGAGCAACAGGCTACTGATACGCTTGAGCAATCGAGTACATTAGCCGCCAAGCTGTCTGGCAATTTAGGCAACCAGTTAGAAGCCGCCAAACGGGCGGCCGGATTATCGGACCTCTCTGGGCCCGGCATTGACATTGTGCTGGCTGATGCCCGTGGCCAGAGCAGCGCCGACCGCGTCATTACCGCCGCCGACATCCGCGACATCATCAGCGCCCTCTGGGCGTCTGGCGCCAAAGCCATCGCCATTGGCGGAGAGCGCCTCGTTGAAACCAGCTCAATCGATGCCGTGGCAGAGACTATTTTAGTCAATAACACGCGTATTTTACCGCCGTTCCATATCACTGCGCTCGGCGATCCGCTGGTGCTGCACGGCCAGCTGGTCGATCCACGCCAACTAACCGATTTGCACCGCCGCGCCAGCAGCGTTGGCATTCAGTTTGATATTTTTGAACGCAATACCCTGACTGTGCCGGCTTATACCGGCAACCTCTACCCACAGGTAGCCAAGCCGGAGGTGCGCTCATGAAGCTGCATTTTTTGGCTCCCTTTAGTGCCGCAATCGGCCTTGGCCTGCTGGCTGCATTGCAGTACCAGCTGCACCTGAGCCGTGCAGCCACGACCGGCGCCAGCAGCCCAACCTTACTGGCGATCGACAACGCGCGGCTGTACCAAACTACGGCCAAGCTGCGCGGTGACCTGGCTGCCCTCTCCAACCGCCACGCTGAGCTGGAACAAATTACCAACTCCTCAGAAACAGCCGACTCGGCTGTCCAGATGATTATTCAAAACTACCAACTCCTGTCTGGCGCGGCGGCCGCCAGTGGCCCAGGCGTCACGCTGACCATTCACCGCCGGCTGGAACAGTCTGAATTGGTTGATTTGGTTAACGTTGTCCGCGGCCTTGGCGCCGAGGCCATCGCCGTCAATAATCAGCGCATCTTAATTAGCACGCCGCTTGACGCCGGCCGCTACGGTGACCAAGTGACCGTCATTGTCATCGGCAACACGCAGACCCTTACCACCGGCCTGCGCGAAGCCGGCGGCGTCGTCGATGAGTTGGCACGCGCTAATAGTGACCAAATCAGCTTCACTGTAGCTGCCACGCTCAGTGTGCCGGCTACAGCAAATAACCCATCCACCGGCGGCGCCACCAGCCAACCCGGATAGCCGGCGCCCAGAGCGCCCCAAGAGGAGAACCAATGCCTGAACGCAGCCACGTCGAAATCGACATCGCCCCTATTGCCATTGTCAAGGTAGTGCTGACGCTATTTGCCCTGCTGCTACTTTGGCGGGTGGCGGACATCATCGTCATGTTGTTCTTTGTCGTCGTCGTGGCCGCCGCCATCACACCAATCGTCGACAAATTGTCACGCTATATGCCCCGCGGCCTGGCCGCGCTGCTCGTTTTTCTGCTGACCTTGGGCTTGGTGGTCGCCTCGTTTGGTCTGCTCATTCCGCCGCTCTTGTTGCAGCTCAAGCAGCTGGCCGACACCTCTGGCGGCTTAAGCCAAGTCTTGCAGCCGCTGCTCAATCGTTTTCCGGCCGACAGCCAGGCTGGCTCTCTCTTGCGTTCCAGCATCAATCAAATTCCAACCCAGTTGCAATCTGTGCTCGGCCAATTCCCAACCATTATAGGCAACGTCTTGTCGGGCTTATCAGTCACCTTGATTGTTATTTTTATGACCTTCTACCTGCTGCTTGAAGAGAAGGGCGTCAAAAAATTCTTCTTCTCTCTGGTGCCGTTTGACCAGAAGCAACAGGTGGTTGAGGTACTGTCCAAAATGGGCGACAAGCTCGGCGACTGGCTGCGCGGCCAGCTGCTCTTGATGCTGATTGTTGGCCTGGCTGACTTTGTCGGCTTGGCGATTATCGGCGTACCGTACGCCCTAACACTCGGCCTGTGGGCCGGCCTGACCGAGGTTGTGCCATTCCTGGGCCCATTCCTGGGCGCCATTCCGGCCATTATTATCGCTTTCACCGTCTCGCCGCTTATCGCCCTGTTAACTATTATTCTGTTTGCCTTGGTCCAGCAGGTTGAGAGCAACGTCATTGTGCCGAAGGTTATGGAGAAAACCATCGGTCTGTCGCCGCTAATCATTATTTTGGCTATTTTGATTGGCGATAAGTTGCTGGGCCTGACCGGCGTCGTTTTGGCCGTGCCGATTGCCGCCGCCCTGTCGGTGGTGGTTACCGAGTGGCCGCTGATTAGCCAAAGCATTCACCACGTCCGTACGCGCCGTGGCCGCACGGAGTAGGCCATGCCAAAGCGGCCGGCGAGCAAAACAGGCAACGTCCGACCGGGTGGCTTCTCGCTCATCAACAAGAAGGCTCGGCACGACTACAGCCTCAGCGATACGCTTGAGGCCGGCTTAGTATTGCAGGGGCCAGAAATTAAAGCGCTGCGGGCGCATCGGGCACAAATTGAGGCCGGCTATGTGCGCATTCTCGGCGGCGAGGCCTGGCTTCTCGGCGCCCACCTGCGCGTCGCCGACGGCGACCCTCACCGCAGCATCAAACTACTGCTCAAAAAGCCCGAACTAAACCGCCTGATTGGCACGGTCCAAGAGAAGGGGTTAACGATCTTGCCGCTTAAGCTGTACGAAAAACAGGGCCGGGCCAAGTTAGAAATTGGCATTGGCCGTGGCAAGAAACGCTACGAGCACCGGGCTGAGCTGAAAGCCCGCGGCGAGCAGCGCGAAGCTCGCCGGGCCCTAAAAAAAGATTTGACGTAAAAACCGCCAGAGCCCTCTACTCTTTACCACCAAAAAGGCCAGCTGCAAAGCTGGCCTTTTTGGTGGTCATGGATGCTCGTAAGCCGAGTTCTGTCTCCCTGCCCCCATTACTGAAGGCCGGACGGCTACCATCTCTCTCTGCGACGAGACTCCAGGACACGGCCACTCAACCGGCCAATGTGAAGCGGAGTCCACTCGTCTTGCACCACGTTAGGTTTTCCACTGGACGTGATTACTCACGCCCGGCGTGCGCTCTTACCGCACGATTTCACCCTCACCTAGAGCAGAAAAACCGTTCTCTCCCTAGGCAGTGTCTTTTCTGTTGCACTCTCTCTCGCCTTCACGGGTAGGCAAACTGACGGTTTTCAGCTTGCGCCGCTTCGACGGCCAACTTGGCAATACCCATAAAAAGCAAGCTTGTCATGGGGGCCCGAATTATTACATCCGATTGTTTCGTTGGAACGCGTTGAGTTGGTGCTCGGACTTTCCTCCCAACACTCTGTTTACGCCCAACCAAGAGATGCACCCAGCCGTCGTCAGTGCGGCAAGGCGGAGCCACCTCAAAGGTTCGGTCTAAAAAGAGTGCTGGGCGGCAGCCTGAGCCTCCATAACCACGCTCAGCATGCCATATTCGTCTACGTTTGTCTATGTGGCATTAGCGTGACGGAAGCACAAATTTATGGTAGTCTGTAGTGGCATTGGGGAATCGTCTAACGGCAGGACAGCGGCCTTTGAAGCCGTGAATCATGGTTCGAATCCATGTTCCCCAGCCACTAAAAGAGACCTCGAAAGAGGTCTCTTTTAGTGGCTCTCTATTAAGGGGATTCGAAACCAGGGAAGGGTCGGAAACCGGTAGGTTTCCGTGGAGGAGATGAGCGAGCGAAGTGGGCGTGAAGAACCGCGGGTTCTTCACTCGGTTCGACTACCTTCCCGGACGGCAAAAATAAAAGAAGCTACTAGAGCTTCCTTTATTCATTCTTACTCGCGCTAAGTAAGAACCTTTGCAAGCGAAGCGCCTCATGCTTAGGTGGAGCAACGAAACCTGAGAGAAGCCTCAGATTAGTAAGTGGAGATTGAACTTATCCATCTTTTGTATGCGCAGAGCGGATATAAAATTGATTCTTAGAAAAAAGTTTTCCTTTTTCATTCTGCCCCCTGTATACTTATCGTATGAATACAGAAGAACCTCCTGAAAAAGTATCAACTCCCTTACCTGAAGACCTGGGGTCGAGCTCTTCTAATTCCCAGAATTCTGGGAAAAGTCAGAGTAGAACGCCTTGGGTTATTTCCGGAATAGTAATTTTATTGGCTGTGGTGGGGGCTGGCATAGTTTTTACTCATCGTTCTCCACATATGGAACAGCCTTCCGAGATAGCTAAACCAGTCAGCAGTGGGGCTGTGGCAAAACAGGGCTATGATCTGAAGGCTTCCCAGGGATTGACCGGAGGAAATTGTAGCGGCACTGGTTCAGCTCCTATTATCGCACCCATGAAGCTTGATCAGGTTGGTTCTATCCAGCCTTATGGTTTGATGGTGGGCGGCCACGTTACGCCGGTAGATCACCAATACTATACCGGCCCAGACCCGCGCGCCCTCCGGGATACCTATGATGTACTCGTTCCGGTAGATGGGACCATTGTCAGTATCCAGCATCGTGGTGATAAAACCAATACTCCGCTTCATTCTGTCGATGTACCTTCGAGTGACGAGTATCGTTTGGTGATTGCTCATAGTTGTAGCTTTTTAGTCTACGTTGATCTGGTAACGAGTTTGGATGATTCGCTTAAAGCCAAGTTGCCAGCAGGGTGGAGTCCTCAGACGATAGGAAATGGTTCGTTAAATATTCCAGTCAAGCAAGGTGAGGTTATCGGTCACATTGGCGGTCAAACTTTGGATTTTGCTGTTTGGGATCTAACCAAGGCGCCGTTACCTGGGCTATTATCTAGAGCGTCCTATGATAGCGCTGAGCCATGGAAAGTATTCACTGTAGCGCCTTCTAACTATTTTGCTGATTCGATTAAGGCCCAGGTCCTTGCCAAATATGTCAGAACCGTTGAGCCGATTGACGGCAAAATTGACTATGACCAAGACGGAAAGCTAATCGGCAACTGGTTCCAAGTAGGAACTAATGGGTATGAAGGGGGTAAGTCTAAGGGTGTGCCTGCTTACTATGCTAGTCACATCGCGATTGCCCCTAACTTTATTGACCCGAGTGTATTAGTTGTTTCCCTCGGTAGCTATAGCAAGTCGGGCGATGCTGAGCAATTTGGCATAAAAGGTAATGCGCCTGACCCGGCTACGATTAATGTTGCGAGTGGCCTCGTTAAGTACGAATTAGTTCAGCAAGAAATTGATAATCCTGACGGTACGGTGTGGCAGGGGGCTACATCTCAGGGTGTTAAAATAGTAAATCGCTCCCAAGTAAAAGGGGTTGTCCTTTTTCAGCTTCTGGAAGACCGTAAGCTGAAAATGGAAGTTTTCCCTGATAAAACTGCTGCGCAAGTAAGCGGCTTTGATGGACAAGCGGTATTCTTTGATCGGGGTGATGGAGCAAAAGAGCCAGTTTCCAATACTGCCACCTAAAATTACCCCAAGGTTTACCTGTCCCTCCAATTCAGAATTTCACCAGCTTTTGTGTTAGGCTCTCATCAGAGCCTTTTTCCGTTTCAATGGCCAGTAGGTTGTTCGGGGTTTTGCCGGTCTTTTTTCTTACGAATTGTGTATAGATCGTAGATAATTGTGTTGTGCCTTTGGTAATGATATCCACAAGGCATTCCTCTGGTAAGTCCGTATAATTCTTGAATTTTATGCAGCTCTTCCCACTAAGGAACTTCTTCAATGTGGGACCGTGCCGCTCTTGTAGCTCCTTTGAGCCATAGTAGGGCATCATGTGGAACGTGGTAAAGCCGCTCGCTCGTGGGCCAAGGGCAAAGGCAAATTGTCCGGACGGCAGAGTATAGGTGAGTAGTCCTTTGAACCATTTGCCCTCATCCACTTGTTCAACGAGGGTTGGGGCATTGGTGGACAAAAGCGCGCGGATAGCCATAATTGACCCACTTTGCTCGGCGCTTAGTAGCTTAAGGTAACTTTTGATTGTTTCTTTGGGGAGCATAGCGCAAATATAGCAAATATTTATTATGTGTAGAACTACCTATGCCGACAGTGGCAATCTAATTTGCCAGAATTTGCCGTGCCTGCTCAACTAGAGTTTGGGGAAATTCTACCGTTTCTAGCCAGTTTCCTGTACAGAATGCATACCAACCGGCCAGCCACCACATATGAATTGAGGCTACGGCCTCTTTTTGGTGGCTCAATGAGCGTGACTTGCACTAACGACACTCCTGCCCACGCTTGGTCAAAGCATGAGACACTTGACGTATGAGTATACTTCTGCTATACTACAGTTAACAGAATTGATCTTCAACAATTTGATTGAGAGCAGCATCTGGGGTACTCGTTCACAACATTTTCTGACAGGCCAATTTAATATGCCTGTCACACAGTACCTCGTATGCTGCTCTCAAGATATTCTTCACCTCCTCGCGCGAGGGCAGTCAAAACCGACCGCCCCAGCGAGGGGGCGCCGTTCCGGCGGTAATCCGGACGTTTCACCCTTGAAAGGGGGCGAAATGGAAAAAACAATCAAAGAAGCATCAGAGCAATGGGTGGCATTTGCCGCCCACCACCTCGGGGGCGCGTGCGCAACGCCCCTCCTCACCGTCGGAGACGGTGGGTGGAAAATGGATGTCGAGGGGGTCCTGGCCATTATGGCCGGGAACCTCTCGTTCCATCGGGAGGAAATTGCCAGAGTGAGTCAGCGCTTCGACTCACTCGGCGTCCTTACGGACGCCCGAATCTCAATGAAATCGGCGCTGGTGGAGTTCAAACTCCACCAGCGAAACCTCAACAGCAATCGATACTCGATTTCCCTGAAAGTGGGGGAAAAGAGTATCAAGATCAACGTTCATGAATGTTTTGGGTCCGAGGCATGGACCCAAAACCACTCCACCGTAGAGGTGGAGGTGTGGTGAGCTAACGGCACCAAGAGCCCCTGTGCATTTTGCAGGGGCTCTTCATTTTGCCTCAAAACTAAACGAGTCTAACTAAACCAAGTTCTAACATCCTCTGCCCAGCCCCGCCAACAATTGCAGGCGTGGAAGCAAAAAATGATCTCGAAAGAGGTCTTTTTTTGTTGGCTTGAGTTTCCCATCTCTTGAGACGGTTGCCAATTTCTCTTGCAATAATGAAAAAGAGAGCAGGGATTTCATCTGGTGTCTCCTCACGAACAAGGAAACGCGGTAAAGTGCCAGTATGAATGACCAGGTCAACCTCCAAAAGCATCTCCAGACCCTTCGCGCTTCTGTGCAGATCGCTCGATCGGAGCAAGCAGTAGAGCAAGATAGTGCTAACGCGCTCACAAAGTTCGAGAGCAGAACTCTGACTCTGCGGTGGATATGGCCGAGCACGCTCGCAAGGTCCGTGCTATGTTCGGCGACCGCACTTTTTCTGATAGCGCCGAGTTGCTCTGAGCAGATCGAGAGCGACAATGGCGGCATCATGACACGCAGAGCCAGCACTATGCTGACGAAGGTCGGGCTTTGCCAGCTTGCTTGCTAGGTATGACAACGATATAGTGTGGGCATGACCGCCCCAACTTCTGATGACCTGCGCGAGCAAGTAACCGCAGCTGTCCGGACAACGCCGCACCGTGAAGCGATTGAGATGGTCCAGCTTTTCGGCTCCTTTTTGCACGGTACGGCTACCACCGACAGTGACGTTGATTTGCTCATCACCCTGCGACACCCTGTCGGCTATTTTAAGTTAGCCGAGATGCAGGCCCATCTTGAGCAACGGCTGGGCCGGACTGTTGACTTGGTCACGCCAAATGCGTTAAGCCACAATTTCCGCGACCGGGTGTTGGCGGAAGCGCAACCACTGTATGGCTGAGGCGAAAGATTCAGCCTACCTCGGGCACATTCTGGAGGCTATTGCTAAAATCACCCGATACACCACCGGACGCTCGCTCCAAGATTTGCAGACTGACGATATGTTTCTTGACGCTGTTGTTCGCGAGCTGGAAATCATTGGCGAAGCGGCCAGTAATCTGAGCCTCTCTTTCAGAGAAGCGCATCCGGATCTCCCGTGGTATCAGGCTATCGGCATGCGTAACCAACTCATTCATGGCTATTTCGAGGTAGACCGAGAAGTTGTCTGGCAGACCGTGACTGAAGATTTAACCAACCTTCATGAGCAGCTTCGGCGGCTGATATAGTTTTCACCCCTGCAAGAACAATTGAGGAGCCGCAGCTCCTCTTTTAGCCTAGAGGTATCACCTGCTTCTTCTTTTCCTTAGCCATCCACAGAACTTGCTCCACTAGCAGATGTGCCCATTGGTCAATAAAGCACAGGGCACCAGGAGACAGATCCGTTGGAGGTTCAGGCGGTAAGACATGGGGTGATTTGCTCATAAAGCTGTTCTAGCCGTTCTTTGAGCTGACGCCAATACTTGAAATTAGTGAATAACTGTGTCTTTGTTATATCCACGGGACCTTTGGCCCGCCAAGCGTGAATTATGTATAAATGAGTGTGAAATAGCTAGCCAATTTGAGTTATTTTGTTACCGAGACCTATGTATATCGCGCCTCATTTAGCCTTGCCCAAGCGCGGTCAAAACGTGTGACACTTGACATATGAGTGTACTCCTGCTATACCACAGTTAACAGAATTGAACTTGAATAATTTCTCCTTGACACCTTTTTGGCCATCTGTAGTGGTAGCCAGTGAGGTGTCAAGGAGCTCAATCGATCTTCTTGCTTAACTTGGCGCCCCCCACAACACCGCCGACCGCCTCGGCTGGAACACATACCACAGCGGTCCTAAAAAGGACGCTGTGGTATGGTGGGAAGCGGCGGAAGAGGGACGGTTTGGGGGCTATCAGCCCTACACCGTCTCTGTAGTACCGGAAGCCTAACCGGAATAAAAATGGCAACTGAGCCCCTGTGCAATTCTCAGGGGCTCTTCATTTTGCCTCAAAAATGTCGATCAAATGAACGAAGCTCCAGTTGAAGATGCCATCAGAAGACGTTAAGCTTCAACTATGGAACACTTATCCCCGTATGAGCCAATGCAGCCAGAGCTTTCGGAAGTTGCGCTAGAGCCTCACGCAGCAGAAGTTCATCGTTGGCAGACCATTCCTCATGAGGAAGTTCATTTTTCTGACGAAGTTGTTAATCCACCACGTGTCCTGCTCTTTCGTCACGCAGTACCATTACCAGCCGAACTGCCCCATGGATATGGGTATCAGGGTGGCGTGGCGCGAAACGTTGCGCTGCAAGAGCTACTGGGCGAGCCAGTGATGGAGCCAAGAGACGTCGACTATGTCGCTATCTTAGATTTTGATCCAGATTTTGCTCTCAATAAAGAAATTGTCGATCAACATGCTTCCCCCGCTTCGTATTGGGAGGGCGGGACGACATCTTTAGCTTCGTATTTTTTAGATCGTGACTTTGTGTTGAATGAAGTTCTTGTGCACGGTCATGAGTTATATGCGACGGAGGCGGCTTTAAATGATTTGGAGCAAAAGATTATTCGTCCATCTGCCTACGAAGAAGGTGGGTGGGAAGATTATAATTCCGGAGCGGTTGGCACTAAACCAAAATTAGTAATGAAAGCACTGCGTCTCGCAATTGAGTTTCTCGAAATGTACGGCCAGGGCAAAGTGGAAGGTATCGAAGACTGGCAATGGCGATTTGACCGTATTCCATTGTTTGATCTTGCGCTTTCATTAAATAAAGCCTACGAGCGAGGAGATGCCTTGGCATATCGCTTTTACGCTCGCTTCATCGAAATGGGACTGGCCGCGCAAGGCGAAATTCCCTTTGATGCAGAGTCGCCGCGAGAGCTAGCGCTAGAGATTCAATACCATATGCTAGAACAAGGCCGAGACCCGTTTGATTTTTGTCTACCAGAATTGAATCCGCCGTATGCTTCAGAAGCAGAAGTTGATCCGGAGCTAGCCCGCTATGAATATTATGCAGACTTGGCCAATACTCACTTGCGTCAACGACGATCCGAAGATGCCTTTTAGCCGCTAGCCAAAGGTAGTGACGGTTGGTTCAGCGTAGTTTTAACATTCTGCCCAGACCCGTCAAGAAAACAAATGAGCCGTAAGGCTCTTTTTGTTCACGCTTGCTTTTGCAGCGGGTAAACACGGCGAAAGTGCTGGTAAATTTGTTCATGAATTTGTTCCCGGTTTTGCTCACCGTCAATAATCATCACCTCAAGCCGGTTGGTGAAAATACGATCGTAGGCTTCGGTTATGACAGCCAGCTTCTGCCCCTCTTCGTAAAGCTCCATCGCCAAACGACCAGAAGCAATGCGCTGCATCGATGTTTTTGGTTTAATACGCAAATAAAAAACTATATCGGGCGGGCGGAATCCCTGGTTAATGGTTTGCAGTCAGGGTAAGTCAAGGTCAAGCGAGCCAAAGGCCAAAGTAGAATCGATGTAGCGATCACAGATAACGGTGTAGTTGCGCTTGAGTGCCGGCTCGATTTCTCGCCGCAAGTGGTGGCCGCGGTCTGCGGCATATAGCAGTTGCAGCACGCGGTTGGTTGCCTGCCACTCATGAGTAAGTGCGCCGCGCAGGAGGCCGCCAATAAGATTGTTGGTCGGGCTCCTTCGTGAGATGCACCTGCTCGCCATCACGGGTAAGGTGATCGGTTAACAGCGCGGCTTGGGTTGACTGGCCCGAGCCGTCCAGTCCTTCAAAAACAAGAAAGCGAGCGCTGTTATTTGTTTGCTAGCGTACTGCTTTTTGCTGTGCAAGGCGAGTGGGCCGGCTTTTGCTATGGTAGATGCATGAAGCAAGCGACTGCACTGGTAACCGGCGCTTCGGCCGGAATTGGCGAAGCCTTAACTCGGCAGTTAGCTAAGGCGGGCCACCCGCTTATTTTAGTTGCCCGGCGCCAGGAGTGTCTGGATCAGCTGGCAGCCGAGCTCAAAAAGACGTCCAAGGTATCGGTCGTCGCCTACGCGATAGACTTGAGCCAGCCGGCAGGGCCGGCGGCGCTACTTAAGCGACTGGCAGCGGACAAGCACACCGTCGACATTGTGGTTAATAACGCCGGTATGGGCGTCTACGGCCCGTTTTGGCAGACGGAGTGGCCGTCTGAGCAGCGACTGTTGCAGCTCAATATACTGACGCCAACAGTGTTGATCAAACAGCTGTTGCCCGGCATGCGGCAGCGCGGCCGCGGCCGCATCTTAAATATCGCCTCACTGGCGGCCTTTCAGCCAGGGCCAATGATGCCGCTTTACTACGCCAGCAAAGCCTACCTAGTGTCTCTGTCAGAGTCCTTGGCCGCTTCGCTGGAGGGCAGCGGTGTGACGGTGACGGTCAGTTGCCCCGGACCGGTCGCCACCGAGTTTGCGGCGAATACGGGGAGCACGGACAACCCACATGACTGGCGCAATATCAGCACTATTTCGGCTGAGCAGGTGGCTCGGGCCAGCCTGCAAGCGATGAACCGCGGTCAGCTGTTGGTCATCCCAAGCAACCGTCACCAGGTGCTGCACTGGGCTGGCAAGTTGCTGCCTCGCGGTCTGCGCGGCTCCATGCTGCGGCGCGGCCAGCGATGGATGCGCGGCGACGAGCAGCCCTAAATGTTTAATTTGTCTAAGAACTTGGCCCGCAGCGTAGCAATTTTGGGTTCAATGACAACTTGGCAGTAGCTGTTGCCTTGGTTTTCGGCGTAGTAACGTTGATGGTAATCATCGGCGGGATAAAAGGCAGTCAGCGGCTCAAGCGTGGTGACCAGCGGATTTGGCCAGACCTGTTGGGTAGTAATTTCGGCGATGGCTTGCTCGGCTGCTTGTTTTTGCTTAGGCGTGCGGTAAAAAATAGCGGAACGGTACTGCGGGCCGATGTCTGCTCCTTGGCGGTTTTTACTGGTTGGATCATGCAGAGTGAAAAAGATAATCAATAAGTCGTGTAAACTAATCTGGCCTGGGTCAAAGGTGATATCAATAACTTCGGCATGCCCGGTCCGGCCGCTAGAAACTTGAGCGTAAGTGGGGTTCTTCACGCTTCCGCCGGCGTATCCAGAGGTTACCTGACCAATGCCTTTGAGCTGCTCAAAAATGGCTTCGGTGCACCAAAAACAGCCGCCTCCCAAGGTGATTTGCTCGCTTGTGTCGGACATGTCTGCATTCTAGCACGATTCTCCGCTATGCTGGATGTGAAAGGAATTTTTTTCAATGGAATCTTTTATTGCCTCGCTACTGCCGTGGCTTGGCCGCAGCTTGAAACAAGGTCAATTAAACATCCATTTTCCGACTGGCCGGACCGTGCAAATTGGTCGCGGTAAACCGACCATTACCATCACAGTCCACGAGCCCGGCAAACTGCTTAAAATATTTAGTAACCCAACCCTCGGTTTTGGCGAAGCGTACATGCACGGTTGGCTGACGCTGCCGCCCAAAGAGCTGCCGGCTTTTCTAAGCTTGATGGTTAAAAACGAAGCAACCCTTCCGCCGCTTGTGGCCGCTCTGTCGCGCCTGTCGGAAAATTTGCCGAGCCTGTCGCCGCGCACTACGGCTCGCGACAAGCAGTTTATTGCCAGCCACTACGATCTGGGTAATGATTTTTACCAGATGTGGCTCGACCCAAGCTTAACCTACTCTTGCGCTTATTTTAAAAAACCGACCGATACGCTTGAGATGGCGGAAAAGCAGAAAATCAATCATGTGCTCAAGAAGCTGAAGTTAGAAGCCGGCCAGTCGCTGATTGATGTTGGCTGCGGCTGGGGCTCGGTTATTCGGGCAGCGGCGGAACGGTACAGCGTCAAGGCGACTGGTATTACTCTGAGCGAGGAGCAGGCCGCGCTGGCAGCTGAGCGCACCAAAGCGGTCAAGCGTGGCAGCGCTAAGGTAGAACTCATTCACTCGCACAACCTGGCTAGGTCAGGCGCTCAGTTTGATCGGTTGGTTAGTATCGGCATGGCGGAGCACATTGGTAAGGCCCATTTGGCTGAGTTTGCCGCAGATCTAAAAAAACTCTTAAAACCCGGAGGCCGCGGCTTATTGCACCTCATCACCTCAAACACGGGTGGTACAGACGCTTGGATTGAGAAATACATCTTCCCCGGCGGCTATATTCCGGCCATAACGGAGGTTTACCAGCATCTGCTGAACCAAGGTTTCCACATTTGGGAGGTAGAGAATATTGGTCCGCACTATGCGTTAACGCTTGACCGCTGGGCTAATAATTTCGATAAAGTCGCCGACCTCGTTGAAACTAAGTACGGCGTGGTGTTTGTCCGCATGTGGCGACTGTACCTGCGGGCCTCCGCTGAAAGCTTCCGGGATGGCAATTTATCCGTGAGCCAATACCTGTTTACTCATGGTATACCGACTGAGCCGAACCCGACACTCGGCTACATTTACGAGTAGTTGACTGCGGGCTTATCGTCAAGCAGGCCAGTTTATGGTACATTTTCGTGCGTAACGCCATTATTTAATGAGCCGCCTTGCCACTCGCTTTGCTCGTGGCAAGAGGCCGAATGAAGTGAGGCCGCCTTAGCTCAGTTGGTAGAGCACCACTTTTGTAAAGTGACTGTCGTCGGTTCGAGTCCGACAGGCGGCTCCAATCAAAATTGAAGCCTAATAATGCGGGTGAGCCAGATCATATTATGGGTGGTTAAGCGGGCATAGTTTAGTGGTCAAACGCGACCTTCCCAAGGTTGAGTCACGGGTCCGATTCCCGTTGCCCGCTCCAATGGGACAGTAACACATAGAGGCGTCGTCCACTCCAGGCACCCTACTCACCCAGGCTACCTGCTAGAGTAAAGAAGAGTATGGCCACACTATCGGATTATTTTGGCAATCTGACACGTCGAGAACGCTACTTACTGCTACTCGGCTTGTTTGTCGCGCTGTTGCCGTTTTCATTTTGGCAGTCCAGCCAAAGCGTTTCAGTGACGCTGATGTTTGGTGCTGTTTTGCCTCTCTTGCCATTTTATCTGGTAATTTTTCTCACGAATGTGATAGTGATGATTATTGCACTGCGTCAAAACCGGAAAACCTTGCCGTCGACAATCTTCCTGTTTATCAGCATTTCCGCCGTCGTGCTGACCACCGTCATTCGAAGCTTTATAACGAGCCGCTCATAATGTCTGAGCCAGAACACAACCGTTTTCTAGAAATTATGCCCGGTGCCTTGTCCTGGGCGACCTTGATTTTACCGGTGCTATTGTCGTTTGTGCTGCCAAAACTGGTAGCGATGCTAATTTTGATTTACATCACCTACTGGTTTTTTAAAATGGTCCTGTTCGCGGTTATCCTCGTCACCTCATACCGTCGCTATCGAGCGGAAGTGGCGACCGATTGGCAGGCTAAACTGGCGACGTTACCAAAAGAATCACTTCCGCTGTACCATTTAGCCGTCCTTGCCACCTACAAAGAGGAGTTACCCATTTTGGAGTCATCGATCCAGGCCCTGGTTGACTCCGAGTATCCGGCCAATCAAATTTGGCTGATTCTGGCTACAGAAGCCCGCGATCACGAGCGAGCCGTCCGAGTCGCGGCGGCGCTGAAGAAAAAGTTTAGCCACAAGCTTGGCCATTTCTGGGTGACCGAGCATCCGGCCGACATCGCCGGCGAGGTTAAAGGCAAAGGCTCCAACATCAGCTACGCCGCCCGCACAGTACAACCTGAAATTGACAAGCTCGGTATTAGTCCGGAGCAGATAATGGTCACAACGCTTGATGCGGACCACCGTGTGCATCCGAAGTATTTGCCGGCGCTGGCCTACTCGGTTGCGACTGCCCCTGATCCGCTCCGAAAAACGTTCCAGCCGATCCCGATGTACTTCAACAACATTTGGGACGTGCCGGTGTTTACGCGCATGCTGGCTTTTGGCAGCTCCTTCTGGCAAATGATGGAGTCGGTCCGCTCTTACCGGCTACGCAACTTCGCCAGCCAGTCACAGTCGTACGCCGCACTCAAACAAACCGATTTTTGGTCAAATCAGACGATTGTTGAAGATGGCCATCAGTACTGGCGTAGTTACTTTACCTTTAAGGGCCACTACGCCGTGGTGCCGATTTTTGTCCCCATCTATTATGACGCCGTGCTGGCTGAAAACCTGAAGGCGACCTTTATTGAGCAGTATCTGCAGCGCCGTCGCTGGGCCTGGGGCGTCTCCGACATTCCGTATGTGCTGCCGCGGCTATGGAAGATGCCGGAGGTGTCGATCTGGGAGAAGCTGGTGCAAACCGGCCGCATTCTCGAGGGCTACCACTCATGGGCAACGGCTTCGCTGGTGCTGGCCGTCATTGGCTGGACGCCGGTGTGGTTTAACCACGCCTTTAGCCAGAGCGTCTTTGGCGCCAACTTCCCGATTTTTTATCGTCTGATGCTAACATTGTCCTCAGCTGGCCTGGTGATTGCCCTGTCTATTTCGACACTGCTGTTGCGGCCGATGCCGCGCCAAAATCGTGGCCGCCGATTGCTTCTGGACTGGATTTTGACGCCAATCTTAACGCCCTTTGCCAATATTATTTTTGGCTCGGTGCCGGCGCTTGACGCCCAAACGCGCTTAATGCTCGGCCGCTATCTGGAGTTTCGCGTGACGGTTAAAAACGCGGCCGCCCGTTCTGGGGTCAAGGTGAAGGTGTGACCCAACCGGACCGCCCAAAGCACCTATCGGTCATTATTCCAGCCTATAACGAGTCGTCTCGACTGCCAGACACCCTGGAAGATGTTATGGGCTGGCTTGACCAGGTTGGTCAGCCGGCTGAGGTGCTGCTGGTTGACGATGGCTCAACTGACCAAACTGCTGCCCAGAGCCTAGCTTGGGCAAAGCAAGATCCGCGGGTGCGGGCCGTTAGTTATAAGAAAAATGCCGGCAAAGGCCGAGCCGTCCGCATTGGCGTGGCCGCCGCAAAAGGAGATTGGTTGCTCTTGATGGACGCTGATAATGCTACGCCAATCAGCGAATTTGCCCTGCTCTGGGAGAGGCGCAGACAGGCGGATATTATTATCGGCTCCCGCTACCTCGGTCGGCGTCAGCCTGGGCGAAGTTGGCTTCGACAACTGGTGTCTCGGTTCGGTAATGGCTTAGTTCGGTTGCTACTGCTGCCTGGTCTCTCTGATACGCAGTGCGGCTTCAAGCTATTCTCGGCCGAATCGGCTAAGCGAGCATTCAGCCAAGCACAAGTTGACCGCTGGGGCTTTGATTTTGAGGTGCTCGCAATAGCCCGTCGTCTCAACTATCGCATCATTGAAGTGCCGGTTGCGTGGCAGGACGCGGCCGGGTCGCACTTGCGCGCGGGGCGCGCGGCCTGGTCAACTCTCAAAGAGTTAGTGGCAGTTTGGTGGCGCCTGCGCCAAATGCCATTAGGTAAGGTGCTATAAGTTACATTTTTACCATTTTTATGGTAGTCTAACGCCTGTCATGGGGTGTGGCGCAGTTGGTAAGAACACCTCACTTCGTTCGGTAACCTTGCCAACATGCGCACGTTCTACACCGCCCAACCGGCCCACTGCGTGGACCAGTTGTGTGGTGCGGGGTGTGGCGCAGTTGGTAACAACCTGGCCTGCGGCCAGAACGTTGCCAATCACGCTCCTCCATCCATTCCGCTCCAGCCACCATG
>JBBRAU010000007.1:0-46287 GCA_038206475.1 Patescibacteria group bacterium
TATTACGTGTAAAAAAACCGGAGGCAGAGCTCCGGTTAAGGTTCAGATAGTCAGGAATCGTTGTATCACGCTCGGACCGAACCAGGCTGGAGGTTCATTGTGCTCGAAGCTGTGATTGCCCAAAATGCGCGCACCACGTTCAGGACTCACCTCAGGATGACCTTGAATGCCCCACATTGTCCGACCTGCAACTCGGAACGCCTCGACCGCGCATAGCGGGCTATTGGCTGTCACTCGTAATTCTGGTGAGGGCCGGATATAGTCCCGGTGATGTTGAAAGACCACCGCTTTCGGCGAGAGGACCTGGAAAACTGGGTCATCTTCCGTCACACGAATCGTTTGCCAACCGCGCTGCCAGTCCAGTGTGTAACCCATCTCTGCCCCTGCAAGTAAAGCCAGCACCTGTGCGCCGAGGCAGATGCCAAAGGTGGGCGTGTCCTGAATGCGCGGCAGTAGCTTCTGGAACAGAGTGTCGTTCATCACCTTCTGTGCGGGGCTTGGTCCGCCACTCAAGATGATGTGTGAGAAGTGATCAACGGGAGCTTCGGGCTGAGGCGTCTGCCACAACGGTAATACCCGACAAGTGACAGCATTGTTTTCGGCAGTGAGCGATTCGATGATGCCATCTGCACGCTCAGGGAAAAACTCCACAACAAGAACTGACATAATCGCCTCATAGATTCCAGTCGACTGGTCTGCCACAGCGTGACTCGTAGAGTTCGGCGTATGACTGACCGGGTGAAAGATCGATACGCAGTGGTGTTTCACCTCGACCGTGTCGAACACCTAAGCAGTCGAGATGGGGGTCCGAGAGACTGAGTGCCACAATCTTCTGCCAGTTGGGTGTGACACCGAGACCCGTTGTGAAGCTCGGAGGAGTGGTGGAACCTGCTGTGATAGCAGGAAACTCTTCTTTAGCCAAGTGGGTTAGACCGGGAAAGTAGTCGCTGGCGGGGAGCCAGGCGTCGCTTGGGAGCAACGTGATTGGTAGGGAGGCCGCAACGTGCATGTCATACGCTCGACCAAAGACAGTTGGAAAGGTGCCTCCAACGCATGCTACTAGTCCTGTCTCGCTGGTTTGATGCACGAGTCGCAGCAACTGGTGCAGGCCACCTAATTTTTGCACTTTCAGATTGACCGCAAGCCCTCCACGTTGGGCAAGGATGGCTTCGGTAACGTTTTCGACGTCCTCATCAGCGATAACCGGCAACGGCCACTCGTGCGTGTGCTTGATTAGGTGATTTACCTGCATCAAGTCACTAGCATTCGACGAACGTTTAACTGGTTGTTCAAGTGCTATCAGCTTTTGGCCGTGTTTTGTCCAGACTGGAAGCTGTCGGATCTGCTCCCAAAGCTGGGTGAACTCATCGAGTGAATATTTGCCATTGAAATCCAGCCAGAAGGGAGTCGATAGATGGAGGAGCTGATTGATCGTTTGTCGATCTTCCTCGATCGATCGGCCGACCTTCGGTTTGACGATTGCACCGTCGCGTTTGGCGTAACGCACGGCATTGTCCAAATCGGGTAGCGATTGGGCAAAAGAGATGCTGCGAACGACCCGGCCAGGTTGCACCGTAGTCGTGGAAAAGAGCTGGCTGATCGTTTTCTGTTCACGCTGAGCAAGCAGGTTGGTTACGGCCATATCGATGGCTGCTTGAGCAGCCTTCCACCGGCACGGTAGCACCAAAAGCTCTTCAACTCTTCGCCCAACCAGGTCTTGATCGGTCAGCTCCTGGTAGACATCCCACATGTCGTAGTCCGAAAAGGGGAAGTCGATGGCAGCTTCGCCGATTCCAAGCAGCTTTTGGCCGCCGGAGCAGGCTGTCAATTCTAGAAGGACGCGGGGGAGAACATGTAATGTGCCGAAAGAGAGCTGAAATGGTGACGCTAGGGGCACCGCCAGCATCCTCACGTGTTGCATGGTGACGTTGATATTCATAGTAGTCTCCAGTTGTTCATGAGCACGATCCTGGTCTGGGGGACGGAATTATTTATAAATACATAATTGTGAGACATTTTTCAATAGGAAGCAAATCAAAAGAAAACCCGCACGTGGTGCGGGTTGAGTGACGATGGGGAGCTATTGGTCGAAGCAGCGACGAAGGATCTGTTGGAGTCGCTGATCGAGCGGTGCTTCTGAAGGCAGCGGCTCGATGAGCCGGCTGTACAGCTGTATGATCGACTCGAGGTGTTGCAAAGTGCCGTTGAGTTTTCGCCGGTTTTCCTCGGTCAGGAAACGATCGAACGCCTGCTGGACGTGGGTGCTGGGGTCAAGCAGGAGCCGATTTTCTCCTTCGATGGTGATGTACGGCGAGACTTTTTGCCGATCAACATCGAAGGTGCGCCCCGGCTTGCAGTAGAGAAAGCTCATGTGGTAGTCAGGAGCGACCTCAGCGAAGCGGAGATCGTAAAGCCTTTCGTCGTAGCCACCCGGCTTGGGCTGGCCTCCGACTGTCCACGATATTTTCAGTTCCAACTGGAAGTGCTCGTGAAGGTAGATGATGTCCGACCACTCTCGTTGGATGTATTCGTTCGGTTCAGCCGCGAACCGTTGTATGATCTGTTGGTAGTCCGGACCGTGATCGAACGCAGAAGCGCGTAGTGGCAGGACATTGGTGATGCCCAGCCGCTCGGCCACCTGTTGGATGGTGGTCTGAACCATGGTCGCCAGCCGGTTCACCTCCTCTGGGGTGGTGGTACCAGCCCACAGAGCGTGGCTGTCGGCAATCAGTTGAATGATCGGGCCATCCCAGCCGAGTTGCCGTCGGGCATCTTCAGCCAGCAGGAGAAGGCCGAGTATGTCAAACGGAATGCCGACGGATGGTTTCTTGGCGGTGGTCAGACCGGTGCCGTAGTAGATTGCACTGGTGCTTGGCAGGGTAGTAATACCCCGGTCAACCAATTTTGTTCCCCAGTCAGGATCGAGCAGGGGATGGTTGGCTGTCCAAGCCCAGAAGGGTGAGAGGGTATCGTCGTTGATCATATCCACCTCAAGGTAGCACATGCTTCCCGCATCCAGGAAGAGAAGTGACGAGTGCTGTCTGGACGGGCACACTGGTACAGCTGTGTGTGCAGACGGGCAGTCGGGTGTAAGTGCTCGCTACGAAGGGTTCCGAACGACTGAAGATCCGGCCAGTCGATACCAGCCAGCTCCAACCCAGATCTGGCGCAAGCGATCAGACGCGGCACATTTTCCCAGGCTTCAATCCGTTTGGCTTGATTCCCCCATGCGATGTTGCCGTAAAGTCCATATGCTTCCGCCTCTCGTTTTTGGGCATGGAGTTGCGGGACGTTGGTTGGTTCGGCGTGGTTGTGCAGGCCCCAGTTGGCGAGGCCAAGATAGAGCAGCACCAGATTGATGTTCTCTTCGATTGTCGGCTGCAGGGACAGCGGACGGAATTCGACCGCCAATCGCTGACTCTGTTCAAATACTTTCAACCGACTTTCGCGCCAGCACATACCGTTTCCGATTTCCCAGGCGTGCTCAAGGCTGCCTTCATGGTTGAGCACAAAGGGGTAGCGCACAATGTCGGCCAGGTAGTCTGGAATGGAGGTGATGTGATGATTCGGCAGGCCCACACGTGGAGCAGTGGAGGAGCGTTCGCTCGTTGGGCGAGCGTCATGACTAATCTGCCAGACAGGAACCCGAAGGTCCCCAAGGCATACACAGCGATGGTCGAGCCAGCCGGCGTTAGCCGCCAGTGCGGTGAGCAGTGGCGATAGCGAGTTCGACCAGTTGACTAACTCGACCGCCTCCTTGTCCGTCCGTGCATCCAGGGTAACTTGGATGCTGTTGAAACAAGTCACCCAGTACGCGTTATCCGCCTGCACCGGCTCGACACTGCCGTACGTAGGCTGGATGGGATTGGCATGACGTTGGTGCCAGGCTGGTGAACGGTGGTACTTGTCATACCCTTGGGTGTAGGTAAGCTCCTCGATAGGAACCCAACCTATACTACCAAGTGGCATGATCATTGCGTGATGAGACTGCAGGGCGGTATTCACCCGATGCCATTGACTGTGCAGCCAGTGAGCGAAAGCGATGACCCCATCTGGAGTGAAGGGAAACGGGACGGGAGGCGTGAGTTCGAGCTGATGAGCACCGATCTCGATGTCGCCCAGCTGTTGTTCGACCAGCTCATCGCGCACGGCCTGTGGAACAGGTTGGAGGGTGGTGCAATCAACGAGCGGCACTTCAACTTCGACACCGAAGACACGATCTTTGCCGGATAGGTTAAAGGCGCCGTCGGAGATCTTGGCCAGCACCTCTTCAGCCCGACGAATGAAACGGGTCCGCATCGCGGACTCGTGATCGGCATCGGCGGGATCGAGGTTCTGGTAAGTTGGCCATTGCATTGAGGCGGTTGTGTCCATGTCATCCCCTTGTCTACCTCGGACTAGATGAGGTGGAGGAAATGGCGACCGTACCTGACGGCCCAGTCGCGATGCGACGGGGTTACGAGGTGGGTCGGATCGGTGATTTTTTCTTCCTGATTAGGCCCAACAAGCCGGACGGCTCCTTGGCGGATCATTTGTCGGGCATGGTTGTTTGATGGAGCAAGTCCGCTTTCTCGCAAAAGTGTGACAAGCTGAATGCCGTCATCTGGAATTTGGAAGTCTAGAGCGTCGATGGGTACCTGCCGATTCGAAAATGTAGCGACAAATCCCTGGTCAACTTGCTTGGCTGCGGTTGGACTGTAGAGTTGGCTGACGACGAGTCGACCAAGCAAGCGTTTGGCATCCCGTGGGTTAACCGTGCCGGTGGACATGGACTGTGCCAGTTCTTCCCACTCTTCCTGAGTGATATCGGTATTGAGGTGGAAAAAGTGCGCGAGTAGGTCGTCTGGCATGGACATGATCTTCCCAAAGATGTCAGTCGCCGAATCGTTGAGGGCGATGTAGTTTCCTTTACTTTTCGACATTTTCTCGCCGTTGCCGCTGATGCCCAACAGAAGATCGGTGGTGATGGCAACTTCAGCTTTTTTGCCAAAGTCCTTCATCAACTCGCGGGTTAGGCTGAAATTGATGAGTTGATCATCGCCTCCCAGTTCAATATCTGGCTCTAACTGGACACTGTCGTACCCCATAAGGACCGGATAGATCAACTCAGCGGCAGACAGCCCGCTGGATTGCAGTCTGAGACGGAAATCTTCGCGCTGTAGCAGTTGATTGACGCTGACGCGACGGAGCAGGTGAATAAAGCCGACCACGGACAGGGGTTGGTAAAATTCTGTATTTTGAACGATGTGGATGCGGTTTAAATCGAGAATCTTACCAATTTGGTCCGTGTATGTCTGCATGTTGGCCCCGATATCCTCAGTTGAGAGCAGCGGTCGGGTGGCGACGCGTCCGGTTGGATCGCCAACAAGGGCAGTGAAATCACCAAAGACGATCGTAATCCGATGGCCCATCTGTTGGAGCATCCGAGCGAGTTGGACCGGCACCATATGACCAAGATGAATATCGGGACTAGTCGGGTCGATGCCGTACTTGATGTTTAGCGGTCGTTTCTCGCTCAGTAATTCTCGCAGCGCGTCAACTGGCAGTATGGTCTTGGCACGCCATTGAATATGCTCGAACTGTTCCGCCGGGGATAGCCCCGACAAATCCGTCGAACGGCGCGCTATGACGCATTGCTCTAGGTGATCGATATTCATTGCTACTTCCTTTGTATCGAATAGCCTGTGGGTTGTACAGGAGCAGAGATAGCTTTATTAAGAACAATTATTGACTCCTGTCAATAGGAGGAGTATCTTAACCAGTATATTCCCGATCTCGGGTGCTCTTGATCTTGAACAGAAAGGTGTACTCACATGTCACTCATCATGGCATATCTAGGGCCAATCGGCACTTTTTCCGAGGTGGCAGCAACCCATTTCGGTACTCTGTTTGCAGAAAACGTTCAGTATCTACCAACCTCGAGCAACCGAGCAACGTTGGATGCAGTTGCGCGAGGTGAGGCGAATATGGGTGTGGTTCCGATCGAAAATCTGCTCGAAGGTGTTGTGACGCAAACGCAAGACGGTCTCATCGAGCTTGAGTCTCTGGTGATCACGGCTGATCTTTACCTGCCGGTGAGCCAGAATCTGCTCGGACAAGCTCGGCAAAAACTTGCAACAATCCACCGTGTTTATTCGCACCCACAAGCCTTAGAGCAATGTCAGACCTGGCTACTCCACAACTTGCCAGGTGCCGAGCAGATATCGACGAGCAGTACCGCCCGTGCTGCCCAAATGGTGGCGCAGGGCAAGGATAGCGGGGAATGTGCAATTGCTTCAGGGCGCGCCGCACAGCAATACGGACTCTCGGTGTTGCGCGAGGATGTTGCCGAGAGAAAGAATGCCACTCGTTTTATTCTGGTACAGCGACGAAACCAGGAGGTTCCTTACCAAATCAAAGAGCAGGCCAAACGGCGATACTCCCTGCTGTTGCAAGTGGCACCGACGATTGCCGGGTCGCTTCTTCAAGCGATTGAGCCATTTTATCAACACGGTATCAACATGGTCGCAATTCAAACCCGACCCAACGCTTGCAACTTCCACGCCTATAGGTTTTTTATTGATGTCATTGCTTCTGAAAATGACATCGAGCGCCTAAACAATGCACTACAACAGGTCGCAGGACGGGTCGAAAGCTACCGTCTTCTCGGTGTCTATCCTTCAGCTTTCCCGCTTCCCTAGCTACCGACTCATACCAACCTGCGCCAGGGTCCTCCAGACCTCGGCGCTTTTTTGTCGGCACGCGCTTAGCCATGCTCAGTAATGTCAATTTTAAAATAGTCTGGAAGCAGAGCCATACAACTAAAACCCCTCTTGCGAGGAAGAGGGGTGGATGGGGGTGAAAATGGGGCCAGAGTATCATTCAGCGACGAGAGTGCCGGCTAGGTGGTGGTCTGCCAGCCAGGTCTCGACGGCGATTTGGTCAACAATCTCCGGGATATACATAACCCGAATTCGCCGAACGTTATCTATGGTGACCAGATCAACCAAGCCAGGGAGAAGGAGATGGCGTTTTAGACCATCGATGTAATCTGCGAGATCGACCTGAGCGAGCGGTGATTCTAGTGCCGCGACGTTCAGCTCGTAGCACACCGTTTGGGCTTTTGGGAAGAGGGACATGCATTCCTTTCGTTGATAGGCTCAGAAGGCGAACGCACCGATGGTGACGCCTGCTGCTGCACTGGCAATAGTATACGCAATAGCGCTGCCAATGCCATCTGCGAGGTGCCAGGTGTCTTGTCGGATACAGCCACAGATGTACTTCATAGCGTGTCGGTGATCAGCTATGCTCAGAGAAGTAAAACGAAAGGGCACCATGAGCGAGGTTATTATTCATACCGACGGCGGGGCGCGGGGTAATCCTGGGCCGGCGGCCATTGGCGTGGTTATTGAACGAAAAGACGAGCCGACGCATAAAATTCAGGCCTACATTGGCAACACCACTAACAACCAGGCCGAATATCAGGCCATTCGGCGGGCGCTGGAGACGGTCGCCGCGCTGCCGGAGGTGACGAGCGTGCGCTGCTACCTTGATTCTGAACTTGTGGTCCGGCAGCTCAATGGCCAGTACAAAGTTAAAGAGCCCAGCTTGAAGCCGCACCACCAGGCCATTTTAGAAAAGGCAGATGAGCTTGGCTGCCCGGTTAGTTTTGAACACGTACTGCGAGCCAAAAATGCCGAGGCCGACGCTTTGGTTAATGCCGCGTTGGACGCTGAGATGTCTGGCCAAACTATCACGCAAGCTGAAGGGTAGTGTGGCTCGGCTGGGTGAAGTGGTGCGCTCAGGCACGGCTACCATAACCGTGGCTTGTCTTGAGGCGTTGCGCTTGGGCCAGCTGGTAGTTGAGGAGGAGAGCCGCGCCTTGGGCGTGGTGACAGCAATGACTGAAACCTCACTTGGCGGCGGTCAGGCTGAGCCACTTGGCCGGCCGAATGAACTGCCCGCTGAGCTGCGCGCCCGCATGCCGCATCTTAGCTTGGTGTTGCAGTTGCAGGCCGAGGTGGCGCTCTTGGGCCAACTGCCGACACTGCAACAGCTGCGGGCGGTGGTGCCGCTGCACACGTTTATTCGCGTCGTCGCCGCTGATGAAGCAGCTGTTGTTTGGCAGCGACCCGAATTACTGTCACGCTGTTTGGCGGCTGAATTGCCGGACGCCGCGCTCATCGCCCTGTTGCAAGACGCGCCGGCAGGCGAGCAAAAACGGCTAGTGCGCGAGTTAGTCGGCTTGCTGCATGCTGACTGGTCGCGGCTGCGCAATTTACTGACGCAACTGGAGCCAGCACAAGCGTGAAACGCTTTTGCTTTACCGCGAGGGTGTCGACCGCAGTTCCATTTCTCAACCTGGCGTTGTATACCAGAGAAGAAAAGTAAGATAGAACCAAACGGCCCCGTGAAGCTTCCGCTTCGTGGGATAATCGAAAGGAGCCATATGAAGGGCTACACGGCAAATATCGAAGAGTTGACGATTGACAATGACAACTTTCGTCAGGTGCTTTACACCGGCTCAAACATGCAGTTGGTGTTGATGAGCTTGCAAGCGGGCGAGGATATTGGCGCTGAAGTGCATGACGTTGACCAATTTTTTCGCGTTGAAGCTGGCCAGGGCAAAGCCGTCATCGACGGCGCCGAGCATGAACTACATGACGGCGATGTTGTGATAGTGCCGGCCGGCGCCGAGCACAATGTGGTCAACACTGGTGACGAAGTGCTGAAGCTGTACACCATCTACGCCCCGCCAAACCACCAGGACGGCACGATTCGCGCTACCAAGGCTGAAGCCGAGGCGAACGATGAGCACTATGGTGGAGTGCCAACGGAATCAAAAGGTTCTGCTGCCTAAAAACGAGTTTTTCGTGCGAAGCGCCTAGTTTACCCTAACCGAAAGATTGCCACGCCCCTTGCTTATTGCCAGCTAGTCGCCTGCACTACACAACACGTCATTGCGAGAAGGCTACAGCCGACGAAGCAATCTAAAACGGATTAGGATTGCCACGCGCATTGTATGCGCTCGCAATGACGTGGGTATGCGAGATTGCCTCGTCGCCTGCGGCTCCTTACAAGAATGGGTAACAGACAAAAGAGTCTCTGACGAGACTCTTTTGTATTGATGCTTGATCGGTTAGCGTACAGATGTGGTAGCAACTCGCCAAGAAATCGGCATGGTGCTCGACGGCTCGCTGTCTGAAGGGCTGCGAGTACGTCTGTTGCCCGGCACTTCCTCTGAGGAGGTCAAAGTCGGCGCTTTTGTGGTTATCTCTGGTCAGGCTGGCGACTACTTTTCCATCGTCACCGACGTGGTGCTCGGCGGCGTCAGTGAAGACGTGCTGTTGCTGCCTCCTGAGGGCAAACTGGCCCGTGAAGTAACTGCCGGCGCCTTAACCTTTGTCCTACTTAAGGTGGCGCCGCTCTTGTTGGTCAAATCAGACGGCCAGGCCGCGCCAGTAAAATCGCTACCCCTCCATTTTTCGCTCTTGTCGCTGGCCACGGCTGAAGATTTTGCCAGCGTCTTTGGCGCGCCGGACAATAGCCACTTTGCGATCGGCAGTCCGCTTGAACTGCCTGGTGTGCCGGTCTGCTTAGATCTGCCGAAATTAATTGAGCGCTCAAACGGCATCTTCGGCAAATCCGGCACCGGTAAAAGCTTTTTAACCCGATTGCTCTTGGCTGGTGTTATCAAAAGTGGGCTGGCCAGCGTGCTCATTTTCGATATTCACAACGAGTATGGTTGGTCGTCGCAATCAGAGGGGACGCGCGAAGTGAAGGGCTTAAAACAGCTGTTTGGCCAAAAAGTACGTATCTACTCGCTTGACCAAAAATCGTCAGAAGAGCGCGGCGTCGCGCCCGATGCACAAGTAGAGCTCGGACTTGATGACCTGCAGATTGAGGATATTTTACTCCTCACCGATGAGCTTAACCTATCGGCTACCGCTGGTGAGACGGCGGCCTTGCTGCTACGCAAGTTTGGCCCATCCTGGCTGTCAGATCTTTTGGACTGGGATCCAGCCACCCGGGCTGACCAAGCCGATTTTGCCGGCGCTGATGAGCGCTCGGTGGCGGCGCTGCAGCGCAAGTTACTGCAAATTGAGCGGCTGTCGTTTATTAAGCGCGGTTCAAGCACCAAAATGATTGACGAAATGCTGGACCAGCTTGAACGCGGCCAAACGGTCGTTTTGGAATTTGGCCGCCACCGTTCCACCTTGGCCTACTTACTCACGGCTAACCTGGTCAGCCGCCGGCTGTATGCTCGGGCGGTAGCCAAAACGGAGCGTTACTTATCCACCAAGCACGCTGCCGCCAAACCGCAGTCGGTAGTGATTGTGCTTGAGGAAGCGCATAACTTCTTAAAACCCAGCCTGGCCAAACAGACTATTTTTGGCCAAATCGCCCGCGAGCTACGCAAATACGCCGTGACCTTGTTGATAGTCGATCAGCGGCCGAGTGAAATTGACCGCGAAGTCATGTCGCAGATCGGCACCCGCATTACCGCGCTCTTAAATGACGAGGCCGATATCGATGCCGTCTTTACCGGTGTTGCCGGTAGTCGCTTGCTGCGGACTGTGCTATCGACCCTTGATAGTAAACAGCAAGCACTGCTGCTGGGCCACGCCTTGCCACTGCCGGTCGTCATTCAGACCCGAGCATATGATGCCAGCTTTTATCGCGACATCGGAGCGACAAGCTCTTATCGCGACATCGGAGCGACAAGTCCTTATCGCGACATCGGAGCGACAAGCGCTCCCTCAGGCGAAGACGCAGCCGCTGCACACCAAGAGATAAGCGCAAACGAAGAATCCGACAAGCCAACCGCGGCCAAACTTGAGGCTACAAAAAAGTCGCTCTTTCCGAGCGACTCGTTGATGGACTAGCTGCTGATTGCGATGGCCATGCGTCCATAACATGTTCGGTTTTGGATTGGGAAGTACGGGATAGATCCGCTCCAGAGAGCGAGACGAAGTTGTGTAGCAGAGATAAGCCCGTGCCCTGCGCAGAAGATCTGTTTGTTCTTTAGGCCTCAAGTGCTCACTCAAGCAGCAACGATATTGCTTTGTGCGCACACCGCTGATTTCCCCCATGTTCCCTCCGGACATGACGTACAAATACTGTGTATAGGACAAAACTCAGTCTTTTGATATTTGTCAAGTATGAGCACAGGCGATTTTGCGCTAGAGTTGACGTGTGCAAGAGTTGTCTGCGCCGTCGTTGGCTGTATCCGTTGGCCTGCGCCTGGCGATAGTTGCTCACCCACGGGCTAAACAAGCCAGAGTGGTTGTTAGCTTTGACCGGGTGTATCACGTGTACGTGACGGAGCCGCCTGAACACGGTAAGGCCAACCAGGCTATCCAGCATGCCTTGGCCGATTATCTGGACATTCCACCAAGTCGGCTGGAATTAGCCGGCGGCCAAGCCAGTAAATACAAAGCATTTACAGTTTTGTAAATTCTTCATACTTTATCATTATGCCCGAAACACCTTTTCCTAAGCTTGAATCTGATGTTTTGGCCAAGTGGCAGCAGCTTGACCTTAATTTATTAGTTGAGAAAATCTCGACTGATCGGGCCAAGCAATTTGTCTTCTTTGACGGGCCGCCGTTTACCAATGGCCTGCCGCACTACGGTCATATTCTGGCCGGCACCATCAAAGACGCTATGGTGCGGTATCACCTGCTCAAAGGCGAGGGAGTCAAGATACAGTTTGGTTGGGATACGCACGGTTTGCCCGTTGAATATGAGATTGAGAAAGAGCTAGGCCTGAAGAGCAAAACCGATATTGAGATGTTTGGCATCGATACATTCACTGCCGCTTGTGAAGCAAGCGTCTTGAAGTATGAAAAAGAGTGGCAAAGCACGATAGTCCGTATGGGCCGCCTTGGTGATGTGGAGCATCCCTACACCACGATGCAGCGCGACTATATGGAATCCATCTGGTGGGTAGTTAAGACTATCTATGACAGAGGACTGCTGACTAATTCGTTCAAGTCACTGCCATACTGCCCCCGCTGCGCGACACCGCTGTCCAATTTTGAACTCAACCAGGGTTATAAAGATAACATCCCGGCCGAGACGGTGTACGTCAAATTCAAAAGGCGGGGGACCGAGAATAGTTACTTTTTGGCTTGGACGACCACTCCGTGGACCTTGCCTGGCAACGCCGCCTTAGCAGTTAATCCGGATGCTGATTACGTCGTCATAAAAACAGACAAAGATGAATATTATTGTATCGCTAAAGAGAGGCAAGAATCGCTCGGAATTGTAGGCGAAGTTGTCGTCACAAAATCCGGCCGCGAATTGGCTGATGAGCGGTATGAGCCGCTGTACCCAGAGGCGGGAGATTTTGATGTGCACAACTATCCAGAAGGTTCAGCGTACAAGGTTGTCGCAGCTGACTGGGTGTCGCTTTCAGACGGCACCGGTATCGTGCATGTCGCCCCGGCCTTTGGCGAAGATGATCTGCAGACCGGCCAACAGGATAAACTGCCACTACTGAAAACGCTCGATGACCAGGGCCACATGTTGGCGCCTGAATTTGTCAATGGCGACTGGTTTGAGAAGGCCAACCCCAAAATTACGGCTGACTTAGTTGAGCGCAATTTGCTGTTCAAACAGGAGCATATTGAGCACACCTATCCGTTCTGTTGGCGTTGCGACACGCCATTGATTTATCTGGCCACGCCGGCCTGGTTTGTTGACGTGTCTAAGGTCAAAGACCAGCTACTGGCCAACAATCAAAAAATTAATTGGGTGCCAGAGCACTTGAAAGACGGCCGCTTTGGTAAATGGCTGGAAGGTGCCCGCGACTGGGCTATATCGCGCAACCGTTACTGGGGCAACCCGCTGCCGATTTGGCACTGCCAGGCTTGCGACCAGTTTCAGGTATTTGGCAGCACGACTGAGCTACAAGCCAAGCAATGCAATGATACGCCGCTTGCTAATTTGCACCGGCCATATATTGACCTAGTTGAGGTGCACTGCGGCTGCGGCGGCATCGCCAAGAGGATTCCAGATGTGCTGGACTGTTGGTTTGAATCTGGCGCCATGCCGTACGCGCACCAGCACTTTCCTCAGGACTTTGGCGGCGATATCGAGCAATTCATGAGAAAGAAGGAGCGTCCGGCCGATTTGTTCGGTGCGAGCGGCGACAAGAGGATAGGGGAGGAAACGATCCGTCAAACCGCCCAGTCGGGTCGGTTTCCGGCCACGTTTATCGCTGAAGGATTGGACCAAACGCGAGGTTGGTTTTACACGCTGCACGTGCTCGCGACAATTTTGGCCGATACGCCGGCCTTTGAAAATGTGATTGTCAACGGCCTGATTTTGGCCAAAGACGGCAAAAAACTATCCAAACGGCTGAAAAATTACCCTCCGGTTGAGGAAATATTCGGCCAATTTGGCGCTGACAGTTTACGCTGGTTTCTGCTTGGCTCGCCGGCGGTTGAAGCTGAGGAGGTACGCTTCTCTAGTGAGGCCGTGCAGGATGTTATGCGCAAACGGCTCATGATATTGCTAAACACGCTCCACTTTTATACCACCTACAGCCAGCTGCATGCCCTGCCTGTTAGTGCTGGCATGGCTTGGCCTGAGGCTAAGAGTTTTCTCAATCGCTGGTTCGTGAGCCGTGTTGACGGTGCGCTATCCGACATCGACACCGCTTACGGCGGTTATCGCCTACCTAGGGCAGTCAGAGCACTTGGCGAGCTGGTCGAGGACTTGTCGCTTTGGTTTGTCCGCCGCTCCCGCGGAAGCGTGCGAGCTGACGCCGAGAAGTCAGAAGCAGTCGAAACCTTGACTGTGCTGCGAGTAGCGCTGCTCAAGATGGCTCACGCCATCCTGCCGGTTGCACCGTTCTTCGCTGAGCATTTATACCAAGCTGTCTCCGCCGGTAGTGGCGAGAAATCTATTCAACTGTCGGCGTGGCCAGAGACGCTTGAAGTATCCATCCCTCTGCTGAACGAAATGGCAAATACGCGTTTAGTTATTAGTCATCTTTTGCGCTTACGCCAAGAACATAATTTACCGGTCAAACAACCGTTGGCCTTGGCAAAGATTGACACCGTGGTGGGACCTGAAGCAATCCAGCTCATAAAAGATGAAGTTAATGTATTGGCTGTTCAGCTGTTGGAGCCGGGTGAACAGCCACCGGTTGGTAAGGGTAGCCCCACGTCTGCTAGCACTCCGGTTTGGCTTGACACCCTGATCACCCCAGAGCTGACGCGTATGGCTGAGGAGCGCGAATTGGTGCGCACCGTCCAAAAGATGCGTAAACAGGCGGGCGTCAACTATGACCAATCGGTGTCGCTGTGTTTGATTACCGAAAGCAAATCGCTGCTTGAGGAGTTGCGTGAACGTTTGCGAGGGTATGAAGAGCGATTACATTTGACGTCTATCAGTAATAGCTCGGCCGACGATGACTTGATTAGTGAGTCCCATGCCCGAAGCGAGGTTGTGGTTGGTGGCCAAACCGTACCACTCATTTTAACCGGCTGATGCGCCGCTTTTTCCGCCAGTTTGACCCACTGCTCTACCTCATCCCGTTTCTCTTAACCGCAGTCAGCGTGGCGATCATCTATTCGTTGGTGCAAAATGGCGCCATTGCCGATCATTGGTTATGGCTGAAGCAGTTGGGCTTCGGCATGTTTGGCTTCGGTCTGGCGATCGGCTTATCATTTGTAGATTACCGGCACAGTCGCAGTTTTGTTTGGCCGGTCTATATTGTGCTGGCGCTATTGCTGGTCGCCGTATTCGCCACTGAACGTATTGCTGGGTCCGCCCGTTGGTTCCAGCTCGGATTCTTCCAGCTGCAGCCGTCAGAGTTGATGAAACTTGGGTTGGCCATTATGCTGGCCCACCTATTGGCTGACCGCGTAGGGAAGCTGCAAAGCAGCACGCTTACGGCTGGGGCGCTGCTGGCACTGCTGCCGATTGCATTGGTGCTGTTGCAGCCAGACTTGGGTACAGCAATTGTGCTGTCCAGCGTCACGCTGGCACTGCTTTTATTGGCGCCACTGACTCGGCTACAGCGCGGTTTGGTTGCCGGCGCAGTCTGCGCCGTGTTAGTGGTCTTTGTACTGGCTACCCAAAATATTGGACCACTTGGCCATCTTCTCAAGCCGTATCAACGCGCCCGTGTCGAGACGTTTTTAAATCCGCGCAGTGATCCGCTTGGCCGCGGTTATAACGTCACCCAGTCAGTCATTGCCGTTTCCGCCGGAGGCCTGTTTGGTCGCGGCTTCGGCCAAAGCAGTCAGTCGACACTCAAGTTTGTGCCGGCGCCGGCAACCGATTTTATCTTTACCAGTTTCGCTGAGAGTTTCGGCTTTGTCGGTAGTGCCATTTTAGTGCTGCTGTTTTTGTTACTTTTGTGGCGTATTTTGGCAGTAGCTGGCGAAAGTCGTGACGACTTCGGCAGCTTTCTAGCGCTTGGTTTGTGTTGTATTATTCTCACTCAAGCATTTGTGAATATGGGCATGACTATGGGTGTGACACCAGTCACTGGCATCCCCTTGCCATTCATGAGTTACGGAGGCAGCCACTTACTTGTCGACTTTGCCGCCATCGGTTTGCTGCAATCCATTGTCCTGCGTCATAAACGGCTTGATTTTCAAGGCTAACTAATACAGTCACCGCACCGCTTCATTTCGGCGCTACCTAGGTCTCCTGAACTATCGTTTGTTGGATCTGGAAGGTGGGTGCAGCAATGCCTGCTTGTTTAGTTGACCAAATGTGCCTATTTTGCTAGTTTAGATATATCTACGTCGGCAATGAGCCGTTTTTCAGGAAGAGGAACCGTGCAAGCACTCATTCGTTTTCAAGGCAAACAGCACTTGGTCAAATCTGGCCAGCGTCTTGTGGTTGACCGCGTTGACGCTGAAGTTGGCGCCAAAGTCAGCGGTATCGAGGTGGCGCTAACGCAAGAGGGTGAGACCGTTCGAGTCGGTGCGCCAACGGTAGGCGACGCCATCGTGACCGCTACGGTGCTTGAGCACCAGCGCGGGCCAAAACTGCGCATTTCCACCTACCAGAAGCGCAAGCGTACTCGCCGCGTTATGGGTCATCGTCAAGAGCAGACCGTATTGCAGATTGACACTATTAGCTAAAGCCATGGAAAGCCCAGCTGTTTTTTTGAACCAGGCTTACCAGGAATTGAAGCGTGTCACCTGGCCCACTCGCACCGAAGTTATCAACTACAGTGCGGTGATTATCGCCTCCGTTGTTGTTGCAGCGATCCTTATTAGTGTGGTGGACTTTGGCCTGTCGCGCTTGGTTGAGTGGATTGCTGGTTTACCGCATGGCGTCCAATAGAGAGTTGTTATGTCACTGCTTGATTTAGCCCGCGAAAAGAACGAACCATCAGCTGAGGAGCGCGCCCAGCAGGGTTTGTTGCGGCAAAAGGGCAGCGGTCGCCACTGGTATGCCGTCCACACCTATGCTGGTTATGAGGACCAAGTGGCCGACTCACTGCGCCAGCGCATTATGACGCTCAGCATGGAAGAGAAGATTTTTGACGTCATTGTGCCCAAAGAGAAACAAATTGAGGTCAAAAACGGCCGTCGCCGTACGATTGAGAAAAAGATTCTGCCTGGTTACGTGTTGGTGGAGATGGTTGTGACAGACGACTCCTGGTATGTCGTGCGCAACACGCCGAACGTGACCGGTTTCATCGGCTTCGGTGTTCAACCAACACCAATGGCGCCGGAAGAGATTGATCGTATCAAGAAACGCATGGGCGTCGAAGAACCAAAGTACGAGATTGAACTGACCGAGGGCGACCTGGTTCGCGTGGCCGACGGCCCATTCAAGGGTTTTGAGGGTAAAGTGACCGAGATTGACCGCGACAAGGGCAAAATCAAAGTCTTGATTGGCATCTTTGGCCGCGAAACCCCGATGATGCTCGATTTCTTGCAGGTTAAAAAAGTATAGTTTCGCGAAGGAAAGGCACTCAGCGTTTTGTAGGCCGTGCCGCCCTTATGCAATATCCAAACACTTGTAACCAACAAAATAATCAAAAAATAAAGGTTTCATATGCCCAAAGTCGTTAAAACGATCATTAAACTGCAAATTCCTGCTGGCAAAGCTAATCCGGCACCGCCAGTCGGCACCGCACTCGGCCCGCAGGGTTTGAATATCATGGAATTTTGCACCGACTTTAACCAAAAAACCGCTCATTTGGGCAACGTAGTCGTGCCGGTGGAGATGACCGTCTTTGAAGACCGCACCTACACCTACATCACCAAGCAGCCGCCGGCCGCCAACTTAATTTTGACTGAACTGGGTATTGAAAAAGGCTCACAGACGCCCGGCAAGGGCGCTACGGTGGGCAAACTCAGCCAAGCCCAGCTGAAGAAGATAGCTGAACAAAAGCTTCCTGACCTCTCGGCTCGCGATGTTGACGCGGCAATGAAAGTTATTGAAGGCACCGCCCGCGGTATGGGTGTTGAAATCGCTAAAGACTGAGCGTTCTCTCGCTAAACAAAAAGGCCGCGGACCGCGGCCTTTTTGTATACTAGTGAGAGTTGAGGGCCTCCAGAAAAGCTTTCGCTTTTCTGGATATTAAAACCGGCAGAACACCTACCTCGGTCTCGGGAAAGGAGGGGCAAAACCCGAGAGTCGAGATAGGAGTCCTACCGGTGACAATAGCGTCAAATTCAGTCATACTGTATCAATTAGTACTTATATTGTCAATAACTACATCAACACTCATACTATGTATGCACAAGGAGACAAGCGCTTAATGTGATGACGGAACAAATAATACAGGCGAGCAGCCATTTGGCACCGGAGACCCTGGTCAAAACACTGACCGGGGAACTGGGGTATGTACTGGTTCGTGAACTTGAGAACCCCGGCCAAGCCAGCCGACGGGGTGGCGATATTTTGCTCTGGCCTGCCTTTGCTGAGGCGGCCAGCCGACTTAGTTTTTTTGGCGATACACTGGAAGAGATTCGGTCGCTTGGCAGCAAAACGACCAAGGATAAGTTAATTATCGAGCCAGCCTGGTTGGATTTGGATGGTTCCAAGGTCAAACCTGATGACATCCTTGTCCATATTGGCCATGGCATCGGCCGTTTTGTGGCCAAAATTGCCAAACAAGTGGGAGGGGAGTCAAAACCCTATTTGCATATTGCCTATCAAGATAATGCCGCCCTGTTCGTGCCGGCCGCACGTACCGACTTACTGTCACCATACATTGGTGTCGGCCGGGCGCCCCGCTTGTCAAAATTAGGTTCAGGCAGTTGGCAGCGCACAAAAGCGCGGGTAGAGCACTCGGTTGAATACTTGGCAAAAGATTTATTGAAGGTGGCAGCCGCCCGCGAGCTCAAAAAAGTACCTACATTCGACTGGCCAGACGAGTGGGAGACGACGCTCGAGATCAGCTTTCCGTACACTTTAACGGCCGATCAACTGACGGCGCTAGGTGCCACTTTAGCCGATTTGCGGACCGGACGGCCAATGGACCGTTTGATCGCCGGCGACGTTGGTTTTGGTAAAACTGAGGTGGCTATCAGAATCGCCGCGGCGGTGGTCGGCGCCGGTCACCAGGTTGCACTGTTGGCGCCGACGACGCTACTGGTTGAACAACATCTAGCCACGCTCGAAAATCGGCTCAGCGGCCTGCCTGTTTCGGTCAAACGGTTGTCCCGCTTTGCTAGCCGCGAAGAGGTGGCAGCGGTCAAACAAGGCTTGGCCAACGGTACGGTTGACATTGTCGTCGGCACCCACTCCTTGCTGGCCGGCGATATTTGTTTCAAACGTCTCGGATTGATTGTGACCGATGAAGAGCAAAAGTTTGGCGTCAAACAGAAAGAGCGCTTAAAGCAGCTGAGGACCGATGTGCACGTACTCGCGCTGTCAGCCACGCCGATTCCGCGGACGCTGTTTATGGCCTTGTCCGGCATCAGAGACTTGTCGCTCATCCAAACACCGCCGTTGGAGCGCTTGCCGATCGAAACAACTGTACTTGAGGCAAGCGACCAGCCGATTGTTCATGCCGTTAAGCGCGAGATTAAGCGCGGCGGCCAAGTGTATATTGTTCACAACGAAGTGCAGACTATTCAGGCTCGCCGCCAAGAGCTTGAGCGGCTATTGCCCGGCGTGCGTATTTTGGTTGGCCACGGCCAAATGGATGAGGGCCAACTGGGCCAAATTATGCATGATTTTACCCTGGGCGGAGCCAACGTGCTGCTCTGCTCAACAATCATTGAAGCCGGGCTGGACTTGCCAAATGTTAATACCCTGGTGGTTGAGCGGTCTGAGCGCTTTGGTTTGGCTGACCTCTATCAATTGCGCGGCCGCGTCGGCCGGGCCAACCGTCAGGCTTACGCCCTACTACTTTACACGACGCATACGCTGCATGGACCAGCCAAAGAGCGCCTGCAGGCGCTGGTCGAGATGACCGAGCTTGGCCACGGCTACCAAGTGGCCACGCGTGACTTAGAGATCCGCGGCGGCGGCAACATCCTTGGTCGCGAACAGCACGGTAACATGGAAGCGATCGGCCTAATGCTCTACACCAAACTGCTGCAGCAGGCGGTTAAGCGGCTGAAAGCAACCTAATATCTTCAGTGCGAACATGAAAATCCCCGGCGGTAAACCGGGGAGAGTCGTGTGGTCAGTGGGTCTTTTGGTATGCGTCCACGTGTCCCCCCATCCAGCCGATATCGGCGGTGATCGTATTGCCGTCAGCGCTGATGCGGCCGTCAACCTGACGACCATTGAAGGTCATTATTAGCGCTGACGGTCCAGTCATGGTGTATGTTCCGAGGACGTTGATGCTTTCGGAGTTATTGGGTTCGGCCAGTAGCTCGCAGGTGCCATCGGCATGGATAGCTAGGCCGTCGCCGTCGGCAGCACGATAGGTGCCACTCATCACTGAGCCGCTCGGGATCAAGTTGGCATCGGGCAGTGCCTGGGCCACCGGTGATTGGCCGAATGGGGAGGGAGTGGAGTTGGTTTCAAGCAGCACCCATTTTAGCAGCGCCAACAGGGTGAGAAAGATGATCGCGACTGACTTGGCATCCAGCGGTTTTTCCCAGACGTTCGGTTGGTGATTGGTTTGGGCCATTACGATACCTCCGGTTGGGCGGGATTAGAACAAGGAAGATGCCTGACGAAGCAGGAGGATGCCGCGCAGGCGCTCGCCGATTTTGGCCTTTTGCGTACGTTCAGTACTATTCAGGTGCACCTCCGATGCAGTTAAGGCAGATAACCGGTGCTATGAGTGTAGTTAAGAACTTAAACAATATTTTATCAATATGTTGTGATAAAAATAGCATCAGGAGTATTGATACCTCCTCCGAAAGACTTGTTCTTTCAGGAGGCACCACACCTATCGTTCGATCGGTCGTGCCAGCTGGCCGCTCAGTGTGGGCTGCACTCAGTTTAATCTCTTATTACCCTTCCGGCTTCCAGGTGATGACCCAGTTCAAAAAATTTAGCCCTCCAGTGCCGCTGGGCTGCCATCGCTAAGGCAGCTCTTTTTTACGGCTGAAGCAGCTAGACTAAAACTATGACCGAAGAAGAGCGCAATTGTGCCGTGCGCAGCCGCTTGCTGCTTAAGCTGGCTAACTTGGGGCCGCGTAGCTACGCCAAACTTGAGATCGCTTGCCAAGGCGATTGGTCCGCACTCGAGCGTCAGCCGCGTCAGTTGGCAACCAAGGCCTATTTATCGACAAAACAGATTGCTCACATCGTTGAGGCGGCAAGTGGGCTAGATGAGAAAATTGCTGCGCTCAATAAACAATTTCAAGCGTTGCACGTTAGCTGTGTGTTGCCGGAGGATGACGGCTATCCGCCGCTACTTTTAGAAATTACCGATCGACCGTTTATGCTGTTTGTTCAGGGCACCCTGCTGCCGCCCCAGCATCCGCTGGCCGTCGTTGGTAGTCGAAAACCCAGCCACTATGGCCAGGCGGTGCTGTCGGGTCTTTTGGGGCCGGTTATCGAGGCTGGGGCCGAAATTATCTCTGGCCTGGCTTATGGTATCGATAAACTGGCACACGAGACGGCGCTCAAGTGGGGCGGCCGCACAATTGCAGTACTTGGTTCTGGCTTAGGCAGTATTTACCCGCGTACCCACGAACCGCTGGCAAAAAGCATCATTGAGCGTGGCGGGGCCGTCATCTCGGAATTTTTGCCCAGCGTTGGTCCACGTAAAGAGTATTTTCCGTTGCGGAATCGCATTGTCGCTGGCCTGTCGCAGGCCGTCTTTGTGGTCGAAGCCGGCCAAACCTCCGGTGCACTTATCACAGCTCGCTTGGCGCTGTCGGAAAATCGAGATGTTGCCGCCTTGCCCGGCGACATCAGCCGAAAGGAAGCGACTGGGCCCAACCGGCTCATCCGTGACGGCGCCACACCCATCACCAGCCCGGCTGACTTGCTGGAATTGCTGAATTTGACCTCGGTTCAGCAAGTGCCCATGGCACAACTGCCGCCGGCGCTGCAGTGGCTGTCTGAGCATCCAGGTAGCCTAGCAGAAGAGGTTGCCGCCGGTATTGCTGGGTTGCTTCCGACTTGTGTAGAAACACTGGTGTTGGCCGAAATTAGCGGTCAGGTTACTCGTGCCAGCGATGGCCGTTACCAGATGCAATAACATGTAATGCACAACAAAATCGCCTCTTACGAGGCGATTTTGTTGTAAGCGAAGAACTTTACGAGCGGTTGTTGTCTGGTGGGAGTTTTCACCGCCTCGGGCGCGTTCGTCATCGGTCAGTGTGTGGGCGTGGCCGCTATCCTGTGCGGCTTTGCCGCCCTTCTCGCCGATCTGGCTATAAAACGCTTGATCGTGTGTGCGTGCGGTCTCTTCACCGCCTTGGTGGCCGGCTCCTTGATGCTGTTTGGTGTTGCCAAAGTTACCGCGACCGTCATTATTGTTGTTGCTAGGCATATTAGCTCCCTTAAAATAGTTATTGTTATCATGTCATTAACCAATGCAGGGGTTCGATGTTTTATCCAGCGTCTGGAACTGGAGCCACTCTCTCAACTTTCCACCGTCGCGGATGATGGTGTCCAGGCGCCTGAGAGAGGTGAGTGGAGAGACCTAGAGTCCGCCTCCTGCGGTCACTCAATCAAACTGCGCTCGAACAGTTTGACTTTTGGCCGTATTTAGCTCTAGTAATATATGTCCGCCTTTCGTTGATGTAACCAAACTAGCGTCGACGTCCACGCTGTCAAGGTTATGATAAAATATCGGGTGTCATTGACTTTCTCCAAAAAATCTCTAGTCTTAGGCGGACTTTGCGGGCTAGCCTCGGCTAGCCTACACTATCCATAGCACAAAGGAGACGCGTGGCGAAAAATCTTGTCGTTGTTGAATCGCCGGCTAAGGCGAAAACGATCGAGCGGTATCTCGGACACGACTATCAGGTGCTGGCTTCCTATGGTCATGTCCGTGATTTGCCAGCTAAAAAATTAGGGGTAGACGTCAAGCATGATTTCGCGCCGGAGTACATTGAGGTGGCGAAAGCCGAGTTGGCTAACAAGCTGAAAAAGGCGGCCAAAGAGGCCGATATGGTCTACCTAGCCACTGACTTGGACCGCGAAGGCGAGGCCATCGCTTGGCACGTTAAAGAGCTGCTGCACCTAACAGATAAAAAAACCAAACGCGTCACCTTTAACCAGATTACTAAAGAGGCCATTGCCAAAGCCTTTTCTCAGCCGCGGCAGTTAGATCAGCACTTGATTGACGCTCAAACCGCTCGCCGTGTGCTTGATCGGCTAGTCGGCTATAAACTGTCGCCACTGCTCTGGAAAAAGATTCGGCGCGGCCTATCGGCCGGCCGAGTGCAGTCCGTGGCGGTCCGTTTGGTGGTCGACCGCGAAGAGGAAATCAATAAGTTTAACTCAGATGAATACTGGTTTTTGGAGGCGGCACTGGACAAACCAGGCTCGCCGCCAACATTTCGGGCTCGACTTTACGCTGAAAAGGGCAAAAAGCTAGATCAGCTTGCCGTTAAAAACGAGATACAGGCCAAGCAAATTGAGAGTGCGGTGAAAGCCGGAAATTGGCAGGTCGCCGCCGTCAACCAAAAGCCTGGTAAGCGCACGCCGGCAGCACCGTTTACTACTTCGACGCTGCAAATGGAGGCAGCGCGCCGCCTGTCGTACTCCGCCAAGCGCACCATGACCATTGCCCAGCACCTCTACGAGGCCGGTTACATCACGTATATGCGTACCGACTCGGTCAGTTTGGCGTCCGAGGCCCATGCCGAGGCGACCAAAGTCATTACCGCCGAGTACGGTAAAGAGTACCTGCCAACAGCACCGCGAGTCTATAAAACCAAAACTAAGGGCGCTCAAGAGGCGCACGAGGCCGTCCGGCCAACGCACTTAGACCGCATGCCGGGCCAAATCAGCGGTCTTGACGCCGGCGAAGAGCGGCTGTACGAGCTGATTTGGCAGCGGACGATTGCCTCTCAGATGGCTGAGGCTAAATTGGAGCTCACCGACGTACTGGTCGATGTAGCCGACTATCAATTTCAAGTCAAAGGCGAGCGCATCGTCTTTCCTGGTTTTTTGAAGCTGTATGTAGAAGGTAAAGACGACGAGGAAGAAAATAATTCAGGCGCCCATGGCGGACATCAGGCCACTGGGGATATCAACCAATTGCCGGCATTGGCCGCCGGCGATAAGCTGACGCTGGCCCAATTGGACGTCACGCAAAAATTCACCCAGCCGCCGGCCCGTTACTCCGAGGCGACCTTGATTAAAGCGTTGGAGCAACACGGCATTGGCCGGCCGTCGACTTACGCGCCGACGCTGTCGACAATCCAGGACCGCGGTTATGTCCGGCTGGAGGAGCGCCGTTTTCATCCGGAAGAGATCGGCGTCATTGTGACCGGACTGCTGAAAGAGAATTTCCCGAACATTGTCGACCTCGGCTTTACCGCCGGCATGGAGGAGGAATTGGATGATATCGCCGACGGCAAACGCGCTTGGGTGCCGACTATCGCCGCCTTCTATACGCCTTTTGCGCTGCAACTGAAAGAAAAAGAGGAGAGTATTCAAAAAACTGATTACCAAGAAAAAACCGGCGAGAAATGTCCGAAGTGCAACGAGGGCGAGCTGATTGCCAAGTTTGGTCGCTTCGGCAAATTTTTAACTTGTTCGCGCTTTCCGGACTGCGACTATAGTCGTTCATACGACCAGCCCCTTGAGGAGCAGGGTGAGCCAGAGGACTTGGGCGTCTGTCCTGATTGCGGCAAGCCTCTGGTGAAGCGTCGTAGCCGTTACGGCGAGTTTACTGGCTGCTCGGGCTATCCGGAGTGCAAGTACATCAAACAGGAAGAGGGTAAAGAGAAGATTGTCGCCGGTGTCGTTTGCCCGAAAGATGAGGGCGATATTGTCGAAAAACGAACGCGGCGCGGCAAGATATTTTGGGGATGCAAAAACTATCCCAAGTGCGACTTTGCCAGTTGGGATGACCCAACCAACATGAGCAAGGAGCAGCTGGTTGAGGCGGCCGCCAAGCAGGCCGAGAAGCTGGCGAACAAAACTGCTGGCAAGCCAACTCGCCGCAAGTCGCCCCGACGCACCAAGCGGGCCGCATAGGCTGAATTGGCATTGACAAAACATAAGCTTCGTGTAGTATCAAATCAACATTATTTCGTCTTGTCGGCAAGCAGCCGACCAGACATCTCTTGCGGCTGAACAACTCGGAGGGAACAAAAATGTCCATATCTGTTGCCTGTTGCGCGTTGGTCGGGTGTTCCGCGATTCTAGGCGGGCTCGTTTTTGCCTTTGTCCGCACTCCGAGCAATGATCAGCCGCTGCGATTGATCGCCCAATCCACCGGCATCGTGCTGCTAGCGACAATGGTCACGGGCTTTACGGATGGCATCCACCGCTATCTCGACAATATGCCGAGTTTAGCGGTGGCGGCCCCCTCGCTGTTGCACCTGGCAGCCTTAGCCTTGGTCAGCATGGTCATGGGCATGTTGGTTGACCACTACGCTGGCCAAGTGCTCCATTGGTTAGCGTCGCGGCGCTGCCGCCGCCCGGCCTACCGACGGCCTACCACTAAGTAAAAAAACAAACCGCTGCCCACTAAGCAGCGGTTTTTCTGTGTTGCCACAGGGCCGTGCATCAGCTTAAGTGGAAGGGACATGAGTGAGGTGCTGCCCCCGGCCCTAACCCGGCTGATTGAAGAGTTGTCCAAGCTGCCCGGCATCGGCCCAAAAACGGCCGCCCGCCTGGCTTTTTGGCTACTCAGCAAACCGGCCATTGACGTTGAGCGTCTAGGCCATGTCATTGAGGTTCTACCGAAAGACATTCGCTTCTGTGAGCGCTGCGGTCATGTGACAGACGTCTCGGCTCAGCCCGAAGATTCAACCAACATTTTTTGCGGCATCTGCCGTGATCCTCGTCGAAACGAACAGCAGCTAGCCGTGGTTGAGCAACCGCTGGATGTTATTGCCCTAGAAAAAACCAGTAGCTACCACGGTCTCTATCACGTTCTGGGCGGCGTATTATCGCCCATTGACGGTATCGGTCCGGAGCAGCTGCGCATTGCCAGCTTGCTGGAGCGGCTGAAAGTTGAGCCGATTGCCGAAGTCATTTTGGCGACTAATCCGTCCCTGGAAGGGGAGTCGACGGCGCTTTATATTAGCCAGCGTTTGCCGCGAGCCGATATTCAATTGACGCGGATCGCTCGCGGCCTGCCGGTCGGCGGCGACCTGGAGTATGCCGATGAGTTAACCCTGTCACGCGCCATCGAAGGGCGTCAACGTTTTGAGTAGTAGTGTATTCGCCGTTTGATCGGTTGCGGCCCGACCTGCCCTGCGATAGTCTGACGAGTATGGTGTTACTATCACGAGCAAAGCGAGTGAAAAGTCTTTGCTTATCACGAGCAAAGCGAGTGAAAAGTCTACTCATTTTCCTATATTCCAGTCTAGAAAATAAAGCCGCTTTAAGCGCGAGTGATTTAATCGCATAACGGTTCCACAGCTAGTACGCTGTGGTTTTTTGAAGCAAGTAAAAAAGGGCCTGACGCGCTGACGCAGCGCGCAGGATAGCAAGGAGGATGACATGGGACAAGCACTCAGCGTAACACGAGTAATGGCGGATGACCGTTGCTGCCCAGATTGCGGCAACATAACGTTTGATACGGTCTGTCCCAGCTGCAGCGCCAAAACCGTACCGATGATGGACTTGACCAAAGCCGACCGCGAAATCGAAGAGGCTAATCACCAGCATGTCGTGGTCGCGTCGCGCCCGGAGCGCCCTCAGCCAGCCCCCGTCTCGCTTGAGGCTGACGACAACGTCAATGACCTGCTGGATGAAGGCGAGCTGTAGCCAGTTATTTTGAAATATAGTAAAACGTGGCCTGAAACATGGCCACGTTTTGTTGCTCAGCGCGACAAGCAGGCGCATCTGCGCTACTCTTAGGCCATGGACGAGATTATTCTTTACAATTCACTGGGCCATGAGAAGCAGCAGTTTGTGTCGCGCGGCCGCGAGGTGCGCATGTACTCGTGTGGTCCGACAGTTTATGGTCGGGCCCACATTGGCAACCTGCGCTCGTATGTGTTTGCTGACGTGCTGCGGCGGGTGTTGCAATACAACGGCCTGGTAGTGCGCCAGGTCATGAATTTGACTGATGTTGACGATAAAACCATCCGCCTAGCCAAAACAGAGAACAAGCCGTTGAGTGTCGTTACCGAGCCATTTATTGACCAATTTAAAACCGATACCGCCGCTTTACATATTGAGTCGCCGACCGTGCTGCCGCGGGCGACCGACTACATCCCACAGATGGTAGCGCTAATCAAAGAGCTGCTGCGCCGCAAGGTGGCTTACCAAACCGAGGACGGCTCGAGCTACTTTTCGATTCAGCGCTTTGCCCACTACGGCCGCTTAACTGGCACCGCTGCAAGGCAGTTGCAAACCGGCGCTTCTGGCCGCGTTTCGGCTGATGAGTACGACAAAGAACAAGTGGCTGATTTTGCTCTCTGGAAGGCCTGGACGCCGGAGGACGGCGCGGTATTCTGGCAGACATCGCTCGGCAAGGGCCGGCCAGGTTGGCACATTGAGTGTTCAGCCATGGCCATGGCTGAACTGTCAGAGGCTTTTGTCGGCCAGCAGTTTGAGCCGGCGCATTTCCAAACGCTTGATATTCACACCGGCGGCGTCGATAACGCGTTCCCGCATCACGAAGACGAAATTGCGCAGTCGGAGGCGGTGACCGGCAAGCCATTTAGCCGATTCTTTATGCATGGCGAGCACCTGCTCGTCGACGGCCAAAAGATGGCCAAGTCGCTGGGCAATGTTTACACTCTCGACGATCTGGCCAAGCATGGCGCTGAAGCGCTTGATTTCCGTTTTTTACTGCTACAGGCGCATTACCGGCAAAAGCTGAACTTTACTTGGATGGCCCTGGCGGCTGCTCGTGAGGCACGCTTGAGTTTGGCCGAGTTTGTCTCCCGGCAGCGGCAGGGAACAGACGACTTGCCAGAGGCGCTAGCCTATCGCCTAACCGAGACTCGGCGAGAAGTTGAGGCGGCCTTGGTGGATGATCTGGGTACGCCAATGGCCTTAGCCGCGCTCCTCCTGTTTAAACGCGAGGTCAATCGAACTCATCTGGCCAATCAGGCCGTGGCAAATCTGTTTGACTTGTTTGAGCCGGTCTTTGCCTTGGGCTGGCAGACATTGCCTGAGGCGCAGGCTGCGCTAGAGCTGCCCGCCGAGATTGCCGTCCTAAAGAGCGAGCGAGACGCCGTTCGGGCGGCCAAAGACTGGGCCAAGGCCGACGCCTTGCGTCTGCAGCTTGAGCAGGCTGGCTACAGCGTTCGCGACGAAGCCGCCGGCTCAGTTGTCCGACCAGTATAACATTGCTTTTTAAATAGAAGGATGCTAATTATTGACTAGTTTCGCTATCTGACGCACGACAGCGGGATGACATTGAGGAGAAATTCGTTTTTTCAGGCAGTCGTATTGCCTGGCCCGGCGACCGATTATCAGCGCCGTAGTTTAGCTGCTGTAGCGGATTGTCCACCACTATAGCCCTCCCGCATCACCAGGGAGGGTTTCTCATTTTACTTATGCAAGATTGGACAAAACTGGCCCGGCCCTTGGTCGTGCTGGCACCAATGGTAGATGTTACCACCTCGGCCTTCCGCGAAGTTTGCCGTGGTCTCGGTGCCGACGCTACGTTCTCTGAGATGATCGTGGCCGATGCCGTTTTGCATGCTTGGCCAAAACTGAAGCATAGCATTGAAACCGCCCCGGCGGCGCGGCCGTATATTGTCCAGCTTACCGGTAGTACGGCCGAGAAAGTTGTCGCGGCGGCCGAGGTAATTGTGGCGGCAGTTGCGCCAGACGGTCTGGACCTTAACATGGGTTGTCCGGCCAAAACGGCTGTTCGTGGCCGCTACGGCTCCTGTTTATTGGAAAACCCAGCCGAAGCCATCAGCATGATTGCCGCCTTAGTTGAGCGCTTTCCGGAGCTGCCGATCTCCATCAAAATCAGGCGCATTGGCAAAGGTGAGGTAGAACCGACCGTTGCCTTTTGCCGTCAAGCCGAAGCGGCCGGAGTGGCCCTGATCACCATTCATGGCCGCACCCGCAATGAGCACTACGAAACACCGGCCGATTGGTCGCTTGTGGCCGCGGTTAAACAAGCGGTTAATATACCGGTGCTGGCCAATGGCGACTTAATGACACCCGAATTGGTTCTAGATTGCCTCAGGCAAACCGGCGCCGATGGCGTGATGATTGCCCGCGGCGCCATTGGCAACCCCTGGATTTTTTCGCGCGCCAAAGCGCTGCTGAACGGCCAAGAAGAGCCGCTGCCAATCTGGCCAGAGCAAGTGGCAACCATGCTGCGCCATGCCGAGCTATACGAACGCTACGACGGCGAGCGAGCGATTTTGCCATTTCGCAAGCAGCTCAGTAAGTATGCCGCGGCCGGTAAAGCGCCGAAGGCGCTGCGGGAGCAATTGGTACGTGCCGCCAGTTTTGCCGAGGTTGAGCAGTTGCTCTCCACTTCGTTAAAAGTATGATAACCTCATAAGTATTGACACAAACACAACAAACTGTCACTGTTTTAAGTGTCTTGTGGCCTAGAAAAACCGTTGTTCCCAGAATTGGGCTGGTGAGTGTGGGATATTATGGCTGACCGCTTCCTCCTTTGGTCACATTCGGTGCTGCTTGCGGCGCTGGTGGCCGCTTAGGTCAGTCTTCACCCCTCGCCGGCTCGATCCTGGGAATAACACACGTTTACGCGTGGAATTCTTAGGCGCAAGGGCATTCTCGGCGCGCAAGCGCCGTTTTCTATACTGTACTGTCGCCGGCCTTGGCCGGCAGTCTCCGAAAGGGGATGAACATGAACAAAACGACAAAAGTGTGGGCAGCGATGCTCACACTCATGGTCGGCCTGCTCTTCGGAGCGCGCCCGGCCGAAGCGGCTCTCCTCACGCACCGCGTTTTGGTGCACGAGGGGAACGGCTACGATGTTTACGGCATCGTGGCCGACGCGGCGATGGAGCAAGTCACGTACGTCCAGCTGAGTGCCGACGGTCCGGTTGTGCCGGATCAGCGGTACTTGTACCTCTATGTCGTTCCCAAAGGGGAATGGCAAGAGGGCAAGGATGACGAGCCGGAGCTGAAATACGGGCTCCGGGTCCTCCTGGACAACAAAACCATCACCCCCAACCAAGGGATGCGGTTCTCGACCTACCAGGTCTACCGCATCTCCCTCGAGCCACTCTACTACTTTGGCCGTTGCGACGGCCAGTTGAGCGACGTCGAGGTGGAGAGGGAAGTGAAGAGTACGTTGGGCCGTAACCCGGTCCACGTGCTCAGCTTCTTCGAGATTGGGCGCAGCCGGCGGGACCGCCGGACGGCGCACACAATCCCGAATGTACCATGGGTATTCCACATTTCACCCCTGCATCCATGGGGGTCGAAATCCGTGGAAGTGACCAAAAACGGGTTGGCGACTTCGCCCAACGTATTGCAGTCGGCTCCGGCCGACGACGATGCCGCGGGGGACTTCCCGGCCGACCCGATCGCCGCGCCACCGTCTGCGCCGAAGCCGTCGCCCCGTGACCACTTCACGGAAGACGGTATGCCGGTCGTCTACATCCGGAACAATTCGGATGTGCCGATCGTCTTCGGCATCATGCGTCGGTCCGACCAGAAAATGGTCGTACCGTCCTGGCACACCGACGCCAACGGCAAGCAGCAGCCGCAGGCGATCGGCCCGCGAGGCACCGTGCCGATCCGATTTAAGGGCCTGCCAGAGGGGGAGTACGCCCTGGTCTACGACCGGGCGGCTACTCGTCTGGCCGCCGGCCAGTACCTCGATATCTCTGTCGCCGGTCAGGGCGTCAGCAGCACCTTCTCGGTTCGCCGAGACCAGGCGCTGCCGGAAATGACCCTGACCATCCTCCAAAGGAGAGAAAATTGAAACAGGTACTTTTCGGCCTTTGGGCCGCCCTCTGCCTGCTCGCCGCAGGCAGCTCCAACGCGAGCGCGGGGGTTCCGGCAACGGCACCCAAAAAACCCAGTGGCACCGTCCACCTGAGTCAGGTGGTCGGCCACAGCATCAGCCCGTCGGTGCTGGAGGCGCGCAAGCGCTTCTACATCGGCAAAGGGGCGGTGCGCTTTGCGCCGCTGCCCGCCGGCTGGACCGGCGGCATGTACTTCCGCGCGGCCAACGTGATCCACACGTTGGTCGCGGACGTGCCGGCCACCGGGGCCTTCAATGGCTCCGGTGTAGTCATCGGCATCCTCCAGGCTGGCTGTTACAACGCCACCTGGGGGACACTGCCAAAAAAACCGTCTTCACCGTCTTCGACGGTTTACATCACCGTGCCCGGCCCCGAAAAGGTGGTCGAGCACACCGTCACCATGCCGGAGACGGTGTTTGTTGACCGCATGGTCACCAACACCGTCGAGGTGCAGGTGCCTCGGTTCTATCCGGTGTTCCAGCCGGAGGGACCGGTCGGCGCCCACGTGGCGGCCGCCGGTCACTGGGAGACGCGCCAAACGCTGGCGGGAGAAATCCTGTCGGCGCTGGTGCCTGTCACCCAGGCCCTGGCCAACGTACGGTACCGGCCGACCCGAGTTAGCTATGCCATTAGTAATGGCAATAGCAACATCGGGAACGGCAACGGGGTGGGGAATGGCAACCCCACCATCACGGCCGGCAACGGAAACGGCAATGGCAACGGCAATCCCACCATCGGTGGGGCCGTGGCCATTGCCGGATCCGAAGCGGCGTCCAGCGCGGGCTCGAGTTCGAGTTCGAACTCCGACGCCAACGCCAGCGCCAACCCGACGCAGATCACGGAAGTGACTGCGGAAGGCGGCCAGGGCGGGGCTGGGGGAACTGCGGTTTCCTCCAGCAACAACAACAACGTCAATAACAACCAGAATGCCCTGGTCAACGGTGATAACAACACCGCGGGTCAGGGCGCTGGCACCGACATTACCACCCAAGCCCCGATTGACGCCCACTAGGCGTCAATCGGGTGATCACCCCTCAGGACGCCTTTACCGGCGTCCTTTTTCTTTGGGCCTGAAAATATGCTACATGTTTGAAGTCATCATACTTCATAAGAAAGCTTGACAAATACTACACAATACTTTATAAATAATAGTATCACTAGGCAAGCCTTGCGCTGACTGGTAGATAGCATAAAACAAAAGAAGGTTCAGCCATTCGGCTCAGCCAAGAGAGGATCGTCTATGAAGCAAATGTCCCGTTTGTGGGGTACCGTTGCCGGCATCAGTGTCGCGCTTTTGGTGGCCGCTCCAGTCATGGCTGAAGTAACCACCACCAAGACCACCTCGGTCAACGGCCATACCACCACATCTACGTCTACGTCCGGTTCAAGTGCTAGTGCAAGTTCTGGCGCTAACGCCTCGGCAGGTGCCTCGGCCAACGCCAGCGCCAACCCAGTTCAAATCACCATCGTCAAGCCGAGCGCAAGCCCGGTTGCCGCGGGTGCCCAGGCTGGCGGTGCCGTTGCGGTTTCGTCTAGTACGAACAACAATGCCAATACCAACCAAAACGCCTTGATTAACGGCAACAACAACGCCGTTAAGACGGACACCAAAACCGGTGTGGCCAACAACACTCCGGTTACCGTGAGCAAACCTGTAGCTGCTACAGCCTCAGCTGCCGGTGCGATCGCTATTTCAGCGGTCAACAACAACAATGCCAATACCAACCAAAACGCCTTGATTAACGGCAACAACAACACGGTCGGTCAAACGGCCGGCACCACTATTACTAACAACACTCCGGTTACTGTGAGCAAACCTGTAGCTGCTACAGCCTCAGCTGCCGGTGCAACCGCTGTTTCAGCGGTCAATAACAACAACGCCAACAACAACCAAAATACGTTGATTAATGGCAACGGTAACACGGTCGGTCAAACGGCCGGCACCACCATCACCAATACCACTCCGGTGACGGTTGGCGGTACGACTACCGGCGGCAGCGCCACGGCGGTGACCCAGGTCAACAACAACAATGCCAACGACAACAAGAACACCTTGATTAATGGCAACGGCAACGGTGTTAACCAGGATTCAACGACCACCATCACCAATACTGGCGGTGTCACGGTTGGTACGACTACCCCAGGTAGCCACACCACCATGCCTGGTACAGCTAGCAACAACGCCAACAACAACCAAAATACGCTTGTGAATGGTGACGCCAACAAAGTGACGCAAGGCGCAACGACGATCTTTTCTACCGGTGGCACAACCACCACGAAACCGTTCCAGGTTGCAACCTCGGTTACTACGACCAAGCCATTGACCACATCGGTTACTACGACCAAGCCAGTTGCCACGAGCAAAACGACCACCACGGTCACGACTAGCAAAATCGAAACCGGCAAAGGTGGCACTCTGCCACAGACCGGTCCGGAAGAGGCCATTCCTGCCGCCATCTCGATGCTCGGCACAATCGGCTACGTCGTCCGTAAGTTCATTGGTTAACTTTTTAGCCGATAGTTAACAGGTAAAAGGGGTCCCCAGGAGGCAAACTTGCCTCCTGGGGTTGTAAAAAAGCGCCTTCGGGCGTTTTTTTGGCGTGGTACGGATGCCAGATTTAATATCGCGGCGGTCGTGTCGCGGCAGCTTCTGTGGCAACCTCTGGCTCAGGCTCAGGTTCGGGTGGCAGTGGCTTTGGCTCGGCCACGCGCTTGGCTAGCGCGTCCAGGCTGATGCCGCGGCTGCGGCGCACCGGCGCCCACAGGTCGCCGAGTTTACTCAAGCGCCCCGGCATGGTTTTAATAGTGAAATCGCGCGAGTCCAGGCGGTGGTCTACCTCGTCCCAGGTGACGGGCGCCGAAACGGTCGCCTCTGGTGTGGGCCGCGGGCTGTAGGGCGCGACCATGGTTTGGGCGTAGCTGTTGCGCAGGTAATCAATGAAGATTTTGCCGCTTCTTGCCCCTGGCGTCGAGGCGGCGCTGGTTAAGGCCGGCATTTCGGCGCACAGCCGCTCCGCCAAGGCGCGGCTAACCTCGTGAACGCGCGCAAACCGGTGCTCGGGTTTAATTGGCACCACTAAGTGCAAACCCCGTTTGCCGGAGGTTTTGACAAAGTGGGTAAATTTCCAACTATCCAACAAAGCGTGAGCGGCCAAGGCGACGTCAACCACTTCGCGGAAACGCCGGTTTGGCGCCGGATCAAAATCAAGCACCAACAGGTCGGGCTGACGCAGTTCTGGCAGTTTAGAAAGCCACATGTGCAGCTCAATCGTGTCCATGTTGACCAAGTAGGTGAGGGAAGCTTGGTTGACGCCAACCAGTTCGCGCAGCGTTTCGCCAGTTGTTTCAACTGCAATTTGTTCGGTCGGTAGCCAGTCTGGCCAGTCGGTGACATCTTTCTGAAAAAAGCCTGGGTGGCTCGTGCCTTGCGGATAGCGCTTCAGCGCCAGCGGGCGCTGCTTGAGGGTTGTCAATAAGACTGGCGCAACCGCCTGCAAATAATCGGCTAGCTGCCGTTTGCTGTAGCGCGCCCGCGGCCAGAGCAGCTTGTCCGGGTGGTTTAACTCGAGGTTCTTCATGTCTTTACCTTACGCCTCTTGAGGCGTAATGGACAGAGACAGACGCGCTGACGACATAAAAAAAGAGCGGGTAGCTCCTCTCTTTATGTTTATCGGCAGGCGCTGTAGCTGCCAACCGATATGGTATTTCTGACGGATCTTTTTTCCTTGCCGCTTCTCCTCACGGCGAGCGGCGGCGATCGGGCCGCCGATGTCCGCAGCAATAACCAGCTGTGGCCCGAACCGTCCCATTTCCTGGCTGCCATGCCAGCCGAGCGTAAGCTCGACCACCAGACCGGCCAAGAACAGTATATTTTTTATTTTCTGTTTCTTTCTCCCTCCCAAGAGATGTAACAGTGTAATTACATTATAACAATAAATATAATATAAGTCAATATCAGCCCTAGTAAATACGCCTGAGGCAGGCTAAACTGAGCGCATGACTGAAATAACGCCCGCCACGCTCAAATCTCGCCTGGAGGCGCTCAAATCTACACTCAACATAGACGCCAAACAGGCCCGCTTAGGCGAGCTTGAGCGTGAATTGGCCGCCGAAGACGTCTGGCAGGCCCCAGAACGGGCTGGAAGGCTGGCGCAGGAGCAGAAGCGTCTATCAGAGCAGGTTGAGGGTACGGTGGGCCTCACGGCCATGCTAGAGGCTGCCAGCGCGTCGGATATGCCAGAGCTCATGGCTGAATTAGATCGGCTGGAGAACATTGCCCTCTTATCAGGCGAGCATGATGCCGCTGCCGCCGTCCTGTCGCTGTACGCTGGTGCCGGCGGCACTGATGCCCAAGATTGGGCCGAAATGTTGCTACGCATGTATTTGCGCCTGGCTGAGCGTCGCGGTTGGCGGGCCACCCTGGTTGACGAGTCACGCGGCGAGGAGGCCGGCCTTAAAAAGGCCGTGCTAACCATTGAAGGTCAAGAGGTGTTTGGTTGGCTCAAGGGTGAGGCCGGGGTACATCGTCTGGTGCGCCAGTCGCCATTTAACGCCAAAAGCCTGCGCCAAACTTCGTTTGCCTTAGTTGACGTCTTGCCGGAGGTCAAAGCGGCAGCCTCTGAGGCCATCAAACCGGACGAGCTGCGCATTGATGTTTTCCGGGCTAGCGGTAAGGGCGGTCAAGGCGTTAACACCACTGACTCAGCCGTACGTATTACCCACCTGGCTACCGGTATTGTCGTGACCTGTCAAAACGAGCGCAGCCAGCTGCAAAATAAAGCCACCGCGATGACTATTTTAGAGAGTAAGTTGGCGCGCCTGCGTGAAGTGCGATCAGAGGAGGAGCGGGCGGCCCTGCGCGGGGAAATTCCGCAAGCGGCTTGGGGTAATCAAATCCGCAATTACGTGCTGCATCCGTACCAGCTCGTTAAAGACTTACGCACAGGCATTGAAACCGCCGACACGACGGCGATACTGAATGGTGAACTAGACGAGTTTCTACAAGCTCAGTTGCGCCTCGGAATTGACGAGGTGTAAAAGCAGTCTCAACCAAGAGCGTTATTTTTCAACACCTCAGCCCTTCAGGTGCGCTTTATCTGACTATTTCTGCCGCCGGCCTAGTCGTGGCCGTCTTGCCGGCCTAGTCCCACCGGGGATTTTCTTTTGCAATAATTCACCTCAGGCGTCAAATGTGGTAGCTTATGGCTGAAAGGACGAACCATGAGTAAATTCGACCAAGCCAAAAAGTTGTACGAGCTGCAAAAGAAGGCTCGTGTCATTCAAAAAGAGCTGAAAGACACCGAAATCGAGGCGGCCTCAAATGACGGCGCCGTGGCGGTGGTGTTCAACGGCGAGCAGCACATTACCGATGTGCGTATTGATGAGAGCATGTTGTCGCCGGAGAATAAGGGCGAGTTGGAGAAGGCGATTAAAAACGTCGTCGGTCAGGCCATCGCCCGCTCACAATCGCTAGCAGCGGAAAAAATGAAGGCCATCGCCGGCGACCTGAATCTGCCCGGCCTGGGCTAGATTGTGTTGCCCACTTATCTCATTGCCTTGGGCAATCCGGGCAAAGAATATGCCGAGACGCGCCACAATGCCGGCGACTTGGTTGTCGCGCGACTGAAATTGTTGGCCACGCTGGGCGGCGAGTCAGACATGTTTGCCGAGGGCGCGGACCATGGCGTTTCCGTGCATAAACTGGTGCGAGCAGATCAGGTGGTGGCGGTGGTGCTTGCGCCGCAAGAGTATATGAACCGCTCGGGCGAGTCTCTATTCGCCTGGCAACGCTATCATACGGGCCCGCCGCTTGTGACCGGCAACATGCTGATTATCCGCGACGACTTAGACATGCCGCTTGGTGACATTCGGCTGCAGCAAACGGCTGGCAGTGGCGGCCACCACGGCGTCGAGTCTATCCAGCAGCAGTTTGGCAAAGAGCTGCTGTGGCAGCTGAAAGTCGGTATCGGCCGACCCGCTGGGCCAACGCCAATTGACGCCTATGTACTGCAAAAGTTTAGCGGGGCGGAACAGCTGCTTGCTCAGCAAGCCATTGACAAAGCAGCCAATCTTCTTTTTACTATCTATGTTACCGATGCCGCGCCGCTGGCGCCGGTTACGATACATGCTGAACAAACAGATAATTAATTAATCGGAGGAGTGTCGGGCTTTGCCCGCACTCCGGAGCACTACAGGATAGGGGAGGCTTCGGAAGGGGAAAACCCGAGCGAAGCGTCTGTGGTTTTCCCCTCCGAGCTATACGACGGAGCCTATCATTCCATAGGCGCTTGCACGTCGACAGTCGAAAGGCTGGGAAGGACATTGTGGCCAAAAAGAAAATTAAAGAGACGGTCGAAGAGCTGAGCGAAACCCCCGCCCCCATTGAAGAAACGATGACGGCTGAGGCGCCCGCCGCGGCAGAAACTTGGACGCCAGACGAAACAGTCGAGCCAGCTCAGGCCGAAGTATCAACGGAGGCCGAGGCGCCAAAAGTGCCAAAGGTGCATAAAGAGACGGCCCGCAACCCAAAAAAAATGCACGGCAAAAAGTACCGCGCCGCCGCCGAAAAAGTTGAGGCCAATCAAACTTACGCCATCGCCGAGGCAATTGCCTTAGTTAAAGTGACTGAAACGACTACCTTTGACAGCACCGTTGAGGTGCATGCCAAGCTGGCCTCGACCAGTTTGCGCAGCCTGGCCACGCTGCCGCACGGCAGCGGTAAAGAGAAGAATGTGGTCATCATCGATGAACAGTCGGCCGATGAGCTGATCGCCAAAATTGAGGGTGGCTGGCTGGGCTTTGACGTTCTGGTTGCCACGCCGGCGGTTATGCCGCGCTTAGCCAAGTTGGCCAAAGTGCTTGGCCCAAAGGGACTGATGCCGTCGCCGAAGGCTGGTACCGTGACCGATAACCCAACCAAAGCAGCCGATGAGCTGAAGGGCGGCCGCGTTGAGCTGCGGGCCGACAAAGGTGGGGCATTGCACCAGGCCGTTGGTAAAGTCAGCTGGGACACCGAGAAACTGACAGAAAATATTGTCGCCCTGCTGCAAGCGCTGCCGATCAGCCAAACCAAAAGTTTGTGGCTGACCACGACGATGGGCCCAAGCATCCGCTTTGCCCGTCCCGACGCCAAAAAAGTCTAACCGCAAGCCGCAATAAAAAGCCCCGGTCGTAGTGCCGGGGTTTTTGTCAGGTGTAGTGGAAGCTACGCGCTCGGGTGTCGTACCCGCGATGACGATGGCTGCCGCCGTCGAGACGGGAGAGACAAGCGGGGACAGGGCGGTTTGTCCAGGAATTCATTTATTACACCCTGTGTGATCCGGTCTACTTCTTCCGAGCTCAGCCGGTTGGCCCTGGGAGTGCGCTCGGGTGATCCTTTTGAGCAGGGTGCTACAAGCGAGTGTCGCATAGCGCCTCCTGAGGAACAAAGCTGAGAATGGCCAAACTATCCCACTAGGTGGCATTGTTGTCAATACAGCGGAAACGTGGTACAACAAATGTGTCATTCTCCCAAGACCGCAGAAGAGCGTTGCTCTCAAACAGGACCTCGGTCCATTCTGCGTAGGATGAAGGTTGTTCGGTCGATACCTTGCATCTCGGTCACCTATCTCGCAGCTTCGCTGCTCGTGGTGACTTCTTGGGCCAGACAAGCCCAATTTTAATATTCCAAAGTGCCTAAGCATTTTAGGAGCCCTATTATTTGCCCGAGGAGGTAATTCGTGGCAAAAACCAAACAAGAAAAAGAACAGCTGTTGTCCAAGCTCGGCTACATTTTAACCGAGGCCAAGGGTGCTGTCTTTGTCGATTATCAGGGTTTGACCGTTAAAGCGACCGAGTCGCTGCGTGGCAAACTGGCTGACGAGCAGTCAAACTTACTGATTGCCAAAAACACCTTGCTCAAGCGCGCGCTGTCCGAGGCCAAACTGGAGGTTCCGGCCGAGGTGCTGGCTCATCCGCTGGCTATTGTCTACTCGCCGCAAGACGAGGTGACGCCGGCCAAAGCCTCCGTTATGTTCGCCAAAGAGAACGAGGTATTTGAAATTCTGGGCGGCATCTTAAACGGGCGTTATTTGGCGCTTGACCAAGTCAAGAACCTGGCCAGCCTGCCGTCACTGCCTGAACTGCAGGCACAGTTTGTCGGCACCATGGCGGCACCAATGTCGCAACTGGTTGGCGTGCTTTCAAACGCTACCTCGAGCATCGTTAACGTTTTGTCGGCATACCAACGTAAGCTCGAAGAAGCGTAAGAAGTAAAATTAATCGAGCCATATCGGGCTTTGCCCGATGTGGTGAGCGCTCCCCGGAAAGGGGAGCAGAGAAAAACGTGAGCGCCGAATGGGGAAAACCGCTCGCGAGAGCGATGGGGTTTTCCCCTCGGGCCACAGAAAGGTCATCATGGCTGACGACAAAGTCACAACCACCGACACCGCCGAGGAAACTCCGGCCGAAGTCAAAACGGAGAGCAAAAATCTCTCTGAGAAAACGCAAAAGATCATCGATATGGTCAAAGAGATGACCGTTTTGGAATTGTCCGAAACCGTCAAAGCGCTGGAAGACGCCCTGGGCGTCTCGGCCGCGGCCCCAATGATGATGGGTGCTATGCCAGCCGGCGGTGCTGCCGGCGCGGAGCCAGTCGAGGAGAAAACCGCTTTTGAGGTCATTTTGGCCTCCGCCGGTGACAGTAAAATTAATGTCATCAAAGCCGTGCGTGAAGTTCGGCCGGATCTTGGCTTAAAAGAAGCCAAGGATTTGGTTGAAGCCGCGCCTAAGCAGCTCTCCCCGAGCATGCCAAAAGAGGATGCCGAAGCCGCCAAGGCCAAGCTTGAAGCTGCCGGTGCCAAAGTCGAGCTCAAGTAAGACACCCGTCTCTGTCGTATCACCAAAAAGGCCCTTTGGGGCCTTTTTGGTGATCTTGCTTGACAAACAAGTCCGGCCGGCCTAGCCTAACCTCAATGGAAAAACAGAGCCAAGTGCTCTATTTTTGTAAACCCCAAGCGGTAAGCCGCGCGGGGCCCTCATGCTTTGCACCCGAACATGAGGAGGGGAGTATGGCCACCAAACCAGCTAAATAGGTCACCGACCAACCCACGCCGGCCGAGCGCTTCCTGAACTGGCAGCAAGGTTTCCAGGAGGGCGGCCGCCTGGCTGAGGTATTGGCCGAACTGTACGACGGTCAGGCCAGTGAGGCCGACCCTTCTGAGCAGGCCAAACAGACCCAAGAGACCACCTGTTGACTTGAGCCGCGCCGCTGGCTGTACTGGCTCTCATCAAGCATCTACCCGGCTCTCCCAGAAAGGAGACCCTCAAACATGGAAGCGGCATTCATGCGCATCAGCCCTGAGCGAACGATCACCCTGATGGTCCCTAGTCAAAAACCTCCCCGGCGAATCTTGCTTGAGCGAGGACTGACGAGGCCGGAGATTCGCGTTCTTGAACGAGCTGTCGAGCACTTCGAGCCGCACTCGGTCGTCGATCTGCACCCCGACGGCACGTTTCTATCGTGTGGCACGCCGGACTAACCGGCTCTGCAGCCACCATCTTCACCCCGGCCTAGCCGGGGTATTTTTTTTGCAAAGACGGCCAAGGCCCCCTGTGCGGCTGGGCTGCTCAAGAGAGCGCTGTAGGCCGAGGCGGCAATCTGTGATATAAAACAAAAGAAATGAAATTTCAAGTAACTCACACTGACGGCGCCGCCCGGACGGGCCGGCTAGAAACCGCGCACGGCGTCGTTGAGACGCCCATCTTCATGCCCGTGGGCACGGTTGGCGCGGTTAAAGCCGTGGCGCCGGATGATCTGCGTACGCTTGGTGCTCAGATTGTTCTCGGCAACACCTACCATTTGTATCTGCGACCTGGCGCTGAGACGGTGGCCTCTCACGGTGGTTTGCAGCAGTTCTCGGCCTGGCGCGGCCCGATGTTGACCGACTCTGGCGGTTTTCAGATTTACTCACTTGGCCGCGGCAAGGCGGAGGGTAAATTGGCCAGTGTATCCGACCAAGGCGCGCTGTTTCGCTCGCACATTGACGGCTCGGAGCACCTGTTTACGCCTGAACGGGTGATGCGGATTGAGCAACAGCTTGGCGCCGACATTATCATGCCGCTTGACGACGTGCCGCCAGCCGATTGCCACCACGCCGAGGCGTCTGACTGTGTCGCCCGCTCTAGTCGCTGGCTTGAGCAGCAGGCGGCGGTTTGGCGCGCTCGCTTAGACGCTGACAAACAGGCGCTGTTTGGCATTATTCAGGGCGGCTCCTTTGCCGATTTGCGGCAACAGTCGGCACGAGCGGCCGCATCGCTTGATCTGCCCGGTTACGCGCTCGGTGGCCTATCGGCCGGCAAGCCGTATTCGCCAAACCTTTGGCTAACGGTGGCGGAGACCTGCGCACTGCTGCCGACAGATAAGCCGCGCTATCTCATGGGTTTTGGCGAGCCGGAGACGATACTTGAAGCCTTCGCCTTGGGCGTGGATATGATGGACTGCGTGCTACCGACCCGTCTGGCCCGCCACGGCGCGGTGTGGCGGGTAACGGCCCCGGCTGGTAGGCATCTTACGCCCGGCGAGTGGCTTGCGGCCTTAATGGCTGACGGCGGTCATGGCTGGCAGGGTCGGCGAATTGATTTGGGCCAGGCGCGCTATCTACCAGAAAACGGCCCCCTGATGCCCGGTTGTGACTGCTATACTTGTACGACGTTTCAACTGGGCACACTCAGCCACTACGTGCGGATTAAAGAGCCCCTGGCCATGCGCCTGCTGTCGGTACACAATTTAGCCGTTTTGTTTGCCCTTGAGCGGGCGGCCAAGCAGGCGATTGTCCGAGGACAGTTTCAAGCGTTGTTGACAACTTTTCGCCAGGTTTGGCAACCTTAGAACGCGAAAAACACATCGCAGACACCGGTATACCGTCCGCCACTCCGCTCAGGTGGAGTATTTAGCAGCATTCGTAATTGACAAATAAGCACTAGCATGCTATTGCATAGGAAAGGGGGTGGATATGGACAGCTTCATAGATGAGCTGCGGCGGCTCGTAGCCGCGCTGCCGCAGTGGCTGCAGCACATGCTGATAGATCTCTGGAAGGCGATCGTGCAGGCCTACGAGGCCACACGATCCGTCTTTCAGGGACAGTTGGATGAGGCTGATGGCCACATCCAACTGTTAAGGCTCTACCTCATTGTTGCGATCGCGTTTGCGCTGCTCATTGGCGCTATCGCGATCGCCTCAAAGGTCTTCCAGGTCTACTGGAATATCCGCGAGGTAAAGGCGCTTGAGGAGGCTAATCGCCTCAAGCGCCGCGGCGGCTAGATAGCGGTAAACCAACCCCCGGAGAGAACTATTCTCCGGGGGTTTTCACCCCCCCCTAAGTAAGCTTGTCTTCCGTAGAACCCTATTTTGGTAGAGACCTGTCAAGTTTGGATACTTCCACCCGCCTCGGGTGGGTATTTTATGCACTTCGAGTGTAAAACCGCTATACGTAAAAGCAATTACCACCTACGCGCAATTGCGTGTAAAGATATTGACAAAACAAGCAGTATTTGATATAACAGTAATTAGTCACCTGAACAAAAACCACTAGCTCCATTTTTGTTTTGCCCAAGGAGGGCGAAATGAAACGTACCATCCACATGATGGTGCTGGCGCTCAGCTTGCTGAGCGTCGGCGCCACCCAGGCCGACGCAGTGCCGGATGTTTCGGCACCGCAAACGGCTACCGCCGAGGTCGTGCAAGCGACCCCGGCGCCACGACCAGCAGTCAGTCCGCAAATCACCGCGGACAGGGTGAGTATCACCGCTCAGTCGGTGATACTCACCGGCCCCATCACGGTGACCGGTGGTATGGCGACGGATAGAGTTTCCGCTCGCCGCCAGAAGGGCCGAAGAAGCGGCCATACGGCGTTTAGTCCGCGGCGAGGACGCCACCACGTGGCCTCAGCCGCATCGCCACGGAAGCACCGGTCGAGCAATCGGCCGTCCGCTTCTCGTGGCGTCAGCGCCTCGGGCGCTCACGTCAACGTTCCTGGCCCAGGGGTCGTCGAGCGGACTATCCAGTCCGTCCGATCGATCCCCGGGTGGGTCAATAACGAGCTCCGCGCTCTGCGCGGAGACACAAATCGCAACACCAGGGAGATCCGGCAGATCGCTGAATCTGTCAACGTCCTGAAAAAGGACAGCGACGGCTTCAGTGAGCGGCTGGCGAAGCTCGAAAAGAGCTCCGTCAGCCAGGCCGACTTGGCGCAAGCCGAGGCATCGTGGAAACACGATGTGGCCAAAGACATTGACAACCCCCGGTCGGAAATCGGCCGGGCAACCACAAAAAAGTTCGGGGATTTTGAGGAGTATCTTTCCTCGAAGTACCTGAACGACATCGGCAGCAAGCCGAGCTGGCCGCTTGTTGTAATTGCGGCCAGCCTCATCAGCTTGGCGGCGCTGGCCGCCTTCGCCCTAAGGAGGCGATAATGATGGAAATTCTGGCGCTCCTCGCCGGCCTCGTCGTCGCGGCCGGAGGTGGTTGGCTCCTCGGCGGCCTTCGCCAGAAGGTCGTCGAGCCCGAAAAGCCGGCCGAGCTCGACGGGCTGGATGACCAGCCGGCCGAGCTCGACGAACCGGCCGAGAAGCAGGACGAGGAGCAGGGCGATAATTTTCTCAAACGCCCTGCTTAACCCCCCCCCAATCCCCATGGACCGCAAGGCCCATGGGGATTTTATTTGTTCTCCCGTGGCCTTAGTCTATACTGAAGAAAAACGCGCTTAGGGGCTCATATTTAAGGAGGGCATATGGCCGATAACCTCGTCACGGCAACCAACACATCAGGGGACGGCCTAGCCGACGGTCCGTCCTATCTAGATCAATATTTGGACGGCGACTTTTTTGATGAGCTGGGGCTGGATGACATGTCGTCAGAGGCACGGGATGAACTGTCAGCCAGTGCCGTGCGCACGATTGAAAACCGGGTGCTGCTGCGGATTGCTGATCAACTGGACGATGCTCAGCGGGCCGAGTTAACTCAGCTCTCAGAGGTAGGTGATGGTGAGGCGTTTGAGAAATGGGTAGACGAGCACGGTGTTAATCTTGGTGACTTGGTTGTTGAAGAATCTTTAGCCTATCGCTTAGAGATGGCTGCGGCGGCGGAACAAATTAAGACGGCATTAGCCGGTGCACCACCGACACCAGAAGCAGCTACGCCAGAAACACCAACTATGCCAGAATTACCACGGACGCCGTCGGCAGTTGCCGACGGTTTAGTCGTGCCAATTCGGGTTGAGTAAGGACGAGCATGTTAGAAGGTCTCTCCGGCCTGCCACCAGCCGAACTTACCACAACTACGCCACTGCCAGCTGAAGTTAAGGTACGGCCCCCATTAGAAGGTAATGAGAATGAAGAAGAGAATGAGCAGCCGGAAGTTGATCCGGCCATACAGATCAGTACACCAACCTCCGAATCAGCTAACACGGCTGCCGTAGCAACTGTCGAGACTGCGCCGGAACCAAAAATAGACAGGCTCGAACCATTTCGACAAGGGTTGAAAAAATTGTCGGAGAATGCGCGTCAGGCCAAAGAGAAATTTGGTAATGCTTTACGTAAGCCTAAAAAAACTGATCCTGCCCAAAAGCCGGCAGCACAAACAGGCCAGCCAGCGGCTGAGGCCGTGAATGCCACGACGGCTGCAACAACAAAGTCGGTTAAGGCTGAGCCAACAGGCATTACTAAAGAGCAAGCCGCAGCGCGTAAGCAGGCCGACGAAGAGCAGAAAAAGCGCGATGCTGAACTAGTCAAGCTGCCCGAGGGTAGCCGTCTGCAGCTGATGGCTAAGTTTGCTGAGGCGCAAAAAAAGTACGATCAAATCAAGGATCAGGCTGAAGCTGACGGCCGTACGCCCGACGTGCACTACAAAGACGGCGATTACCGCGAGGATCGGACTATTCCGCTGAACGGTATGGAGCCAAATATTGGTGCTAAATATGAAACACTTGAGCACCTAAAACAAAGTGAGCTGCTTGAGCAGTACGCCAAGCAGATTGAGCAGCAAACAGAAGAGCAGTTAGTCCTCAAGTACGGCAATGGCCGGTTGAGCGGTTTGCGCCGCCGGTTAGGGGAGTCGGGCGTTGGCAAGTGGCTGTCTGAAACCTATGCCGGAAATGTGGTGAAGGGTGTCGGTAAAGTGACGGTTGGCGGTTTGATGACGGGTGTATCGCTTGGTAGCGGTGGCGCACTCGCGCCCTTCTTATTCGGCAAAGGCATGCAAAGTGTGACTCATGGCAGTGTTGAGCTTATGCAGTACTTAACCCACGGCAACTCGCGCCGTGAACAAATGGGCCGCATTCGGGAATTGCAACAAAATCGGTCGGCGTTATTGGCACGGTTGGCTGAAATCCGTCAAGCGACAGTTGATCAAAGCGAGGAGCCAAAAAATTACGTTGATGAGCTGTGCGCGATTAGTCGTGAGTCTGATCGCATTGCAGCTGAATTAGTCCAGCAGAATGCTGACTTAGCCAAGTGGCAGGCCGCCTGGAGTAAAGGCAAACGGATTGCCGGAGCGGTTGTACCAACGGTGGTAGGCTTGGGCGTGACCGGTATTCCGACTGGTTTCACCGGTCATGCCGGAGCTCGCCTCGTCGACAACACGGTACGCCACAATGTTATTGACGCCAATAAGCTGAGCCACGGTGTCCGTTTATTCGGCGGTTGGCCGCCAAAAGACATGCTCCAATTTATTTACGAGAACAACCGTCCTGACGACTACCGTGTACTCCACAAAGCTATAGACCTCGCTGCGCGCCATCAGGCGGTCTTCCATCAGCATCTTAATCCGGGCGGTCCTATTGCCCATGCGCTGGGCGCATTGAATGTGAAGTTAATTGCGCAAACAGCTGGTAGCTACGCTGCCGGGATCGGGCTGGGTTATGGTCGTGAACTGATGAATGGTCGCTATGCGGAAAATAGGGCTAAAGAGGCCGATCGACTCTGGAACGCCAACTATGCCTATGAAGGCCACGGTTACCGACCGGCGCCAGGCGAAACACCTCCCGATGTGTCTCCCTTTACGCCGCCGCATCCGCTTGAAACACCACCTAAGCCCCCACTCGTCACGCAACCCAGTCCGGAGCCTAAATCAACCGCTAAGCCGCTAGAGCCCATTCCTGTTACTATGCCCGATCCGGTGGCGCCTGAACCGGCACCTAAGTCACCTGAGCCTATTTCCTTACCCGAGCGTGAAGCAATTAGTGGTTTTACACTTGAGGATAAGCTCCTTCGCCTGACCAGTGATCCGACCCCTTTGGATGACGAGTACACGGCACCTAAAAAGAATAGCAAAGAACTGCGACTCAAGCGTTTGGCTAATGAGGCTCGGGAGAGTGGTTTACCAGACAATCAAATTGTTGTTGGCCAGACATGGGAGGGGGCACATCCGGATTTGGGGAAAGTTGACGAGCATAATAAACCGATCCGGTACGATCCCAAAAAAATTCGACCCAAAATGCGGGTTATTGGCATCTCCTGGCCAACCAATCCTGAAAATCGAGACGCTTATTCGATTAAATTACGGATGCAAAAAGTGGATCATGAAGGTGAGCCATTTTCAGAAGAAGAGATCCCACTATTTATCTTGCTTAATCAGGGCCGATTCTTGCCAGAAGCGGAAAAACATATTGCAGAATCCACCAACGATACGTCTACCGCTGAAGTTCCGCCAAGTGAGAGCACAAATGTACATACAACATATTCTCTTCAAGACCGCTATGACCATCATATTAATGCTCCGGACAGTAGGGACGGCAAAGAACCACGTGTGATATCGGAATCAATCAGTAATGAGGGAAGAACCGTGCTGCCAAAACTTGAGTTTGGTGAGGAT
>JBBRAU010000008.1:0-28026 GCA_038206475.1 Patescibacteria group bacterium
CCTGCGGATCAGCGCAGGGTTCGCAGGGGTTAATGTCGACCTGGTCGCGCTCCTCGCGGAGCGCGTCCAGGTGGCGGGCGCGGCCCGCCAGGCGGTGATTAACCGGACCCGGACCCCCGTGGCATAACGCCGCGGGGGTCTTCTTTTTGGTTGAAAAATGCTCAAGCTACAGTGAAACACGCCAGGGCGTGACGTTAGCAATCCGTCTGAGCACCGCCCACCGCGGCCAGCCCCAGGCATTTGTGCTGTCTGAGGGCTAGTGCCATTGCCTAATTGCCAATCAGCCACATCCAGCCGACTCTCCAACCACACCATCGGCGAGAGCTTAAAAACCGCTCGCTCCGATTGCATCCCGAGCGGTGGTTCGGCTTCGCCGCTCCATATCGCTACACTCATAACTCATAAGTTCGCCATAAAAAAATGACTCCCACCCAGCCGAAGCGAGGTAGGAGCCAAAGGGTTGAGGGACATGGGCACCCATTTGAGACGAATGGATCACATGGGACCCGGCATGGGTCAAAGGGCGCAGGTTTAAGCGTCCAATAACCCGAGGTGCGACTACCGCGTCAGCGGCAAGGTTCTGGCCCTAGGCCAGACCCTTACTTGCGGGCGGCGAGGAACCGAGCGCGGGAGTGCCACCCGCTGACCCAGTTATTGAGGTCGAGGTACCGCGCGTCACCTTTCCTGCTCAGGACTGGAACGCTGCGATGGCCACGGTAGTTCACCCAGACTGAGCCGAGCGCGACGATGGGGAACTCGCGCTGAATATCAGGGTTCTGAGCACCGAGGGCCAGCAGCTCCGGCAGTTCGGCGGCGCGGAGGTTGCGGACATCGAGATCCTTGATGATGTCGTCGGATTCCATGCTCCGGTCATACTTGACCAGGAACATGGTGACGTCGGCGCTCTCGTCGCGGCGGCAGTTGACCGGAAAGTTCGACGTGATGCCGGAATTCTTCCAGTCGTATCGTCCGGCCTCGATCATTTGATCGAGGGTGAGGCGGTAGTCCACCAGGACGCTGAACTCTGGCAGGCTGGGCTGGAGGAGTTGACGGAACTGCTCGCGGTCAACATCCGCCAGGTTGCAGTACATCATCATCTTCAGCAGGTCGCCCGCTTCGATGATTTTCTGCACTTGCTCTTCGCTCGCCCCAGAGAACAGGCTCAGAACCTGATTCCCTTGGCCTAAGGACGCTTTCATAGCGTTCCCTCCATTTTGATGTGCAATGTGCCCGATGTGTCGGAGCCGCAGTTTTGGGACGTGTTGTAAAACTACATTTTCTACGTGTGTAATAGCAATTTACGTATTAAATGTCAAGAAAAGTTACGTGTAATCAGCGTAGTTACGTCTCTCATGACTACTTCTCATAAATAGCGAGAGCAGGCGTGGGACACATGTAGTACTTTAGATTTGTCCTGTCAAGCATGCCCGTTAGACATCAGATTTTATGTAGGAAGTGTCTCTGCTTTTTCAGTTTGCATGTTGCCCCTCAGCCAGTGCCTGCAGCGCCAGCACTGTTTTCCAGTTACGGGTTGTCGCGGCCACCTTCAGTTTGCGCTCAAACAAGGCATTAGTCAGCTTGGTCCGGCCGTAGCCGTTTGGACAAAACAGGTAGATGACGCGGCCGACACGCTGCCAGCGGTCCGCCCCGCCAAGGTCCGCCGGGATGGCTGATGCGTGGCCCGCATCTGGCGCCTCAAACAGCAACGTGGCGTGCATGCACTTGATCTCCGACTCAACTTTGTCCAGAAACGGATTATGGTCGATAATTTGCTGCCAGTCAGCCGCCGACTGCACCAACACATGCACGTCTACATCAAATTGGCGCTTGAGCAACGCGCCAATGCTGTTTTGGACAGCTTTCGCACCACTGTCAGTCGTCAAAACGACGTTGCCGCTTTGCAAGTAGGTTTCAACGTTTGTGTAACCAAGCCCGGCCAGCCCTTCACGCAGCGCCGGCATTTTTATTTGATTGTGTGTGCCAAGGTTAATGGCCCGCAGCAGAGCAATATAGCGTGACATGGGCCAACTGTAGCAAAACTCCGTTATTTCACCAAAATGGCAAATTGCCTGCCTGAATCCGCTGGACGGCGCAATTATTGACATTATTTTAGTTTATGTCATACTTAGAGAGTTCAATTTATAGATGAATACGAATCCATCGGTGATATCGCTGTTCATCCCATCACCGCCACGGTGGCTCACGCTGCCGTCAGCATGGAAAGGTATTCATGAGCTCCGCCTCATTTTCACGTCGGCCCATCCGCCGACCGCAACAGTCTTTTGGGCGCTACGGCACCCCGCGCACCAATGCGCGTCCGGCTCGACGCAACAACTACAGCGCCACCATTCACCCTGGTCGCTTCGTGAACCAAGCCGTGGCCAGCCGGTCCGCGATTGTGCCGCCGGTCATCGAACATCGGTTCACTGACTTTGGTTTGGCTGCGCCGCTACTGAAAAACATTCTCGCCCACGGCTACAGCACGCCGACGCCCATCCAAGACCAAGCTATGCCGCTGGTGATGGATGGTCGCGACGTCATTGGCTTGGCCAACACTGGCACCGGCAAAACGGCGGCTTTTATGCTGCCAATTTTGCACCGGTTGCTGAACGATTCGCAAGCCGCTGCCTTAATTGTGGCGCCAACCCGCGAGTTAGCCGCCCAAATTGCCGACGAAACGCGGCTGTTTAGCCGTAATTTGCCGCTGCACTTGGCGCTCTGCGTAGGCGGTATGAGCATGAGCCGACAGCGCCAGGCGCTAGCCGCCCGACCGCGTCTGGTTATTGGTACGCCGGGTCGCTTGAAAGACCTGCTGCAGCAAGGTGTCCTGCGCTTGCAACAAACAAACCTGGTCGTGCTTGATGAAGCTGACCGCATGCTGGACATGGGCTTTATTCGCGACATCCGTACTATAATTGCTGAGTTGCCGCGTGTGCGCCAGTCGCTCTGCTTCAGCGCTACGATGACGCCGGGCATTAACCAGCTTATTCAAGAGCTGCTGGACAACCCTGTCACCGTCTCGGTTAAAACTCACGAGACGGCTGAGCACATTGACCAAGATGTCATTGTGGCGGGCAGCCCAGACGAGAAACTGGCCGTGTTGTCAGGGTTACTCAACCAACCAGAGTTCGCCAAAGTACTTATTTTTGGCCAAACCAAGCACGGCGTCCAGCGCCTGGCCGAGCGGCTGAGCAAACAAGGCATCAGCACCGAGGCCATTCATGGCAACAAGTCACAGCCGCAACGCCAACGCTCGCTGCAAGCCTTTAAAAATAATCACGTCCGCGTGCTGGTCGCCACCGATGTGGCCGCCCGAGGCTTGGATATCCCGAACGTCAGCCACGTCATTAATTTTGACCAACCCAACACCTACGACGACTACGTCCACCGTATTGGCCGAACCGGACGTGCCGGCCAAGCTGGTAAAGCCCTGACCTTCGTGGCAAGCCGCTAAATATGGATATTCGGAACATCGCAATCATCGCGCACGTCGACCACGGCAAAACGACCTTGGTTGACGGGCTTCTCAAGCAGTCGCACACTTTCCGTCAGAACGAAGCGGCGATGAGCCAGGAATTGATTATGGACTCGGCCGACCAAGAGCGCGAGCGCGGCATTACCATCTTGGCCAAAAACACCGCCGTGCTCTACGGCGGCACAAAAATTAATATTATCGACACACCGGGACATGCCGACTTCGGCGGCGAAGTCGAACGCACGCTCAATATGGCTGACGGCGCGCTGCTGGTGGTGGACGCCCAGGAAGGGCCGATGCCGCAAACCAAGTTTGTACTCAAAAAAGCCTTGCAACTCGGCTTAAAAATTCTGGTCGTGATCAATAAAATCGACAAACCAGCTGCCCAGCCGGAGTTAATTGAGCAACGTGTGGCCGATCTCTTTTTAGAGCTCGCTGAGCACGAAGATCAATTAGACTTTCCGGTCCTATACGCTATTGGTCGGGCCGGCAAGGCCTGGGCCACAGTGCCAGAAAATCCTGAGGCTGAGGCTGATTTGACGCCGCTGTTTGAGGCGATTTTAGCTCACGTGCCTGCGCCGCATATTGAAGCCGGCCCGCTTCAACTGCTGGTGACCAGCTTGGTGGCCGACAGCTACCTCGGCAAACAGGTTATCGGCCGCGTCAGCCGCGGCCAGACCACGCTCGGCTTGCCGGTTGTGGTACTTGGCGCCGATGGCGTTGCTAAACCAGCCAAAATTGAAAAAATCACTATTAGCCAAGGTTTGCGCCATGAAGAGGTGCCGAGCGCCGAGGCCGGTGATATCGTCAGCCTGTCGGGCCTGGCCAGCGCCAAAATTGGCGACACCATCGCAGACGCCAGCGCGGCCGAAGCGTTGCCGCGTATTCAGATTGAGGCGCCAACGTTAAAAATGGCCGTTGGGCCAAACACCTCACCGTTTGCCGGGCGCGAAGGCCAGTTTGTCACCGGCCGTCACTTGTTGGAGCGCATTCAACGTGAAGTCGAAACAAATGTCGCGCTGCATTACGAAATTGCCGAAGACGGCCGCTACGTGTTGGCTGGTCGAGGCGAGCTACACCTATCGGTTTTTATTGAGACGCTGCGCCGCGAAGGTTTTGAGCTGGAAGTAGCCAAAGCCTACGTTATCACCGAGATGATTGATGGCAGTCTGCACGAGCCGCTTGAAGAGGCAACCATTGATATCGGCGCCGATTTTGCCGGTCAAGCCATTGCCACTGTCCAGGCACGGCGCGGCCTATTTTTGGGCCAAGAGCAAAACAGCGACGGCAGCGTCCGCTTGCTGTTTGAAATTACCACCCGCGGTCTGCTCGGTCTCAGGAACCAACTGTTGACCATGTCTAAAGGCACGGCTGTGCTGTCCAGCATCTTCCTGCGCATGACGCCACAAGTTGGTGCCCTGCCGAAGCTCCGAAGCGGCGTTATCGTCTCGTCTGAAGCCGGCAAAGCCGTTACCTACGGCTTAAATAATGCCCAGGCCCGCGGCATCACCTTTATTCCGCCCCAAACAGAGGTCTACCGCGGTATGATTGTCGGTCAAACGACGCGTGACGAAGATATTGACATGAACGTCACCAAAGAAAAGCAGCTGACTAACATTCGGGCGGCCAGCTCAGACATGACGACCGTACTGACCCCGCCGACCATTTTTAGCCTGGAGGAGTGTTTAGACTTCCTTGAGGAGGATGAGCTGCTTGAAGTCACACCGAAGCACCTCCGGCTGCGAAAACGTATTTTAGACGCTCAGGAGCGGCTGAAGGCTAGGAAGTCCGGGGCCAGAGCACAACTCGCCGCGATGTAGCTCTTTTACCTATCTCGACTTTATCTATTGCTTTTCCTGTCGAACATGGTAGTATTGACTCAATTGGAAAACAAGGTGGCAAGACCACCAGCATCGTCGAAGTTTCATTCGGCCCCCCAAGTGCGATGCGGTAAATGTTTTACGAGGTCGAACAAGGAGTGGGGCCGAACAGAAACGAGATACAATGTACAATTCTGATTTTGGCAACGGTGGCCGCTCAAACTTTGGCGGCGATCGTGGCCCACGACAGATGTTCCCAGTCGAGCCAGCCGTCCAGTGCGCTCACGTTGATGAAAATGGTGTCCAGTGTGATGTAATGATCACCGAACTGCCATTTGAGTTGCGTCGCGACGAAAACGGTGAGCCGCTGAAACCTGTCTTCTGCCGCGACCACTTGACCCGTCCAGGCAGCACCGACCGCGCCACCTCTGGTGGTAGCAGCAACTTTGGCGATCGCCAAATGTTCCCGGTCGAGCCAGCTGTTCAGTGCGCGCATGTCGATGAAAATGGCGCCAAATGCGACGTCATGATCAGCGAACTGCCGTTTGAACTGCGCCGCGACGAGTCCGGTCAGCCACTGAAGCCAGTGTATTGCCGCAACCACGTTCCACGCCGAGACGACAGTTTCCGCGGTGGCAACGGTGGCGGTTTCCGCCCTCGCTACTAATCCTGCATTAGTTCAAAAAAGCGTCCTAAGCTAACCTAGCGAGAATATTTATTCTCGCTAGGGACCCGAAGCGACGCTTTTTTGGTGGCTAGGCAAAGCCGGGAAAGTAGTCGACGGTGATCTGGCGGCGCGGCACACCGAGCTGGCTGAGCAGCTGTTCAAAGGCAACGACCATACCGTGCGGCCCAGAAAGATAGCAGTGGCGGGTCAGGAAATCGGGTGCCAGGCGCTGCAACATCTTTCGGTCAATCAAGCCAATCTGACCAGTCCAGCCAGCTGGCACGTCTGCACGGTCAGTGATAGTTGGGTAGGTCCGGAATCCGAAAGCGGCAGCACGTTCAAAAACCTGGCCGTATACTAATTCGCCTGGCTTGGCCACGCTGTACAGGAGGATAATATCGCGCTGCTCCCGCTGGTCAATCAGGTACTGGGCCATGCTGCGAAAGGGTGTGATGCCAATGCCGCCGGCGATAAACAGGCACTTTTCGGCCTGACTTTTCGGCAGGGTGAAACTACCACCAATGGTGGCGACTGAGGCCGGGGCACCGGGACGCATCTCAAGCAGTGCTTGTTTGTACCGACTGGGTTGCGAGCCGATTTTGAGGCCAAAGCGTAACTCTGGCTCGGTTGGTGACGAAGCGATGGTTAAGAAGCGCCGGTTGCCGCGGTCATCGGCTTTGGGTACCGGCAAAGTCAACTCCACATACTGGCCGGCTCGGAAGGGCAACGGTCGGCTCGGCCGAAAGACGGCGTCAATAATTTGGTCGCCAACCTGCTCTACGCGCTGCAGCGTCAGAGCGAAGCGGCCCTTGGGCAAAACAGCAAAAGCGTAGAGGTTGCCTATCAAAAGTGCCAGTTCCGGCGTGAGATAAAGCCGACCGAAATGCAGAAGCGGAGTGAATAGTACACCAATCAGAGCGCCGAATAGACGCCGCTCCGCGGGGCGCTGGGGCATCGTCTGTGGTTCGGTCAGCATGATGGTGGCGAAGAAGATCAATGGTGAGTCCAGGAGCATCTGTTTGAGAAGCAGCGCCAGCTCTCGATGCTGCCAGAGGCCGGAAGCGATCAGTGTCAACAAGGCTGCGCCCAGGAAACTGGCCACCAGATCAAAGCGGCGTAGTTTACGCGCCAGAATAAAACCGCCAAGAGTCACAAATGGCAGCAGCTTCTGCTGGCCAATCCACCAGCTGGCCGACTGGTTGAGCGCCAGGGCTGTGACCGCCACCGCCAGTGCCACCGGGTTAAAGAGCTGTTTACCGCGCCAGGCGACAATAAATTTGAGGCTAGACATTAAAATGGCCGCCCAAGTCAGAAAGAGATAGCCCTTGAGCGTCATTTGCGGACTAATTATTAAGGCTAAAATAAGTGCCGAGATGAGTGCCGATTCAGCATTAGAAGTAGTCTGGAAAACACGGCTGTACAGCCGCTGCGTTAACAATGAAGCAACCACCAGGACCGCTGTCGACAGAATCAAGGACAACAGCTGGTACGGCAGAATCTGAGCCGTCGACAGTAATAGCGCCAGCACCAAGTAGCCAATCAGGGCATACAACACCAACCGATACATGGTGATGCCGTCAATCTGTCGGTCGAGCCAGTTCATACTTTTCTCCCGGTAGAAATATGGCTCAGCTCCGGAAAACCGCTGGTCCAGCTAAACCGGCCGTTGCGGTCAACCTGGAGTGCCTCAATACCAGGTAATGCTTCGAGATATGCCAGACCAAAGCGGCCCATGGCAAAGGCGGCCGTAGCCAAACGGTCGGCCTGATAGATGTTCGGCGCTACGACAGTCAGGCTCAGCAGCCAGGTGGACGGCTGCTGAGTTATGGGGTCTATAATATGGGCGCCGCGCTCACTACGGCCAGAGGTAGCCACGCCAGCATTCGTCACCCTGATGGTGGCGAGCAAGTGACCTGGCCGCTGCGGATCCGCAATACCGACTCGCCACGGTTGGCCTTGGTTTAGCCCAATGGTGGCAACATCACCGCCGGCATTAATATACAAGTTCTGCCAGCCACCTCGACGAGCCAATAGGGACGCCTGCTCAATCGCCCACCCTTTAACCAACCCAGACGGGTCGGCCTGACCAATCGTTCCAATGTCAAAGTAGCCGCCGGTCTCTTGTTTGGTTTGCTCCGCCAACTGAAACATCAGCTGCATTCCAGAGCTCGTTTGGGCAAGCGCTAGTTCGCCACGATTGAGTCGCGACAACTCGCTGTCTGGTTTGTAAGGGCTAAAGCAGGCATCGATAGTTCGGAAGTAGTCAAAGATCGCGGTAAATTGCTCTGGGCCAGTCGCGTCTGGACTGCCGACGATAATCGGCATGCCCATCATAATCTCTGTTTGACTAAGCATTAACTGGCCTGACTAAGTGCCGACTGCAGTGATTTTCGAAAGCCGAGACTTGTTTGAGTGGCGCCGGAGACAATGTCTACCTGTGCCGACTGGGCGGTCATAGCCTCTTGGCGCAGTAGCGGCGTGGCGTAGCTGTTAATTTGCACCGACTCCCCACGTTCACGTGGATAATCCAGGAACTGTACGTCGCTGATTTTGCCTGATTTAACGGTAACTTTCACCTGGACATTGCCATAGAATGCGTCGAACGAGGTGCCGGTATACTGGCCGTCTTTGAAGCCGGTAGTTGCTGTGACGGACGGAATGATGGAGGGCGCTACCTGTTCAATTGCCGCGGGAGCAGTTGAGCTCGCCAGCTCCGCTGGCGAGTTATCGACAGCCGTTGGCACACGCGAAAAAGTAGCAGCCGACAGGACTGATGCTTGGTGGCCGCGCACCAGCAGCACGTATAGGCCAAACGTGGCAAGCGTACCGAGTGATAATAGGATTTTGTTCACGCTGAAGTGTCCTCCGACAGTAAGGCTTTCGTCCCACCAGTGTGGGTCGTCAATTGACCGTCTTGCAAGCGAAATGTTTGGTCCGTGTGCTCGGTTAAATTGAGATCATGCGTCACCACAATAATGGTCGTTTCCTCAGAACGTGCCAACTCCTGCAGTAACTTGACGATAATCTTACTGGTTTGACTGTCGAGATTGCCGGTTGGTTCATCGGCCAAAATGAGGCCGGGGCGATTAGCCAAGGCGCGGGCAATCGACACGCGTTGCTGCTCACCGCCAGACAGCCGGCCGGGGCGGCGCTGTTGTTTATCGCCCTCCAAACCCACCTGGTTTAAGAGGTGAACCGCCCGGGCTCGTCGCTTCTTGGCCGGCACGCCAGCAAACTCCATCGGCAACATGACATTCTCTAAGGCCGACAAATTAGGAATCAAATTGTAGTGCTGAAAAATGAAACCGATCTTTCGTCGGCGATAGGCCGTCAGATGGTGATCGGACAACTTGGTGATATCTTCACCATCAAGCAAAATGGCGCCTGATGTTGGTCGCTCCAAACCGCCAAGCAAGGTGAGCAGCGTCGTTTTGCCGCTGCCACTCTTGCCGACGATTGCCACAAAGGCGCCGGTTTTAAGACTCATGTTAGCTTTGTTCAGCGCCTTGAGGATCGTATCGCCGGAACGAAACTGTTTATCAACCTCTTGGACTTCAAGCATTACTCTCCTCTCATTGCTTCGGCTGGTTTCACCTGAGCAATCAGCCAAGCTGGTACGGCGCTGCCCAAGACGGCAATCAGAATGGCCGCGAGCAGACCGTCAGCAATCAACACCGGCGAGACGGTGGCGTGTATGTTTTGCAGCGTGGTTGAGATGCCACCAAGCTGGCCGACCCGAGCAAAGAATTGACCGCCACGGCCAGCGGCGCCGACTGCGGCTGGCGTCGCGGTGGCGGTGCCGCTTTTGACCAAGGCCGACAACACCGGGTTCGACAGCGCTACGCCAAGCACCGTGCCGACCAGAGCACCAAGAATAGCCAGCGCCAGCGCCTCAGCCATAAACTGGCCGACCACACCGCTGGTCGAGGCGCCAATGGCTTTCAGGACACCAATTTCGCGGCGGCGCTCACGGACGATCATCATCATGATCAACAGGGTGATAAAGGCGCCAGCGACCAGCGAGCCGATCAAGCTGTACAGTGAAATTGTTTTAATGTTTTGCAGCGGCTGCAAAATTTGGGTTGTTTGGTCGGCGCTTGAGACGACATCCGCTTTATCACCCAACTTCGCCTTGACCACCGTCTCCAGACTGCTCAAGTTGTCCAAAGAATCAGCTGTCACGGTACCCTCGCTGACATCGCCGGCCTGGTCGGACAGCCGTTGCAGGGTTTTGATCGGTATGTACAGACCGCTGCTGCCGAAGGTGTTGCCGGTATCGACTATCCCTTTGACCGTGAAGGTTGTGCTATACGCCGTGAAGGTTGAGCCCGGCTGCAGACTATTTTTACTGGCCAGCGTGCTGCCAAGCACCGCTTCAGGCACATCGGCGGTTGGGTCAAACAGACTACCGGCCGTCATGTTGGCACCAGCGGTGGTCAGGCTGATCGTGTCGGAGACACCGGTGATCATAATCGGAATGGTCAGCGTTCGCGGTTGGCTAGCCCTGGCTTGACCAGATGCCCCACCGCCATCACCACCAAAGCGGTTTTGGTTAAAGCGAATTTGACGGTTGCCTAAGGTTCCCGGGTCAATCGCTGAGGCCAGCGAAGTGTCGGTGCCGACGGTCAGCCGGTCATTCAGCGTCTCACTGAGCGCAGAGACATGCGGTAGGCTCTTCAGATCGGCTAGTTGACTGTCGGTCAACGGCTCACCGCCGCCCTCAAAGCCGTTCGCTCCGGCCGGCCTGACCGTTAGCGTACTACCAGCCTCAGACTTGACACTTTCAATCTTAGCCTGGATTGTTTGATAGGACAGCAGCATGACCAAAGCCAGGCCAATACTCACCGCCAAAATGGCGGTGATGGCCACTGTCCGTAGCGGGCTGCGGCCAACATTTTTGAGGCCGCGGGTAACCATACTCATTGTCTCCCTTCGGCTCCGAGCCGCACGACTCAGAAGCTCCCGTTGTCTCTCGTCCGGGTTCAGTGAACAATCTGCGACTGAGAAATGGCTGAAGCGGCTCTCAGATTGCTTTCAGCAAGCTATACTATACTCGTGCTATGAAGTTACTCATTGTTGAAGACGAACAAAAAATTGCCGCTGCGCTGAAACGCGGTTTGGAGGCGGAGCATTTTGCGATTGATGTGGAGTATACCGGGCCAACCGGCCTAGCCGCCGCTGTCGACCCAAGCTACGACTTGGTTATTCTGGACCGCATGTTGCCTGGTATAGCGGACGGCAGCCAAATTTGCCAAGCCATGCGCCAGGCTGGACTGCACACACCGGTGCTCATGCTGACCGCCAAAGACAGCATCCCAGACCGGGTGGCTGGGCTTGAGGGCGGCGCCGACGACTACCTTATTAAACCATTTGCCTTTGACGAGCTGTTGGCCCGTATTCGGGCCCTGCTGCGTCGGCCTGCCGAGCAGTTGGGTGAGGAGCTTGTCGTGGCTGATTTAACCCTCAACCCGACAACCTACGAGGTGAAACGGGCTGGTCAGCCGATCCAGTTGTCCAGCAAAGAGTTTGCTTTGCTTGAATATTTCATACGCCATAAAAATCGCGTTTTGACCAAAAGTATGATTATTTCACACGTTTGGGATTTTGATGCCGACGTGTTGCCAAATACGGTGGAGGTGTATATAGGCTACCTGCGCAATAAAATTGATCGGCCCGAATCCCAAGCGCCGCTCATCCACACCGTGCGCGGTTTTGGTTATCGGATAGGCTCGGCGTGAAGACACGTTTGCATCTCTGGCTGGCGACGCAGTCAACCGCCTTCCGACTAGCTGCTTCATACTTCGTCATACTACTGGCAATTTGTTCAGTATTTAGTTTTTATTTGTATCAATTGTCTGTTGGCCAACTGCAGGAGCAGCTACGCCATCAGTATGCTCGCATTTACAGCGGTCCCATCCAGCTGGCGCCGCTCTTTGGCTCAATTAAACAGCCAGATATTGAGGGCGAGCTGGACGACGGCAAGCGACAGCTGTTGGCTAACTTGGCTGAATTTGACCTGATTGTTTTAGCCCTTGGCAGCGTTTTCAGCTACGCTCTGGCCAAACGAACCGTCAAACCAATTGAAGAGGCGCTTGCCGCGCAAAAACGGTTTGCCAGCGACGCTTCGCATGAGCTGCGTACTCCCTTGACGGCGATGAAAACCGAGATTGAAGTGGCGCTGCGTAGCCGCTCGCTGGCTTTGCCCGAGGCAAAGAGTCTCCTGCAAAGCAACCTCGAGGAGGTCGATGCCCTCGAGAGACTAACGCGTCATCTGCTGCAGCTGGCCCGAACCGAGGCCAACGGTGTTGTTATGGCGCCTGTCTCGCTGCAGTCGGTGCTGACTGCCGCTCGGAATCGCGTAGAGAGCGCCGCCGCGGCTAAACCTATTCAGCTGGAGCTGCCCAAAACGGAATTATCCGTACTTGGCGATAAAGCGAGCTTGGTTGAGGTGGTCACGATCTTGTTGGACAACGCCATGAAGTATAGCCAGCCCGGCCAGGACGTGGCCGTGGCAGCCAGCGCCAATCAGAACGACGTCTCTCTAACCGTGACCGATCATGGAATTGGCATTGCCGAACAAGATTTGCCGCACATTTTTGAACGGTTCTTTCGGGCCGATCAATCACGCACCCAAACGCAAACCAGCGGCTTTGGCCTGGGGCTGGCCATCGCCAAAAATATTGTCGAGCTGCACCAAGGCCAACTGAGCGCCGAAAGCGAAGCTGGGCACGGCTCAACGTTTACTATTCGTCTGCCGCGGGCAGCAGAAAGGATCACGTGACCCAGGAACCCAAAACCGATGCCGACTGGCAGCAGCAGCTCGAGCCTGAGGTGTATCGTATTCTGCGCCAAAAGCAGACGGAGGCGCCATTTTCCGGACTGTATTGGGATGAGCATGGCGCAGGCGTCTATCGCTGCGCGGGCTGTGGTCATGAGTTGTTCTCATCAGAGGCTAAATACGACTCTGGCACCGGCTGGCCAAGTTTCGATAAGTCGCTGGCGCCTGAGGCAGTTGTCACGGCAACCGACCGCCGACATGGCATGACGCGGACTGAAGCGCTCTGTCCGCACTGCGGCGCTCACCTTGGCCACCTCTTTGACCACGAACCAACACCAACTGGCGAGCGCTACTGCATTAATTCGGCCGCGCTCAAGCTGGAGCCGGCCAAGTCGGCTGACCCTGAAATCTCTGCCGAAACCGAGTAGACTGAAGATATGAAAACATTTTGGCGTTTTGTGCTAGGGGTGGCCATTTTAAAGGTCATTTTCTTAACTGGCTACGTACTGGTCCAGCAGAGTCAGCGAAGCGCGGCCAATGATCCGCAAATTGCCCTAGCCGAAGATACCGCCATGGCGATCAATGCCGGCAACACACCGACATTGGCCGCCGGCAGCATCGACATTAAAAACAGCCTATCGCCGTTCGTCATTATCTACGACCAAAATCGGCAAGTCGTCACCAGCAGCGGCAGCCTGGACGGTACGGCGCCAACCCCGCCAGTTGGGGTTTTTGCCTACGCCAACGCACATGGCGAAGATCGGGTGACTTGGCAGCCGCAGACCGGCGTCCGTATCGCCTCAGTCATCAAACCGACCGATTCCGGCTTCGTCTTAGCTGGCCGCTCACTGCATGAAGTGGAACAGCGCGAAACCGTCATGTTTCAATTAGCCGCCGCCGGCTTTATACTGTCCGTTATGTTTTACGCTATTATTTTCTGGTTGAGCCTGCCAAAAAAAGGCAGACCGTAATCGAGACAAGCTCGGCGGTTTGAGCACACAACCCATGCGGTCCGTTCGTTTTACTCTTGAGGGCCTACTGCTGCTATTTTTAGCGTGGCTGGCTTGGCCGGTCAAGCCTTGCCAACAGCCAATTAGTTTCGCCGTCACCTCAGTTGATTCCAAATTTCAAATTAGCCAAGCCGAGGTTGCGATTGAAGCAGCGACGGCAGCCGATCTCTGGAACGGCGCCACCGGCAAGACGTTCCTGACGCCAGCACCGGCAGAGCGAGCCACAGTGCTGGTTAGGCTGGTCTATGACGAACGGCAGAGCGCATACCAGGCCGAGCAGTCACTGGCCAGCCAGCTCAGCCACGCTATGTCCAGCTTCCAAACCAGTCAGACACAAAGTAAACAGCTGCTCAGCCAATATCAAAACTTGAAAGCGAGTTATGACCAACAGGTAGCTACCTGGAATAGCCGCGATGGCGCACCGCCGGACGTCTACGCCTCACTCGAAGCCACGCGCAAGCAGTTGAACAGTCTGGCCAGTCGCCTCAACGCGCTACAGGCTCAAGGCCAGACCCAGGTTGGTAGCATTAACACGCAGGTTGACCAGTACAATGCCCTGGCCCAGAACACCGCCCCCGAAAGCGGCGTCTTCGACGGCCGCACGGATACCATCATCATCTATCAGTTTGCCGACCGTTCCGACTTACGCTACGTCTTAACTCACGAGCTGGGTCACGCCCTTGGCCTTGAGCACATTATCTCCGATCCGAACGCCATTATGGCGCCGGAACGTACCTCGCTACCCGGTCGGAACGTAGTCTTAACTAACGCTGACAGTCAAGCCATTACGACACTTTGCCACGCCTCCCGGTTGCCAAGCGCCTCTCCACTCGGGTATACTACTCGTATGCAAACACTCACCCCAATTTGGCTACGCCGTCTTTCAGCTCACCTACCGGCTGGAGTGTCGTTGTAATCTTTTTAGAAGACCTATTCGTCCTCCAGCTCAAACAATAGCTAGGAGGATTTTATGTCATTATTTACTCATCGCCCACAGCCACAAGATATCCGGGAAGGCTTTCCCCGCTTCCGCGGACCAATTGTCGCGCCTCGGCGGTCAGAGCGCCAGCACTGGCTGGCTGGTCAACCAGCCCGGCTGGTGCCGGCGATCACACCCAACCACTCTCCCAGGCGGCGGGCGGCATGTTAAAACTACCGGGCACGGCGTCACGGGTGCGGCCGCTGTTTTTGAGTAGTTATCCGCCCCGCCAGTGCGGTATTGCCACCTTTACCCGCGACTTACAAACTGCCGTTGGCACTCGCAGCGGTCAGCAGTCCCGTATTATTGCCGTTGAACCGGATGATCAGCCCGTAGAGTACGACCCGGCGGTCATGACCCGCATCCGTAAACAGAACCACGATGACTATCTGCGGGCCGCCGCGACCATTAATCAATCAAACATCACAGCCGTCTCACTGCAGCATGAGTTTGGCTTATTCGGCGGCGACAGCGGCGACTATATTCTTAGCCTTGCCGCCGCCCTGGAGAAGCCGCTATTCACCACCTTCCACACCATTTTGTCGCAACCCAGCGCCAGTGAAGCACGCGTTGTTCAGACACTGGCTCGCTATTCCGCCCGTGTTGTGGTTATGACTGCGACCGGCCGCACCCGCCTGGTCGAGCATTACGGCGTACCCGCGGCTAAGATTGCCCTCATCCCTCACGGCGTGACGATTGGCCAATTTGACCCGTCTACAGAAAGACAGCGCCGCGGGTGGCAAACCGACCAAGTGCTACTGATGACCGGCCTGCTTGGCCCAGATAAAGGCATTGAATACGTGATCCACGCCATGCCAGCCATTCTCAAGCAGTGCCCGCGGGCCCACTTCGTCATTGCCGGCGCCACCCATCCCGAAATTCGGCGTCAGCGCGGTGAAGCTTACCGCCAAGAGCTGCAAGCGCTCGCTGCGCGTTTAGGCGTGGCCGAGCGCGTCACGTTCGATAATCGCTACCTGTCACTTGATGAGCTGCTGGCCACCTATGCCGCAGCCGACCTCTATCTGACACCGCACACCCAACCGGAACAGATCACCTCCGGCACCTTGGCCTACGCCTTCGGTATGGGCAAAGCCTGCATCTCAACGCCATATGTCTATGCCCGAGATTTGCTGCGCGGTGGTCGCGGCGCTCTAGTCGCCTTCCGCGACAGCCAAAGTATCGCCGATACCGCTATTGCCTTACTGACCGATCCAACGCGCCGCCGGAAGATGGAGCAGCAAGCCAGCTTGATTGGCCGCCAAATGGCTTGGCCGGTCGTGGCTGAGCGCTACCACCAACTGTTCTACCATGCCGCGACTGTACCCGTTCGAAAGGAGACTTATGCCCAAAGCATCTTGGCAGCATCTGACTAAGTTAACTGATGATTTCAGCATTTGGCAGCACACCGACGGAGCCGAAATTGACCGCCGGCACGGCTACGCCTTAGACGATAGCGCCCGTGCCCTGCTGCTGGCCGCCCAAGCCGGTGAAGATGATTTAGCCGATATTTACCTGCATTTTCTGGAGCAGGCTTGTCAGCCGCCAACCATTGTCAACTTCTTTGACGCCGAGCGGCGGCCCCGGCCGTTGCCGTGGTCGGAAGACGCTGTTGGCGAGGCGATTTGGGCGCTGGCCGTCGCTAGTCTGAAGCCGAGGTTCCGCAAGCCAGCGGTTGCCGTGCTGCAACAGCTCTTGCCGGTGTCCCGACGCTTTCAGAGTGCCCGTGGTCGCGCTTATGCCATTCTCGGCGCCGTCCATGTCGCCCCAAAATTGGCGCTCAAATTCGCCCAGCAGTTGACCCTGCAGTATGACCAAAAAGCGCAACCGGATTGGCCCTGGCTTGAGCCAAAATTAACTTACGCAAATGCCATTATTCCGCTGGCACTTCTGACCGCCGCCGAGGCCCGACTGGGCAGCCGCTTCCAAACAACCGGCCTGACCATGCTTCATTTTCTCAATGAGCAGTGCAGTCACCACAGTTTGCCTATCGCCATCGGCAACAATGGCTGGCAACAGCCGGGCAGCCCGCCCGTCCTGTTTGGCCAGCAGCCAATTGACCCAAGTTATCAGGTGCTGGCCAATGTTTTAGCCTACCGGCTGACCAACTCGCCCGTCTTCTTGCGTGAGGCTAAGCGGTTCTTCGCTTGGTTCCATGGCTACAACTTGCTTGGCTTGCCTATCTACGACCAGGCGACTGGCCGGTGCCATGATGGGCTGGAAGCAGATGGAGTCTCCGCCAACTGTGGCGCTGAGAGTATCATCTGTTACCTACTGGCCAAACAGGCCTTGGCGCCGTATAGCGCACCGCCCACTGTCTATCAACCCGAGGTGCTGCATGTTCAGACGTTCGCTCGCTAATCGCTATAACGCGGCCGCCTGGCACGAAACCGTCAGCGGCAATACCATTTTGCTCGTGCGGGAGGTCACCCAGGCTGCGCCCAAAGGCGAGCCGGACCGCGGGGCAATTTTGCGCTTAGAACTTGATCCAAGCGGTCAGGTCTTAAATGAAACAGTTGTGTGGCAACCCGATCAGGAGGATCGACAGCATCTGGAAGATACCCGGGCGCTACTCCTGCCTGACGGGCGCGTTCAGCTTGGTTTGACCGCCGTTATCCGTCAAGGCGAGGTTTTTGTTCCGTATCCGGCGCTGACCACGCTTGAAGCCACCAATTGGCGGGCCGAATTGCCACCGGTGGTCGTCTTCCAAAATCTCGGTCCCGGCAAGAACACAACGCCATTGTCTGAGCAGGAATTTTTGTTCCGGCGCGACGATCAAGCCTGCAGCCACGAGCTGGCCGTCTGCCGAGTCGACGGCAGTCAAGCCGAGCTGCTGTCAACCATTCAGTTTCCGACCGACCTGCCCTGGGCGCGCTGGCGCATCGGCACCACTCTGCCACCGCTCTGGCAAACCACAACCGAGGCCCTACTCATTATTCACGGCATCACTATTACGGATAATCGCTATATCTACTCGCTCGGCAAAGCCAAACTCAGCCGGAAGGGCGATCTCTACCAGGTTGAGATATGGCCTGAACCGCTACTGACGCCTGATAGCTTTCGTGGTTCAGACGAAGACCCGCTGCAAACTGAGCTGCACCAGGAGCGTCGTGTTGTCTACGCCTGCGGCGGCGTCCAGAAAGAGGTTGATAATAGCTTGGTGTTGGCCTTATTTGTCAATGTTGGCGACCGCCGAACCGTTGAAGTTCACCTGCCAATGGCCGAGCTGAAAGCCCCCTGGTGGCCAGAGCGTCAGGCTGAAGTTGGAATAAAAGGGTTGGCGCCGGCTGGGTAAATCGTCAAGGGGACACGGTCGGTCTGCCAAGCTGTGAGCACTGGCTCAACTGTCTGCCACATGGCCGCCATTTCAGCCGTTGAAACAAACAGCGTCTGGTCACCACCCACTGCGTCCAAGAGCAAGCGCTCGTACTCATCGCTATCCGACAACGGCAGATCGGCAGCGTAAACAAAGCGCAGCGCCTTCGGTTCGGTCGCAAAGGTGCGACCCGGTTGCTTGGCCGAGAAACAGATGGCGATTGAATCATCCTCGAGCGAGAAAATAACTTGATTGTAGCGGCAGGCGTTATCATTCGGGCCGAGGCAGCGCTCTGGGCGTTTAAAGGTGACCGTGATGCGCCGGCGATTTTCACCGGCCGCTTTGCCGGCGGTCAGAAAAATTGGCACACCTTGCCATCGCGGAGAATCAATCTGCAGTGGCAACCGAAAAGCGGTTTCAGTGGTTGAGCCTGAGGCGACATCTGGCGTTTGACGATAGCCATCGTACTGGCCGCGCCAACTCTGCTCCGGCAGCGCTGAAACAGAGGTCAGCAGCATCGCTCGAGCGGCGCGAATGGCGTTAGCTGAGGTGTCGGTCGGTTGCTCCATCGTGACCAAGGCCAACATCTGCAACAGGTGATTTTGACCAACATCGCGCAAGGCGCCAAGGCCATCGAAAAAGCCGCCACGGTGTGCCACCGTCGCCGTTTCTAAAATTTCCAGTTCAATCCGCTCAATGTACTGCCGCTGCCAGAGCGGCTCAAACAAGCCGTTAGAGAAACGGAAAGTCAAGATATTCTGCAGCAGCTCTTTGGCCAAGTAGTGGTCAATCCGAAAAACATGCTCCTCGGCAAACAGCTGGCCGAGCTCCAAGTCGAGCTGCTCGGCCTTTTCGGCATCGCTGCCAAACGGCTTCTCGACCAGAATTCGAATCCAGCCGCTGTCGGCTTCTTCGCACATCACCATTAAGCCCGACTCAGCCAAGCCATGGAAAATGCGCTTGTAGTGCAGCGGCGGTACGGCCAGATAGATCAGCTTGTTGGCGCACTGACCGAGCTGACGCTCCCGCTCGCGCAGCAGCTGGACTAATTTTTGGAAGGTTTCTGGTTGTTCAAAGCGGCCATGTGTGTAGGTGGAGGCAGCATACAGTTGTTCGGCCATAGCGCGATCAGCATCCGGCACCGCTGCCTGCAACTTGTCGGCCAGCCACTGTCGGTAGCCCGCATCGTCATAGACATGACCAGCCAGGCCGACCAACTCAAATTGGGCCGGCAGACAGCCGCCATGCCACAAGCGGTAGAGTGCCGGTGTAATTTTGCGCGCCATCAAATCACCGGTGGCACCGAGCACAATCATAATTGTTGGTCGCGCTGAACTTGACATCAGGATAGTCCTTATTTAATGCTAGAAGGGTCAATTGCGATCATACGTTAGGCGTGATGGTTGGTCAAAACGAGAGGACAGGGTGAAGCTGACACTAGTCAAGAAACAACCAGAAATAGGCACAATTGTCTCCTTTTTCTGGCAGCCGGAAACGCCGATCAGTTGGCAGGCTGGCCAATTTATGGTCTACACCCTGCCGCACGACAACCCTGATGCTAAAGGCATCGAGCGATACTTTACCATTGCATCAGCGCCTCAAGAAAAACTTATTCGCTTAACCACACACGTGACGGAGAGTTCTTTCAAGCAGGCACTTAATGCGCTGCCGCTTGGCGCAACCATTTCAGCCGGAGGACCAGACGGCGATTTTGTCGTGGACAGTCTGGACTCGCCAAAAATTTTCATCGCCGGCGGCATCGGCATAACGCCGTACCGGGCCATTTTGCTTGATTTGTCCGACCGTGGATTGCCCCTCAATATTCACATGCTCTACGCCAACCGCGATCATCACACGCTCTACCAAGCCGAGCTGAAAGCGCTACAAAGCGTGCACCCAGAATTCCGCATTACCTATATTCTGAATCCAGAGCAGATAGATAGAACCAGCCTACCGCGCTACATCACCGACATTGCCAGGCCAGAGTTCTTTGTCTCTGGACCAGAGCCGATGGTTCAAGCAGTAATGACTGATTTGACAGCCTTGGGCGTGCCAGAGAGACACCAACAGCGCGATGAATTTCCTGGCTACGACTGGCCGGAACCACACACCATCCCACCTCATGGTCTTGACAGCTAGGCTTGCCTTCTTTACCATTGAGGCATGTCACAACAAACTTGTTTTTGTCACCAATGGCTATCTCCTTCGGAAAGGCCGTCCTCTTAGCTATCGGATGAGCTAAGCCGCATTTGCGAGGTCTTGTCACAATCCGCAGCAGGCGGGTTTTTTAATCCGCTGAGTCCAAATAGTAGACAGGAGGATATCATGGTTGGATGGATTGTAACACTTGTCGTCGGCGCCTTCATCGGCTGGATTGCCAGCTTAATCATGGACACTGATAGCGAGCAAGGGGCACTCTGGAATATTGTCATCGGCATTCTCGGCGCAGCGCTGGGCAGCTGGCTGTTTGGTAGTGTCCTCGGTATTGGCAGTGCCACCGCCGCCACCGCCAATGCCGTATCGCTCCCTGGCATTCTCTGGGGCATCTTAGGTGCAGTTGTACTGGTTGGCTTACTGAAAGCGGTCCGCGTCCTCCGCTAGGGGACCCGGAGTTCTCTCATGCCGCTGAACAACGAGCAGCTGTTGCTTGGTACGTTTACGGACCGCACCACTGCCGACCGCGCCACCAATGAGTTAGAACGTTTTGGTTACACGGCCGCTGATATATCCGTCATTAGCAGTCGAAGCGGTCACATGGTCCAGCAGACGGCGGACACAGCCCTCGACAGCACCGCCGAAGGCGCAGCCACCGGCGGCGTGCTCGGTGGTCTGGCTGGCCTTCTGGCTGGCGTAGGTGTCATCCCGGCTTTGGCTGGTTTGTTCATCGGCGGACCGATAGCCATCGCCCTGGGCGCCACCGGCATTGCTGCCACCGCTATCTCCGGTGCCGTCACCGGAGCCACTATCGGCGGCTTGGTCGGGTTACTGGAGGACCTGGGCCTGTCGGCCACCGAAGCAGAACACTATAATCAGGTTGTTTCGGTCGGTGGCTACGTTATCGGTGTCCCTGTCACGGCTGAGCGCGAAATTGCCGTGCGTGATTTGCTTGATCGTGCCGGCGCTGTTGATACTCAAACCGCTCGACTGCCCTCTGCCCGCGTGACCAATACGGTTTAATTTTAGCTACTGCCCAAAAACCGGCCACAAGGCCGGTTTTTTTGGTCCTCGAACTGCTCGGACTCGCTATATCAATCACTATCGAGGCATAAAAAGTCACGTGACCGGTGCTTGTCCAGAGCCGAGCAAGTTCTTTATCTTCAACAACGCCTACTACCTGCTCAACCTTTGGACCGCGGCGCTGATTTTAACCCTTTGGAAATAAATGACCGACGGGCTCACGGGCTCCCACTCGAAGGCCACGGGTCCGCGCGCTCCCTTACACTCATGGCCTTCTGTGGCGATCAGGGTAAAGCTCTTAGGAGCGCTGGATCACCCTCGCGGAGGGCATGCCGGCCCACAAAAAGATATCCGTACAAAATACGATCAGCACTGCACCATATACGCCGTTTCCCCAGCGGACAACAATACTCATGTGAAGGCCGACACAGCTCCAAGGCCAAAAAACAAATGTTATGCCCCATGTCATCCCTCTAGCCGAGATGACGCTAAGCCACAAGAGTAGTGCTTTTGAGGACATAAATTTACGGCACCAAAACTAACCTAAAGCTTTCACAGTTTGCGTCTTGACACAAATACGAGGGAGAGTAGTATTTGCGTATGAACGCAAATATCGCACAACCCGACTTTGAGCACGTTAAGAAAGAGCTTGAAAACAATCAGGCGGTTTCCCACTGCGCTACTAAGTACGGAAATACAGGCGATCCGACTTCCATGAAGACCTGCTACCTTTTGCGCCATTATCCAGAACTCTCGGTCTCCCAGATTGCGGAGCTAGTTGGCGTGTCCGTGTCTGCGGCCAGCCGCTGCTTAAAGCGGCTTAACCATAGTGAGGTAGTCATAAGCCGCAAGGAAGGGCAGACCGTCTATTATTCCCTGCAAGACAATGAGTTTACCCACACCTTACTCAATCAACTGCCAAAATGAGCGCGGCTCGTTATTCACTTCGTTCGCAATAAGCAATAAATATGGATAAGACCCTCGTCACTATCTTCGGAACCCTGCTCATTGGCTTTATTTATTGGTTCTTTCTTATGAAGCGGGGAAAGGCGGTTGAAGTGTCCGACGGATTGGAAATTGAGGTGGAAGGAGGCTATATCCCTGAAGTCGTCTCCATCAGAAAAGGCCGGCCGGTAACCCTAACCTTTTTGCGAACAGACCCTTCTTCTTGTCTGGAGGAAGTGGTTATTCCAGACTTCCATACCCGCCGAACCCTCCCGCTTGGTCAAAAGGTGGCCATCAAACTCAAGCCTGAAACGGTCGGCGAGTTCCCTTTCAGCTGCGGCATGGGTATGTATCACGGAAAGATAATCGTAACCGAGCAGTATGGCCGAAAGTACTAAAACTTTGCAGCTCAAAGGAATGCACTGCGCTAGCTGTGCGACAATCATTGAGCGATCCTTAATGAAGGTGCCGGGAGTAAGTTTGGCTAGCGTCAACTTTGCCTCCGAAAAGGCTCAGGTACAATATGACGGTGAGATTTGCTCTCTTGAAGAAATACGAAGTGCCGTAAAGAGCGTGGGGTACGTGGCAGAAGAACAACAGGCAGGCGTTGGAACCAAAAATAAGCTCGAGAAGTTAAAAGAGCTTAAAATACTTCGAGTCAAATCAGTAGTCAGCCTAGTTGTGGGACTTATTATTGTCTGGGGAAGCTTCCCCGGTCTCTCTACTACCGCGCCGAGCCTCCTGCAGCAGTCCTGGTTCCAATTGATCCTGGCTACTCCGGTCCAGCTATGGGCAGGCTGGGACTTCTATCGGGGGACGCTGCTTTCTCTAAAACACCGCTCTGCCAACATGGATACTTTGGTCGGTATCGGCACGACCGTAGCATACCTCTACTCAGTCTTTATTACCTTCTTCCCGGAAATAGCTATGAATGCCGGCATTGAGGCGATGCCCTACTTTGATGTGGCCGTACTTGTGATTGCTCTAATTCTCTTGGGGCGCTATTTCGAGGCCAATGCTAAAAGTCGCACCTCAGACGCGATTCAAAAGCTGGTAGGTCTACAGTCCAAGACCGCTCGGGTAATTCGGGATGGCACGGAAGCCGATATCCCTCTGTCCGAAGTGCAAGTAGGCGATGTAATCCGGGTACGTCCAGGCGAAAAGGTGCCAGTGGACGGAACTATCATCGATGGTAACTCCACCTTAGACGAGGCTATGATCACCGGGGAAAGTATTCCGGTCGAGAAGAACTCGGGAGATGGGGTGATCGGTGCTACTTTAAACAAGACTGGCAGCTTTACCTTCAAAGCCGAAAAAGTAGGCAGTGAGACTATGTTGTCTCAGATTATCAAGCTGGTAGAAGAGGCCCAGGGCTCCAAGGCTCCGATCCAGCGCTTAGCCGACCTCATTTCCGCCTACTTTGTGCCGGTGGTTATAATGTTCTCGGTGGCGACTTTCGTCGTATGGTACGATTTTGGGCCCACTCCTGTGCTTACCTTCGCTATCCTTAACGCAATTACCGTCTTAATTATCGCCTGTCCCTGCGCAATGGGTCTGGCAACACCTACTGCCATTATGGTGGGAACCGGCAAAGGTGCTGAGAAGGGTATACTCATCAAAAGTGCGCAGGCCCTAGAGACTGCGCACAAACTAACCGCCATTATATTTGATAAGACTGGGACACTTACAAATGGCAAGCCGGAAGTCACCAATATTATTTCACTCGGCGGGCTTTCTGAAAAAGAAATCGTACGAATTGCCGCATCTATCGAAAAGGGCTCTGAGCATTCCTTGGCTGAGGCTATTGTCCGCCACGCCGGAGGAAGCATGTTGTCTGATGCTGAAAACTTCCAGGCAATCCCCGGTCTTGGTGTTGAAGGGATTGTTGAAGGTAAGAAAATAGAGTTTGGCAACCATCGGCTGATGCTTGAGAGAACTATTAGAGGGGCTGACCACGTTGGTACACTGCGCCAGGTAGAAAGCCTCGAATCTGCGGGGAAAACAGTTATGTTTCTGGGAATTGAGGGTACGCTGGCGGCTCTCGTCGCCGTTGCCGACACCGTTAAGAATTCGGCTCCCGAAGGGGTCCGAAAGCTCGAGAAGCTGGGCTTAGCCGTGTATATGATCACCGGAGATAACAGACGCACCGCTGAGGCAATCGCCAAGCAGCTCGGCATCAAACATGTCTTGGCCGAGGTACTACCGCAGGATAAGGAAAGCGAAGTAAGGAAGCTGCAGGCCTCAGGGAACAAGGTGGCAATGGTTGGCGACGGCATTAACGACGCTCCGGCTTTGGCGGCGGCTGACGTGGGGATCGCTATGGGATCAGGGACCGACGTTGCTATTGAGGCGGCCGATATCACCCTGATTAATAAAGACATGGGGGCGGTAGCCTCAGCTATTCTGCTATCCAAAAAGACGATGCGCACTATTAAGCTGAACCTGGTCTGGGCCTTCAGCTATAACATCCTGCTTATACCAGTGGCAGCCGGGCTTCTATACCCGTTCTTCCACCTGCTGTTGAGTCCTATATACGCGTCGGCTGCTATGGCGCTCAGTTCCATATCGGTCGTCACCAATTCATTGCTGCTTAAACGGGTAAAAATCTAAAGCGTAACTTTTATGAGCAAAAAACACCACCATAAGAAAAAAATTGGAGGCCAAGGAATAGGCAATTCCGGCAAGCTGCAGGTTGCTATCCACGGTATGCACTGCGCTAGCTGCGAGGTGCTAATTGAGCGTAAGTTCAAGAAAATAGAGGGTGTTGAAAAGGTATCCGTAAGCCAGGCTGCCGGACGAGCCGAGGTGACCTATAGCCTGAAACCAAGCGTTTCCCAGCTGCAAGAAATGTTAGATGGTACAGAGTACACGGTAGAGCCGTTCCAACAAGCAGGCCTTGAGATGATAGACGTTCACAGAACAACCTTGCGGGACTACTTGGAAACTTCCTGGGTATTCATTATTGTGGTCGCAATCTTCTTTGTCCTGGGCCAGTTTAATCTGGTTCCGAAAGGGCTCTCGGTCAGCGATACAATGAGTTATCCTTTTATCTTCGCTATCGGTCTGGTGGCAGCGGTATCCAGCTGCATCGCAGTAACCGGCGGATTGTTGGTGGCGGTCTCGAGCCGCTACGCCGAGAGCCACCCGAACCTGGAAGGGTGGCAGCGATTCAAGCCTCAGCTGAGCTTCAATATCGGACGAGTAGTCGGTTATACGATACTTGGTGGCCTCGTCGGGGAGCTCGGGTCGTTCTTCACCCTATCCACCCGGATGACCGGTGTGCTGACGATCGCCGCAAGCCTCGTGATGATATTCCTGGGATTCCAGCTCCTAAACATTTTCGCGGGACTGAGAAGGTTCCAGCCGAAGATGCCAAAGTTCATCGCCCACCGCGTACACGACGCTTCCGGCACCTCAAAGCATTCCGCGGCGCCGTTCGGGCTGGGAGCGGCCACCTTCTTTCTGCCCTGCGGTTTTACTCAGGCCTTGCAGCTCTATGTGCTTTCCCGAGGGAGCTTCACTGTCGGGGCGCTTACCATGCTGGCATTCTCGCTGGGGACCATGCCCGCACTCGTGTCGCTCTCCGCTCTCTCTAGTTTTCTAAAGGGAGCCAAGCAGCGCTATTTCTTCCGGTTTGCGGGGGCTATCGTTGTGCTGTTAGGGATTATGAATATCGGAAATGGGCTAGCCCTTGCCGGTACCAATATTAAATTGGCGACTATTCTCGCTAATCGCACCTCAAGCGGTCAGACCGCCGCCGAACTCCCGCCTCTCACAAATGGCAAGCAAGTCATGTCCATGAAAGTGGTTGGATATGAGTATCAGCCTGCCAAGTTCACGGTCAGGCAGGGAGTGCCGGTCGAGTGGCGAATTGACGGCAGCCAAGCGGCTGGTTGCGCGGGTGTCGTAGTTGTCTCTGATCTGAATATCACCGTCTCGCTTCCCCGAAACGGAGAGAAAGTGGTGGACTTTACCCCCGACAAGACGGGAGCCTTCGGGTTCAACTGCCCGATGGGCATGACGACACGAGGGGCAGCCATTACTGTTGTGGCTAACAATTCACAGAGTTCAGGTAGTCCCGTCACTCAAAGCTATGCACCCATTACACCCACGGTCAGCCCCTCTCCTGTGGCTGGTAGCCCGGACGTCCAGAAATTTACAATGACCGTCACGCGGGACAAGGGATTCTACCCCAACACGTTCCCGGCCAAAAAGGGGACACCGGTGGAATTATTGGTAGATGTGCAGACCGATGTCAGCGGCTGCATGGGGACCATGATCGGTTCTGATTACGACATCGCGCAGCAACTGAAGTTAGGCAAGAACTATGTTAGGTTCACGCCCACCAAGACAGGGACTCTGAACCTTGCTTGCCCAATGGGAATCGGCATGGGTAAGTTTGAAATTACCGATTAAACAAATATATATGACTATAGAGCTCTATATCCAGGGAACTCAATGTACGGCCTGTAAGCTGCTTATTGAAGATGTCGGCAACGAGCAGGAAGGCGTATCATCCGTAAGTGTAGATTACGGGACTGGTATAACCCTTATCCACCACAACAAGCCGGTTGATCTGCAAAGTTTTAAAAGAGATATAGAAGGCTTAGGAAATTATACGGTTCACTTGCCGGGCGTGACATAAGGTACCGGGTTCGGCAAAGAAGCAACCCTCCCCTTCAGGTTAGAGTGACTTTATATGCATAACGGTCGCATAGGACCTGTTCCCCGAAATTCAAAATTCAGGACTACGGTCTCGAACCTTTTCTCTGCGGTAATTAGTGGTCAATTTCAGTGTATGCATCAGAAGGTGATTCTGTGGCCATTCCTCGATAGCAAGACGGATGAAAATCTAAGTGACAGTTTTGGTAGCGCCACAAAAAACGAATTGTTCACCGACAGTTCACCTAACAGAACCTGCCCCTGCGGAGGAGAGCCTTACGGCCGTTGACCTAAATAACCTCGCGCTAGATGTGAGAGTGTTGCCACCTGCATCGTTCGCAGTGGTTGCTCATTATAGCTGGCGCATTTTATCAAAATGTGCTAATTTGTGATTGCCGTTTGGCGGCACTATGGTGGCCTTAGTGAAGTGGTTATCACGCCAGTTTGTGGCACTGGCAGCACGAGTTCAATTCTCGTAGGCCACCCCATTTGTTTTATAAACAAGTTTCGCTCTCGTATAAGCCATGCGACTGTGTCGCAGCACCTTGCTCGGTCGATGGCGTTGCTTCGACCTCGTAGGCTAATGGATATGAACCCTTCACAATGGGCCTCGCCTTGCTCGGGGACCATGTCCATTGCGCCAATTGCGCCACTCGAGCATTCACTAATGTTCATGCCCTCGTAGGCTAATGGATAAACCACCGGCCTTCGAAGCCGGCCTTGCAGGTTCGAATCCCGCCGAGGGCACCACTAAGACACCACGGGCCACTAGCTCAATTGGTTAGAGCAATTCCCTCTTAAGGAAAAGGTTTTGGGTTCGAGTCCCAGGTGGCCCACCATGAATTCGCCGCAGTGAGGCGCCATCGACTATATCGCCAGGTAAAGACGATGGCTAACGGAAACATGTGGCGCCATCGTCTATCACGTCAGTGAAAGAAGATGACGTCAAACGCAGTGAGGCGCCATCGTCTATCGGTTAGGACATCGGCTTTTCAAGCCGAGAAGCGGGGTTCGACTCCCCGTGGCGCTACCAAGCTTGTGCCGGCCCACCGGGCCGCTACAAGCTTGGTGAACCAACATAGAGTTGAGCCCGCGTAGCGGGTTCGGTCGTGAGCGGAGCGAACGGGGGTACCCGGCGATCCGCCAACCGGCGGTGAGCCAGGGGTCTCTCCCCGTGGCGCTACCAAAACTTGAATCTAA
>JBBRAU010000009.1:0-14184 GCA_038206475.1 Patescibacteria group bacterium
GCAGAAAGCTGCTTTCAACCCTCACGGGTTTCAAGCAGCCATAATCGAATACCTGCCGCACTACAATAACGAACGTCTGCACATTGGTCTTGACTTCCAAACACCACTCCAAGTGTTGCGAAGGTATTGATTAGGGAACGTCATCGACCGCCACTAAAGGGGTAAGTTGCGCCATTGTGACGGGGCCTATGCCGGGCACTTTGTCTAGGTCATTAACGCTGCGGAACGGCCGGTGCGCCACAATCGCCGTCGCTTTACTTGGCCCAATACCGGGTAGACTATCCAACTCGGCCAGACTGGCTGTGTTGAGATTAATCGCCCCAACCACCGCGGCGGTTGGGCTGGCCACTGGAATGATGAATGTAGCCGCAGCACTTGGTGAGGGTTTCTGCGTCTCCGCTACCGCTTTCCCCTGTTTCAGCTGCCAAACCGACAGCCCGGCGGTGCCGATAATGATCAGGCTGCCGAGTAGACCAAGCCACAAACGGTAACGCGCAAGTACTGGCGGCATCTCACTCCAAGTGGACATGCTGCTCACGGGCCGCCAATTCAGCCGCCAGACCGACGTGCTCGGCCAGCTCTGGATCTGATGCCAAAATCGACTCCGCCACCGCCCGAGCATCGTCAATCAAGCGATTGTCAGCATCCTCCAACAAGCCCAGCTCAATGTGGCCGTGCTGCATCAAGCCGAACAACTCGCCGGGGCCGCGCGTGGCCAAATCTTGCTCTGCCAATTTAAAACCATCTGTTTCCGCCTCAAACTGGCGCAGTCGAGCCACAACTGTCGGCTGATCGTTTTTGGTAAAGAGAAAACAAAACGACTGCTTATCGCTGCGGCCGACACGGCCGCGCAGTTGGTGCAACTGGGCGAGCCCAAAGCGGTCAGCATCTTCAATCAGAATTATCGTCGCCCCCGGCACATCAACGCCAACTTCAACCACGGTGGTCGCAACCAGTATCTGCGTTTGACCGGAGGTAAACTTGGCCATCGTCGCCTGCTTGTCCTTTGGCTTCATTTTACCGTGCAGGGCGGCCAGATGAAATTGGCCGAAGCGCAACTGTAGCCGCTTGAGCTCCGCCTCAACCGAGGCCCGCTCTGCCTTAAGGCTAAATAGCTGCCCGCTCTCCTCTGACTCATCTGCCGTCTCCTCAATCAGTGGTACGACTACGTAAGCTTGGAAGCCGGCTTTGAGATGCGCTTCCAGAAAATCATAGGCCTTGCCCCGTTCCGGCTCACGGACCAAGCGTGTTTTGACCGGCCGGCGACCAGCCGGTTTGTCATGCAGCTCTGAAGCGTCTAGCTCGCCCGCATAGAGCAGCGCCAAGGTGCGCGGAATCGGCGTTGCTGACAAGGACAACAGATGCGGCATGCGGTCTCCTGCTGTTTTCTCACGCAGCGCTTGGCGCTGACGCACCCCGAAACGGTGCTGCTCATCAACAACGACCAGAGCAATATTGCGAAATACTGTTTTTGGCGAAAATAGGGCGTGCGTACCAATCGCTAGGTCAACCGCAGTCAAGTCACTTTTTTTCTGACCTGTCTCGAGCGCAACCGACAAACCAAGCGGGCCAAGCAGCGCCGATAAGGTGTTAAAATGCTGTTCGGCCAGAATCTGAGTTGGCGCCAAAAACGCTGTCTGATAACCATTTTTAGCCGCCGCTAAACAGGCCAGGGCGGCGACCACCGTTTTACCGCTACCGACATCACCATTCAGCAATCGATGCATCGGGTGAAACTTGGCTAAATCAGCAGCAATGACGGCAGCGGCGTTTATTTGGTCGGCGGTCAGGACGTACCCAAACTGCTCCAGCAGTTCAGTTTGCCAAGCTGGCTCAAGCGGCAGGGGCCAGGCTGCCTGGCTTTGCCAAGCTCGACGAGCCAGCTGTGACTGCAGGGCAAATAGGAGTAATTCATCAAAAGCCAGCCGCCGCTTGGCCGCGGTGGCCTCAGCATCCGACCGAGGTTGATGGAGTTGACGCAGGGCCTGCGGTCGCGGTAGTAGCGAAAACTGTGTGCGAAACACTTCGGGCAGCGGATCAGTCAGTTGGTCCGTTAGAGGCAGCAGTGGTCGCACCAGCTGTTGCAATAGACGTGAAGTGACGCCACGGCTGGTCGGATAGAGCGGCCAGAGTGGATATTCACTCGCCGCCGACGCCGGCAAGGTCATGGTCGGCCGCAGCTGGCGGTGGCCAGACTCAACCGTCACCCGGCCTTGGAGCAGCAGCTCTCGGTCAGGCGACAGCTGTTTGCTTAAGTAGGGCTGGTTGAACCAGGTGACAGCCATTTGGCTGCTGCCATCGGTGATCTGGGCCGTGGTCACAAACATACGGCGCTGCGGCGAGCGAGTTGTTGATATGCGCTCTATCCGACCACGCACCAACACTAATTGGCCAGGCGCCGCTTGGCTAAGTGGCACGGGTGTCCTCAAGTCCAAGTAGCGACGTGGGCGTAGACGCAACAAATCTCCCGCCGTTTCCAGGCCTAGCTTGCCCAAAGCAGACAGACGGCTCGGGCCAACGCCGGGCAGACCAACGAGAGAATCAGTCAATTTCACGTCGCAAGCGTATCAAAAAACTGCACATTCCGTGCAGTTTTTTGGCACCGTATGTAATTATTTAGTCGTAGTCGGCGACGGATTGGTGGTGGCTGGAGTGGTCGGTTGGCTGCCGTTCTTGATGAAGTCGTTGATAGCCGTGACAACTTTACCGTCATCTTTCAGATCTTCAATGAAGGTCGCTTGATCACGGTTGATGCGCATGCGGTCTTTTGGCCCGTGCAGCTCGTTACCAAGTTTAACCAAGGACAACTTCGATGGCTGAGCCTGGTTCTGGTTTTGGTTTGGCTGGAGGGTTTGGTCAACCTGAAGATAATAAATGTCCTGCAGGATAATCTCTTTGCCGGTATCTGAGGTAATTTTGCCAAAGTAAACTTGGCCATTGTTCAGGAAGACGGCCTGCCAAGCAGCCTCATTGCCGGTGCTAGCACCACCAATAAACTTCTTAGTAACGCCAGTAACCGATAGACCAAGCACAATCAAAACAATAACAATCAACGCAATCAAAATGCGTGACGCGGCGCGTGCATTCATGCGGGAACCTCCCTTGGCGGGTGCCAGCTTCGCAGTAGACTGCGGATCGGACCCTGTTGCGCTCCTTCAGCCGTTTTTAGCTCAAGGAAGCCCTATTAATCTGGCCAAAGCCAGCCCCAACCGGGGAATTACATTGCTGTAATGAAGTATAGCGAGCCCGCGCCAAGAGTTCAAGCATGGCCTTAAAGCTGGATGACGCCGCCGCCCAGTAGCACATCGCCATCATAAAACACGGCTGACTGGCCTGGCGTCACCGCCCTGACCGGTTCGGCTAAAGAGACGGTGAGGCCGGCCCCATCTTCAGCCAGCGTGGCACGCGTCATTCCGGCGTGATAGCGCACGGCCACATCAGCAGTGTCTGGCCAGTGCTCAGTCAATTTCGAAATATCTGCGACCTGAAACCGCCGACTGAATAGCGAGGGGTGACCGGCGGGCGCAACGGTCAACGTATTTGTCGCACACTGTTTCTTTGCGACATAAAGAGGCTCGGTTTGACCGTGCAAACCGACTGTCCGCCGTTGGCCGATGGTGGCAAAAGCCAAACCGTCATGTCGACCGATGTCCAGTCCCTGCTCATTGACGATCGGCCCAGGGTGACTCGGCAAATTGTCACGCAAAAACTGGGCAACCGAAATTGGTCCAATAAAACAAATGCCTTGCGAATCAGGCCGTGTTGCGGTTGGTAAACCGTAGCGCTCAGCCAGGTGGCGTACTTCAGTTTTTTTCAGGCCGCCGAGCGGTAGCAACAGTTGTGACAGCACCGAAAGCGGCATGGCCCACAAAAAATACGATTGGTCCTTGCCTGGGTCGACCCCTTTCAACAGAGCCAGCTGGCCGCCATACCGGCCAATGCGTGCGTAGTGGCCGGTCGCCATTTTAGTACAGCCATACTGCTGAACACGCTGCCAAAAAGCCGCAAACTTCACAAACTGATTACACAAAACATCAGGATTCGGGGTTAAGCCAGCCTCGTACGCCGCAAAAAACGGTCGTGTGACCTGTTCGCGGTAGCAGTCTTCAAAATCTAGCACATAAAACGGCACATCCAGCTGGTCGGCTACGGTGCGGGCCGAGGCACTCTCCTCAACCCACGGGCAAAAGCCCTGGGCGTCAATCGCTGCGGTCCAATTTTTCATATAAAAAGCAACGGCATCGTACCCTTGCTCTTGGAGCATAGCCAGCACGACGCTGGAATCAACGCCGCCCGACAAGGCGACGGCAACTCGTTCCCCCTTCGTCTGCTTCCGAACAGACGAAGGGGCCCCTACGCGCTCACCCGCTTTCTGCTCAGCCATGGTACGCCTCTACCAAGAGAACGACGGCCCGATCAAGCTCGGCTTGGCTTGTTTGCTCACAGAACGAGAAACGACAGAGGCCGCCGGCGTAGCGCGCCGGCAGATTGAGGCTGGCAGCCGCCGCAGAGATGCCGGCCGCCCCAGCCGAGCAAGCCGGGCCAACCGAACAAGCCACGCCGAGCATATCAGCTCTGGCCTGCAAGACTGGCGCCGAAGTATCTGGAAAAGCTACCGCGCTGATATGCGGCGCCCGCGGCGCTGTTTGGCCAATAATCATCACCTCTGGCAGGGCTTGAATGAGCTGCATCTCCAACGAATCGCGCAGCGCTGTTACGTACTCAACGCGGGCTTGGCGAGCGGCATTATCGGACAGTGCCCTCCAGAGCGGTGCAGTAGCCAAGAGAGCCTCTACGGCCTCGGTGCCAGCCCGCAAACCTTGCTCCTGGCTACCGCCTCGGAGCTGCGGCGCAAGCGACAAACCATGTTTATGGGCCAGAATTCCGACCCCTTTCGGCCCGCCATACTTGTGGGCCGACAGCGTCAGAGCGTCAACCGCTAGCTTGGCCAAGTTCCAGTACTGACCGGCCTGTACAGCATCGGTATGCAAAAAGAGCGGCGTCCTGTCACCACTCTTGGACCGACGATCCCTCTCCCCAGTGACAGCCGCCACAATTTCGCCAAGCGGCTGGACGATGCCAAACTCGCTACAGACCAGCACAACAGTGACCAACACTGTCTCTGGACGCAGGGCGGCGGCAACATCGGCCGCAGCCACGATACCACCGCCCTGCGGCGCAATTTCGGTGAGATCGATGTTGCCTTCAGCCGCAAGCGCCCGCAGCGGCCGGCTGACAGAGGGATGCTCCAGAGTCGAAGTAACCACATGCGGCAAATGCCCTGACGCGGGCAGCGCGGCTATCTGACCTGAAATAAGCAAATTATTGGCCTCAGTCGCTCCAGAGGTAAACGTCACATCCTGAAACCGACAGGCCAAAAAACTTGCTACCTGCTGGCGCAGACGATCCAGGCTGGCTCGCACGGTTTGGCCCTCGCGGTGCAGCGAGCTCGGATTGCCACACAGTTTAGTGGCAGCAAGCCAAGCACTGCGCACATCTGAGCGCAACGGACTGGTTGCGGCGTGGTCAAGATATATTCGTTTTCGTGACATAATCGTAAAATACCATATTTTACGTATAATTACACTCGTTTAGGCGAGTCTGTTTTCTACCCCAAGCACGTTTCCGTGCTTGGGAGCCCCATTCGTGCTATGCTGAGGCCAACATGTCAACCCTCGAAACACGGCTGCAGGCCTTTCTGACCGAGCATGGCTTGGCCGAGGCCGAACTGAGCACCCCGCCACAGGCAGATTTTGGTGACTTGGCGACTGCCTGGCCGCTCAAACAAGCTAAACTGGCTAAACAGCTGCCCTTGGCCATCGCAGAGGCCAAGCAGCTTGAGCTGGTAGCCGAGCAACCGGCCTGGCTCGCCGAGATTAGCGTCACGCCGCCCGGTTTTTTGAATTTTCGTTTTGCCGACCATGCCCTCTGGAAACAAGCACTGACTGTGCCGGAGCCAACGCAGTTCACCGGCGGCAAAATTGTCTTAGAGCACACCTCGGTCAACCCAAACAAAGCTGCCCATATTGGTCACGTGCGCAACGGCGTTCTAGGCGACAGCCTAGCCCGACTGCTGCGCGCCGCTGGCCGCCAGGTTGAGGTGCAAAACTACATCGACGACACCGGTGTGCAAGTGGCCGATGTTGTTTTTGCGGAACAATTTCTCGGCCAAGAGCCGCCCGTTGATCAGCGTGTCGACTACTGGGCCTGGGACATCTACAGCCAAATTCAGCCAGCCCTGACCGAAAACGAAGGACTGCGCCATCAACGCGATGAGGTCATGCACCTCTTGGAGCAGCGCGATCCGGTTTGGGCCGCGCGGGCCGAGAAGCTGTCCAGCGCCATCCTAAAGCGTCAATTAGAAACCTTCGCCCGCCTTGGCATCGGCTATGATGCCGCCGTATTTGAATCCTCGATTCTTGAAGCGGGCCTATGGCGTCAAACGTTTGAGGCCTTGCAAAACAAAGGTGTCATCAAGCAGGAGACCGCAGGGCCAAACGCTGGAGCCTGGATTATTCCCTTCGGCGGCACTATGACCTTAGAAGACGGCAGCAAAAAATCGTTGGACAAAATTATCGTCAAATCAAACGGTACCGCCACCTACTTAGCCAAAGATTTAGCCTACCAGTTAGGCCCAGCCAAATTTGGTGTCATTACCGCCCCGCTCAAGTACAACCAACAGTCCCAGCCAGGCAGCAAAAACCCGCTCTGGAGTAGCTTGCACGGCCAGAGCCAGGCGCCGGTTGGCGGCGCCGAAGAGACGATTACCCTGATTGACCAGCGACAGCGCTATTTGCGTGATGTGCTACGCGAAGCGCTGTCGGCACTAGGGTACCCCGTGCTGGCCGAGCACGACCAACACTTTAGCTACGAAGTGGTTTCGCTGTCACCAGCGGCTGCTCGGGATTTAGGGCTTGACGTGGCTGACGCCGTCCAGAGCGTGACTATGTCCGGCCGAAAAGGTATTGGTATCAAAGCTGATGATTTGTTTGACCGCGTTCGCCTGGCAATTGTAGAACGCGGAACAGATGCGAATGCAGCCGACTTGTTAACCCGGGCCGCCATTCGATACACCATGCTCAAGGTCAACCCAGAGACTGAGCTGGTTTTTGATTTCGAAGAGGCCACGCGCACCACCGGCGACACTGGCGTTTACCTCTGCTACGCCGCCGCCCGTGCTCAGTCGCTGCTCAAAAAAGGGAGTAAAATCGAAAATGCTGATCTCGACAGCGAGCCGCTCGAAAAGACCGAGCGGGCACTCCTACTGGCCTTGAGTCGTACTACCGACGTACTCAATCAAGCAGCATTGTTGCGCTCGCCAAGCCTCGTCGCCCGCTACGTCTATGAGCTAGCCGGTCGTTTCACTAATTTTTACGAGGACCCTTTGGTTGGTCCGATTGTTCGGGAAACAAACGCAGATATAAAAAATCGGCGCCTGCAGTTGGTCGCCGCCACGTACTCTCAACTTATTTATCTGCTCGATCTGCTCGGCATCACCGTACCAAGCAAGATGTAATCACTTGCCAAACACCAGTTCGCGCACACCTTGCAAGGTTTGCTCGCCGACGTGACGAGCTTTTTCGTTACCAGCAGCTAAAATCTCATCAACAAATTTGGGCTTAGCCGCGGCGTCAGCCCGGGCAGCCCGAATTGGTGCCAGTTTGGCCTCTAGAATCTCAGCCAGAGCCGCTTTAATGTCGGCCCCACCCAACTTGCCTTCGGCGTAGCCGCGATTGAGCTCCAACGCTTGCTCCGGCGCAAACACCTCAAGATACTGGCAGGGCACGCACTCTTTGGGGTCACCCGGATCTGAGACGTGAATCTTTTTGGGGTCACCCTTGGCCTTCTGCAATTTTTTCGTGATTTCTGCTGGGCTATCGGTCAGAAAAATGGCGTTGCCGCGGGACTTAGACATTTTTTTACCATCAAGGCCCGGCAAGCGCGGCGTCTTCGACAGTAGCGGCTTCGGTTCGGGAAAGAACTGGCCAAAGGCACGGTTAAAACTGCGGGCCAACTCGCGCGTTTGCTCCAGATGCGGCAGCTGATCTTCACCAACCGGCACCAGCTCACCCTTCAGAAAGAGAATGTCGGCCGCCTGCGAGACCGGAAAGGCCAAAAAGCCAAGACTGATCCGATCAGAGTCCGCATCCTGACCAGCCTGCACGGCCTCCTCTTTGACGGTAGGGTTACGGCGCAGACGGGCAATTGTCACAAGATAGGAAAAATACTGCACCAGTTCGCCGATCTGCGGAATGGCCGACTGCTGGAAGAAGGTGGCTTGGTTCGGGTCCATGCCAACTGACAGCCAATCTAGCACTAACTCGTGCGTAAGCGCGCGCACTTGATGGCTGTCCTCCAGGTGGTCGTAAAGCACTTGGTAATCTGCGACCAAGAAGTAACTTTCATATTGCCGCTGCAGCGCAACCCGTGCTTCAAGCGAGCCAACCAGGTGGCCCAGATGCAAACGGCCAGTTGGCCGGTCGCCGGTAATGAGAATCGGTTTCTGCTTAGGCATATGGTAGGCTGTAGATAGTTGTCCTCTCCTCTTTTAGGTATAGCCAGAAGCAACACTTTTGGCGAGAGTAGATAGGAAATACAAGGAACTATGCCAAGTTTAACCGTGCCAATTCGGAAAAAAATCGAGATCGGTGATGATAGCTACATTTTGCGACTGGCCATGCCGACCGACTTTCAGTTTGCGCCGGTCCAATTTATTATGCTCGACTTCGGCCGCAACGCTGACGGTTTTGTTGTCCGACGCTCTTACTCTATCACCTCTAGTGGGCGCGAACTGCCGGAAATTGAGCTGGCCATCCGCACCTCACCGGTCGGCTCAAAAAGCGTCCCGTACCTGCAGCGCCTGCGCGAAGACGACACCGTTCAGCTGGACGGACCACACGGCTTTTTCCGCTACCAAGCTGTTCCCGGCCGCCGCAAGCTATTTGTCGCCGCCGGTACCGGCATTGCCCCCATTCGCTGCATGATTCAAACGTGGCAGGGCGAAACGCCGCCCAGCCAGGCAGTACTTATCTACGGCGCTCGCCAGGCCATTCACCTGCTCTACCGAACTGAGTTTGAGACATTGATTAAAAATAATCCGCGTTTCCAGCTTCACCTGACGCTCGAAGAACCGACCGACTCCGGCCTGACCGCCGGCCGGCCAACTGACCTTCTCGACAGCATTCAACCACATGCCGCTACCGATGATGTTTACCTCTGCGGCCCACCAGCCATGGTCGCCGCCGCCGAAGCCAAGCTGTCGCTTTTGGGCTTTTCGCCTGAGCAAATCAAAAAAGAGCGCTACTGAAACACGAAAAGAGCCGTCCATCACTATGGGCGGCTCGGTACGCACTGAATTCCAGGAGGAGACGAGCCGGTACGGCCGGCATTGACCTCCGAAGAGGCTGTCCATCCTCCGTGGGGCAGTGCGCTTTGCGTCCTGTTTGAGCGACGCAAAGATGGTTGTGGTGCTCGGACGTAGCCTGAAATGATTAGGCCGGCCGTGAGCGCCCAGGAAAGCACAATCCCGTGCTATCCGTTGGTGTCGCTATGGAGCTGCCGGGATTCGAACCCGGGTGCAGAGCCAGTCCGCGTGCGGTTTTCTGGCCCTGACGAGTCCATCCAGCCCCAGGTGGTACAAACTGCCAAAATTGGCAGAGGAAGATCTCCGAGGCGCTATCGCCTCGGAGACAAAGCTCTGGCAAAAAAGAAGTGCCGGAGAGTGAGCCAAGTATGTTGCAGTTACGGCTTGGCTCAGGAAGGCCTAGCACGACGGTTACAATGTCACGCACCCTTCCCTTTAAGGCTGCACTGCTATTACCACAGTGCGTCGGCAGGTGATCAATCTGCCCAAGTCGCGTCTCCTCCGGCAGAGCGCGACAAGCCCCACTCGTGTGTCCCGCGCAATTTATAGCGCATATCACGCGGGACGATTATTCAACTGGCGGCCAGGGGCTAGCACCCCCTGCCTTAGCGCTCACTTCGCGCTCCGCGGCCAGTTCCGCGTAGGGAGAGAATGAGTGCTGGTTTTATCGCAGACCAGCAACTGACACTCCCCGCGCTACCGCCAGTAGTGCCGGTGGGAGCCGGGCGTCGGAGGGGTAGTAATCTCCCCTCGTCGGCCTTCCCCGTCCGGGTACTCACGATAGACCGCAAGAAGCTGCGCCCGAAGCTTTGAATTTTGCGCCAAAGCCTGGCGAGCCTCCTTCGGCATGTCGCGTGTCACGCGCTCTTCCAGTGTCATTGTCCGTCTCCTTTCAGGAGATGACGCGTCGTTTGTTCTGACTGAAATGAGCGCTCTGGTTGGTCCTCCAACCATTCCAGGGCGCCGTTTCCAGACAGAGATCAACACTGACCACACTTTTATAATCTGTGGGAATGAGCGGCACGGGGCCGCATCTTCGGTTGATTGTCTGGTTGTTCTGGTTCAGCGTTTGGCGGGTTTTGGGCCGACCTAACGTTGCGAGATGCACTCTAGCAAATTATTTTCCACTTGTCAATAGTCTTGACAGTATTTATGACAGTACCTTTGCAACTCTCGTGCCTGAATCATGCGTAATTATCGCTCAATATTTGACAAACTATTTTTACTATGCAATAATACTGTCAATAATGTTGACTACAGAAGAACCGGAATTATTGCTGGCCACACAAGGCCTCGGCTTCTCTGAAACTGAGGCCAGGGTTTACTTGGCCACGCTGCAGCTTGGCCTTAGCTCTATCTGGGATATCGCCTTAAAAAGCGGCGTCAAACGGCCTACCTGCTACGTCGTGCTTGACGAGTTGGTCAGCCAAGGTTTTGCCAGCAAAACGCACGACCCGAAACGAACCTTGTATGCAGTTGAGTCGCCGCGCCACCTGCTGCGCGTGGCGGAAAAGCGCAGCCGAGCTTTTCACGAGGTACTGCCTCAACTGGAGCAGGTGGTCAATTCTGCAGCCACCAAGCCGAATATCCGACTGTATGAAGGCAAACCCGGCATGAAACAGGCCTACGCTTTAACGCTTGAGCAGCCGCGCGGCACCGAATTGCTGTTTATTGGCACGGCGCCGTCTATCCGTAGTCCGTACAAGCTGCCCGACCGCTACATTGCTGAGCGTGTCGCCGCCCGTCTGCCGGCCCGCGCCTTAATCCCCGCCTCGACGCTAGCGAGTGAAATTGCTAGTCGCGACAGCCAAGAGCTGCGCCAAACCCGCGTCTTGCCGGCCGATAAGCTGCACACCGAGGTTGAGGTGATTATTTTTGGCCAGTCAATAGCCTATCTAGCCCATAGCGACGAACGACCGTTTGCGACCGTCATCGAAAACGCGGCTATCGCCGAGGAGGAGCGCCAACGCTTTGATCTGCTCTGGGAGCTAGCCAGCCCCGCCGTCTAAACGCAAAATCAACCAAAAAGCGTCCCGCGGGACGCTTTTTGTGACCATGGAGGGAAATTAGGCGACTTCTTCTTCGTGGGCGTCGGCGGTTTCGTCAGCCTCTTCTTCTTCGTCGTCGTCTTCCTCGTCCTCTACGCCGGCCACTTCGCCAGGCTTCACTTTGTCGGTGTCGTCAGCCATATCGCTGCCAGCACCACCCATCATGTTGGTACTTTCTGATCCTTCCCCCATCTCGGATTCGTCCTTGACCTGTGGGTCCATGGTCGTATCATCGTTATCCATGAAACCTCCTCTCCCTCTCTGGCCTGCAGAGAAGCTGTATTGATTGTACGGCCTGATAGTAGCAAACCCAAAACGTGTTGAATAGTCTTTAGCAACAATATGGCACTACGAGGAGAATATAACTCTTTACCAATGTGGTAGATCATCGCCGCCACGCCACTTTGGGCACGGTTTGAGTACCCCCTTATAAGCGAGAGGCCATTACACGAAAAGGGTCGTTTCCGAAATCTTTTGACGATAAAAAACGAAACGGTTGAGGCGTTACCTAAAGCGTGAGTCACGTGTCTCGGTTACGGCGTGTGGATTAATTCGCACCACCCCAACTGGCTTGCTACCATAACGCCATAATAAAGATTGATTATAAAAAACAGCTCAAAGAATTCTACTCGGCCAAGGCGGGTGTTCCGATAGTGGCGACAGTTCCAAAAATGAATTTCTTGATGGTCGACGGCACAGGGGACCCAAATACCTCCAAAGAATACGCCAATACAATTCAGGCGCTCTATCCGGTAGCCTACGCCATCAAGTTCCATTGCAAAAAAGCCCTGGATTTTGGGGTCATGCCATTGGAGGGTTTGTGGTGGACCGAGAACATGGCAAAATTTTCCATGAAGGATAGAAACAACTGGACCTGGACCGCTATGATCATGCAGCCAAAACCCGTGACTGCCGACGTGGTTGCAGAAGCCGTGGATCAAGTCCGCAAAAAAAGAATCTGGCTCTGCTCGACAGCATTCGCTTCGATTCGTATGATGAGGGTCGGTCCGCCCAGACGCTCTATGTCGGCCCCGACTCCGAAGAGAGTCCGACTATTCAGCCGGTTGCATGAATTTATTGCCGAGCAAGGCGGGGCACTATGGGCTAACTCCAAGCACCACCATGAAATATACCTGGGTGATCCGCGCAAGACGGAGCCTTCAAAACTAAAAACGATCATCCGACAGCCTTTTTAGTCGGGCAGTGCTTACTCCCATATGGCCCATGTTGATTTGGCATGAAAAGAGCTAGTTTCGCGTCAGTAGTTAATCGTGAAGGAAAGTCGCCCAGGGTTGCGGAGAGTTCAGCAGCCCTTGCGGAAACAGGAGCGGAAACCAATCACTCATCGGCGGGAAGCTGATTACCTGAATTGTTAATGGAACGTCGCAACTCTGGACGTTGCCGACCAACAGGGGTTATCAGCATTGGGTGGAAGATGTGCCACAACTACCGGCCACATCAGGCCCCGGGCAATTTGAGGTCAGCGGCTTTCGCCGCCAAGCTGGAGGCAGATCAACTGAACCATGCTTGATGCGATGAACCAGCACACTATTTGACAAAACAACAGTGCATAAGTTAGCATGATTAAGTGACAATCTCTCCGCTTCTGGCAAGATACCGCTTATTGGTGATACTACCTCTCCTGGCATGGCCGCTGATTTGGTACCAAGCATTCTCTCTAGGTTACCGCGGGGGAGTGAGCACTTCTAGAGATGTGGAAGAATACTCGCGCGTACTTGACGCCACACGCCGGCTCACCTCTTACTGGGTACCTCTCTGGTTTCTGCTGACCTGTGGCTTTTTAATGATTTTGGTCATGGTTGTTTATCAGCTCTTGAAGCGTGACTATTTGGTTTCTCGCCGTCCCGTCGCCGCTTTTGTCCTCAGTAGTATTCCGCTCGTCCTGCTTTTGTTATTAGTGATGACCGCCTCGGAAGCGCCGGGGAGCGATGGTGCCTTGGCTGTGATAGGCGTTCCGCTGTTTCTTGCCTCGCTCGTCTCTACTCTGGGCATACTGCTTTACCTTATCCGCAACCGTCACTCTAGCGATCAAATGATTTCTCTATTAGGGTATGTCTACCTCTCGCTAGGGCTTGCCGTAGTGTCCCTGTTCTCTGTGAGCCTGGTGGTAAGCCAGGGTTGGGACCGGGGCGAGATGGCGCGTTTGCGCCTGCCTGATCGTGACCAAAGTCCTTCTCTGCAAATGCCGCAAGGCATCCCGACCACCCCTCCACTTCCGTACCAAAAATAAAATAACCGCGTTCCGTGGTAAGCGAAGCGGTAGCGCTCAGGATTGAGCAGATGCCGAGTTAACAATTTTCTTAGTAACCGAACCTACAAATAGGCGGTATGCTGGGCGCTGCTCTTTGTCATAAATCATTGAAACACCAAGAAGGCGTATGCACTCTGGACACATTAGGTTTTCGTCTGCGGTACTACATCCTTCAATTCGATCCAGGTACGTGCGTTTGAGCACTCCTGGACCATTTTTTTGATAGAAACAAATGTGAGTGTTGCAGTGTTCACAGGATATATTGAGAATACGGGAATAGCCCCCTCCGGCAGACGTATATTTATCCTTCTTTAGCTTGGTCATTACTAATCTCTTGTCCTATTTTTGGTGATAGCAGAACGGTCAGGGTCTTAGATTCAAGTTTTGGTAGCGCCACGGGGAGAGACCCCTGGCTCACCGCCGGTTGGCGGATCGCCGGGTACCCCCGTTCGCTCCGCTCACGACCGAACCCGCTACGCGGGCTCAACTCTATGTTGGTT
>JBBRAU010000010.1:0-13877 GCA_038206475.1 Patescibacteria group bacterium
AGGGTAAAAGCGCTTTTTGCTTCGCCATAAGCGCTTTTTACGCACCCTCCAGACAGAGCAGCAGAAATTACTCAGCAAACTCCTGGCAGGGTAAAGAAAATGAACGTCGTTTCGGTTAAACCAGCTGTACGGCATGTACCGGGCAGCTTTTTGTTTAGATCGTCTTGCGTCGACGCCGGAGATGCGGTCGGCTGGAGAACCAAAGATATAAGATAGGCGTTGTAAACAATGACAAGATGCCCGAGACAAGAATGCCAGCGATAACAACCACCGACAGACCGCGCCAGAACGGAGAGAAAACGGCGAGCGGCAGCAGGCCGCCAAGGGCAGTAATTTTAGTTAAAAAGATCGGTCTGAAACGCACACCGGTGGCCAGGGCGATTGCCTTGCGTTTATCCATACCCATCCGTACGTGTCGGTTGGCGTAGTCTATGACGAAAATGCCGACATTTTCAACTAGACCTATGAGTGTAATAATGCCCAAGGTCTCCAAAAAACCAAGTTGGCCGCCAAGCAGAGCAATAGCTGGAAAGATACCAAGGAAAGTTAGCGGCACGGCAAACAGGATGATCAGTGGTTGACTGAACGAACCGAAGAACAGCACCAAAGCAACATAGGTCAAGAACAATGCCGCCACGAGCGCTTGGCCAAGTTGAGTGAAACCTTTGGCGATGTCATCAAACTCACCGCGGTTCTCAAGTGCATCAGGGGCTAGGCCAAATTGCTTCAATTTATCGGACGTCCAGCTGCCGCTTATCTGTTTTTGTAGCGTCGCTGCCGAGGTTGCGTCGGCCACCTTGGCCTGCACTTGAATGTAGCGACGACCATTGACGTGGCCAATAACGGGCTCAGCTTGGCGCTCTTCAAGGCTGGCGATGTCGCCGAGGCGAACTGTTTTGCCGAGCGGTGTGGCCAGTGGAATATCAGCCAGCTCATCGATATTAGCTTTTTGGCTTGTCGCGCTACCTGAAAGAACAAAATCAACCGTTTCTTGCCGTGTGGGGTCAAAAATGCGGCCAATGCTCTTTTCACCGTATATGACCTGCAGCGACTGTCCGACGCTGAACGGGTTGAGACCGACCTGCTCAGTTTTACTGCGATCAAGCACAATGTGCAGCTCATTATCGCGGTGGTCTGTGTAGCCGTCATCCACCGCCGTTATGCCAGAGGTGGCTCGGGCGACATCCCCGGTCTCAATTGCCGCCGCTTTCAATTTGCTGAGGTCAGTATCAAAAATTTGGATTTGAATAGGATACGCGGAGGAAGGCGTGCCGACGCCACTCTCGGCCACACTGTAGGTGGCCAGGTCATTGCTTCGCAAAGCCTGCTCAACCGCTGTTTTAATGTCTTTGCTCGTCTCGACACGATCTTTCGGGTCCGACAGCTCAACCGTCCAGGCTAAACTGGTGGACGTTTGCGTTATCAAGAAGGCATTTGCCACCGCTGATTGGTCGGCGAGCGCCGTTTCGACGCTGTCAACAATCTGCTCCTTCTGATCAGCCGTTCGGCTGCGTTCAAACTGAGCGGAAATACTCAAGACCGAAGCATCTGCCGGCTGACTAAACTGCACCTGTTTAATTTTGCCTTGAGCAAACAGTGCGCCAGTCACTGCAATCGGGATAACTAACCCGGCAATGACAATCGCCACCTGCATCAGCGGCCAGCGCAGAATACGCTCGTTGGTATGCACCAACCAGCGAGCAAATGGCCACAGCCGGCCCTCTGATTCGTCATCAGCAACTTCACCACGAGTTGGGCGCAATAGCTTAGCCCCAAACCAGGTCAACAATGACAGTGGAATAAAATAGGAGGCAATCAATGCCGGAATAACCGTCTTTGGGATGAAATTAATTATTTGGCCAAAAATACCGGAAACGAGACCAAATGGTAGAAAGACGATAATTGAGGTTAAAACGGCAATGAATAGACCGGGGCCGATGTTTTCGACGGCGTGCATAATGGCCTGCCTGCGGTCTTGGCCCAAGTCAATGTAGCGTTGCATCGATTCCAAGACCACAATCGCCGGATCAACAATCAGACCAAGCACTAAAATAAAGGAGAACAATACAATCGTGTTGAGCTGGATGCCAAACAGCCAAAGGATGATGAAGGTGAACAAAAAGCTGAGCGGAATCGCCACCGCCCCAACGAGAGCCACGCGCCAGTTCAGAAAAATCAGCAACGCCAGCAGCAGCAACCAAATACCTCCAAAGAGGTAGCCAACAAAGCCGACCGGCCCGCTCCATTGTTCACCAAGCGCCCCATATACAATTTCGGCTACTTGGCTGCGCGTCATTTTGGCCGAGTCGCTGACCACCGCCACTTGGCTATTTTTACCCAGGCTGTCGTTGCCGCTAAGGCCTTTGAAGAAGCTTTGCAGTGCTGGATCAGCTTTGAGTAAGCTCTGATCCTGCTTTAGCTGGACCGAGTACAAATAGGCCGGCAGACGAACAAGTTGGCCATCCTGGCGAAAACTGACGTGTTCGATAGCATCGTTGTTGTCAGCAGTTGGCGTGACGGTGGCAATATCTTGCAGCCGCACCGGTTTCGGGATGAGCCCCGGCTTCTGGCCAACTATCGTACTTCGCAGTTGGTCAAGATCGCTCAGGTTACCCTGGATGACAATCGGCTGGCGCTGACCAGAGACAATGCCTTGGCCGACCGGAAAGTTAAGGGCGACACCAGGCAGAACCTGACTAATCTGGGTCAAGCTCACCCCGCTGTCGGCCAGTTTGGCCCATTCGATCTGCACCAACAGGCGGTCGGTAATTGGATAGAGCGGCGTGACGCTGGCAATCTCTTTGCGCGCCAACGCCTGTGTTTCAAACTGATGGCCAAGCTCAGACAGTCGAGCTGTATCCGCTCCAACTTCGGCTAGTGCCACCACATAAGCTGGCGAGTCCAGCGCCGGCACCATCACGTCGGGTTTCTGCGCTGCCGCTGGCAAAATGACCGACTGCACCTTGCTGCGAATGTCGGCCAGTGGTCCATCAACCGCGACACCGTCGTCAAAGGTGACAGTGACGAGTGAGATGTTTTGGTCTGAGCGCGAACTAATTTCTTTGACATGGTCGACATTTTTGATCGCGCCTTCAATGCGGTTGGTCACCTGCTCCTCAACATCAGAGGCTGTACCACCAGGCAGCACCGTGGAGACGACGGCCAGGTTAATCGAAATTTGCGGGAATCCCTCAGTTTTTAACTGGGCCAACCCAAATAAGCCGCCGCCGACTAAGGCAACCAACGTTAAGATACTCAGCGCCGTGTTATCCAAAAAAAGCCGAACGAATCGTTCGGTTAAGCTGAGCGGCCGGTCAGGTGTTACTATGATACTCCTTGGTCGCTATTTTCTCTTTTTAGGGTAGCATATTGGCCTCATCTGCGACACATAACCGCCCACAAAAAATCCCGGACACGAATGTCCGGGAGAGTTGCGGTCTGGCAGTTGGTTGGCTACACCCTCAGTCCGCGCGGCGCGCAGAAGAAGGGGTGGCCCGATTTGGTCTGATCACTTGGCATGAAGCCGAGAGCAGGTCGTTTTGAGTCCTCGGTCCACACCAACTTGCCATGGTGCTCACGATGAGCATGGTCACGCGAGGTGGAGATGGCCTGGACCCGCTCGCTCCGCGGGCAGGGAACGATCAAACGGTCATACTCCTGCAGCAGCTGCTTCGGCCATGGCGAAGCGATGTACCAGTGTTTCGCCTCGTCGGAGAAGCGCAGAATCACGGCCTGCAGTTCGCCCGACGTGACGAGGAAGATTTTGCCCAGTCGGCCAGCATGACCGTCCAGCTGGAAGGACTGGTTGAGATGCGAGCGCGCCCAATCTCCGAGCTTGCCCTCCCGCAAGGTCGGCAGTTCACACATGATCTGCTTCAGAAGAGCATGCCCCGTGGGAACCACAGTTGCCGGCAGCACGACTCCGGGCGAAACAGCTCCAGACACGAACTTCATGTCTTTCCTCCGAAAACGAGAATGGAACAAGAGCGAAACTCCCAAGCTGACTATTGCATGCTTGGTTACCCCGTATTTAACCAAAGTTAATCGGTTTAGGCAAGGCCCGGTGCGACTACCGATTGCTTTTCTGGTTCGGCTTCGCTTTGCAGTTGCCAAAGCCGTGCGTACAGTCCGTGCTTCCTAAGCAACTCATCATGCGTGCCCGCCTCCGCCACTTTGCCATGCTCAAGCACGTAGATGCGGTCTGAATTCACAATTGTCGACAGGCGGTGGGCAATGGCGATGGTCGTCCGCCCGCGAGCCACCTGGTCCAACGCTTCCTGAATAGCCCGCTCGGATTTGGTATCCAGGCTTGAAGTGGCCTCGTCAAAGACAAGAATCTTCGGGTCGCGGATGATCGCCCGGGCAATCGCTACGCGCTGCTTTTCACCTCCTGACAGCTTAATACCACGGTCACCGACAACCGTTTTATAGCCCTCGGGCAGGCTGTCGATAAAGGTGTCAATGTGGGCCAGTTTAGCGGCATGCCGAATCTCATCGCTGCTGGCGCCTGGTTTACCGAAACGAATATTTTCGGCGATGGTGTCGTTAAACAGTACCGGCTCCTGCGGCACAATCGTCATCTGAGCGCGACGCGCTTCATATGACAGCTCTCTGAGCGGCACACCGTCAATCAAGATTTGGCCGCCGGTCGGGTCATAAAAGCGGAAGAGCAGTTTAACGATAGTCGACTTGCCAGCGCCTGACGGGCCGACAATGGCCACTCGTTGACCGGGACGTATAGCAAAGCCAACATCAGACAGAGAGTTGTGGCGTCCGGCGTAGGCAAAGCTAACGTGGTCAAAAGTCACTTCGCCGCGCGGCGCAGTAAGGCTTTTCGGCTCGGCCGGCTCTGGCATCGTCGACTGTTGTCGCAAAATTTTGGCCATCTCGTCTAGGTCAGCGATGCCGTCTTTAATCCGTCGGTAGACGAACCCGAGCACCCCGATTGGCGAGGCCAAGCGCGTGATGTAGGTGGTGAGCAGTACCAAATCACCAGTCGACAGCTGGCCAGCCACTGCTTGTTTAACCGCCAGGAAGAAGATGGAGCCTAGACCGACCAAAATAATAATGCCTTGGCCACTGGAGATGGCAGCAAACAAATTGTTGGAGGAGATCGACAGGCTGTACCACTTGCCGATGGTCTTCTTGTACTTTTGCTCTTGTGTCGCCTCGTTGTGGAAGTACTTGACCGTTTCAATGTTCGTCAGCGTATCAACTTGGGTAGCCGAAGCTTCGTCATCGGCCAGGTTGGCTTGTAGGCGATAGCGTTGACGATACTCAGTCGTCCAAACAGTGAATATGGTGTAGAAAATGACCGTGCCGGCGGTGATTAAACCGTAGGCCGGCGGATAGTTTCTAAGCAACAACGCCGTCACAAAAATCAGGGCAAAAACGGTCGGCAAAATATTGATCACCAAAAAGTCAAGAATAAACTGAATCGAGGAGCTGCCGCGAGTGATCTTTTTAGCTAAGGCGCCGGTTTTTTGCTCGCTGTGAAAAGCCATCGGCAGGCGCAGCAAATGATCAAACACAACCTCCGAGACTTTTTTCGACAAGCCCATTTCCACCTTTGAAAAGATGACGTCGCGTAGGAAATCAAAAAACACCCCAACGGCACGAAGAGTAAAGTAAACGACTAGAAACTGGGCAACCGTTGCCCAGGCACCACGGGCACCAATGGCATCGATAATTTTCTTTAAATAAATTGGGTCGGCCGTGCCAGCCAGCTGTGACAAGGTCAGAAACAGCAGCGTAAAAAAAGTTCGCAGGCGAAAGCCGCGAAAAAACTGCCAAATCAACTGCCTGTTGCTGCCGCTTTTGAGCACCGCTTGAAATTGTCGTGACTCTTCCGTTTCATTCATGACGCTTGCTCTCTTTCTGGCTAAATGCGACGACCCATGTTTCGATTGGTTGGATAAGCATTGCTAATTGCTGCCCGTCTGGTGTCAATCGATAGTGCGGGCAACCCGGCTGCTCCTCTTGCCGTTCCACCAAACCATTGGCCATAAGTTGGTGCAAGCGCGCCGACAACATGCGTGGCGTCAGCCCAGGGATACAGCTGCAGAGCTTACTAAAGTGCTCCGTTTCAGCCGACAAAGCTAACACAATCGGCATGGTCCATTTGCCGCCGAGTAAATCAAGCATTGTTTGCACTTGGGAGGACAAACGAAGTGTCGCGACAGGCCCTATTTTTATGTTCATACTATACTTTATATACTTGTCGGCATGGTCTGTCAAGGCGTGCTTGCTCAGACACCTGGCCTTGGCTACACTGAGCGCGAGAGTAAGGCCGATACATTGTTGGTATTGGCGCGGATTTATATCCGGGAAGGACTGTATGAACGACCAATCACTTGAGGCGCAGCGCCACTCGGCGGCGCACCTATTAGCCCTGACGGTGCAAGAGCTGTACCCGCAGGTAAAGTTAGGTATCGGCCCGCCAATTGAGCACGGCTTCTACTATGACTTTGAATTTCCAGAGCCGATTTCGTCTGATGACTTGCCGAAGATTGAAGCCCGAATGCGCCAAGCCCAGGCCGATGGCTTAGGTTTCGCCCATGAAGAGCTGCCAATTGACCAAGCAATTGCCAAGCTCGAAGCCATGAACCAGCCGTACAAAACTGAACTCGTGAAGAATCTGGCGGTTGACGGCGCCGAAACAGTCTCTTTTTTCACCACCGGCAATTTTGTTGACCTCTGCCGCGGCGGCCATGTTGAAGACACGAAAGAGATCGGCCCATTCAAACTGACTCATTTAGCCGGTGCCTACTGGCTTGGCGACGAGAAAAACCCAATGTTGACGCGCATCTACGCCGCGCAGGCCAAAACTCAAGCCGAGCTTGACGAGTACTTGACGATGATTGAAGAGGCGAAGAAGCGGGATCACCGCAAACTGGGCCGAGAGCTCGACCTTTTTACCTTCTCTGACCTAGTGGGTGCCGGTCTGCCTCTGTTCACGCCACGCGGCACCATTTTGCGAAATGAAATAACTCGTCTGATTGCTGATCTGCAGGCTCCGCATGGCTACAGCCAAGTTTGGATTCCGCACATTACCAAACGTGAGCTATATGAAGTCAGCGGCCACTGGCAAAAGTTTCAAGCTGATCTTTTCCACGTCAAAGGCAAGGGCGACAGTGAATTTGTCTTAAAACCCATGAACTGCCCGCACCACAACCAAATTTACCTCAGCCGTAACCGCAGTTACCGCGATTTACCTATTCGTTACGCCGAGGTAACCACTAATTACCGTGACGAGTTACCAGGTGAACTGAACGGACTGTCACGCGTCCGTTCGCTGACTCAAGACGATGGACATATTTATTGCCGTCTTGACCAAATTAGCGACGAAATTATGAAGATGTATGTAATCATTGACGAATTTTATAAAACATTTGATTTAAAGTTTAAAGTTCGCTTTTCTCGACGCGACCCAGAACATTCAGAACAATTCTTGGGCGATGCAGCTGTTTGGCAGCAAGCAGAGGACACGCTGAAGCAAATTTTGGTCGATAAGCAGATTGACTATATTGACGGCCCAGGTGAAGCGGCCTTCTACGGCCCGAAGTTAGACTTTATGGTCACAGATGCCATCGGCCGCAAGTGGCAGGTAGCGACCATTCAACTGGACTTTATCCAACCGGAACGCTTTGGTCTGACCTACACTGACGACCATGGCCAAGAGGTGCAGCCGGTGATGATTCACCGCGCTATTGCCGGGTCAATTGAGCGCTTCTTAGCCATGCTAATTGAGCACTACGCCGGCGCCTTCCCGCTGTGGCTGGCACCAACCCAGATAACGGTGCTGCCGGTCTCAGACAAGGTCGCAGACTACGGCGCTGAAGTAACAGCGGCACTAGTGGCTGCCGGTGTTCGGGCCGAACTGTGGCAAGATGAGACTCTCGGTAAGCGTATTCGTCAGAGCGAGATGATGAAGGTACCCTTGACCGTGATTGTTGGTGAACAAGAGACCGAGGCCCGGTCGGTCTCGCTGCGCTCTCTGACCGACAAAGACATGGGCAAACAAAGTCTGCCGCAGTTTGTTGACCGTGTTCGCCAAGCTATTGCCGCTCGCACGAATTACATTGCAGATTAAGGATACGCGACAATAGCCTGTTCTGATGCGTAGCATCAGGTCTTTATACAACTGGTTAAACCAAAGCGATACTCTGACGATTTTTTGCCAAAATGGCCATGAATTGCTCTGACTGAAACGGTTTGCACAGAAAATACCCTTGCACAAGATTGCATTTACGATCGGCGAGAAACAATAGCTGCTCCTCGCTCTCGACACCTTCTGCGGTCACCTCTAAGCCCAATGTTTGGGCTAGATTGATCATGGCAGATAAAATCGCGGCGTCACGACTATCAGTTGTACAGTGATCAATGAAGGAGCGATCAATCTTAATACTGTCGGCCGGAAGTTCTTTCAGATACGACAGCGATGACTGGCCAATGCCAAAATCGTCAATCGCAATGCGTACCCCAATCTCCCGTAACTGCATGAGGCGAGCGATGCTCTTTTGTGGGTCCTGCATCGCGACCGATTCCGTTACCTCGAGCTGTACTTGGCTGGGCATGACATCCATCTCTTTGAGCGTACGGCTGATCTGGCCGATAAGATCGGGGTCGGCAAATTGGCGAGCTGACAAATTGACCGACAGTAGGATGTTCGACAATCCGGCCTTATGCCAACGCTTCAGCTCTAAACAGGCGGCTCGGAGCACCCACTGGCCCATCTCGATGATTAACCCTGTGTCTTCGGCCAACGGAATGAACGCGCCTGGCAGCAATAATCCGCGTTGCGGATGACGCCACCGCAGGAGAGCCTCTACGCCTTGAATAAGGCCGGTTTTAGGGTCCCACATCGGCTCAAAGTGCAAGACAAACGCCTGTTGATCAATCGCTTGCCTCAATGATTGTTCCATGTCTAAGCGCTCGTTGGCCACCATATTCATTTGCTCAGTGTAAAAACGGAAGGTGTTGCGACCCTGCTCTTTGGCCCGGTAGAGCGCCGTATCGGCCTGCTTAATAAGCTGCTCAGGCGAATCGCTATCGTCCGGAAAGAGCGCAATGCCGATTGAGGTATTCATGTGGACATCCCAGCCCTGGAGCTGAAAAATCGGCTTGAACGCTTGCAAAACACGCTGAGCAATCTCTTTGATTTGTGTCCGGTTGTGTACTTCGGTCAAAACGATCAAAAACTCATCACCACCAAACCGGGCCACTATGTCATGGTGCTTGACTGACGCTTTCAGCCGTTCGGCCACAGCACAGAGAAGAAGGTCGCCCACCTGATGACCAAGTGAATCGTTGATGTATTTAAACTGATCCAGGTCCAGAAACAATACGGCTATTTGCTTACCGACTTTCTTGGACCACACCAACTCATCCTGCAGCCGTTCTTGCAAATAAACACGATTTGGCAAACCCGTCAGAGCATCGTGCAGAGCTTGATAGCGAACCATCTGCTCGGCTTCTCTCCGCTCTGAGATATCGACATTCACGCCAACAATACGCACCGGCCTTCGACGGCGGTTACAGAATATTTTGGCGCGCAAATTAAGCCAACGGCAAGAGCCATCTGGCCAAAGCACACGAAATTCTGACTCGATAGCCGTCGCCGTATCAATGGCCTCAAGGAGCGTACGTTCAAGCAGCTGCCGATCCTTCGGATGGACGAAATTCAACCAATCCTGCCAGTTCGTGGTCGCTACATCCGGACGACCGTACAAACGGGCCATTTCTGCCGTCCAGATCATTTGTCCTGTTTCAACCGACCACTCAAACGCACCGATATGACCGGCCGTTTGAGCCAACTCCAGACGTTCGCGATGCGCCGCCAACTCTCCCGCCGTCTGTTTTCGTTCTGTGACGTCGGTGAAATACATCGCCAGACCGTCGCGCAATGGGTATAAATGGACTTCCAACCACGTCTGCCGAGCTGCCAAATATGCCTCGAAGCGGAGTGGCATCTGCTGCTCCTTAATCTGGCTGAATTTACGAAAGAGGACCGAACGACGAAAACGCGGGTAGATTTCGGCGATAGAACGGCCAACAAAAGGCTGCTTGCTCGCGGCGTTCAGGGGCGCCAGGTAGTCGTGAGCATGATGATTGATATAGGTGATACGCCATTCTGAATCGCAGGAGATAAAGGCGTCGGTAATACTATTTAAAATATGCTCCACACGTCGACTTGTTTCTGCCAGTTTTCCCTCAGCCAATTTTTCGGCCTCAAGGCTATGGACAATCATTGAAGCCCCCGTGACCTCGCCACACTCATTGCGAATCGGCGCCACGTGAATCGTGACCGATAAATGGCGACCATTTTTATGGAGACGAATGGTGTCCTGGTGAAGAGTTTCAGTTCCTTCCGCGACCCGCCGCAACGAAGCATAAACTTCTTGCTGCCTCTCTGGCGGAACAAGCATCAGTATTGACCGTCCGACCACCTCCGCCGCTGTGTAGCCATATAATTTCTCGGCACCAGGGTTCCAGGTTAAAATTGTGCCCTCATTATCGCGACCAATGATGGCATGTTCAGGTGACATCACGATTGCCGCCAACAGACCTTGTGCCTGTTTGGCCTTTTTACGCTCGGTGATGTCGGTCAGCATCGCCAGTGACCCCACAAAGTGCTTCCGGCTGTCAAAGAGCGGTGTCGCTGAAATAATCGCCCAGAACGGATGGCCGTCTCGGTGCAGTAGTTGCAAATCATACTGTCCGCGCTCACCGTCTAGCCGACCCGGAATAACCTCTTCGACAATGCGCCGGCTTTCGACATCCATGTAGTCCCAGATGCTCTGTCCAAGCATCTCGTGACGATCATAACCGAGCATTTGAGCCATTTTAGCATTGACGTACATGGTGTAGTTTTCCGCATCGGCTAACCAAACACCCTGCTCCGACTCCTCCACGATGTGTTCGTACAAAGGAGCAATGTGTAATTCTTCCGACGTCAAATACGGAGGCGTATGAGCCAACTTGGCAATTCGTGCAAAAACTTTTTTTGGCGGGCTGGCTTGTTCTGGGGTAGGCATCACTCCACACTCCTGTCTGTACACTAACTGACTGGCGCAAAAAGAAAACCCTCCGCATCCCTCCCGGGGGTTCATGTGCCAATCGCCGCTCATGCGGTGCCTACAAGCCAGCAGATTGCTGCTACCCTAACAACGTTGCTTGCCTACAAATTATGTTCGGGAGCGAACGATGCGCAAGATTTCCTCGGCTTTGGCGGGTACCGTTTGATTGCCTTGGCGCACAAAAATGACGCCGCCGACGGTGTAGACCATCCGCCGAGCTTCACTGACAGCGATGCGCAAAATAGTTTTGCCTTGAAATTTCTCTTTAGTCAGCGCCACATCCGGTGGCGGCGAAATAAGGTTTCTTAAATCGTTGACGATATGCCGTTCGATTTGATCAAAATTCTGCAGGCCTTTTTGAGTGCGGTCACCCGCCTGACCGGGGTGCTGCTTGCGGTTGTTGTCGACGGTTGCCTCTAAACCAACCGCGCTGCCGTCATCTTTAATACCAATAAACACCGCGCCGCCACCGGTATTCGCAAAACCGGCAATGTGCTTGGCTAGAGAATTACCGGCTGGCAAAATTTCTTTAAACTCAATTCTCTCGCCCTCACCAAGGCGCAGTGCTCGCTCAATTGGCATTGTGCCACGTCGTAGCATAAAGCGTGGAGCACTAAAGTAGACGAGTGTAATGGCAAACAACGCCAGCAGCACGCCAACCACATTTACTTGCGCTTGAAGTAGTAGTTGTGTCTCGCGAAAGGAGGCGGCAACCACCGCAACGCCGCGAGTTTGACCGGCGTTGTCTTTCAGCTCAACCGCCCGCACTAAGTAGCTGAAATTTAGGCTGTCCGGATGGACCACTGAGGTTGTGCCAATGTGCTGTTTAGCGGCATCGATAGCTGTTCCCTTGGCGGTAAAGGGATAAGCCCCAAGCGTAACCGGCAGCAGCTGGCCATCGGCTCTGACAACGCCAAACGCGGAAATGAGCGGATGCACGTCGCGCACCCGCAAATTGTCGGTTGACAGCTGGCCATATTGGTCAAGCGTTAGCTCGCCGGCAATTTGCGTCACTGCCTGATTCAAAATATCATCAATGCCATTTGGCACTGCCACCGCGGTGCCGAGCTCAACGCCCACGGCAATATGGCCGGCTGTTTCATTGTTCTTGTTGACGGGCTTGACCAACAAACGCCAGCGCGAGCCGGCATCGGTGGCCACGGTTACAGGTGAACTTTGGCTTGCAAAGGCAGTCGTATCAATGTCGGTAAAAAAATGAGCCGGTAGGTTACCATGGTCAACCATTAAACTATTGTTGGCCAGAATAACGTACGGCTCCGGGCCGAGCGTATCGTTATATAATTTGCTGACATCCCACTGGGCCGAGGTGCCCGAGAAGGAAATGTCTGACTGGATGGCGCTTAGTCGGCTGTTTAAATCATGGCTAAATTGCTGTTTGGCGAAACCGAGCAGAAAAAAATAATCCAGCACCAACAGGAGCGGAAAAATAATGGCCAGACCAAATAGCGTGCGCTTGCTTGGACGTAGCTGCAACTGCGGTAGCCGACGAATACTCATGTTAAGAGCGTAGCAGATTACCTACTTACTGTGGACAACTGGGCCTATTTATATGCGTGTTTTTTTTGCTTCGCAATAAGCGGCGCTTTTTGCTTCGCAATAAACGCTTGACGCTTTTTGCTTCGCAATGACAAAAAAGTGCTGCCTACGGGCTAAGCACTGGTGGCACGGCGTGATTGAGCACGTAAGTGCGCTCACCGTGCCATAGCGCCACAGCCATCGACACTGCTCGCTGACGCTCCGTGGCGGTCAGCGGATCTACCGTGGCGTGCACATACATGGCAATAGCGTGCGCTTTGTAAGACGGCCAGGTGCTGCTCAGCGGAGCAAAGGCAAACACAAAGAGACCGGCCAGAAGAATAACTATGCCCCAAATGGACCAAAGGAGACTAAGCGAAGGCCGACTTCGGTGTCTAGTTGGGCGCTTATTGGTTAATAACACCACATCGACTATCAAATAATTGTCGCCAGAGCACTGCGTCTTGAATGTTGATCTTGCCATCCGTATTCATATCAATACTCATTTTAGTGCTGGAAATAATCGGTCTCTCTTGCATAATCGCTTTCAGCAGCAAGTCAATGTCATTATAGGTGAGCTTACCGTCACCATCACTATCGCCATTTGCCGGCTTATCAATATCGGTAGAAAAGATCTGGGGATCTTGTTGAGCATCATTGCGGTGTTGAAAAGCTTGAAAGACATTGCCGTTATACCAACAGTAAGCATGGGTAAGCAGCACCACATCGTTGACATCAACTTTGCAATCTCCGATATCAGGCAGACCTCCTGATTCACAACTCTTCTTGCTAGTAGTGTTTTGATACGCAGTGCCGTCTGGGTTTTTGCCGATGACATCCGCCTGTAATTTATTCTGCACACCAAAACCCGGTTTATCGTTGGTCCAGTTGTCCACAATCGCATCATTCACCCAACCTGCGGCAATTTTCAGCGCCTGCTCCACATCGGCCTCGGTAACATTCTGACGGACATTCTCAGGGTCAAGACTTACCTGACCCTTGCCGGCCGAAGCGTCTACGTCACCATAGAGATACCCGTCAGGGAAGGCAGACCAAGCGGTTTGAAGTGTGCCCTGCGGCGTGCAGGAACTTGCGATATTGCTTGCCCCACCACAGACAAACCAACCGGTCACCAGACCGTAGTTGGCATGGGTGCCTCCTGGGCTTTGCGCCGAAAAGTTCAAAACGCCTCTTTTGTTACTACCATCTTTATTAGAAAAAAGCAGCGGGATATCAACCGAAGAATTAAGTACTCGGCCGGTA
>JBBRAU010000011.1:0-11386 GCA_038206475.1 Patescibacteria group bacterium
TGGAATTGGCAACAAGCCGGATTTACGTCGGACGATAATACGCTAAAACCTAGCAGCATTTCGCTCGCGCTCGGTCCGGTAAAAGTCACGCCGTATCCAGCTTATCTCGATCTGATTCAAAATAGTAACACTAGAGATCTCACTGTTGGTAAGTATAAATTAAGCAGCGGTTACGGGATTATTTTATGCCGAACAAGCAATGACGCTTCGGCTGATGTCAATCTTGTGACCCCGCCATACTAGTATTCCTCGGGGCATCACGTTTCAAGCGATTCGTAAATAAAGTTAGGGCTAATATGTTATCAATCAAACGTTCGATGGCGGGCTTCACACTCATCGAATTATTGGTGGTTATTGGTATTATTGCCATTTTGACCGCGCTTTTGGTGCCGACCATTACCAATGCCCGTAAACGGGCGGTAGTAAGTAAGGCTATGAGTGTTTTTCAAGGGGTTTGTGAGCAGGCCAAAAACTATTATGTAGGTGGTGGGACGGGCTATTTTACCGGGTTTGACCGAACCGAATTGCCCGGCTATGACCCTAACCTAGACACATCGCAAGGTTGGACGGCGCAACCGCCACCTAGTAAAGGGCAGTCTCCAGTTTGGAAACTCTTTTACTATGCTTGGCCTAACACGCAAGCATATTTCAGCAATCCTGCGGATGCACCACCAAACAACGCACCAACCATTAATCTTTACCCTTACAATGAAGCCACTCTTACGTATATAACAACATATAATGGCATTACTTCAGGCAAGCTTCGAATAGGTGGCTCTGTTTACCCTGGCCTAATGTGCTATGCCTCGGCTGATGCGAGTGAGCCGATAAAATATTACACACGAGATAGCGGCTTTTTATTCACTCTGTTGCCCTAATCTGCTCCGAGTAGCGGCTGCAATGCCGGTGCTATATTCGGTTAAGTTACTTTTGATCCAGGCCAATCGGTTGAGTTTTCCTTTCTTGGGTTAATTGTTCACCCCTTTTTGGTGGGCGGCTCTCAAGCCGCCTAATTTACGCTATAACAAAAGCAGGATGCAGAAAGGACTGTATGCAAATCGATCCTGAGGTATTTAGAAATTATGACATCCGCGGCACCTGGCCGGATCAGATCACGCCGGAGCTATTTGAAGCGTTGGGCCGAGCCTACGCTGGCGTTGTTCAGCCAGCCGGGCCGGTCGGGGTCAGCTACGACGTTCGGCTGCACTCGAAAGAGCTAGCGGAGGCGGCGATGCGCGGGCTAACGCAATCGGGTGTTTCGGTCATTGATACGGGGCTGGGTTCAACCGAGATGCTCTACTTTGCCGTCGGCAACTACGGCTTGGCCGGTGGTATTCAAGCCACGGCCAGCCACAACCCGGCTAACTGGCAGGGCGCTAAGCTGGTGCGTGAACAGGTTATCCCGCTGATCGCTTCAAGCGGGCTAGGCGCTATGCAAGCCGCGATTGAAGCCGACCAGTTGCCAGCACCAGCGGCCACGCCAGGCACAATTACAGACAAAAACATTATTGACGACTACGTGTACTATTTGGAGCGTTTTTTGCACCGCGACACCTTGAAGCCAATGACCATTGTCTATGACGCCAACTTTGGTTTTCAGGGCAAATTATTTGAACGACTGATAGAGCTGCTTAAACTGCCGATTACCGGCATCCCTTTGAACGCTGAGCCGGACGGTCACTTCCCTAAAGGTCAACCCAACCCGCTTTTGCCTGAGCGGCAAACTGAGTTTGCCGAATTGGTTAAGTCGAGCGGAGCTGATTTGGGCGTCGCCTGGGACGCCGATGCTGACCGGGTCTTTTTCTGCGATAAGGGCGGCAACTTCATTAATTCGGCCTACGTTTCTACCCTGCTGATGGGCGACGTTGCGGCGCAGAACCCGGGTGCCAAAATTATCTATGGGCCAGTTTACGAGTGGATGATGATTGACGCGATTTCCGAGCACGGCGGCAAGCCGATTCTGGAGAAGGTCGGCCACGGCTACATTAAAGACCGCATGCGCAAAGAAGATGCCCTATTTTCGGCTGAATTTTCTGCCCATCACTTTTATCGCGACTTCTGGTACGCCGACTCAGGCATGATTCCAGTGCTGCAGGTGCTGGACCTACTGGGCCGAACCGGCCAATCATTGACCGCTCTGACGGCGCCGATTGCCACAAAGTATGTTATTTCGGGCGAAATTAATTCAAGCGTTACGAGCGTGCCGGCGATACTTACAGCTATTAAAACTCGTTACGCAGACGCGCAGCAAAAAGAATTTGATGGTTTAACAATTGAGTATGACCGTTGGCGGGCCAACATCCGACCATCCTCTAATGAACCGCTGCTGCGCCTTAACGTTGAAGCTCGCGACGAAGCGACGATGGTTAAAGCGCGGGATGAGCTGCTGGCTATCATCAAGAGCCAAGCGTAAACTGCAATCGTGGCACAATCGGGCATTCTTCTTCACGCCTGCTGCGCTGCCTGCAGCTATGTCGCAGTCTTAGAGCTTCGGCTACGTAGTGACCTGCCTATCACACTCTTCTTTTACAGTCCTAATATTGACACCGAAGCTTAGGTGCAGCGTCGGCAATGGGATCTGGCGGAGGTGGCCGCTCGCTTGCAGTGTGACCTGATCGCGTCGCTTTGGCGGCCGGAGGAGTATCGCTCGGCCGTGACGCCGCTTGAAGATCCCCAGTCGGTCCAATTTTACCCTGATCTTGAGCGCCGAGCGCGTAAGCGCTGCCGGCGATGCTATCGCCAGCAGCTGGACGGCACGGCTCAAGCGGCAATTTCCGGTGACTTCGCCGCCTTTTCAACAACTTTGCTTGTTTCGCCCTACCAGGACCGGACCGAAATATTGGCTGTCGGTTCCGAGGCTGGCCAAGCCAATGAGCTGCCGTTTCTGGTTATGACGGACGCAATCGGGCCTTTCTGGGCAAAAAAGGGCCAAAACATTTGGATTTCACATCGCTGATCACTCTGCTTGCCGGTACAGTGCGGCAGATGGAGAGGCGCCGCGGTTGCGCTAGGCTCTCACTCGCCAAAAGGATCAAAATAGCCTAGGCTCAAGCCATGTCAACCCTGATTTTTTTGGTGCTCTATCTGGTTCTCCTCTTGGTTATCGGCGCCTTTGTATATGCTGTCAGTTTCCACTATCTGCGTTTTCGCTTTGTCGGCGATTCGAGCGGCATTACGTTGGCCGTATTTCTGGTCTACGTCAGCATCGTGGCCATCTTTGGTTTTGGCTTAATCCTGGTGAGTTAATGCTTGACCTGCGTCACGCCTTCCCCAGTCAAGAGCCGGACGAAGATATTATTATCTTCCTGCGCCGCGATATATTAAATTTCTTGCCGACAGCTATTATTTTAGTCTTTTTAGCCGCCTTCGGCATTCTCGGTCTCGTTGTTTTTGCGTGGCCAGGCGTTGCCGTCTTGACTGGTTTGGCGCGCCAAATTGCCGCTCTTGTGGTTACGGCTTACCTGTTTATGCTCGGCCTATTTTTTGCTATCGCCTGGCTTGATTTTTACTTTGACGTGCATATTTTAACCAATGTTCGTCTGGTTGACATTGACCAAAACCGCTTGTTCTCGCGTGTTATCTCCGAGCTGGCGCTGGAAAATATCGAAGATGTGACGGCCATCAGAAACGGTATTATTGAGACATTGGCTAACTTTGGCGATGTCCGTGTGGAGACGGCCGGTGCGGTCGAGCGCTTCTTAATTGAGAAGGTGCCATTTCCGCAAGAAATAGCCAATTTAATCACTGACTTGTCAAATCAGGCCAAGGACGGCGTGCCGCCGGCACAGCGTCACCCACTGGGCCCGTTGCGAGGCATTATCAACGGCCAGTTGTACGACAGTGACGACGAACTGATTGCTATGGGGGCGAAGGTGCCGCGACCGTGAAACGGTCGGAGTTGTGCTTTGAACTGCCGCCTGACCTCATCGCCCAGCAGCCGACCGAGCGAAGGAGTGATGCTCGGCTGATGCTGGTTAATCGCTCAGAGCAAAGCATCAGCCACCACCAGGTGGCTGACTTGCCGCAGCTTTTGAAAAGCGATGACCTGCTGGTGCGGAATATTGCCAAGGTCAGCCGGCGTAAAATGACCGTCCAAACGGCGAATGGCGGCAGACTCGAGCTTACGTTAATTGAATTATTACCCACGGTAATTGGGGTCCCGTCTGATCGCGAAACGACCGGTGGGGCTAGCTGGCACTGTTTTGTGCGCGGTCGGGCTAAAAGCGGCCAATCGATTACGCTGCCGGATGGTCAAGTTGGCCAGCTGCTTAAACTAACCGATGACCAGCCGCCGCTGTGGCAACTGACAACTTCGACCCCACTTGAGCAGTCAGTGCTCGATGAGATGGCCGAAGTGATGCTGCCACCGTACGTCAAACAGGCGGTGCCGGAGACGCGCTACCAAACCGTCTATGCTTCGGTCTCAGGCTCATTGGCGGCGCCAACCGCCGGCTTGCACTTTACGCCAGAGCTGCTAACCGCCCTACAGGCCAAAGGAATTGAGCTAGCTGATATTGTGCTCGACGTTGGCCTCGGTACTTTCTTGCCGGTTCTAACCGAGGAGCTGCGTCAGCATGTCATGCATCATGAGCGCTACGCGGTCCCAGGTGCTACCGCGACGGCGGTCAATGCTGCTCGGCTAGCTGGCCGGCGTATTGTTGCCATCGGCACAACCACGGTGCGAGCGCTTGAAGCATCGACGAGAGGCGGCCAATTACAGGCTGGCGCCAGCTCGACCGATTTATTTATTCTGCCCGGCTTCCCGTTCCAGCTGACGGACGTACTGATGACCAATTTTCATTTGCCGGGCTCGACCTTGCTTGCGCTGACGATGGCATTTGCTGGCGTGGATTTGATTCGTACCGCCTACGCCGAAGCCATCAAGCAGCGCTACCGCTTCTTTTCCTTTGGCGACGCCATGTTGATTATTTAGCGGGAGACCAGCCCAACTGAAAGCCGGCAGCGCAACACTCTGGCCAACCACTTTCGGAACGAGATATACTGAATGGTATGAGGCCGTTTTCGCTTCTCGCAAGCGGATTGTTGGTGGTAGCTGGCTTGCTCTTGATGGCGCCAGTAGTTTCGGCGGCGACGCTGCCTGAAGTGACTGTCCAGCTGGCGCCAACCGTAGCCTATGCCAGCCAAGATAGCGCGCTGGTGTTGACGACGGCCGATCCCTCGGCTTGGCAAGGTCGCCTGCGCATTCGTCAGGGCAGCACTGAGAGCGGTTCGTTATTTGATGGCGGCCAGTGGACCACCGGCTATGTCACTCTCGATCACTTTCTTCACAATGGCAGGCTCATCCTGCCATTTCATTTCTCAAGCAGCATTGGGCCCGGGTCAGCCGAGGTTTATTTAGCATTGCGCCCGATAGGCAGTACGACTAAGGCTGGCGAGGTAGCGCTTGGTAGCGTCACAGTCGCTGACTCCGCGGCAGCGAGCGATCAAACCGTTTCGGCTAGCCAACTGGCCGGTGCCGATGAGCATTCACTCATAGTTTGGCGGAGTAACGGTGCGGCTTTGCTTGTGCCGTTGGCTGGTCCGGCTGCAGCTGCCTTCAAGGTGCCGAGTGGCCAAGGGCAGCTAGTGGTCTGGAAAGATGGCCAAGAGAGCGCTTTGGCCGCCCCGCCAACACCGCTCGGCCGCGGCGATGTCAATCAGGACGGTCGCTTCAACGTCCAAGACAGTATTTTAATCAAACAGTTGGCTGAGGGTGATGAGCCCGAGCTTTCGCCAGAGCAAGCACTGCTGGCCGATGTTAATCAGGACGGCCTGGTCACGGCGATGGATGCGTCGCTGGTGCTGTCGCTGGCTGCCGAAAAACTGACACCAACTAATCTGCCGCACGCCCCGCTTGCTGTTCATCTGCACGCGCTCTATCCAGCGCCGCCAAGCGGCGTTAGCGAGTGGATTGAGCTGTGCTCAAGCAACGCTGAGCCGGGCATGATTGTCGGCTTGACGGTCACCGATACGGTTGGGGAGGCGCACATCTTTGATCTGACCGGTATCCTGGCCGATGCTAAAAGTTGTTTTCAGCTTGATAGTAAAACGACGGCGCTTAGTTTAAGCAACAGCGGTGATGAAGTACTGCTGCAACGCGGCAATACGGTGCTTGAACGCAGCGGCAATTACGGTAAGGCCGCCACCGGTGCAACTTGGCTCAATGATAGCGGTTGGCACTGGTTGGCGGCGGTGACTCAGGCGAACACCAGTGCTGGTGATGCTCCCACTCAAGCCGCCAAGACCGTAGCCACCGCCGAAACAGCTGACCCGGAGACACTTGGGCCAGTGACCGAGACCACGCCGCATGACGCTGAGCGTTTGGTCGGCAATGCGATTGAGCTTGACGGCGAAGTCTCGGCACTGACCGGAACGGGTTTTTGGCTGGCGGACGAGCTGGGCAAAGTGCGCGTCTATTTGCCTCCCGAAGTGCGCAGTTCAATTGCAGCCAGTCGCGGCCAGCGCTGGCGAGTGCGCGGTCGGATGGAGGTATATCGGGGCAGCCCGAGGTTGTCGGTGCTGTCGGTGCTTGATCTGTTGTATCTCGGCGAGGCTGACAAAAAGGTGACCACAAAAACAGCCGCCAGCATCAAGGCCAAAACGACGGCCAAGAAGGTAGCAACGACGGCGGCCAAACTGACTGGCGGGCTGATTGGTCAAGCCAAAGCAGCTAGTGCGCCAGAAGCATCTGAGCTGGCCAGCTCCAGCGGCAGCAGCAAACGCCACCAGGTGGAAACAGTTACCTTGACGGCCGGGGTTTTGCTTGGCTTGCTGTGGCTGTTCCTTTATCAGGATAAATTGTCACCCTAGCCATCAATATTCGTCATATAATAATATATTTGCTACTATTTCAATTAGTATGACGAAGTATGACAAAGTAAGCATTGGCGATTGGCGGGGCATTGCTCAGGCGCTGCGGCCGCAACTGTCGAAGCACGCAGTGCTTTTGCTGTCCGGGCCGCTTGGCGCTGGTAAAACCACATTTGTTCAAGCCTTGTTCGCGGTCGCCGGAGTTGATGCGCTGGTGAATAGTCCAACGTTCAGTCTGGTTGAGGAGTATGTGCTGCACCCGGGTGAGTCGGCTGAGCAGCGTCTGATTCACGCCGATTTGTTTCGTCTGGAGACGGTCGACCCGGAATTGTTAGCGTATTTGCAGGAGGCGGCAACGGAGGCGCAACTGACTGTTATTGAATGGCCGGAGCGGCTACCAACCAATCACGTATTTGCTAACGTCTGGAAGCTTGATATTGCTACGGCTGGTGATGTCCGCAGCCTCACCGTGGAGTCAGTGTGATTGTAGCCATGGATTTTCATCAATCCCCGCTGTCTTTAGCTCTCTTGGATAAGTCGGGCATCGAGCAGGCAGAGTGCACGTGGCGCAAAGAGTCAGCTGAGCGTGAAGCAGCAGCCCGACTTGCCCAACTGCTGGCGGAACACCACGTGAGTGTGACTGATATCAGTGGAATTTTACTGAATATTGGTCCGGGTTCGTACACGGGACTACGACTGGCGGCGAGTTTAGCACTTGGTCTGTGTTACGCACTGTCAGTACCGCTGCTTACCTACCGCGGTCCAGACCGGCCAACGCCGGAAAGTTGGCAACCAACCACGCCAACTAAGTTGCGACTCAACTACGGCGGTGTGCCAACCATAACGGCCCCGAAATTGCAGCGTTAAATACTGCGTGCTAGAATAACAAGCGTGAAGATTGTCAAGCGTGAGTCTGCTGCAACGCCGCGTAAGCGGCGGCTAAGTCCGCTCGTTACCTTTATTTGGGCGCTCGTGTTTGCCGTCTTGGCGGTCTTTTTGTGGCTGCTGTTTACGACCCTGTCAGCCAGTCAACGTATTCTGGCGCCAAACACCACCGGCGGTGCGCCACTCCTCGATAACTCGGCGAAACCCAACCCGACTGTCCTGAACCGTGAAGGCGATGGCCGCATCAGTTTCTTGCTGATTGGTCGCGGGGGGCCTGAGCATCCAGGCGGCAACCTGACCGATTCCATTCAGGTTATTTCAATTAACCCCACTGCCCACACGGCGGCCTTTCTGTCGTTGCCGCGCGACCTGTTGGTCCGCATTCCAGGGGACGGCTACGCTAAGCTAAACGCCGTTTACTCGTACGCTGAGCAAAAGAAGGCCGGCAGCGGTCCGGCAGCTTCAGTCAATGCTGTCAGCACCATCCTAGATATGCCGATTCACTACTATGTTGACGTTGATTTCCAGGGTTTCAAAGAGGCGGTCGATGCCCTCGGCGGCATTACCGTCAATGTCAAAACCGGCTTCACCGACTTCACCTTCCCCGACGACAGAATGGTCGGTTACAAACCGTTTACCGTCAAAGCCGGCGTCCAGCAAATGGACGGCACGACCGCCCTCAAGTTTGCCCGCAGCCGTCACTCGGCTAATCCGGCGGAGGGCTCAGACTTTGCCCGCAGTGCCCGCCAGCAGCTCATTTTAGCGGCCATGCGCGACAAGGCGCTGTCCGCCGGCACACTGTCTAATCCGGTCAAATTAACCAACCTCGTTCAGGCGGTTGGCAAACATCTGCGGACGGATATTTCTACTTCAGAAATTAGTAAGCTGCTGCCGATTGCCCGCCAGGTTGATTTTGGCTCAGCTACCATGAATGTCATTGATAACAGTGCCAGTTTGGCCCTCCTGGTCGACGGCCCGTCCGGCACCCAGTTTGGCTACCACTTACTGCCAAAACTTGGCTACAACAGCTACCTCGACATTCAACGCTATGCCCACAGCCTAATGCCGGAGCCATTCCTGTCGCAGGAGAAAGCGACCGTTCAGCTGATTGATGCCACAGGCAAAAAGGGAGCGGCGGCCGACGCCGCCAAAACACTGAAGAGCTATGGCTACCTGTTGACCGGAACGATCCAAACAGCGCCAACGCAAAAAGAGAATGAAGTGCACGAGCTTGATGGTGGCCATCATCCGTATACCGCTGTTTTACTCGGTAAACGCTTTACTGCCACACCAACGAAGCTGGATAAGACAAGTGACAGCCAAGCTGATATCGAGTTGGTTCTGGGTAGCGGCGGCAGCACAAAGAGCCAGAAGACCAGTAGCTCGGCTGCGCCGTATTAAGCGACATGATGACGGTAAAACAGCCAGCACCGACGCGGTCGTTTAAAGCTCCCACTGCAAAAACGAGTCTTCCTGGTGGATACCCGTGGCTGCGGTCCACTTTTTGGCGCCAGCTACCGCGCCCGCTCCGTGCGCAAATAATATTGACGGCCGGCCTCATGGTCGGCGCCCTCGGCTATGTCAATATTGAGGTGCAAACCGTCTTCCGCTATAAACTGCTGCTTATTCTCTTTTTAGGTTACGCCGTTTGGATGCTCTGGCGGCCAAGTACGACTGGAAAACCTGAAAGCAGTCTGTCGGCGCTGACGCTTGGCTACTTTCTTAGTGCTTTTTATCTGATTAATGGTGCGGTAAACCAAAGCTTGCCAGTCTGGTTGGCTCTTGGGTTGCTCTGCTTGCTGGCGGTTATCGGCTTCCTGCTGCCGCTTTGGCTGGCCAACACGCCTTGGTCGGCCCGTTTGCAGCCACTGGCGCTGCTGTTGCTCATTGGTACGCTTGAACTGACGACCATGTTGTTGGCTTGGCCAACACATCCGGCTAACCGGGCGGCCGTGCTGACGCTGTGGCAGCTCTGCACTATCATGCTGGCCGCGCCAGAAGGCGAACTGCCGCCGCTCAATGCGTTTGGCATTGTCGTGCTTGGTTTGCTCTTTTCGGCTATAGTGGTAACGATGTCTTGGAGCTTGCAATAAAAACCAATCTACTCAATCGGCTTGCTCAACTGCCACGTCGTGGCTTGTTGCTGGCGTTGGCCGCCGTTTTGGTTATTTTAATATTAGTCGGCGTTGATATTTACCAGCCGCCGCCGACCGCTGTCAGCCTCGCTGTCAGCCGTGTAGTGCCTTATCCTGTGGCCTATGTGCACGGCCGCTTAGTGCTCTACCGCGACTTTTGGCGCACCGTGGGCTTTGTTGAGCACACGGCCAGTGCTAAAGGCGACGCGTACGACGCCAAAAAGGTGGCAGAGAGTGTTCTAACTGATAAAATTGACCGCCAAATTTTTGGCCAGGCCGCCCGTGAGTTGAACATCAAAGTGACCAGCAAAGAGGTTGACGATGCCTACCAGGCCGATGTCAAAGACTTGGCTTCCGAAAAAGAAATTGCCGACACATTAAGTCACCTTTATGGCATGACGATTGCCGACTACAAAGCCGTCCACGCTGATTTGCTGGTGCGACAGAAGGTGACAGAAAAACTGAAAATCGACGGTCAAGTTAAGGTTGGTCAGGCTAAGCACGTCTTAATTGCTCTGCCGGCCGATGCCGATGAAAAGACGCGCAGTGAAGCTGAAACGCGAGCGCAACAGGTACTCGACCAAGCCAAAAAAGATCTAACCAAATTCGATGATTTGGCTAAGCAGTTCAGTGAAGACAAAGGCTCGCGCGATCAAGGCGGCGAAATCGGCCAGTTCACGGCCGGCCAGGTTGACCCAGCCTTTGAGGAGGCTGTCTTTGCCGGTACGTCTGGCCAGCTGGTGGACCATCTCGTGCGTTCCAAATGGGGCTATCATGTCATTTTGGTTGAGAAAAACCAGGGCAAATATAATTCGATCACTGATTGGCTGGCCGCGCAGCGTAAGACGGGTCGCGTTCTCCAGTTTGTTCACCCGTAGCGCTTGGCAAAACACCAATTTTAGGCTAAATTAAAAATCAACCGCCGTGGGAGAAGGGCTCTGCCCGGCCACGACGCACCAAGGAAAGGGAGGAAGCGATCCGCCGTATCCTTTCCCTTCTTAGCGGTTTGCACTTATAGGGATAGCGTGGGCAGAGAGCGGTCGGAAGGGAAAACCCAAGCGAACGCAAGTGAGCCGGGTTGTCCCTCCAAGTTTATCTGGGCTCGTGGTGTAGCGGTTAACATACCTCCCTGTCACGGAGGTGATCGCCGGTTCGATCCCGGTCGAGCCCGCCAAAGAGAAGCCGTTTGGTCACCAAGTGGCCAAACGGCTTCTCTTTTGTGACTTCGCCGGTTGAGAACCGGAGGTTCGATAACGGCTTGCGAGCCGAGCGAGCAAATAGCTATATAGTTCTGGCGGCGTAGCCGCCATGGTTCATATCCCGGTCGAGCCCGCCAAGCGTGAATTATGTATAAATGAGTGTGAAATAGCTAGCCAATTTGAGCTATTTTGTTACCGAGACCTATGTATATCGCGCCTCATTTAGCCCTGCCCACGCTTGGTCAAAGCATGAGACACTTGACATATGAGTATACTTCTGCTTGTTTGAGAGCAGCATCTGGGGTACTCGTTCACAACATTTTCTGACACGCCAATTTAATATGCCTGTCACACAGT
>JBBRAU010000012.1:0-9976 GCA_038206475.1 Patescibacteria group bacterium
ATGCGCCGCGATTGGTGTCGTCGCTCATCTCTGGTGCAAAAAATGAGCTACTCGACCCAGACGGCTACAGCGCCTATTCTTCAAGCCATTTTGATGAAGACATTATCGCTATTTACCGCCAGTACGAACGGGTGCTGCAAGAAGCTAATGCGCTCGATTTTGACGATCTCTTGCTGTACCCGCTCCGTCTGTTTCAGGAGCACCCGGAGGTATTGGCCCGCTACCAACGCCGCTGGAAGTACCTGTTTGTTGACGAGTACCAAGATACGAACAAACCGCAGTACCAGTTGATCAAGTTGCTGTCTGACCAGCATCGCAACGTGTTTGTGGTCGGTGACGACTTTCAAAGTATCTACTCCTGGCGCGGCGCCAATTTCAGAAATATTTTGAACTTTGAGCGTGACTATCCGAACACGACGGTCATTAAATTGGAAGAGAATTACCGCTCAACCCAGGTTATTTTAGATGCCGCTCAGGCGGTGATTGAGAAAAACACTGAACGGACAGACAAGCGCCTGGTGGCCACGAAAGGCGTCGGTGAGCCGGTGGCACTGTACGAAGCATTGAACGAGAAGGATGAAGCCGAGTTCGTCGCCCGCGAGGTCAAGAGTTTGCAGCGCCTGGGCGCGATTGATAGCTTAAACGAGGTGGTGGTGCTCTTTCGGACCAACGCGCAGTCGCGAGCGGTTGAAGAGGCGATGCTCAACTTTAGCTTGCCCTACCGCATTGTCGGAGGTCTGCGCTTCTATGAGCGTAAAGAGGTTCGCGATATTGTCAGCTACCTGCGTCTAATGAACAATCTGTTTGACCTGACCGCGCTGCGGCGCATCATTAATGTGCCGGCCCGCGGCATTGGCCCGAAAACGGCTGAGCGGGCAACCTTGCCGGATGCCAAAGATAATCCCAAGCTGAAACAGTTTTTTGAGCTGATCGACCAGTTGCGGGCTGGGGCGGCTGACCGCAGTTTGCCTGAGCTTATTGAGTACGTCCTGGAGAGTACCAATTACCGCGACCAGTACGACCCGTATGATCCGCAAGATATCGCCCGCATGGAAAACCTGGAAGAGCTAAAAACGGTGGCCGAGCCGTTTGAAACACTTGATGATTTTTTAGCCGAGGTGGCACTCTTGTCTGACATTGATGAGCCGGGCGAGGTGACCGAAGCGGTGACCTTGATGACCATGCACGGCGCTAAAGGCTTAGAATTTAGTGTCGTTTTTTTGCTTGGCCTTGAGGAAGGCATCTTCCCGCACAGTCGGGCCTTGCTAGAGAAAGACCAACTCGAGGAGGAGCGGCGGCTTTGCTACGTCGGCATGACCCGGGCTAAAGAGCGGCTTTATCTGCTGCGTGCCTCAGAGCGTCGGCTATTTGGCTCGTTCCAGATTAACCCACCCAGCCGCTTCCTGGCCGACATTCCTGAAGAACTGACGGAGGAGTTGTAATGTCACGGCGACCATCTTGGCGGTACGGCGGTTTGGCCGTATGCAGCCTAATAGTGGGCTTTTTTATCATAGCGATGCCGCAAGCGGTCAAGGCAATGCCCAGCCGCTATGAAGACGTGCCAAAGGCCAGTGGCGAGACCTACCATCTGTCTGAGGTTGTTCGCGACAACGCGGCGGTGCTTACGGCGCTCCACATCCAACTTGATCCGGCCGACCGTGTCAGCTTCTTACCTGATCCGGCGCTGGGGCTTGGCACGACGGTGACCGTCCAGCGGGCGCCGGTGTTGACCTTGAAAGACGGTAAGCGTCACCGCGTCTGGAAAAGCTGGTCGCCAACCGTGGCTGAGGCATTGACCGACGCCAATATTGAGCTGGCCGACTTAGACAAAGTCACACCAGCCCGTGACGCCAAACTCGGCGGCGACACGACTATGACTATTATTCGGGTTAGCGAAACGGATGTCGTTGATAAAAGCGCTATACTGTATGACACCGTGACGACTGATGATGCCACGCTTGAGAAGGGCAAAATTGTTGTAGTGCAGGAGGGAAAAAACGGTGAGCGGACCAAAACTTACCACGTTCGCCGTGAAGATGGCGAAGAAGTCAGCCGCAAGTTAACCTCTGATAAAATCACCACCGCACCGCAGATCAAAAAAGTGAAACATGGTACCAAGCTGCCCTATATCGCCTCCGGCGTGGCCACCTGGTACACCGGCCGCGGCGTCGGCCCGCTGACGGCGGCCTCAAAAACAATTCCAAAGAATACCAACGTATTGGTGACCAGCATGGCCAGCGGTAAACATGTTATTGTCACCATCAACGACTACGGCCCAACCGGCGCCGAAATTGACTTATCAAAAGACGCTTTTGCCGCCATCGGCGACATCGGCGTCGGCCGTATGAATGTCAAAATTGAAAAATGGATTCCGGATTAATTAAGGCCTAGATGGGACAGCGATTGGGGCAACATTTTTTGCGTGACAGGGCCGTGCTGCGGCGGATTGTGGCGGCCGGCGATTTGAGTCGAGACGATTTGGTGCTAGAAATTGGACCGGGTCATGGCGTGCTGACGTCTGAATTGGCCGAGCAGGCCGGGCGGGTACTGGCAGTCGAGCGCGATGAGCTGCTGGCGGCGCTGCTGCCAAAGGCCGACAATGTTGATTTGCTCGTTGGGGATGCCATTCAACTGCCGCTTGAGGCAGAGCTGGCCAGCCGCTTGGCAGGGTCAGAATTCAAAGCGGTCAAAATAGTGGCCAATATCCCGTACGAGATTAGCTCGCCGCTCATGTTTGCGCTTTTTGACTGGCAGCTGCCGCTGGAACGGATAGTTTTGTTGATGCAAAAAGAGGTGGCTGAACGGATTGTCGTTGTGCCGGGCAGTCGTGCGCGTAGTTTGCTGTCCGTGTTTTGCCAGCTGTTCGCTGATTGTCACATCGCTTTTATGGTGTCTCCGCGGGCTTTTTCGCCGCCGCCGAAGGTGGAAAGTGCTGTGATTGTGCTCAAACCAAAGCTGGTTAATCATCCTGACCGGCAACTGTTGGCTGAGCCGGCCTTCCGGAGGTTAGTCAAAATCGGCTTCAGCCAAAAGCGTAAACAGCTTAAAAATACCTTGACCGCCGGGGAGCAACTGGCGTCTGGTGAAGCGGCCGCCTGGCTAGAGCGGGCGGCATTGCCGCCGACTGCTCGGGCAGAGGAGCTGTCTTTAGCGGACTGGCGCCGGTTGCTTGAGACCCGGCCGAGCGCATAAGGACATAAGGGCACATATGCAACACTGGCCCTTGGGGCAAGGGCGCAGTCAGGCTACAATGAATGCATGATTCACCATGCACCAAAACCAAACAGTTATCGCCGCCACTTCGTTGATTCGCTCAAAAACGGTGTCATTACCGGCGCGGCCGATGATGATCCGTCCGGCATCATTACCTACACCCAGACCGGCGCCACATTCGGCTTTTCGCTGCTTTGGCTGATTGTTTGGGCGACACCGCTCCTTATTGCTACGGAGCAGCTGGCCTCACGGGTAGCGATTACAACCAAAACTGGTATGGCTAAGCTCATTCGTGACCGTTTTGGCTTGGGCTGGGCAACGGTGGCTGTCAGTATTTTACTCATCTCCAACGTGCTGACCATTGGCGCGGACATTGCCGCGGTTGGTGAAATTATGGGGCTTTGGACCAATACGCCGGCCAGTTTGTGGTCGGCTTTGATTGGCTTAGTGCTGCTGTTGACACTGCTCCGCGGCGGCTATCAGGTGGTGACGAAGCTGATTTTTATTATGACGCCCCTGCTGATGCTCTACGTCATTTCTGGTCTGCTCGCTCATCCGCACTGGGCTGACGTGCTGCTGAAAAGCGTGCCGCATATTCCGGTGACGGCGCTGTACCTGAGCACTGCCGTGGCCCTGCTCGGTACGACTATTTCTCCGTACCTGGTGTTTTGGCAGGCGACCGAGGAGCTGGAGGAGGGCAAGACCGTCCGTGACTTAAAAACCGAGGACCGCAGCGTGGCTTGGGGCATGATTTACTCTAATTTGATCTCGTTTTTCATTATTGTCGCTGCAGCCGCCACGCTCCATACGGCCGGTATTTCGGTCGCCTCGGCCAAAGAGGCCGCCTTAGCCTTGAAGCCCATTGCTGGCCAGGCGGCCTTTCTGTTTTACTCGCTCGGCATTCTCTTCGGCGGGTTGGTGGGCGTGCCGGTGCTAGCCGGTTCCGCGGCCTATGCCTTGGCCGAGCTGTTCAATTGGCATGCTGGGCTAGACGCCAAAGAGTGGCAGGCCGAAGGCTTCTACGGCACCATTTTGCTGGTCATCATCGCCAGTTTAGTTATGGCCGCCAGCGGCTACAGTCCGTTGGTGTTGGTTATTTTCTCGCAGGTGGTACAGGGCGCCCTGATGCCGATTTTGATTTTCTTTCTCCTGAAACTCGCCCAAGATCCAAAGGTGGTCGGGAACTACAAGCCAGCCAAGTTGACCCTGTGGCTGGCTCGCCTGGCAATGTTGACTACCGGCGCCTTTGCTCTGTTGATGGTCGCAAGCTTCCTACTTAAATGAGCAGCGGCCTGGCGAAATTGCAGCGCTTGTTGTCGGTTGCACTATTGGCGATGGTCGTTTGGTTGGTTGTGGTCCACCGGGCCGAATTTGCCATAGCTTTTGAAGCTGCCGAGAATGCCTGGCCGTTCTTTTTGGTGGCGCTTTTGGCGGAGCTGATCTATCAGTGGAACCGCGCCGGCCTCTACCGGGCCATCTACGGCTGGTTTGGGGCCGAGGCGCCCCAGCGCGAGGTCACCAAGCTGCTCTTGTCTGGCCAAGCGGCCAACATTATTGTGCCGGCCGGCGGGTTAGCGGGGCTGCATTTGGCCGAGCGCTTGCTTGGTCGCAAGAAACTGTCAGCCGGAACCTTTTTGTTTGCCAACGCCCTGGCGACTATTTTTGACTATGGCTACCTGCTGCTTTATTTCATCATTATTCTCTTTATCACCGGTCTTGGCCTCATCCATTTGACCGACAGCGTCCTGTCGGCTGGTTTAGTGCTGCTGGCCTTTATCTTTATTTTGCTCGGTATTTTGACGGTTATCTTCTTGCACCTGCGCCAAATTCACAGCGTGGTGCGTGAAGTCACCGAGTCGGGCAAGCTGCTCAAGCCGTTGTCGCGCTTACTCAACACTAATGCCAAGAGCTTTTTCATCGCCTTTGACCAGGCCTGGCAAAAACGGCGCACTCTGCTGAAACTGAGTTGGCACGCGGCGTTGTCGGCACCACTGCGCCTGTTAGAGCTGTGGACAGTTTTTAGCTTAATTGGCGCGCCGCTACCGTTCCCCGTACTGGTCATTGCCTACACCATTTGTGTGCTGTCGATGACTTTCTCGATTACGCCGCAAGGCCTGGGCGCAACTGAAGCGGTCTTGATTGCCCTGTTTATCTCCTTTGGTGTGCCGCCAGGCCTGGCCACGGTTGGTGTGCTGCTGTACCGCCTGCTGACCTTCTGGCTGCCGCTGCTGCTCGGCGGCGTGCTTTTCCGCCAATTGAAAGTGCAGGGAGCATGAATAGCGCGGCGGTCGGCACGCTGTACGTAGTAGCGACGCCGATCGGCAATTTGTCCGACCTTACTGAGCGGGCGCGACAAACGCTAACCGCAGTTGACTTGGTTGCGGCCGAAGACACCCGCCGCACCGGCCTCTTGCTGCATCACCTCGGGATCTCGGTGCCAATGCTCAGTTTTCACCAGCACAGCCGACCGGAAAAGTTGGCCGAATTAGTGGCCCGCCTACAAGAGGGTCAGAATATTGCCGTGGTAACCGATGCCGGCACCCCTGGTATTGCTGACCCGGCTGCGTCGCTGGTTGCCGCTGCGAGCGCTGTGGGAGTGACGGTTGTGCCGATTCCGGGAGCCTCGGCCGGAGCAACGTTATTGTCAGCCTCGGGGCTATCGGCCGATCAATATATTTTTGTCGGGTTCTTGCCGAAAAAGAAGGGCCGTCAAACTGAGCTGAAGAAATTAGTTGCCGTGGCCCATGAGCTGCCCTGGCCGCAGGTTTATTTTGAATCGCCGGGGCGCATGCTGCGGACGGTGGCTGACTTAAGCCAATGCTTTGCCCCGTCGAGTCCGCTGGTGATCGGCCGCGAGCTGACAAAAAAGTTCGAAGAGATCTGGCGCGGCCCGCTCAGTGCGGCCGCGGCTTGGTTGCCGGGTAAAAAAGGTGAGTTTGTCTTTGCTCTTGTGCCGGTCTTGCCGAGCGCTTCACGAGACTAGCGTTTTCATGCTATTTTGAGCGTGTGAAACCATACTTCCTAACAACGTCAATCCCATACGCCAGCGGCAAACCGCATATTGGCCATGCCTTAGAATATATCCAGGCTGATGTACTGGCCCGCTATGCTCGCCTTCAAGGCCGCGAAGTCTTTTTGTCCAGCGGGACAGATGAGCACGGACAGAAGATTGAGCGAGCGGCGGCGGCTGTCGGTCAAACGCCGCAGGCGTTTGTTGACGTTCTGGCACTACAGTTTGAGCGATTACTCAAAGCGGTCACGGTTGACGTCGATGCGTTCGTGCGGACGACCGACCCTGATCACGTCGCCGTCGCTCAGTGGCTGTGGCAGCTGGCGGCCGAAGCCGGGGATTTGTACAAACAAACCTACCGTGGCTTCTACTGCGTTGGTTGCGAAGAGTACAAGCAACCAGCTGAGCTGGATGAGGCTGGACAGTGTCCAATCCACCTCACAGTGCCGGAGGAGCGCGAGCAGGAAAACTGGTTTTTCCGCCTTAGTAAGTACGTGCCGGAGCTGCAGAAATTGTATGCCGCCGGCGATATCGTCATTAGCCCGACTCACCGGACCAAGGAGACACTCAATTTTTTGGACAACAGTGCCGATGTTTCTGTCTCGCGTCCGAGTGACAGTTTGGCTTGGGGCATTCCGGTGCCCGGTGACGACAGCCAGGTGATGTACGTCTGGTTTGACGCTTTGGCCAACTATTTAACCGCTGCCCGGACCGACCGCAATAAATTGGAAATTGACCGGTCCGACTTTGTCCGCTGGCCGGCCGACTTACACTTAGTTGGCAAAGATATTTTTCGCTTTCATACCATTATTTGGCCGGCCATGTTGCTGTCGGCCAAGCTGCCACTGCCGAAAGAGATTGTCATTCACGGTTTCATCAACCACGATCACCACAAAATGTCCAAGTCGCTCGGCAACGTAATTGACCCTTTCCCGCTTATTGAGCAGTACGGCGTTGATGCCGTACGTTACTACTTAATCAAAGCCATTCCAACCACTGACGACGGCAACTTTTCGACTGAGCAGTTTGAGGCGGTTTACACGGCTGACCTGGTTAATAATTTAGGCAATCTGGTCCAACGTACGTTGACCATGCTTGAGCGCTACCAGGTGCTGCGTCCAGAGGCGCTGCCACCCAGCTTGCCAGACTGGTACCAGGCGGCCTTGCAAGCTCGCGACTTCAGTTTGGCCTTGAACGGTATTGTGGAGCGCGTTTCTGCCTTAAACCAGCAGTTGGCCGAGCAAAAGCCCTGGGAGATTGCTGCGACCCAACCAGAGCGTCTGAGCGGCATTCTGCAGCCGATCTACCAGGCCCTGTATGAAGTTGCCTATCTGTTGCAGCCATTTTTGCCGGAGACGGCGAGCAAGCTTGCGGCGCAACTAGACAGCGGCCAACCTGAGCCGCTCTTTCCGCGGCTTGAGCAGCCATGACCAGCCTCGGAGGGCTATCGGCTTTGTCGCTGGCACTGCCGCTTGTTGCCGCGCTGCTGCTGGCCGGCAGCATGGTTATTGATAAATTTTTACTCCGTGTGCGCGGCGGCCATATCAGGGAGCTAGCGCCAATAGAATGCGTTTTTCTGACCGTGGCTGCTTTTTTGGCGGTGCTGCTGGTGCCAGAGGCGGCCATTATTTGGTCACCGCATCTGGTGTGGTTGCTGACGCTCGACATTCTGCTGGCCATTATTTGGAATTTGGCATACTACCAGGCACTTCGCCACTCCAGCCTGGGTGAGCTTGAGCTGTCGGTGCTGGCTGTGCCGCTGTTAGCACCGCTGTTCAGCTGGCTACTCCACCCGCAAATGACCGGTTTGACGTCGCTGGTTTTGGCTACCCTGGTCGCCATCATCGTCATTTGGGCGCACTTATCCGCTACCCCATTAAATACGCAGCATTCATTGGGAACTATCAAGCCCCGGGGCCTGAACACTAAAGCGCTGCGGTGGCAGCCGGCGCACGCAATTTTGCTCATTGGCTGGGCGGCTGAGACGCTGCTCTGGGCGCCAATCACAGCACTGGTACCCGCGCCCCTATTCTACCTGTTGCGCATTGGCGCGGTTAGCCTGGTACTCTTATTTTTGTTTAAACCACGCCTGCAGGAGCTGACTACCCGCCGTCTCTGGTGGCCGCTGCTGCTGTCTGGCTTGGCTGGTGGCACCGCCATGATTCTGCTGCTCACGGCTGTTCACAGCAGCGGCTTAGTTGCCAGTTTGGCCGGGCTGGCGGTAGCACCCTTGTTGGTGCTGGTAGCTGAACGTCGGTTGCTCCATGAGCGGCTGCCGAAGCGGCTGGTTGTGGCCACATTTCTCGTCTTGTCCGTAGCGCTGTTGGCGCAACTAACCGCCCTGCGCTAGTATCAGCCTCATGATCGATAGCCACTGCCATTTGCATGATGACGTGTACGCAAGCGACGTTCAGGCGGTACTGGCAAGGGCGCGCCTGGCCGGTGTGACCGCTTTTATTTGTCCAGGCACGAGCTTGACCGATACCAGAGCGGCGATTGCCCTGGCAGGGTCGGAGCCAGACTGCTTTGCCGCCGTTGGCGTTCACCCGACCGAGCTGCCTGAGTATGGCCCAATCGACGAGGTGGTGGCTGAGCTGACGGCGCTCGCCGAGCAGCCCAACGTTGTGGCTATCGGCGAAGTTGGCTTTGACCTCTTCCGCACGCCGGAGGCGAAACTGCAGACTACATTTGAGCGACAGCAGCGGTTTCTGATTCAGATGATCGGCTTGGCAGAAGCGACCAACAAGCCGCTTGTTTTACATTTGCGCTCACATCCGCAGTTTGATGTTTACCAGCCGGTGATACCGCTGCTGAAGGGCCACCGCGTGAAGGCTGTTTCACACTGCTATTCTGGTAATACTGAAGTAGCCCACTGCTACCGGCAAGCTGGCATCACACTATCCTTTGCTGGCAATATTACCTATCGCAAACCGATCGAGGCTCAAGCTGTGCTTGAAGCGGCAGGGCACGACTTTTTGCTTGAGACGGACGCCCCATATTTGGCGCCGGTGCCGTTCCGCGGCCAGCAAAATGAGCCGACCTATTTGACGGCTGTTCGCGACTGCGTCGCGGTATTGCTCAATCAACCAGCGATAGCAGTTGACCGTCACACAACAGAAGCCACCAAACGCATTTTCCAACTTCCGGAAAAATGAGCATATAAAAAAGTCGCCTGGACAGAGCTGGAGGGGAGCTCGTGTGTCCAGGCGTTGGAGGGGCCGAACAGTGTTCGGCGAGGTATCTCCGGGCCGGCAGGGGAGGAGATAATCAGACAATAGCTAATTTGAGGCCATAATGCAATAGGCGCATCTCTTTAAAAACATGGCTAATTGTGGTACATTTTTGGCTAGCCAGACACAGCGCCATCGTCTATCACGTCAGTGAAAGAAGATGACGTCAAACGCAGTGAGGCGCCATCGTCTATCACGTCAGTGAAAGAAGATGACGTCAAACGCAGTGAGGCGCCATCGTCTATACCGCCAGGTAAAGACGATGGCTAACGGAAACATGTGGCGCCATCGTCTATCGGTTAGGACATTAGATTCTCAATCTAAGAAGCGGGGTTCGACTCCCCGTGGCGCTACCAAGCTTGTAGCGGCCCTGTGGGCCGGCACAAGCTTGGTGAACCAACATAGAGTTGAGCCCGCGTAGCGGGTTCGGTCGTGAGCGGAGCGAACGGGGGTACCCGGCGATCCGCCAACCGGCGGTGAGCCAGGGGTCTCTCCCCGTGGCGCTACCAAAACTTGAATCTAA
>JBBRAU010000013.1:0-9697 GCA_038206475.1 Patescibacteria group bacterium
GCGGTTCGCGGGCTCCCTGCTCTGGAGAGTACAGCGGTTCTTCCGGCTGGATGAATTGACCAGAGGGTTCTGGTATTGAAGCAGCCATCCCCTCGGGAGAGGCCGGCGGTTCTGCGTTCTCTTTTGGCGGTGGGCCACCGACTGATTCTGGACCGGGCATATGATTCTCCTATGCGTATCGAAACAACCGAATCTTCTACTTCCACTCTAGCCTAACTATGGCTGCCTAGCCATGTTGAGGTTCTTATTTCTATACTTTCAAATTTTCGACTGGATGTTTTGTTTTTAATGAGAGCTCAGACGAGAATCGGGGGGGTCGAGCGAAGCGAGAGACAGACAGTTTGGTCCTGAGCAGCGCGGTTACGAACGGGGGTGTTTGCGGAGAGGGGGCTGTCAGCACACCAAATGATGCCTCAGAGCATCTTCTTAGTGACGTACCCTTTCAGGCTGCCGCCAGAGTTGGCGCGAATAATGGCCAGCAATATATTGGGCAGCCGGAGCGGGGAGGAGTAAGCCAGATAGCGATCCTGCCAGACTGGCTGAAATTTCTGCTTAAAACGGTAAAGACCTTGAAAATCATAGAAGTGGCGGAAGCGATGATAGATGAGGCGACCAGCTCGTTCGGTGAGGCGTTCACTTTCATCCAGACCGGCAAAAGCAACCAGACCAAGGTTTAGATACGGTACATGCTGCTGCCGGAGCGCATGGATCGCTTCTGAAATGGCAAACTCCATGACGCCGCTGGGTGCCTGCCTGCTTTTACGCATTAGGTCAAGCATGAAACCGCGGTTATTTGGGTACGGCACAAAGGTCAGGAAGGCGATTGGGTCATCGGAGATGTCGCTAACCCAGAGCAGCGGTTTGTCGGCTAGGTAGTCGTAGTCAAAGCGGCCGAGTGAGAATGACTTTTCGCTGCCATGCTGGCTGGCTAGCCATTCATCAGAGATGGTCTTTAGTGCCCGGAGCAGCAGTGGCGTGGCGCAGTCTGCGACGAAATGGCAGCGGTAGCCGAGCCGCTCCAGGCGCGCGGTGCTGTTGCGCAGTGATTTGTACCCTGGTTGGCTGAGATCCAGTTTGGCGGTATCAACAACTGCTTCCTGGCCGAGGCGCATTGTGTGTAGTCCGGCTGCTCGGCAGGCATTGAGGCTATGATCAGAAATTTGGAAGAAGACCGGCTCGTAATCAAGCCGACGCATCTGTCGACTAAAACTGGACACAAGCTCTGGCAGGATTGCTGGCGGGCCAATAGGGTCGGTCAGTGCGATGGCGTAACAGCCGATCAGTCGGTAGGCGATAGCTGAGCCGCCTTCTGGTCCAAAAAAGTAGCGTTTGTCTGACAGTAAGGCTAACTGCTGCAGCGGTAGTTGCCCATATACGGCCAGCAATTCAGCCACCTGAGCGCGTTCTTGGTTGCTGCCTGAGGACGCTAGCAAAACTGGTCGCAGCAGTAAAAAAATGCCGCTAAACCAAGTGAGGAGGCCAATCAAGGAGACGCTATCTTGAAACCACCGAATGTCGCGCGGCAGAGGTTGGCCAGGCGCTGGATTGATGCCGAGCAGTAATTTGAGCACTTTCTGTAGGGTGTTCAGCCAGTTAAACGGTAGCAGATGAATGTAGTCGAGCAACCGGTAACCGACTAACCCGAAAACAACGGCTACCGTTATGAGCAGAATGGTTTGCTGCAGCCCTAGTTTGAGCGAAGCAGCATCGCTCTCAACAGCAAACTCCCGCCGAGCCCAAAGCAGTAGGGCGAGCAAGCCCAGGTCAACCGTCGCTTCGTCAATGTCTAAGCCCTTGATGAGATGCAGACCGATGCTTATCGCCAATAATAAACAGGCTGCCAGCCAGGCGCGTTGTTTGCGCCGGCCGAGAGCTTGAGCCAGTACCATCAGGCCAAATCCAGACATGATGGTCAGCAGCCGGGCGCCATGTCGAATACTAAATGGCACGATGCCATTGAGCCTGGCGATATTGGCTGGCTCAGCCGGCAGTAAGGTCGAACTCAAGTTCAAAAAGCCGGCTAGGATGGTGGCCAGAACAATCAAAATAACACTCAAATGGTCGCGTTTTGGGGTCATGTTAGGTAGGGTCGGTTCGCCAGAGCGGAATCAATGCACTAAGCAAGAAGGGAAACCAGAGTGTGGTTAAGCGAAAGAGCGCCGTCGTGCTGAGGGCAGCCGACAGCGGCAGTCCGACTTGAACAAGCGCGCCGGTCATGGCAATTTCGGCTGTGCCGATACCTTCTGGTGTGGGTGTGGCGACGACAAAGATAAGGCCGATAATCATGGCATAAGCCGCCAACGTCCAAGGCAAGTGGATGCCTGAGGCGGCCAGGGCAATTTCCATGATTATGAACAGGCAAACGTTGGCCGCAGCTGTGAAGAGCAATGTCGTGCCCGCGGCCAGAAAGTGGCTGCGAATGTGCTGACGAATTGTCGCCAACTCGCCCTCCCAAAGACGCAGCGTCTCCGCTGGCAGCGGCAACTTGCTCCTGAGGTGTTGCCACCGGTTGCGCAGCCAAAAGGCGATACTGAGTATGGTACGTTCGGCTGATAGGGTCGACAGCAGGGCCAGCATCAGTAGGAAACCGATGGCAAAAGCAGCAGCCATAAAGCCAACCACTTTGTGTGCCGACGTCGGCAAGGTATTCGTTTGAAACAGCAGCCAAAGCACACCGCTGGCCATCAAAGCGCTGGCAATATAGTCAGACAGCAGCACACTGGTTTGGCCAAAAAGGTAGGTGCTGCGTTTGACGCCATGACGCTCCATCTGGCGGAAAAAGTAACCCCAAGCGGCAAAAAAACCGAGACCGGTGGTTAAGGCGTAAAATAGGCCGCGAATGTGGTAGCGATACAGACGCAAAAATGGTTGGCGCTCGCCGAACAAGCGATAACTCTCTTGAATAGCCACCGTTCGGCAGGCTAAATAGACAAGCTCCAAGACTCCGAGCCACAGTAAATAAATTGGTTGTATGTGGCTGGTGATCTCCAGAAGTTGGCTAATTTCCTGCCGTTGTCGGATTAAAAGTACTGTAAGCAAGGCTAACAGGAGTGCCGGCAGTAGAAATAAGCGAAAGAATTTCATCATTTCAAGCCTACTGTAGCGCGTTTTCTCTCGTCCGTACAAAAAAACACCGGCGGTGAAACTGCCGGTGTTTTGGTGGGCTACTACGTACGCACGGTCGTTTTCAGCCTCCAGCATTTTCTGGATAGCGGCCATGAAGCTTCGCCAATCCCATTTTGATAGGTTGAAGATTGGAATCAACCCCGTTTGTTTCACGATCGTCCGCTGCCGAGGGCGATCGCAATTCAAGATGTTGACCCAGCCAGTGAGAGTTGTTGTGCCAGCCGGAAAATCGATATGCTCATTACCCACTCCTTTCGGTGCAAAACAGAGTTAAGTTCAATAACTGTCAATAAAGCCTCTTGTCAAGTGATATCTGGCTTTTTCGCGCCTAGATGCGCTACGCTCAGACAGATGAAACAGACTCATGTCGTATGTATCGGCGGTGGCAGCGGCCTATCTAGCTTGCTGCGTGGCCTCAAGCCATACCCGCTCAAATTGACCGCGATTGTTGCCATGACCGATAACGGCAGCAGCTCTGGTCGCCTGCGCCGGCAGTTTAAGATTGTGCCGCCAGGTGATGTGCGAAAGTGCTTAATTGCTTTGTCTGAGCATGAAGCCGAGCTGGCACGGCTATTTGACTTCCGCTTTGCCTCCGGGCGCGGGCTGTCCGGGCATAGCTTGGGTAACTTACTCTTGATGGCACTGTGTGAGCAGGAGGGCAGTTTTGCCAAAGCAGTTGAACAAGCTAGCCTGCTCTTGGCCACCAGGGGGACGATTTTGCCGGCGACGCTCAGCGACGCTCACATTGGCGGTCGCCTCGCCAGCGGGCAGGAGTTGGTTGGTGAGCAAGAGCTGGTACGCGGCGGCCATCGCTCTGCGATCGAAGATATCTTTTTAGTGCCGGCCAAGGTAGCCGCTAATCCAGCCGCCGTGGCCGCTATTGCCGAGGCTGATGTGATTGTGATTGGACCCGGCAGTCTCTACACCAGTGTGCTGACCAACTTTTTGATTGCCGGCATCCGGCGGGCGGTTCAAACCAGCACCGCCAAGAAGCTGTATGTTTGTAACGTCTCAACCGAGCGTGGTGAGACCGAGCGCTACACTGTCGAGCAGCATGTAGCTGCCCTGCTTAAATACGGCGGAGACGCGGCCTTTGATACGGTGATCGTCAATGATCATATTGTGCGAAGCAACGACGATGAGGGCAAACTCGGCCATATTCGCAACATCACGACAAAGTCGCAGCAGCTGCTGGGTAAGCCAGTTCATTTGTATGATGTGGTCAGTAAGCGGCAGCCGCTTTTTCATGATGCCGACAAATTGGCAGCTGCAATTTTAGCCGAGAGCAAGGAGTAGCCATGCAACAACGTATCGTTACGTTGGCGCTGTGGCAGCAAGAAAACAGGCTGCTCTTAGCCATGAAAAAACGCGGCTTTGGTCAGGGCTTGTGGAATGGCTTTGGCGGCAAACTTCAGCCTGGCGAAACGGCCGCTGCGGCGGCTGAGCGGGAAATGGCAGAAGAATCAGGGTTGGCTAATATTCAGCTTCAGCCGGCCGGCCAGCTCAATTTTTTTACGCCCGGCGGTGAAGATCTACACATTATCTGCCAATTGTTTCGGATAGCTGGCGCAGCTGGTGAGCCGACGGAAACAGTGGAAATGCGGCCGGCTTGGTTTACGCTCTCGATAATTCCCTATGATCTGATGTGGCCGGATGATCGCTACTGGCTGCCGCAGTTTCTGCTGGGCTACAACATTGAAGCCAGCTTTTGGTTTGGCAAAGACAATACAGTGCTTCGGCATGAGGTGACGGCCTGTGGCTCGTCAAATACGGCCATCCTGCCGGCCGAGCGCTTGGCGATAGTCGTGCGGGCGATTCCGCTTGGTCGCGTACTGACCTATGGTCAGGTGGCGGCGCTAGCCGGTATTGCAAGTCCAAGGCAGGTCGGTTCGCTGCTGCATGCTAATTCCCAGCCCGAGAACGTGGCTTGTCATCGCGTGGTCAATGCCGCCGGACAATTAGCGCAGCAGTTCGCCTTTGGCGGCCTGTCCGGGCAAACGCAGCGATTGACCGCTGAAGGGGCCGATGTCAGAGGCGGGCGGATTGATTTGACGACGGTCCAGTGGTGCCCGAAGGTTGAACACGATGCCGGTTGATGAGCTAGTACGTCACGTGGCGTCTGGCGGCTTGGCCGTCATGCCGACCGACACCGTTTTGGGCATTGTCGCTTCAGCGCTCCAGCCAGAGGCTGTTCAGCGTATCTACACACTGAAGGGCCGGCCGACTGACAAGCCGCCGGTGTTGCTGATTGCTGACGCGGCAGAAGTTGCGCAGTTTGGGACGACGGTTGCGGCTGAGAAGACCGAGCAGTTTTGGCCTGGTCCAAACAGCCTTATTTTGCCGGTGCCGGATGTCTCCTTTAACTATTTGCACCGCGGCCGCGGTTCTTTGGCATTTCGCGTGCCGCAGCCGCTCTGGTTACGCCAGCTGTTGGAGCAAACCGGGCCGCTGGCCACCTCGAGCGCTAATCTGTCCGGTCAACCCATTTTAACTTCGCTTGAGGAGGCGAGCCGACAATTTGCCGACCAGGGTATTCTGTTCTGGCAGCCAGACCCACCCTTTACCATTACTGGCCAACCGTCACAACTCATGGCGCTTCAAGCAGACGACAGTTGGCAAAAACTCAGCCGCTAAACAAAAAACCGGCTGTAGCCGGTTTTTTGTGCGCAGGGTTGGGATCAGGTTGTAATAAGCTGATTTTTAGAGGACTTTATTGTCCCAGCGAACAGCAGCGCCTTTTTTACCAGCCTCAGACAGCTTGGCACGGGTTTCCTCGCTAATTTGGCGTTTTGACCCCTCTTGCGAACGATTGTTGTTCATTTGGCGATCAGATTGGCGTGGCATAATGCTCCTTTTTATCGTGCTGCCCAACAGGGCATTACGAGGTTGTTTTTTGATTTGTCACTTTTTTCGGGCGGGTCAGGCCGCCCTTACGGCCGAGTTCGACAAAGCCTTCATTTCCTAGCTCTGCGGCGCGCGTGCGGCCGCCTTTGCGACCGATTTGGCGGTAGAATTCACTACCGTGCCGGGCAGCGGTGGCGCGGCCACCCTTCTGTCCAGCGTCGCGAACCGACAGCGATTTGGAAGAGGATGGAGAGGTGCGGTGTTCGGTCATGATTTCCTTTAGTCCCAAGAGAACGCACTGTTTCTTAAGATCGTTTATTTCTTCTAAGAGGTGCAAAACAACAAAAAAACTGGCTGGGCCAGTTGGGCTCCCGCGGGAACCCATTCCTCTCTCCTTGTGTATGACCCTATTCGAGAGAGGCGAGCGGATGGGCCGACGAGTCGCTTGTGGCGAACTCTACTCTTGACCAGGCTCGACAGCCAAAAGAGCGGCCTTTCGTAGTCCGCCTAGCATATCATGCCCAGTTGCTGCCACTTGAGTCATCATTGATCCCATCGTAATGGCGGCGAGCACTCCACGTCAAGGCTATGACGAACCTGTGAGTAAAAAGGTTACTTATCATCAGCCTGCCTGCCCACAGTCAGGCAGGCGAGTAAGTCTTTCACGCTTTTACTTTGCAATGAAAAGATTCTGCTGTGCAGCACCAGGGTCTGGCTATTTGCTTTTGAAACAAAAAAACCAGTTGTCTACCCACTCTTTTTGGGTGGATGGACAACTGGTGGGCCCGAGAGGAATCAAACCTCTGACCTCAGCAATGTCAATGCTGCGCTCTAATCAACTGAGCTACGAGCCCTCACTTCAGACTCGGAGCGAAGCTCCGGGGCTGGAGTGAGGGAGTGGGGTGCGAAGTTGATATGGTTCGGTCGAAGACTTGGTTCATATCAACTGAGCTACGAGCCTCAATATAGCAAGGGTTCTTACGAGCCCGTTTGCTAAGACATAGACTAGCATAAGGTGCTTGTTTTCTCAACCTGTCGAAAGTCATAAATAATCTCCTTTAAACCGATACGGCTGAAAGGTGATCTTGTCGGCAGCGATCTCAGTTTGGCCGAGCAGGCGAGCGCTCTGTAGGGCATTGACGCCAAAGCGATTATGAATGTCATCAGCTGCTCGGCTTAGTCGAGCCGCTTTTTCGGCTTCGGGGAACAGGTGATAGCTTTCGGCTGTTCTGGGAGACAAATTAGCGACGCCGACGACAATCTGTTTGACCGGCTGCCGCCAAGCCGGTGCCAGCGGCAGCCAAATGGCCTGCCACAGCTCGCTGGTACTAGACACTCCTGATAGCCTACGGCCAAAGCCGTGATTTTGGCCAGACTCAAACCTAATAACACACCATGTATAATGCGCTATCAGCTGCTCTTCACGCAGGTGATGGCCAACCTTTTCGACCAGTTTGCGTAGTACCTGCCGCGCCCGCTGTGGCGAGCGCAACGTTGGCGGCAGCACATGGGAGTGTGAGAGCGATTTTCGTTGGCCGCCTCTATGGGTAAAACTGCCCAGACCAACAGCCGGCACGCCGTCGTAGCCACGCAATTGCCAAGCCCAGCGCAATCCCCAGCTACCAAACCGCTGCTCAAGCCAGCTCGTCTCGGCGGTGGCGAGTAAATAGGGGGTAGAGATACCTGCCCGCTGCAGCTGGCGGGCCATACGCCAGTTGATGCCCGGCAAATCAGGTAAGGTGAGCGCTCGGTAAACAGTCGGCAAGTCTGCTAGTCGCACTTCAACTAACCCATCCGGTTTCTCTAAATCGGTGGCCAGTTTAGCCAGCCAGGCGTTTGGGCCAATGCCAATCGAGCACCTGAGGGCGGGACCAATTTGCCTCGCAATGTCCTGCTTAATCTGGCGTCCCAGCAGCCACGGATCTTCATTGCGACACAGTCGAATGGCAACCTCGTCAATGCTGCGCACAGAAACGTGTGGGCTGAGGTTTTCGACAATCTTCACAATCTGCTGATGAATGTGCAGGTACGGCCGGTGACGCGTCACAATCACCCGCAGGCTTGGGCAGGCCAGTTGGGCGTCCATCGCCCGCATGCCGTTTTTGATGCCCAGCGCTTTGGCCTCATACGAGACAGAGGTTAGTGAGCTGCCTAAACTGGGCGTAACAGCCACCGGTTGGCCGAGTAACTTGGGGTGGAGATGCTGCTCGCAACTGGCAAAGTAGGCGTTCATATCCACAAACAGATAACGCCGATTGGTCTGTGGTAAAGGGGGTGGCTCAAACATATACCGAACATAATACGAACAAGAAACAGTTGCAAGACCGCCGGCTGTCTCTGCTATACTCAAAGTATGATCTTTCTGCGCTGGCTACTGAACGCACTTATTCTGCTACTGGTCTCGCAGCTGCTGCCCGGCTTTGTTCTGGCTAGTTTTTGGACGGCGCTGTGGGCGGCCGTGGCGCTCGGCTTAGTCAACGCCTTAGTACGGCCGATCTTGTTGCTATTAACCTTGCCGATCAACTTACTGACGCTTGGTTTGTTCACGTTTGTTATTAATGCGCTAATGCTAGTGTTGGTCGCTAAACTGGTGCCCGGTTTCAGTGTTGCTGATTTTGGCACCGCGGTAGTGGCGGCTATTATCCTGTGGCTGGTCAGCTTAGCTACTAACCATCTGCTGGCCTAGGGCTTGCTGATAGTTTATGAAGGGCTTAAACTGAATCTTATATGAGGGGCAAAATATTTCACCTACGCAAGCTCTGGCCAGTCGCCTTGAAGGGTGTCAGTTTTGTTTTTCTATTTTTGGGTGTGGCGGGGTTGGCCTTGGCTGGCACCAAGCAATTGGCCAAAGCCGCTACTTACACCACCTGGCAAGAATATTGGTGCGCAACTGAATTGTATGCCGGCGTTTCTCCTGACTACAGTAGCGATAGTGCTCAGACCAGCCGCTGGTATCGTTATCAACGCCGATCCCTTTATTTAGGGGCGCTGTTCGGGGGTGGCTGGACATGGCCAGTTGTTCCAGATTACGTAAAAAAAACTAATATTAGCTTGGCTGGTCGTAACTGCTACAACAACAATAATGACTTTCATTACGACCCAATCTCCGGAACACCTGTTAATCGCGCTGGCTATGGCGGCGCCGCGAATCCCTTCCACTCGGGATCGCTCAAGGACACTGATCAAAGCAATGGGGCCGGTGAGGCCAATACAGCTTTCGTGACCCGCTGGCACGTTGAAGGGACTATAAACACACCATGACTACATACAATAGAAAACTGGTCATTTTAGCGCTCGGTTCATTTGGCGTATTTCTGATAGGGATACTCGCGCTACTGGGCTCATTTGAGCGGCCGCCAGGGGCAAAGGCCGCCGGCGCTAGTGCGTATAGTGAAGATTGGTGCGCCGAAGAAGCTCACATTGGTATTGGTGGTCATAGCGTGGGTGGTCCAACTATTGCCAATAGCGGCACTATCAATCTCGGCGGTAGCTGGGAGCGGTTCTATCGCGACAGTACGGTTGCTAACACTAGTGGAGGCCAATCTAGTAGTGCCCTGTCTTGTGGCGATCAGTTTTATTGGGACAGTACCGGCCGAGTACTTAATTCTTCGGTTGATATCCCGCTGCTTTTTTCTAATAAAGATGGTAGTAACAAAAGAGGCGTTTTGAACTTTTCGGCGCAAAGCCCAGGAGGCACCCATGCCAACTACGGTCTGGTGACCGGTTG